>NZ_JACJPI010000056.1 GCF_014695975.1 Leptolyngbya sp. FACHB-321
GGTACTTGGGCGGACATCTTGAACCGGGCGAACCTGGGGATGGAAGTGATGCACGAGCGGAATGCGCACAACTTCCCGTTGGACTTGGCTGCGGGTGAAGCGGCTCCGGTTGCTCTCTCGGCTCCTGCCATCAACGGTTAGTCGACTGACGACGGCTCGACTGTTCCACTGATTCAGTTGATTGATTGATTAAGCAAAGAGCGCTTCCTCACATGAGGAAGCGCTCTTTGCTTTGGGGTATTGGTTCGGTCTATAACCGTTAACCGTTCTTGTTTATAGTCCTTCCTTCAATTTTATGGCTGTTGTTAATGAGTTTAAGATAGTGAGATCAAAGGTTGTATATGAGCATTGTCCCTAGACAAAGATTTCGTTGTTTAGCTGAGCACTGATGGCGCAACCACCGTATTCTGTTCTACCTGATCACTACTGGGTAGGTATTGAATTTAATTTCACGCCTGTAGTGGCTCAGGTGGAGCTGTCTACGAGCAGTTGATTGCTCTAAGCAAAGGGTACAGAGCCTTACTGCTGACAGAAATAAGCTTTTTCGTCCTCGTGTTAACTCATACGACTCCTGCTTTGCAAAGCTCTCCTTGCTTTAGGGTCCATTGCAAGAACTGATTGCTGAATAGTGCAATTAGACTAGCTCCTTGCGCCTCAGATTTTGAAGCGGCGATCGTAGTGCTCTCATAGTCTAAAGTGCACCTTTGTTGTACTTAGTGCTGTCAACCAAGCTTGTTTGCTCAGTCGGAGTGCCTTTTACCAAGCTAGAGCAATCTACAGGTATCACTGAGAGGAATGTAAAACTGTGTAACGATCGCCCGATTCTATTAATAAAGATTGCAATCATTTGCAGCTATTGCTAGCTTGTGCATGGGTAAAGACCCACCGTTTTAATCATTATGTACAGACCCTTTTACCCCTCTCATGAACAACTCAACATAAGAGAGCTATGGTTTTGCCTTCAACTTGCTACACGACTGACCAGCCTCAAGATGCTCACTTCATGCAGCAGATGTCTACTTTGGAGCAGTCAAGAACAGGTCGATTTGCTCCGCACTTAACGTTATTACAACCACTTCGCTGCTGGTTATCTCAAATAGAGATTAGCGATCGCACCTCAGCACGAATGCTTTGCTTTTTGATTCCAGCACGGTGTCCGTTTGAGCGAACGTTTAAGCTTTTTGGGCGCACCATACTCTCCATACCGCCCCTATGTAAGCTCAACCCTTTTTATGAAGAATTTGTCGTACTACGCTTCCGCTCTTTGTCCTATCTGGCGGAGGTAGTAGGTGACGACATTTCTCGCTTTTGCTGAGCGCTCTTACGTTTATTGCTTGCTCTTATAAGAGCGTGGCTGAATCTGGAATGGCACAGCGATCGCTGAATGCCTTGGCTATTCCATGGGTTGGAATGAAGGACCCGCATGGGAAAGTAATTTTCTGAGCTAAAAACTATGTCACAGTCAAATCGATTGCAGCCGATCGCAGTCGTGACGCAGGTCATCAACGAGATGGAAGCGCAGGGTCTGCTGATGTTATTCGATCCCCAAGAACATGTAGCGAAACGTCTTACCGGCGACCTGATCGCCGCCGATGTTCTGCTAGAGGAGCACTTGATCGAGCAAGCCTTACCAGACTATCCTCTGCCCTCAGACGAACCATCCGATTCTTAGAGAGAGGAAATTGCTTCTTAGGTAGTTGTGTAAAAAGCATAGGACGGTCATACCAGGCTAAGGCTCTTCAAGCTTACAAGGCTGATAGCTAGTTAGTTAAAGTTCCTGGATAGGCTGGATAGGGCAGATGTTATGGCTGACGCTTTAAGCCCTTGCGCGATCGCCGATCAAAGTACAAACAAGTGAGGCACGATGTACAGTGCCCTATCTGTTTTTTTGCAGGACGATATTAGCAAGAACGAGGTTACAGTTAAATCCAGAGCTGTCTCAAGGCCTGCTTTAGCAATTAACCTTACTCGCTTAATAGGATCAGTTCATGCATCGAGTCATGAAGCTACTCTTTATCCGTCATGCCCAGTCTACCGGGAACCAAGAAAAACGGATGCAGGGACATGGTGACTACGCGCTTTCTAGTGACGGCAAGCAGCAAGCGGAGAAACTCGCCCATAGTCTGCTGGCAGAGGCGTGGTATCCGTCCCATGTTTACAGTAGTCCCCTTAAGCGAACAGCGGAGACAACACAGATTTTGCTGGATCACTTTCAGACAGCACCCCTGCCTGCTGCTGTCAGTGACTTGATTGACAGTGCTGAAACTGCTGACGTGCCAGATGAGCCTAGAGCGATCGCGGTTATCTACGCCGATGAACTCAAAGAATTTCAGAACGGCATTTTTCAAGGGCTTACGTGGGCAGAAGCAGTTAGCCGCTATCCCGATCTATGCCGTGCATTGGAAGCGTCTCCTGACTGGATCCAAATTCCAGGTGCTGAAACGCCCCAAGCTGCCAGAAGTCGTGCTCACCAGTTCATTCAGGCACTCTTCGAGCAGCACCAAAATGGGGATCAAATCTGGATCATTACTCATAGTTGGATTTTGCAGCATTTGGTAGCTGAGTTAATGGGATGCGATCGCTCTTGGCGGCTACGCGCAAACAATACTGCCTTATTTGAGTTTTGGATTGACCAGTCACGGTGGCATTGTTCTGATCAAAATCGCTTTAACACGGATCTCTGGCAAGTCCGGCGCTTTAATGATTGCCGTCATCTAAAAACATGAATGCCGCACTTGTGAGCCAGCACTTTGAAGCGATCGTATTTTTTAGTAACATAATCCCTGACTCCACTTAGCAAACTGATTCCCCACTATCAGCAAGGCGCTTGACAACGGCAAGATTGCGCCAGAGCGTTAAGTTTTCTATCAAAAGAATCGCTGTTTTCAATGCTTTTCGGCATTATCTGAGCCAGCGAATTGGCTCTCCTTTGGCTAAATTGGAGTATCTTGAATCAAAGGTTACTATCGCTTCCTTTTAAGGGATCGGGGTCAATTTAGAGTGTTCAACCATGACAAGCACAGTGAACGACATCGTCAAACAAGCGAATCAGGGCAGTGTTGCTGCCATTATTCAGGTTCTCAACGAAAGACTTGCTGATTCTGGCGTACGGACACGTGCTATTTTCGCAGATGGAGTGCTGCAAGTCCTTTGTGAAGCAGCGACTCCAGAACAACTAGAGCCGTCAGAGCTTATTGGGCAAGTTCGGCAAACGTTGGAGGCGATCGCTCCCCGCAACATTCGCCGCGTCAATATCAACAGCCGCATTGTACGAGAACAACAGTTGCTTTGGCTCGATGAAATTAGTCGTGATCCTGAAAATCAGCTTCTTTGGTCACAAGAAATTACGCTGAATAAAGCTAACCTTCTGCGACACCTTTTGAATGAGTGGCATCAAAACACAGCCCCTCAAAAAACAAACTTACCTACCCGCACCCGAGGACAGCAGCGCGAACAACGCCAATTTTGGCGAGGACTGGTTGGGGGCGCAAGTGCAAGCGTCTTGCTGTTGTTAGGAGGCTGGGCATTTTACAGTTGGCACGCTGCAAAACCAACGGCGATCGCAAGCCCGTCTAGCTCACAGGTAGCAGCGACACCAACTCAAACAACCCTTGCCAGTCCTACCGCTGAGCTTACACCAAAACCGCAGGACTCCTTTTTGATCGCCGTAAGAATTGCAGAGCAGGCATCAAAAGAGGGTTTGACAGCGCAATCGCCAGCACAGTGGCTCGAATTAGCAGCCCGTTGGCAGCGTGCTTCAGACCTGATGGCAAACGTGCCGAGTGGGGACGGTCGCTACGTAACAGCGCAGGATCGGGTTGTTGCGTATCGCAAAAATAAGGAAATGGCGCTTATGAAAGCAAATGAGCAGCCTGTAGAGACACCTGCTGATACGACAGCAGATCCTGTGCTCCAGTGAGCTTTGAGAAGTAGTGCTTGGTTGAATCAGGCAGACGCGATTAGGCACTACTCGATACTGACCCCACGTACAGTCTGGGATCGCGGACGGGCCGCTACTGGAGCCTGTTGAATCTGGCGATCGCGAGCATGGTGTTCCTGAAAATGCTTTTGCCACATCTCTGGCGCATTGAGCGTTTCGCCACCATGCTTTGTGAGCCGCTGCCGTACTTTGCACAGTACAGGCGTATTGACACAAGCACCCGCCACAATGATCTGCCCTTTAGTTAAGGCAGGCAGTTCTTTCAGCAAATCTCGCCCTGCTGCCTCTACACCGTACTTTAGGCTCTCCTGGTCTACAGGATTGACAATCCGCATGATGAACTGGCTCATGCACTGCGACAGCACATCTGAGTCAATTTTGCCAGGACGCTGAGTAATCAGCCCCATACCTAAACCAAACTTACGTCCTTCACTTAGGATTGTTCGCAGTACAGCCTTACAGCGTGACGGTTCATTGGCAGGTGCAAAGCGGTGCGCTTCTTCCACAATGATAAAGACGGGATAGGGCAAGAAGTTTTCGTCTTCAGGCTTAATCAATTCTCGCTGCGTGTTCATGCGTGCCTGGTTAGACTGGCGCAACACTGCTGCACAGATTACCTGCTGTTCTTCCTGGCTGATTTCATTCATTTGCAAGACGGTTACTTGCCCAGGCTCAAACAAATCCCTGGGTGCAACGGTATGTTCAAACGTATGAAAATACTGCGATCGCTCCAATCGCTCTAGCTTCCATTCCAAAGCCGGAGCTGATGAACCCGACTTCTCGTTGCCCTCTTCATCCACCTGCATATCCGCTTCACGCACCGCTGCAATCAAATCCTGAATGCCCCAGCGATGTTCTCCTTGTTTGTGGCGTTGCAGCAACCGATAGGCTTTGTTGAGAATCGACTGCTGGCGATCGCTCATATCCGGCAGCAGCGTCATAATGTCGTAGTAGTCCAGCGACGATACCCGAATCCGAATATCTTCTGGCGTGAGGATTTTTACCTTCGGCGTGTAGCCATCGCTCCCTTGAAAGGCTGGATGCCCTCGCATATCTGTAAGCGTACCGTATTCTCCATGCGGATCAAAAATCAGCACAGCAGCGCGATTATGCGGCAGCAGCAGTTCTTCAATTAGCACGCCTGCTGTATATGATTTGCCTGACCCAGTACCCGCCAGAATTGCCATGTGGGTACTGACTAGCTCCTTGACGTCTAGCGCTACAGGCACATCTGACTCCCGCAGCAGCAGCGAACCAATATGGGCTGCACCGACCTCACCTGGTTGCTTCTTATTCAGCACCCGCCGCAGCATGACATCATCTGCCAGGTAAACCTTTGCACCTGGATTAGGTGTACGACGTGGGTTCATAAACCCCAGATTTGAGTCAAAGTAGCCGACCACATCTACCGTGATCTCGTAGATTTCTGGATTGTTGTAGGTAAAACCAACGAGAGCCGCGATCGTCTCTGGACTGATTTCCGTATCCGCAAAAATACGATCAGGTAAGTGATCAATTAAACAGCGTGCCGAAATTTTGCCTAAGATCTGTAGCGCCGACTCGCGTTCTCGTTCGGGCACCACAACTTCATAGAAGACGAACTCGCCAATTTTGACCGAGCGATTGTCAGCCGTGATAAAGACATACTGGTTACCAGTTTCACCAGGTCCTTTCACCGTGCCAATGACACGTGGCGAAGCTAGTACAGTGCCCGTACTCGTCACAGTTGCTAAACGCGAATCTAGAAGCAAATTATCAGCGTTCATTCACTATCACTTAGTCACATGTTGCTTAGCTAGAGCCAAGCCTGGATACTTCTAACGGTTATAGCAGCTTCCTAATAGGTACGATCGCCACATAGCGAAGAGCAACACCAGCGGTAGAACAGATAGTGGCGATAGAAAAGCAGGAATTCACGGATTACCGTCAGCCACTAGCTAGTTTACGCTAAAGCTAACAGAAGTGACGAGCATCACCAAGTGTCGTTCCGTCCGCTGGTAATCGTTGCAACACGGTGCAGATTTTTGTCCCACTGTTGCTAGTGGTTCTACCAGTTTGGGAATCCTGAATCTAACAGGAGCAGTTCGGCAACATACAGTAGTATCGAACGGCAAAGGGGTCATGGTCGATAACGCGTACATTACAGACAACTGCGTTCTAATAGGCGATTTCCATCGTGAAACATCGGCAACCGTAGCAGAAGCAGCGCGATCGACATTAGCCGAAACCCTCAAAGTCTTGCTGCCCAAGGATGCTACAGATTTACCCTCGCAACAGACTGTAAACCTGGTGAACCTATCGCAACAACTGCTTCAAGTTGCAGCCAAGCAGGCTGGTGACAGCCAGATGTTAGCTGATATGGCTGCTTGTATTGGTAAAGCTTTTAACGCAGATGGTTGTGCGATCATCCTTTCTGACGAAACAACAGCTAAAGTTCGAGCCACTGGCTGGTTCGCAGATGCACCACTGTTACCGCTGCAACCGCTAGAAATAGCGTCTGATTACTTTGGTAACTGGCTGGCTGAAACTGCACTGATACCTTGCAATGGGATAGAGACTGTACGATCGCGTCCTGTTACAGCGCCAAGCGCAAGTAAAACCTGTAAAGTCTGGCAGTCTATTAAACAGTTGCGGACATCCTTGCCGCCTGTAAGAGCTATTGCTAGTGCAACAATGCATCTTCCAGATCATGTGCATGGAGTCATTAGTTTAATGCGATCGCGCACTCAGACCTGGAATCAATCAGAAATCGCAGGACTTCAAACCGTGTCTCATCAGGTTGCCAGCATCTTCGATCAGCTTCAATTGCAGCAGCAATTCCACAAGCAGATGCAGTACCAGCGAGTGGTTAATCAGCTTACGTTAGCCATTCACAACGCGTCTGACCTTAACGACATCCTTAAACTTGCTACAGATGACACAGCATCAGCGCTGCAAGTGAAACGCGGCATGCTCCTACGCTTAAAACACTGGGACGCTCTCTTTCGCAACCATGCTCAGGTCGAGCAACCTAAAGTAAGGGTGAATGTAGCCTACGAGTGGCTGAGCGATATACCCTTTGAGGCGACTTACCCACTGCAAGCAAGTACGGCAGCGTCGCCCTCTGTCCTTCCAACTGCTATCAATCAGTCGTTTTGGTTATCCGAGTGTGCACTTTGTCAGCAGGCGTTTGCACATCCCAGCAGCCCGTTTATCCTTAGTACCAACTCAGCAGCTCAGCCGGATGCTGTTACATTTGATGCGGAAGGAGAAGCTGCTGCCTTTAATCTAAAGTCATTGCCTGCGCTCCTGCTGATGCCATTAGAGAGCCAGGGAACCATCCTGGGGTTTCTCGTTTTTCAGCATGATCAGCCTCGCGTCTGGCAGCCAGCAGAGTTAGAACTGGTGCAACTGGTGAGTGCTCAAGTGAGTACAGCGATTATTCAAGCAGAAACCTTACGGCAAGTACAGTCACTGGTCGAAAAGCGCACGGCTGAGTTGCGCGCGAGCCTGGCGGTGCAGGCAAAGCTGTACGATCGCACCCGCCATCAGCTTGATCAACTACGACAGTTAAATCAGGCACGAGATGAATTTCTTAGCACTGTCAGCCATGAACTGAGAACACCGCTTACCAGCATGACATTGGCGATTCGGATGTTGCGGCAGATGGGTTTGTCGGCTGAACGCAGTGCGTGCTATCTGGATATTTTAGAACAGCAGTGCGCCCAGGAAACTAGCCTCATCAACGACCTGCTAGGGCTGCAAGAACTGGAGTCAAACCAGATTGCTATGAGTCCGCAAGAAATCGATTTGAAAGCATTAATTCACGACTTGACTCGGCTCTTTCAGCAAAAGTGGTCAGCAAAAGGGCTAACGTTGGAAGTCAAACTTCCCCGGCGATCACTGCGCTTATTAAGCGATCGCAACAGCCTGCGCCGCATTTTATTTGAGCTACTGACTAATGCTGGTAAATATGCTGATCAAAACAGTTGTGTTCAGCTTCATGTCGCCCTCAAAGCAGAGTCAGCTAAACATCAGTCAGCAATAAACCAGATCATTGTGACGCTTCGCAATGTTGGGCAGGGCATTGCCCCCGATGAGTTACCCCTTATCTTTGACAAATTTAAGCGCTCTCAAATTGCCACCCAAAAGGCAGTACAGGGGACAGGCTTAGGTTTAGCGCTAGTGAAATCGTTGGTGTTGCATCTCAACGGTGACATCAGCGCCTCTAGCCATCGCATTGACGATGCCCACGCGTTTGCAACGTGCTTTACGCTGACCTTACCGCAAACCCTTTGACAACCCGAAAGTGCTGTAGCCCAAAAGCCAGATCTTCAATGTTTTAAGCGGTCAGGGATTCAGAAGGGCTACCAGTCACTGAGGCTAAATGGAATATAGTCAATAGTATGCTCAAGTCTGCCGCGCCAAAATCACTCCGATGGCAACGTGCCAAACAATCGTTGTTAGCACGTCAGACAGACATCTTTTTGTCTGCGGCACGGTTGATGTGGTATTTGTGGTGGGATGACACGATCGCCCGACGCTTCCCGCAACACCGTAACCGACGCGCTCAGTGGCTGGTAGGCACGCTCCTCGATTTAGGTCCGACGTTTATTAAAATTGGGCAAGCGTTGTCAACGCGGGGCGATTTACTGCCAGCAGAGTACATTCAGGCGCTAGGACAGCTTCAAGACCGGGTGCCAGAGTTTAGTGCAGATGAGGCGATCGCGATTATTGAATCGGAGCTAGGCAGCCCGCTTTACACGCTGTATCGTGACTTTGACCGAAACCCGATCGCGGCAGCTAGCCTGGGACAGGTGCATAAAGCACGGCTGCATACAGGCGAAGATATTGTGATTAAAGTGCAGCGTCCTGGACTCGATACCCTTTTCGATCTCGATTTGAGAGTGCTGCGACGGTTGCTACGTTTTTGCCAGCGCTACCTCCCCTGGACACGGGAGTACGACCTGGAAGCAATCTACGAAGAGTTTGCGCTGGTGCTGTATCAAGAAATTGACTACGTGCAAGAAGCCATCAACGCCGATCGCTTTCGCTATAACTTTCGTGACCATGCACGTATCACTGCCCCCAAGGTGTACCCCAAATACACCACCAAAAAAGTGCTGACGATGGATTATGTGCCAGGGATTAAGATCAATGATCGCCAGAGCCTGGAGGCGATCGGCATTAACGTCAAAGAAATTAATCAACTCGGCATTTGCTCGTATCTCAAGCAGTTATTGCAGGACGGTTTCTTTCAAGCTGATCCCCATCCCGGTAATATGGCTGTCAGTCCAGATGGGTGCTTGATCTTCTACGATTTCGGCATGATGGCAGAAGTCAAGTCGATCGACAAAGATCAAATGGTACGTACCTTTTTCGCTGTGCTGCGGAAAGATACGGATCAGGTAATTCACACCCTGACAACGATGGGACTGATCGAGCCTGCCTCAGATATGGCTCCCATTCGTCGCGTAATGGGATTTGTGCTAGAGCGCTTTACCGAGAAGCCGATCGCGCTTCAAGAGTTTAGCCAGGTAAAGCAAGAAGTGTCGGCGCTGTTTGCCCAACAGCCCTTTCGCTTGCCTGCCAAGATGACTTTTATCCTCAAGGCACTGACCACCTTAGATGGGGTTGCCCGCGACCTTGACCCTAACTACAGCTTGATGGAATCTGCCAAGCCTTTTGTCAAAAGCATTACGATCGCCAAGGGGCAGAGTAGTGGCATTGGTCTTGGTGAATTGACGAAGCAAGCCCGTGAATACATTACCTACAAACTCCGTCAGCCAAGTCCAACTGAGCGTCTGATTCAACGACTGGAAGAACGACTGGAGCAGGGAGAAGTAGAGCTACGATCGCGATCGCTCGAAACCGATCGTGCCATCAAAACCATTAACCTTGCTTTGAAAAGTCTGACCTATGCCTGCTTGACTGGCTTTTTACTGCTCTCTGGAGCGGTTCTCTTGGTCGGCGCATATAAAGTCTGGGCGTTTGCTGCCTTTGGACTGGCAGGTTTAGGCACACTGTTTTTAATCCGCTCTCTCATTGCTCTGACCATTCGAGAACGTATCGATCGACTAGTCAAGTAGCCCCCACGCGAGTGCCTCTAGGAGTTTATTAAAAGCGACACTTTTTTAGAGCAGCCTGACAGTATTGCAGCGTGTGGTGTGCCTTATTCATTATCGATAATGGCACTACGATCAAGCAGCAACAAGTCTCTCAAGCTATCGGTATCTAACTCTGTAAGCCAGTTTTCGCCTGCGCCGATGACGTTTTCTGCTAATGCCTTTTTGCTTTCGATCAGTTCATGCACCTTCTCTTCAAGGGTGCCATTGCAAACAAACTTGTGTACCTGGACATTCTTCGTTTGCCCAATGCGGAAGACGCGATCGGTTGCTTGATTTTCGACCGCAGGATTCCACCAGCGATCGAAGTGGAAAACGTGATTGGCGCGAGTCAGGTTTAAGCCGACACCGCCTGCTTTCAACGACAGGATGAAGATGCGCGGTCCTTGCGGATCATGCTGAAAGCGATCGACCATTTCCTCGCGCTGCTTCTTAGACGTGCTGCCATAGAGAAACAACGTTTCGCGTCCCAATTGGCGCTCTAAATGGGCTTTTAGCAGCTTGCCCCATTCTGCAAACTGCGTGAAGATGAGGGCGCGATCGCCTTCTGCTACCACTTCTTCGATCATTTCTTCTAACCTCTGGAGCTTACCAGAGCGGGTGAGAAAGGCTGAAGTATTAAGGCTCAAGGCTAAACTACTATCACTGCTTTTATCCTTTATCCTTGAGCCTTTATCTTTGTTTCCTCCACCTGTATCCTTTCCTCCGTCTTCTTCCTTAAGAAAAAGTGCTGGATGATTGCAAATTTGCTTTAGCTTCACTAGCAGTGCCAGAATGATCCCTTTGCGTTGGATGCCTTCGGCAGCTTCGATTTCTGCGAGGGAGCGATCGACAGTGTGCTGGTAGAGGGAAGCTTGCTCAGACGAAAGCCCACAGAAGACGGTCATCTCCTGCTTATCGGGTAAGTCTTGAATGATGTCGCGATCGGTCTTAAGACGACGGAGCAGAAAGGGTTGAACGAGCGATCGCAGGGTTTGCAGAGAGGCAGTATCGCCGTAGCGTTCGATCGGGGTCGCAAAACGACGCTGAAAGAAATTTTTGGGTCCCAGGTAGCCAGGATTGAGGAAATCCAGAATTGACCACAGTTCAGACAGACGATTTTCGACTGGGGTACCTGTCAGCGCAATGCGAAACTGAGCGTCAAGCTGTCGCACTGCCTGCGATTGTTTTGCCTCGGGGTTTTTGATATTTTGCGCTTCGTCCAGCACGATGCCCTGCCACGCAATCGGCTGCAAATCCTTGATATCGCGCGAAACCAATGCATAGCTAGTGATGACGAGATCTTTACCCTGCACAGCTTTGGCAAAGGACTTGCCTTGTGGTCGTTTATCACCGTGGTACAAGAAGGCTGTCAACGTGGGACCAAACTTCTTCACCTCGCGCTCCCAGTTGCCCAGCACAGACGTTGGACAAACGAGCAGCGTGGGATGCTCTAGAGTTTTCTGCTCTTTGAGGTGTAGTAAAAAGGCAATGAGCTGAATGGTTTTGCCCAAACCCATGTCGTCGGCAAGGCAGGCACCCAAGCCCCACTGCTCCAGAAAAGCTAGCCAGCCAACGCCGCGCGATTGGTAGGGACGCAGGACACCGCGAAAGTTTTTCGGTGTGGGCAGTGCCTCAATTTGCCGATTGCCGCTGAGGGTAGTGATGAGTTCTTGTAAGGGACCGGATGCCTCGAAGCTAACGACAGGCAGTTTTTCGATCGTCTGAGTATCGCCCGTGCTAATCCGTAGCGCATCTTCAAGCGAAAGCGCGGTCTGGTCTTTGCGGCTGGCAAAAAAGGTCTGGGCAGCGCGAATGTCTTGGGGACGCAGCTCGACCCATTCACCATTAATCTCGACTAGTGGTGCATTAAGGGCAACCAGGCGATCGAACTCCGCCTTGGAAAGACTTTGTCCGCCAATAGACAACTCCCACCGAAAGTTGAGCAGGCTTTGCAAACCCAGCCGCACCTGTCCTTTGTTGAGCTTTGCCGACTGTGCCTGAATCTTCAAACCCAGCCGACTTGCCCAGCCACCCTGATTGACCAAACTTGGTGGCAGCACAACGCCCAGCCCGCTATCTTGTAAGCGCCACGCGGTTGCCTTGATAAATTCGTATGCCTGCAGTGCCGTCAGCGAACAGAACTGAGGGCGTGGGTCTTGCAAGCTGGGTTCGATCGGTGGATAAAGGCGAGACGCAAGCCCTAAACCCATCAGTAGGGTTTCTTGTGGTCGATCGATCGATCGACCACGATAGTGCAACTGCTCCACGGGATTCCCCCAAATGGTGGGGGCTGTCACCAGCAACGTCTCGTCATCTGCCGCCTGTAAAAAATATTCCAACCGCCACTGATTCTGCCCAGATTCGGGCGGGTGCAAGTAGAGACAGGCACGAAACAGATTTTGCTGCACGCCCTGAAGCTGCAAGGGGGCAGTCCAGTTTGCCAATGCGGTCTCCAGAGAATCTAATCCAGCTGCGTTCTCGGCTACGGACACGATCTTCGCTTCTTCCCCCAATGCCTGTAGCCACGATCGCACTGACCCAGACAGCATTTTTTCTGTGGAGGTTGGCAACGGGTGACGTTGAGCCAAAAGCCTGACCTGGGCATCAAGAGTGCTGCTAAGAAAGGCATGGATGAGGCCCTGAGGCGGCGTAGGGAGTGGGAGGACGAGTGGGGAGTGAGGCGTGGAGAGTGGAGCGTGAGAAGATTGCATGACTCCTTCTTGTTCCCTTTGCGTCCCTACTCCCCCATTTTTTGCTTCTTGCTCATACAGCCGACAGACGACGGGCATTCGATCAACAAACTGCTTCCATCGCACCTGATCGACCGCACTATCCAACAACGGCTGCCACCGTGCCCAAGCGAGACTCCTGCCGTTCTCCTCTCTCTTCTCCAGCCCAGGCAAAAATTTCGATCGTGCCAGCAAGTCCAAACTCCAGCGGGCGGCATGAGACCAAAAGCGAAGATCACCACCAATAAAGGAATCATCCGCATCGACAGTGCCCAATGGCAAAGCATTGAGGAAGGCGAAGGCTGCGATCGGATCAAGGCAAAGCCCCTCAACGCGCCAGGGATAGAGAAAGCGATCGCGGCTTGGGTCACTCTCTACAACAGCAGAGAGCTGCGGCACGATCGCGCCTGCTGGTAACTCTAGGGCATCATCCGCAACCCAGGATGGCAACGCCAGTGTATGGCTTTGCCATACTCCAGGTAGGGTAGTAATGGGGTCAGCTACGAGCGTAGTCGTGCTTTGACTAGAGCGCGATCGCTTTGCTTTGGCAACCGTCAGCTCCGGCACTGCCGCTGACTCCAACAGTGGGGCTGGGAGACGCAGATGATTGGCTTGTTGCCGCGATCGCAGCAGCGCTAGCAGTTCAGCGGGAGCTATCGCGAAGGGATGAGGTTGGATCGTCGCCTCTAATGCAGAGAAACCAGGGGCATAGGGCATCTCAGGCGTAATTCTGCGCCAAACCTCGCCCCAAAGAAACAGGTAGCCACGAGACAAAGCGGCACGATCGATGGGAGCCTGCCCTACCCCTGCTTGCGCCGGGGTTTCTGCTTGAGAATGAACAAACCAACTACCGTGTAAAATTGCCATGCGCGTTAGAGAAATTCAGTCTGCGCTGAAAAGAGTTGAACGTAAGAAAGCGTTGCAAAAGTTAGTGCGGTGATGTTATGGCGATCGAGAAAGACGATAAGAACTCTGAGAAAAAAAGCAGGTATATGACTGTACTGAGGCAATACATTACTAGCTTTTAACGTTGTGCATCATCATGCAGACAGTCTTACAACTTGACCCAAGCGAACTAGTAGAGTGGTTAGCATTACCGCTGTAAGCACTGCCTTCAAAACATGTAGTAAGAGGCAATGTTGCAGAGCTTTAACCTAACGCAACTGCCTTAAAAGCAAAGAGAAGCACGCTGATTAACAGTTTCTAACGAAGAGTACATTCTTCACTCGCAGCACCTTTTGACTCCAGAAGTGATGCCCTATGCGATCGTTTAACACACCTCTTTGCTACACATTTCATTACAAAACTAGCCAAGTGTAGAGAGTCAGAGCGCGAAAACCTCAACGGTAAACAAACTCCTGAAAGTTTGCAATTCCAGGTTTAACCGTCGCGATCGCCTCTGCATCATCCACACATTGTACAACCTGAAACCGAAGGTCAGAGTCCTAATAGTGCGTCAGGTTGTCTTGTTTCCGCGTAGCGCATCTAATACAGATCCTGATGCTGAAGCGCTGACTGCTTCTGGCTTTTCACTTCTATTTCTGCATCTCTGCTGAAGCGCTTTTTCAAACTTTTTTAACATTTTGAATCGCTCACTTTTGACGATCGCTTGTATTCAAGTCCGTATCTGAATATCAATGCTACGATTGCGAAAGAAAACAAAAAGAGTGACAAAGAAGGATAGCACAAGGCATGAAAGAGTTTGAAAAGTCGATATCCTTTGATGGTAGGGATATTCGACTAAAGGTTGGTTTACTCGCTCCACAGGCAGGAGGAACCGTCCTCATTGAATCAGAAGACACTGCCGTTTTGGTAACTGCAACCCGTGCTGCTGGACGAGAAGGTATTGACTTCCTCCCGCTGCTGGTCGACTACGAAGAACGTTTGTATGCGGCTGGACGAATTCCTGGCGGCTTTTTGCGGCGTGAGGGTCGTCCGCCTGAGCGTGCAACACTAACGAGCCGTTTGATTGACCGTCCCTTACGTCCTCTGTTTCCCAGTTGGCTACGGGATGATATTCAGGTCGTAGCGACCACAATGTCAATGGACGATCGCGTACCGCCCGATGTACTGGCTGTAACAGGCGCATCGATCGCCGTACTGCTAGCAAAGCTACCCTTTAATGGTCCGATGGCAGCCGTGCGCGTTGGCTTGGTCGGCGATGATTTTGTCATTAACCCCACCTTCAGCGAAATCGAATCGGGTGATCTGGATCTAGTGGTCGCAGGCACACCGGAAGGCGTGATCATGGTGGAAGCGGGAGCAAACCAGTTACCCGAGCAAGACATCATTGAAGCAATCGACTTTGGCTATGAAGCCGTGCGCGATTTGATTCAGGCACAGTTAGATTTGTTAAAAGAACTGGGCATTGAGCAGGTCAAAGAAGCGCCGCCTGAAGTTGATTTGACGCTAGAAAATTTCATTAAAGAGCGCGTTACTCAACCTGTGAAAGAAGTGCTCGGTCGCTTTGAAAAAGATAAGCCTGTTCGCGATGCTGCGCTGGACGAAATTAAGGCAACCGTAGTAGCTGCGATCGCCGAACTGCCTGACGAAGATCCAGTAAAACTGGCTTCCGCAAAAGCGCCCAAAGCGTTGAGCAACACATTCAAAGAAGTTACCAAAACCCTCATGCGTCGTCAGGTGATTGAAGACAGCATTCGGGTCGATGGTCGCAAACTGGATGAAGTGCGTCCGATCTCCTGCCGGGTTGGTGTGCTACCGCCGCGTGTACATGGCAGTGGCTTGTTCAATCGGGGGCTAACGCAGGTGTTGTCTGTAGTCACCCTGGGTACTCCCGGCGACGCTCAGGAAATGGATGACCTCCATCCTGATGAGAAAAAACGCTACCTGCACCACTACAACTTCCCGCCCTATTCTGTCGGTGAAACGCGACCCATGCGTACCCCCGGTCGTCGTGAAGTGGGTCATGGTGCCCTGGCAGAACGTGCGCTGATTCCCGTTTTGCCTAAAAAAGAAGATTTTCCTTACGTCCTGCGGGTTGTCTCTGAAGTACTGTCGTCCAACGGCTCTACGTCAATGGGTTCGGTGTCTGGCTCCACGCTGGCGCTCATGGATGCGGGCGTTCCCATTACCAAACCTGTCAGTGGTGCGGCAATGGGTTTGATCAAAGAAGGCGACGAAATCCGCATCCTGACGGATATTCAGGGGATTGAAGACTTCCTCGGCGACATGGACTTCAAGGTGGCAGGTACAGATACAGGCATCACGGCGCTTCAGCTTGATATGAAGCTCAACGGTCTGCCGTTAGCGATTATTGCGCAAGCAATCAATGAAGCTAAACCAGCCCGTCTGCACATCCTGTCGAAGATGCTAGAAGCGATTAACCAGCCGCGTACTGAGATGTCGCTGTTTGCACCCCGCTTGCTAACCATCAAAATTGACCCTGAGATGATCGGTATGATCATCGGTCCCGGTGGTAAAACCATCAAAGGTATTACTGAAGAAACGGGAGCCAAAATCGACATTGAAGACACAGGCGTTGTCACGATTTCGTCGATCGATGGCGAATCGGCGAAGAAAGCACGTAGCATCATCCAGGGTATGACGCGCAAGCTCAACCAGGGCGATGTGTATATCGGTAAAGTGACCCGTGTGATTCCGATCGGTGCCTTTGTGGAGTTCCTACCTGGCAAAGAAGGTATGATTCACATCTCGCAACTAGCAGACTATCGCGTCGGCAAGGTAGAGGATGAAGTGAATCTCGGTGATGAAGTGATTGTCAAGGTACGCGAAATTGACAACCGGGGACGTGTAAACCTGACACGTCTAGGCATTCACCCCGATGAAGCAGCAGCAGCACGTGAAGCAGCGGCTGTAGTCTAGGAGATCGTTGTTGGTGGGTTGTGATTAGACAAGCCTAATTAAAAGACTCCCTTTAGTAGAGACGTTCCACTGGAACGTCTCTACTGTTGTTTTGGAGCGAAATGCGATACTCCCTGCAATATAGAGGCTAGAGCAGGTGGCAACCTGACCTTACCTGATCATGGCTGAATCACTATGCTGAATCGTTATTAAACGAGTTTCAAACTGCTTGCAATAATCTTGAACTGAGCCATCCCTATAAGCGAAAGTGAGGACACGATCGCGGGGCGATTCTTCAGCCTTCAAGGTAGCTTATAGCTAGCAACTCGTAGCGACAGTTGCCCTTGCCTGGGATCACGGCTGAAGATGAACGCCCCTTCCGCTTCCTCTTTGCTAGATAGAAAGTCGATTTCTAAAGTGCCTGTTTCCACGATCGTGCCACCGATACGTAGCTCTGCCAGTACGTGTACTGATTCTGCTGTATCACCACCGCTATTGGTGACTGTAATCGGCACGTAAAATTGCCCTTTGGCAGCACGAATTGGTTCAGTGTTGAGGACAGAGAGAAGCGGTGGTTGTTGCTGTTGTTCATCCAGCCAGGTATAGCCCACTAGCCCTACAACAGTTGCCAGGAGTAAGGACGCGATACCAAAGGTAATCAGCTCGGCACGCGAGCGCGGTTGCGGCTGGTTAGGTTGCGGTTTGTTAGGGGCAGAAGCTTGAGAAGGCTGACTCATAAGGTTAGCCTGCCAGCAGCGCCACCAATAGTGGCTGGTAGACCCAGCAGCAATGTTTGCTCTAACCACATTGTCCAAGGGTCACTCAACGTCAGGCGCTCAAAAAACCATAGCATGATCACGGCTGCAACCAATGACACCAGATAAGACATTACAGTCTCACTTAAGGGTTGTTGAAAAATACCTTGCTGCTGCCGCCGTTTACGCTGATCGGAAAAGCCTGCTTCAAACACGATGCCATAAGAAATGAGCAGCGATGCCACGATTATACTTAGCAGCCACGGTGCTGAAACAGCCGCAGCTACCATCGGAATCTCGTCGGTAGGCGAGATGTTAAACCCGATGACGATCGCACCAATGAGCGTTGCACCGATATCAGCCAGGGTCGCGTTGAGTGAACCCGCTGCCTCCGTTTTTAACTGCGAGCGATCATCAGGCGGCGGCTCCGCCTCACGGGTATCCCCCAAAAAGTGACCCGCCAATGCAACCCCTAGAGCAAAGGGCACCGACTCAAAGATTACCTTGCCAAGCGCCTCGCGCAGGGATGTGTCAAAGGTCAGCTCTCGCAGTAGCAGTAGCACCAGCGCCGCGCAGAGCAAGCCGATCGCCATTGCCTCTACAGTGTCCATAAACGCTTCATAGGGGCGAGACCGTCTCGTTCTGCGAAAGCCTTCAGTGCGGTTAAGCCAAAAAACGGCAATGAAGGTACCCGCGATCGCCATCATGATTCTAGGTGGTTGAGCCGTAGAGCCAACCCACCAAACCTCCATCGTGTAAAGCAACGGAATGCCAAACAAGAAGCCACCGCACGCTCCTCGCACAATATCGTTCAGCTCAGTTGCCCAGGCTGAACGGTGTCGTTTTTTCATTAGAACCATCATTCGCCTCTCTTTCACTCAGATGGCTGAAGCAGCCATCTGCTACTAATCTACGAGTGATTGACTGACAGAAGTTGATGGTTGAGAAAAATGACTAATTCTTCTACTGTAGTGAAATTTTCAGGGTTGAAGCGATCGCTTAAATCAATGTCGAAACTGGCTAAAAAGTCTTCAGTGAACGATGTTTCCCAGTCAAACCAACAAACAAGCGGCAGATAAAGATCTTCATTTAGACGGTCATGCGGACGGACTCTGGCAAACTCTAATCCTGAATACGTTTGCATCTGAGTGTAAACAAAAGCAACGAGCGAGTGGTTAACACCTTGAGGTCGCCAAAATTGCTCAAACCACTGCTCGACAGTAAGGGTCGGACGATCGCGCAAGTACCGATTGACCCGTTGTCGCATACGCAAGTCAGGTCTGAGATCCGAGTAAGACCTTAAGTCAGCGAAAATGTTTCTGAGCCGTCGCCACATGCTGTCTAACGTTGCCAAACTTTCCTTCAGTATTCCCACCTGTTTGGGGATATCTCAGGTTCGGCAAACTTGACCTGTCACCGCATGTTTCAAATGCTACCAATCGTTTGACTCCAGGCACAAAGCACCAACGATTGCTGCTAACAAAAGGACTGCCAAGCGCTAGTTTTCTTCCTTCACAGCCGTATCACTGGCTGCAACCAGATTGAGGATCTCTTCAGCAGCACGATCGCAGACACCGACCGAGCCAAGCGCCAGACGCATCGACTGATAGCCTTCTAGCATTGCCTGACGGCGATCGGTATCCAGCAAGAGTGCCAGTGAAGCCTGAGCAAGATTTTCGGGGGTTGCCTGATCTTGCAAAAATTCAGGCACGATCGGCTTCATCTCCACCAGATTTGGCGGTGAGACAAAGGGCACTGAGAATTTGAGGACACGGTCTAAGATCCAGCCTGTCACTGAATTAACTTTATACATCACGACCTGAGGCACGTTCAGCAGCGCAATTTCTAGATTCACCGTGCCCGATTTCGTGATGGCTAAATCTGCCGCCGCGATCGCTTGAAGGGTGAGCGACGTAGCTGCCGAATCGCTAGACGCTGCCTGCGGTTCAGCTAAAACGGTTGCCTGCAAGCCGTAGCGCTGAATAGCTTGTTCGATACGGGCACGATATTTCGTGAGCGCCAGAGGAATTAAGAAATGAACGTGGGGCAGCTTTGCCTGAAGCTGCTGTGCGGCTGCAAACATGACAGGCATGAGATACTTTAGCTCTTGCTGACGAGAGGCAGGCAGCAGCACGATCGTCAGTTGGTCAGCTGAAATGCCTAGTGCTAAGCGGGCGCGATCGCGATCCAGGGCTTCCTGCATCCGGTCAAGCAGTGGATGACCGACCCAGGCGACTTGCCCACCCTTACTCTGGAAATAGCTAGCTTCACCAGGAAAAATTGCCAGAATGCGCTGCGTCGCTTTGACGACCAAATCGGACCGAAAGAGCTTCACACCCCATGACCATTGATCGCCCCACACCCACTCTTGCGGCGCGATGTAATAGACGATTGGCACATCTGGAAACCGTTCTGGAAAATATTCACAGAACGCCAGGTTAGGACCCATGTAGTCAATGAGCACAATTAGATCGGGCGGGTATTGCTGCAAATATTGTTTTGCCTGACGCTGCACCTGCAAGGTTGGCAAAACAAAGGGCAGCGACTCAAAAATGCCCATCGATCCGATCGCGCTAGTACGCGCCAGCAGCTTAGCTCCTGCTGCTTCCATACGATCGCCGCCCATCGCTAATAGCTCAAGGGTTAGCCCCCGTTTTGTCGCCTGACGTTGCAGCGCCTGAACCAATAGCGAACCCTGAAGATCGCCGGACACCTCACCGGTGCTAATGAAAAGGCGTACGGGGCGAGGAGAGTGTTGAGTTAAGGGGTCTGACTGAGAAAGCGTGTTGGGTGCCTGAAGCGCGTTGGGTGCCTGAATCGTTGCGTTTCCACATTCTTTGTCTCTATCCGGTTCAATCATCATCATCACCTGAAGTTCCTACCCGCTTACCAGACGTAGGACCTCGTCGCCCTGCTTGCTGAGACAACCGTAAAAAGTGCTGGAGGTGGTGCACGTGTTCGTCATAAGGTAGCATTTCCAGCTTTTCTAGCGCCTCGTTGAGCGAGAGACCAGAACGATAGAGAATGCGGAAGGCTTGCTTGAGAGCCTGATAGGGTTTCCCATCCACGGCATCAGCAAAACCGGCCCGTTTGAGACCGACCCGATTTAGCGATCGCACCCGTGCAGGGTTTCCTTCAACCGCCATGTAAGGCGGCACATCTCGAACAATGCGGCTCATCCCACCAACCATGGCGTAGCGCCCAATATGAACAAACTGATGGACGCCGAAAACCCCACTTAAACGCGCTCTCGACTCGATATGAACGTAGCCTGATAGCGCCACAGCGTTAGAAATCACCACCTGGTTTTCGATGACGCAGTTGTGCCCAACATGGACATACGCCATCAGTAAATTACCATTGCCAATCAACGTTGTTTCGTTGGCATAGGTGGGGCGGTTAATGGTGACATACTCGCGGATGTAGTTGTCGTCGCCAATTTTTACCAATCCTTCGGAGCCATCATATTTGAGGTCTTGTGGCTCTGAGCCGATGGTAGCGCTTGGAAAGATGCGCGTTCTGGCACCGATTTCCGTCCAACCGTCGAGTACAGCATGAGGACCGATTGTGGTGTCTGGACCAACCTTGACCCGCCCTCCAATCACGGCATATGCACCAACCTGCACCGTTGGATGCAGGTCAGCACCAGGATGAATCACAGCCGTTGGATGAATTAGGGTTGCCATAGAGGTATCAGCGATCAGGAATGAGGTAAAAGCGTTTGTACGTTATGTTTTGAAAACTGCTGTCTGTGCAATCGCCAAGACAACAAGTATGAAAGCTACTTGAGCGCATCAGACAAATTGTAGAGGCATTGATCCGCCAAACCCAAAACGCTTTTAGTCGACGAGAGCAAATTTGAGTTCGCCCTCAGCCACCAGTCGCCCGTCTACTTCAGCCCGTCCTTGCATCGCTCCAAAACGACGACGCTTGACTGACAAAAGTTCCACAGTCATCACAAGCTGATCGCCTGGTACGACGGGCTGACGAAACCGTACTTTATCAATGCCTGCAAACATAAAAAGCCCTCCCTGGACATCTGCCATCTGCGTTAGGACGATGCCGCCAACTTGTGCCATGGCTTCTACAATCAGTACACCCGGCATGATGGGTCTACCGGGGAAATGCCCTTGAAAGTGTGGTTCGTTGAAAGTAACGTTTTTGATACCAACGGCAAGTTTTCCAGGTACATACCGAATGATGCGATCGACTAGAGAAAACGGATACCGATGAGGCAGAAGCTTCTGGATTTCTTCAACTGGGATATGCACGTCTGTGTTGAGGTGAGAAGTCTCAGACTCCAGGCGATCAGTTTCAGCTTGAGTTTGAGTGCTGACATGGCTAGAAGCACTGCCGGAAGTATTGACATCAGTGAAGATCGACATGAGTTTAGAGCTTCGATAGAGGTGCGGGAGGGTTAGAAAAATGAGGCGCTGCTAGTAGTCTGGCTAGGAGTTTTGGCAGACTAGCGGTACTAGACTTTAATCATTGAGTGGAGCGATCGCGCAAGTTGAGTATGGAGCTGATGACTAGCCTTGTATGCCAGAAAATGAGCAACGGGAATAGTTCCCAGTAGGCTCAGATCTCCTATTAAGTCTAAGAGCTTATGGCGCACTGGCTCATTTAGAAAGCGCAAGGGTGGGTTCAGCCAGCCCTCTGCACCACAAACAAGTGCATTCTCCAGGCTACCGCCTTTAATGAGTCCGCGATCACGGAGTGCCTCAATTTGGTGTGCTAACCCAAAGGTGCGGGCAGGTGCGATTTCAGTTGCAAACGTTGCGGCAATAGCCATCGACGCATCTGTATGTGCCTCAGCAGTAGGAGACCAACTGTGCCACTGGTTGCCGATCGCAGGCAGGTCAAAGGCAATGCCGTAGGTAAACCGCAGTTCACTAGACGGACGTGCAATTACAAAGGCATCACCATCTTGCACACAGAGCGGCTCCTGTAGTATCCAGCTATAACGAGGTTCTCTCTGAGCGACCATACCAACCTGGGCGATCGCGTCTGCCCACTCTTTAGCTGATCCATCCAACAGCGGCACCTCTGGTCCATCGATTTCGATACGGGCATTGTCTACGCCCATTGCTGTCAGAGCTGCTAGCAGGTGTTCTACTGTCCGCACATCCGCCTCTCCATGTGCCAGCTCGGTTGAGAGCATGGTCTGTCGCACGGTTGCTATCTGTGCCGACACTTCTGGAGCATGCGGCTTGTCTACCCGCGCAAAATAGCGCCCTCGCCCAGTGGGGGCAGGCAGTACTCGTACCCGTACTGATAGCCCTGTATGTAGCCCTACGCCCGATCGAGTAAATTCGCTTCGCAGAGTTTGTTGCAGCGCATCCCCTGTGGTCTGAGAACCGCTGCTAAGAGGCGATGGGGCACCATCTCTATGCAGGACATCACCCGTTGCGGCTTGAGGCTTAACGTCTAGCTCCATCAGAAACGTTCTCCGATGCCAAAGTGAAACTGCGAATCGCCGCTGTCGTTGAGACCATAGTCAATCCGAATGGGACCTAGTGGCGACTGAATTCTAAGACCAAGACCGTAACCAACACCCTGACCTGGTTTACCCCGTACCCCTGCTGGATTACCGATCACATCATCCCCAGAGCCAAAATCTGTTGCGGCATCAACAAATAGCGCACCAGAGATCACTGAGAAGACGGGGAAGCGGTATTCGACTGTTGCTTGAAGAAAGGTCTTTGCGCTCCCCAAATCGCCTTCATCAAACCCACGGACAGAATTACTGCCGCCCAATGCGAACGCTTCATAGGGTGGCAAATCGCCTAGCACAGTGCCCCCTTGAATGTTAAAAGCAAAGGCTTGCGGGCAATCAGCCGGTCTAGATTTGAGATCTTGACATCCCTTAGTAAGCCGAAGGATGCGTGTTGGTACGTAGAAGCTATAGCTACCACGTAGACGATTAAAGAAAATGTTTCCGGTGCCGATCGGAATAGACTGCTCTGTACCGATACGTAGTAGCGATCCTGCGGTAGGGCGCAGTAGATCGTTACGTCGATCGCGCACTACCCCAAACTGCACGGTAAAAAGATCGTCTTTACCTGTCCCGCTAAAGCTCAGACTATTGCCCAGTTCATCAAAGGGGCTGAGGTCGCCGTCACGGTCATTAATGCGAACGCGCTGATACTGCAAGCCGAGAGAAGCAGCCCACTCCGATCGCACATAAGGGTTGCCATTCAGCGGACGCGAGAAGCTAATGCCTCCCCCTGTTCGCACGACTCTGGGTGTGTCACCATCGGGCAAATTGATATCGGGTTCGCCGCCATCAAAGATGAGCGAGATCGTTTGTCGCCGGAAGAGGTTGACCGTGTAAGAGGTACGAAACGGGTCGCCTGCAATCCAGGGGTCGGTAAAGTTCAGGTCAAACAGCAATTCCCGCTGCCCGATTTGCACCTCAGCGCCCAGTTTTTGGTTGTTGCCACCCAAATTCTGTTGCTGGTAGCTAACCGTACCAAAGAGTCCGCTAGCAGAGCTGATCCCAGCACCCGCCGCGATCGAGCCTGAGTTTTTCTCGACTACATTTGCGACCACAACGACCTTACGGGGGTCTTGCCCAGGAGAGAGCGATAGCTTCACGTCATCGAAAATGCCTAAACCAAACACCCGTTGCAGATCACGCTCAACGATTGTGCGGTTAAAAATTTGTCCTGGCTTGAGCTGAAACTCGCGGGTGACAATAAAGTCGCGGGTGCGTCCTCGGATAGGGTTGCCCTTGTCATCCTGATCCTCACCATCCTTATTGGTAAAGCGCACCTGAATGTTCTCAACGACCCCTTCAGCCACCTGAAGGGTCACAACACCCTCAGGGGAAACTTGTGGTGAGTCAACCACCTGAGCCAGCACGTAGCCGTTATCCTGATACCACTTGTTAACCTTTTTGATGCCTTCTTGCAGCTCTACCAAATTCAAGACTTTGCCGTACTGACCGCCAAACGCATCCGCAATTACCGGCTCTGGCAAAAGTGTACTGCCGTCTAGCTGCACCCTTTGCAAGACAGGGTTAAGCTGCACTTCAAACGTGACCCGTACACCTAACGGTGTATCCGTGGGTACTGCACGCACGTTAGAGAAGTAGCCTGTGCCAAAGATCGCGTTAATGTCTTCTTGCAGCAGCGTTCGAGTGGTTGTGCGCCCTGGCTGAGTACGAATAACTCGATAGACTTCCTCTTGGATGGCTCCTTCCGCGCCTTCTACAACCACCTCGCCCACCAGTACTCGTGGCTCTTCTTCTGGAGCTGCTGTGGAAGGATCTGGGGTCGGCGTTGCTGGAGCAGTTGGTGCTGCCGGAGTGCCGGGTACTTCTGGAGCTGTAGGAGTTGTCTGTGGAGCCGTAGGAGTTGTCTCTGGAGCTGTAGGAGTTGCTTCTGGAGCAGGCGTAGAGGGAGATGGGGCTGGTTCTGGAATTGATGGTGGAACGGTTGTCGGTGTCGAAGGAAGCGTACCATCTGGGGTAATTTGAATGCGATCGGGCGTCTCTTGCCCCGGACCTTGCTGTGCGATCGCGGGTGAGGTGGCGGGCGATCGCTGACCGGCTGTCGCTGGTTTGATTGCTGCCGGAGCCGCAAGCCCACGTAATAGGTCTGCCTGATTCACCGCCACAACAGGCACTGCTGCCGTCTTACTCGTCGTTTTCGCTATTGAAGTACTGCCTAATGGGATGGCGGAAGCCGCTTTTGCTTGTACAGGAGTCAGGTTTGCAGTCTGCCCCCTTGCCGCATCAGACAAACCCAACGTTGCTGTAGCAGCAAGAAACGCCACCAGCACTGGAGATAAACGCATATTGTTCAGATTAGTTGACACGTCCACACACCATGCCCTGTCTAAAGCAGGACCCACGAAACAGCACTAACATAACGAAATCAAATCCAGGCGAACTTAAGCTGGATGGGCTTAAGCCTGGTGAAATTTAAAGCACTGGCCAAACTGTGAAATTTTACCGCATTGATTGGCATCAAGACTCAGGTTACTGTAATGAGTTCCGAAAATGAGGTAAAAACTGTCACTAGGGTCAGCGATCGCTGCACGATCGCCACTGCCATAACGCCGACTACAGCGTTTGCTGCAAGACACGCTCCATCACTTGCCGATACGCCAGCGCTACATCGCCTAAATCATGCCGAAAGCGGTCTTTATCCATTACTCGCTGCGTCGGGTCAGCCTCACCTTGATTCCACAGGCGGCAGGTATCAGGGCTAATTTCATCTGCCAAGATAATTTTTTGGTGATGGTCTAGCCCAAACTCGAGTTTGAAGTCGACCAGGGTAATACCGCACTGTAAAAAGAAAGACTTCAAAAAGTCGTTGATTTGAAGCGCCATTGTCCGTAGCTGATCGACTTGTTCTGGGGTAGCTAATGCCAGTAGCAGCAGGCGATCGCGTGTTAGCAAGGGGTCACCAAGGGCATCGTTTTTGTAGTAAAACTCTACTAGCGGTTGTTGCAGCACCAGCCCCAAGCTCAGTCCTGTCTGCTGACACAGGCTGCCCGCTGCAATGTTCCTAACCACCACTTCTACAGGCAAAATTTGCACCGCCCGCACTCGCATTTCATTGGCACTAGGCTGATCAATAAAGTGAGTTGCGATACCGTTCGCTTCAAGCTGCTGAAACAAATGGCTAGCGATCGCACAATTAAAAGCACCTTTGCCTTCAATACTGCCGCGCTTCTGAGCATTAAATGCTGTGGCATCATCCTTGAAGTAGGTCAGCAGCACCTGCGGATCATCAGTAGCATAGAGGATTTTAGCTTTGCCTTCGTAGAGCTTTTGACGGACAGTCATGAAGAAATGAGTTTGTGGATTAGGATGTTACTCGATATAACAGCAAACATTTGATTCAGCGAGGAGCAGTCACTGTTAGATCGATCCAACCATTGTAGCCCCCCTGATGCAATCCTCTTATCCTTGCTTTAACTGCGGCAGCATAGCATTGGCTGAGGCAGTATGGAGTTGAGTTGGTAAGACGCATGATTTGCATTTGCATGGTGCATTGCTTGTCTAGCCTGTAGTTACCCGCGAGCGAAATTGATGCACTCTTTGCGTTTAACCATCACCGTTTCCTCCAGCCTTTTGCTGCTAGCAGGCTGTAATACGGCAAATCGTGGCTTTGTTGAGCGTCCTAGCCAAGCACTAACAGCCAGTTCAACTCCGCGATCAGCAGCATCACCAACTTCAGCACTTAATACCTTTAATGCTGCTCGCAAACTTGCCTGGGATGCAGCCGTGATGGTGCAACAGCCACCGCATTCTGCTGTTACCTGGCAAGCCGCACGGGTCAAGTGGCGACAAGCCATTAACCTGCTAAAAACGATTCCTGACGATGATCCTGTTGCGGTACAGGCAAAAGCAAAACTTGCGGTCTATCAGGCTAATTACACAGCCATTAGCGATCGTTTGACCGCAGAAACTGCTGCTGCCGAGCGACTTAAAGCCGCCCAGACTTTAGCCTGGCAGGCTGCCGTCACCGTTCAAAAGCCACCCCACTCGCTTAAGGTATGGCAACGCGCCAGCCGCAAATGGCAAGACGCGATCGCCCAGCTAGAGCCAATTCCACCGACGACCTCGGCTGCTCAACAAAGCCAGGCAAAGCTGAACATCTATCGCCACAACTACAGCCTCATCAACCAGCGCATTACCACCGAAACCCATGCCATTTCAACACTTAAACAGTTTGCTGAGATTGCAGACAAACTTGGTAATGTACCTGGCAACATTAAACAGCCCAATCCAGCACTGCAAAAAATTGGCATTAGCTACGAGGACTACACCCATCTCGTCCAGGCATTACAGCAGTCGTTTGCCAAATTTGCGACTCAGCCAGATGCTAAAAGCCATCCCGTTTACGCTTCGCTGGCAGGAGCGATCGAGGATTACCAGACTGTTCTTAAGCTTTGGAAAGCTTATTTAGCATTCAAAGCCGCCAACAACCAGTGGCTCTACGATGACCTTTACAACCAGCTTGTGCCAGTTTCTCAAGCAGACGCTACTAGACTGACGCAAAAATACGATCTCCAAACTTACTCAGACGGCACAAAAGTCTCACTCCGCTTTAGCGCCTGGGCAATTTGGCAAAAAACGAATCAACACCTCCGACAGGTTCAGCAGAAGCGAGGTGAGGGGTGAGAGGTAGAAGGCAAAAGGCAAAAGGTGAAAGGCAAAAGGCAGTCTTCAGTCATCAAATGCTGCTTAAAATTATTCAGTAATGACTGTCTTACTGCTTCCTGAAAGCTGACTCTTTAGCGTAGAGCCTTCGGCATTTTTTAGCCCTCCTCCTCCATCCCTCACACCCATGTCCCTTTCACCTGAACGCCCCGAACCAATCTGGCTCACAATTTTTCGGCTGCTACGTTGGGATAAACCAGAAGGACGCTTGATTCTGATGCTCCCCGCGCTCTGGGCGATCGTTCTTGCCACGCGGGGTCTACCACCGCTACGGCTGGTAGGGGTCATTGTTTTGGGTACTCTTGCAACTAGTGCTGCTGGTTGTGTTGTGAACGATCTATGGGATCGAGATATTGACCCAAAAGTGCAGCGCACTCGCAATCGCCCTCTAGCAGCTCGTTCCCTATCAGTTAAAGTCGGTCTGGTGGTGGCGCTAATTGCCTTTGGCTGCGCGTGGGGGCTATCGCTCTATCTCAATCCACTCACGTTTTGGCTGTGCGTAGCAGCCGTACCAATTATTGTTGTCTACCCCCTGGCAAAACGGATCTTTCCAGTACCGCAGTTGGTGTTGGCGCTCGCTTGGGGCTTTGCAGTACTGATTAGCTGGAGTGCAGTGAGTTGCAACGCCACCGCTGCACCAACACCCTGTCTCGGTGTGGCTACCTGGCTGCTATGGGGCGCTACGGTGCTATGGACACTTGGTTTCGATATTGTCTACGCCATGTCCGATCGCGACGACGATCGACGCATTGGCATACAATCAGGTGCCCTTTTCTTTGGCGCTTATGTGTCCCATGCCGTTGGCATCTTTTATGCAGGGACGGTTCTTTGCCTCATGCAACTGGGCATTGTCATGTCACTAGGTCTAGCGTTTTGGTTCGCACTGGCGATCGCTGCCCTTCTCTGGGCATGGCAGTACTACCGTCTTTGTCAAAAAACAATTCCTCACCGCACATACGCTCAGTTGTTCAGGCAAAATGTTGCGATCGGCTTTGTGCTGCTGGTCGGTATGCTTTTGGGAACGAGGGGATGAGGGATCAAGGATAGAAAGTTTTGAGTAACGCTTTGTGCCGTTCTGCTAAAGCGTTTTGAGTTAATCTTGACCACCCAACTACTACCGACTGAGCACACTTTTAGCTCTTAGACTTCATCCTTAAGCCTTGCACTAAAAAAGCTGGATCAGCGTTAGCCAATCCAGCACAGGATACTAGGTACTTAGTGAAAGCGTAACCGGACAATGGAAACGTTCAACGCTTACGGGTCAGTCTGTAGAACCTGGGGTTGAAGGAGTGTCACCATTTGCTGGATACCGCGATGGATGCGACGGGTGACGGTCATAGGGCTGACACCGATTTGCTCAGCGACTTCTTTACGGGAGAGGTCTTTGATGAACACAAACTCAATCGCCTGCCGCGTCTTATCTTCCAACTCGTTCAATGCTCGCTGAAGCTGCTGACGGTCTTCTTCCAAATTTTGCAAGTTTTGGTAGTGAGCATCTGGCAACGTGTCACCTAACGTCATTGGTGAATCAATTTGTTGGCAGATGGTGGCATCCAGGCTGAGTGGCAAGCGATTTTTGGTGGCGAGCTTGCTTTCACGCCATTCGTTGACGGTGACACCCAGTGCCTCAGCAATTTCGTTATCGGTAGGTTGGCGACCAGTGGCTTCCATCATGGCTTCGCGCACTCGTTGTCCTTCTTTGTTGAGTTGTTGCCAGCGACGGGGAATCTTAACTGTACCGCTGCGATCGCGCAGAAAATGCAGCATCTCACCGCGAATGTAGGGCACTGCAAAGGAGCTAAAGGCACAGCCTTGATGAGGATTAAACCGTTCGATCGCACGAATCAAACCTAGGTAGCCAATCTGTTCAAGATCTTCATAAGGTTCAGCGCACTGATGGCTGACACGGTGAGCGATCTTTCGCACTAAGCCTGCATTGAGCTGCACCAGTTGGTTACGCACTTTAACAGAGGGTTGCTGATAGTAGGACATCAGCAATTCCATACCGCGAGAACGAATTGAGGTTTGAGTTGCCATCATCTTGCAGGTCGCCTTTCACTTCAGAGTTGAACTTATTGTTCTCTACTCAGAAGGAGTAAACCATCGTCGATCCACGGTAGTAATGAAGTGGTCTCTCTTCGTGCTTCGGCATAAACACGTACACGCTCTAGCTAGACCTCTGCGCTGAGGCAGTTTGCTGAACTGTCTAGGAACCCGTAAATTCTTTGCATTGCCTGGGTCGGTTACGAGAAAGCAGGCGAAAATGGAAATATCACAATCCATTACTGTTTCACAAACGAGAGGATGTCCCGTGAGCAATACGAGTAACTTTCGACAAGCCATGCGTGAGGCTAAAGGTCACGCGCTTGTTGGTCCTAACGTCATTGCCAATGCGCTGCCGTGGTTGGGTGGCGGGCTGATTTTAACGGCGGTTGGTGCCTTTGGTGGCTTAAAGGTCTTAGAGAACAATCCAGCAATCTTCTTTCCGACTGTGATTGGCGCAGTAGTGCTGGAATTGATTCTCTTTTTCGTAGCGTCTAGCGTTGCTGAAAAAGGCAATAACAGCGTTGCACTACCACTGTTGGCTACTTACAGCTTACTGTCAGGGTATACGCTGAGTGGTTTGGTTGCGATCGCCCTGCGTACTCAAGGGGTCGGGCTTACAGGCATTGGCATTGCAGCGTTGGGCTGTGGCATAGCTTTCATTGCAGGTCGGCAAATTGGCTCTAATTTGAGCGATACAGACGGTATGGCGCTTACTAAAACCGTACGTCTCGGTATTATTGCCTTGTTTGTTGTCGTCCTGTTACAGTTTGGGCTAAGCCTCTTTGGCATTTACACCCCTACGTTCTTAGAGATTGCTATTTCCGGTCTTGGTGTACTTTTGTTTGCAGGAGCCGCTGTTGTAGACTTCTACATTCTTCCTCGTAGTTACCGAGATGATCAGTATCTGCCTGCTGCCCTATCGATGTACTTGACTTACATCAACCTGTTTGTGTTTATTTTGCGGCTGCTGATTGCGCTTAAGGACGGCGGTCGGTAGATAACATATTGGGTATCGATTCTTTATGTTTCGTGGTTAAGGGATGCGATCGTTCTGGCTGTAAAGAAATTTGCAGGCTTTGCGATCGCATCTTGCAGGAGTGACTACGCCTTACACTGGTAGTCTAGTCTTTAAGGTTTGTGTTCCAAGGTTGGCGATCGTGATAGAAACCCTCGAAATTAAACGGGAAGTCGAATTGTTAGCTGAGCGCCTGGGTAAAACTCAGGACTATCTTTGACGTACCCGCACTCAACGCTAAAATTCAAGATTTAGAACAAGTTGCTGCCCAGCCAGACTTCTGGAACGATCAGACGACAGCGCAGCGAACACTGCAAGAGTTAAACGACCTCAAAGCGCACCTTGAGCAGCTAGACCAGTGGCAAACTAACCTGGATGATGCCAGAGCTGTGCTAGAGCTTTTGGAGCTAGAGGACGATGAGTCCTTACTGCAGGAAGCCCACTCGAACGTCACTCAACTTAGCCAGGAGCTTGATCAGTGGGAACTCCAGCAGCTATTGTCTGGACCTTACGATCAGAAGGGTGCAGTCCTAACAATCAATGCGGGCGCAGGGGGTACTGATGCTCAAGACTGGGCTGAAATGCTGCTGCGAATGTATTTTCGGTGGGCAGAAGACCATCGCTATAAGGTGCATGAGGTGGAGCGATCGGATGGTGATGAAGCGGGCATCAAGTCTGTCACGCTCGAAATTGATGGACGCTACGCCTACGGCTACCTGCGATCAGAGAAGGGCACTCATCGCCTAGTGCGAATTTCACCGTTTAACGCAAATGATAAGCGTCAGACCAGCTTTGCTGGGGTCGAAATCATGCCGCTGATTGATAACTCTGTGCAGCTTGATATTCCTGATAAAGATCTAGAAATCACTACTACCCGCGCTGGTGGCAAAGGCGGGCAGAATGTAAACAAGGTAGAAACTGCCGTCCGAATTTTGCATATTCCAACGGGTATTGCGGTTCGCTGTACCCAGGAGCGCTCGCAGCTTCAGAATAAAGAAAAAGCTTTAGTAATCCTGAAAGCTAAACTACTCATCATTGCTCAGGAACAAAAAGCGAAAGAAATTGCTGATATTCGTGGCGACATAGTTGAAGCTGCCTGGGGGAACCAGATTCGCAACTATGTTTTTCACCCCTACCAAATGGTGAAAGACTTGCGTACAGGCTTCGAGACTACGGCAATTACAGACGTTATGAATGGCGAACTCGACCCTTTTATTCAGGCTTATCTAAGACAAGAATCTCACCTTGCTGATACTTGATTTAACCCGTATTCGCGCCGACAACCTAACGAATGGGCAGGATCTGTGACTACAAGGTAGGCGTTGCCTGAAAGTTTTACGTCGCTTGAATCTGCAATAGGTAAAGAGCAAAAAGCATCAGGTCAACACGACGATCGATGCAAACTAATTACCTGGGTGGAATTAAGTGGGGATTAGTGTGAGACATGAAACGGGCGAAACTTTCGGTTGAGAGCAAAGCTTTTAGGCTCTCTTTCCAGGCAAGTAAAACTACGTACTTCCGCTGACTAACAGATAAAGGGTTTATAAAGCTTGTCTATATAGTCTGTAGCGTTTTTAGCCCTGTGATGTCTAAACCGAAAGCTCAAACTTCGGCTATTCGTACTTTTGAGCACCGTGGGCTTCAAGAAAGCACTATATGAAGCCTAGACGCTGGAAGTATACATATCTCAATAAATTCGATATGCTTCCAGAGAAGGTCCGTATAATCACTTGCCACTTAACTAAGCCTCAAAGGCTGGCATACTATGGCTAATCTTGCTACACGTCAGTTAGATTCTGTTTCCTCCGTTACTTTAGCTAAAGCTTCGAGTGCTTTACCTAAAAACTCAAGAAAAGGGATGTTACTGGTGCTTCCAGTGCCATTTCGATCGGTAAATGGTCAATTGTTGTTTGAAGCGCAAGCGTGCAACGGACTAGAGCGGTGGGCAGATAGTTTTGACTTTGTCACTGTTGCAGGCTTACTCATGCCAGAACATCTAGCAGCACAGCAAAAAACGACTGTCTGGCGTGATACTGCAACCTTAGCGGGTCCTGAGCGTTTTGAATTTGTGCCCTTACCTTGGGCGTATTCAATTCCGAGTTTTCTGTCTCACTACCGTTCAACCCAGGCTTTGCTAGGTCGATTGGTTCAGCGCAGCCGCTATTTGCAGTTTTGTATTGGTGGCTTGGTGGGTGATTGGGCAGCAGTCGCAGCGATCGTGGCGCATCAGCAAAAACGAGCCTACGCGATCCACACTGACTGGGTTGAGCACAAGCATCTGCTGCAAGTGACCAAAGATGCAAGTTTGCCAAAACGGTCGAAAGCAGTAGTCTTGTCATTTTTTATGGAAAAGTATAATGCTTGGATTATTCGCCGAGCAGCACTGGGGTTATGGCACGGGGCAGACTGTTACACCGCGTATAGCCCGCTCTGTGACAACAGCTTTTTGATTCACGACATTCATACAGATGCATCAGATGTTATTGCGCCAGCAGAACTTGCTGCAAAAGTAAGCCACGTTACCAGCGAACAAACGATCCGCCTTTGCTACGCAGGTCGGATGGAACCAATGAAAGCCCCCCTTGACTGGATTAAAGCAGTTGAAAGGGCGTACCGTTTGGGCGTCGACCTCAAAGCAACCTGGATCGGTGCGGGAAGCCTAATGGAGGAGATGCAGCGCCTGATCGCTGAGCGCGACTTGGGGTCAGTCATTGAGTTAGTTGGCTTTGAGAGCGATCGCGATAAGCTGCTCAAGAAAATTCGCGAAGCCCATTTGATGCTGTTTACACACATTACGCCAGAGTCGCCACGCTGCTTAATCGAAGCACTTATCAGTGGCACTCCCATTATTGGCTACCAAAGTGACTATGCCGAAGATCTAGTCAAAGACATTGGTGGTGGTGAGTTTGTGCCGATCGGTCAATGGGAACGTCTAGGCGATCTACTTGCCACTTTATCGAGCGATCGTCATCATCTTGCACGTTTGATTAAGCAAGCGGGTAAGAATGGAAAGCGATTCAATTCTGAGGCGGTTTTCCGCGAACGTAGTGAATTAATCAAAGCGCATTTAGTCTAAGCAGCTAACTTCTAAATAAGTAGCCCTTATGCTTTGTAGGTAGAGGGCTTGGGAGCTTTGTTTCTGTGCAGGAGCTTTCAATCTCTCTACCTCTAAAAGCGTTTTTAGAACCGTAAATTAACTAACCCGTAACCTGACAATCTGTAGGGGCAATAGTCTCTGGCATGGATACACTAAGGCAATGGCATGAAGGTAAAGCTAATTCAAGCTCTACCTTCATGCCATTGCTAAGTTAACCTATAGCTGCCATTTGGTAGGGATGTGTTTATATAGAGTGCTATTGAAAGGAAGGGTGAAAGAGTGTAAATACACGAGCTTAGATCACCGCAATGCACTCAATTTCAACTAGAACATTTTTGGGTAGGCGAGATACTTCAACACAGGCACGGGCAGGCGCGATCGCGGCTTCAAAGTATTGGGCATAAACTGCATTCATTGCCGCAAAATCATCCATTGCTTGTAAAAAAACGGTGGTTTTCACTACATCAGCAAATGTCGCTCCAGCCGCTTCTAGAATGGCTTGAAGGTTTGCAATGACCTGTTCTGTCTGGGCTGTGATGTCGTCTACTCCAACAATGTCACCTGTAGTCGGGCTAAGTGGAATTTGACCAGCAACAAAAACAAGCTGACCACTGGCAGCGATCGCTTGATTGTAAGGACCTACAGGTGCAGGCGCGTGCTCGGTACGAATAATTTTGTGAGACATAGTTAGAAGACTGAAGGATGAGGGCTAAAAGATAAAAAGTGGCAAAATGGCAAAGGAGAAAAATCAATATAAAGGAAAAGATAAAGGGCAAACTGAGGTTTTTAGGCTCTTTAAAGGTCTTTATCCCTTACCCTTTAGCCTTTCTTAAATCACTCCGGGTCGGATGCCATAATGCCGATAGCGCCAATAATCTCGCAGGATACGATCGTGATCAAAGCATAGGTTTGTCGGCACTCGCCACGGCTCAAACACCTCCAGATGCTTGGCATCATCACCTGCTGTTGGTTCGCCTTGCGCGATCGCTAGAAACACAATACTCAGGGTATGCTGACGTGGGTCTCGGGCTGGATCGGAGTAGACGTGGAATTGCTCAATCAACTCAACCTGCAAGCCAACTTCTTCCTCAGCTTCTCGTTTAGCCGCTGTTTCCACTGCTTCGCCATAATCCACAAAACCGCCTGGAAGCGCCCAACCGTGTGGCTCGTTGAGGCGTTCGATGAGCACGATCGGTCGGTGAACGCGATCAGTTAGCTCAATAATGATATCTACTGTTGGAGTTGGGTTGCGGTAAGCCACGTTCAGGTCTTTCATCTGGTAGGTTTTAACCCTGGAACACCATGATAGAGTCAAACCAACGCCGATTGTACGTCAACCTTCTCTTCCCAATCTCATGACTCGTTCCGACTCGCACCCAGCTTCGCCAGCCCGAATGAGCGGTATTTTACTGCATCCAACGTCTTTTCCCAGCCGGTTTGGCATTGGCGATTTAGGACCACAAGCCCGTGACTTTGTTGATTTTCTAGCTGAAACAGGGCAACGGCTCTGGCAAGTGCTGCCCTTGGGTCCGACAGGCTTTGGCAATTCGCCCTATATGTGTTATTCCGCGTTGGCAGGCAACCCTTTACTAATTAGCCCAGAGCGGCTGCGCGATCGTGGCTTACTGAATGAAGCAGATTTCGATGGAATACCAGCTTTTGCAAGCGATCGTGTTCACTTTGATCAGGTAGCACCCTACAAAATGGGGTTGTTGGAGAAAGCGTGCGAAAACTTTAAAAACTACGCTAACGATGAACAAAAGCAGCAGTTCACCGCCTTTTGTGAGAGCAAAGCTTACTGGCTGGAAGATTATGCGCTGTTTATGGCATTAAAGCAAACCTCAGGTGGTGCAAGCTGGCATACGTGGGAAGCGGCGATCGCATGGCGTAAACCTGATGCCCTTGAAGACTGTCGCCAGCGTCTTACGGCTGAAATTTTTTATCAGAAATACTTGCAATACGAGTTTTTCCATCAGTGGTCTGATCTCAAGCAGTATGCCAATGCTAAAGGGATTGAAATTATTGGCGATATCCCCATCTACGTTGCCCATGACAGTGCCGACGTGTGGGCAAACCCCGAAAACTTTTGCTTAGATACCGAAACAGGTGAGCCTGCACTCATGGCGGGTGTGCCGCCCGACTACTTCAGCGCGACCGGTCAGTTGTGGGGCAACCCCGTTTATAACTGGGATCATTTGCAACAATCAAACTTTCACTGGTGGGTCGGACGGTTCCGCGCCATGCTGGACTATGTAGACTTGATTCGCATTGACCACTTTAGGGGCTTTGAAGCCTACTGGGCAGTCAAACAAGGCGAAGAAACTGCCCTGAATGGAGAATGGGTGCAGGCTCCTGGCAAAGAGTTTTTTGAGGTCTTGCGCGAACAACTAGGCAGACTACCAATTCTGGCTGAAGATCTAGGTGTCATTACGCCTGAAGTGGAAGCACTGCGTGACCAGTTTGAGTTTCCGGGTATGAAGGTGCTGCAATTTGCCTTCGGTTCTGATCCTGAGAACCCATTCTTACCGTTTAACTATCCCCACCGTTGCGTTGTGTATACAGGTACTCACGATAACGACACGACGGTTGGCTGGTTTAACCAACTGTCTGATTACGAGAAAGGCAATCTTTGGCACTATCTCGGCAGTTTCAGTCCAGATGGCATACAGTGGGACCTCATTCGGTTAGCGCTCAGTTCGGTCGCTAGTCTTGCCATTATTCCATTGCAGGATATTCTCGGTCTCGGTACAGAAGCTCGAATGAATTTTCCGAGCACTGCTGAAGGTAACTGGCAGTGGCGCTATCATGACGATGCGCTGCATGGCGAGTTGCACGATCGCCTCAAAAATCTTACCAGGCTCTTTGGTCGCGCTCCGGGGCAGTAGTTTAGTTGTGTCTTGCAAATCCTCATAAAGCAACCGTTTTGCGCTTTTATTGTTAAAAGCCAACGGTCAGAAACCTCGATCGCTAAGTCCGGTGCCGAATGTAATTGAGATCGATTACTGATATATCACGTTGAATCAGGCGTGCGCGATCACCCCCACTAAGACGAAATATCAGGCTGGCATTCTCAACTGCCAATTTTGCGCTATGGGCAGTTGTCTCTTGCTGTCAGCGGTAGATTTCTTAGCACTGCCTTTTCGATCAACTAACTTATTTAACTAACGCCCAGCCCAGCCGCGTTGGCTGCTCGTATACCCGCTTGAGCGTGTTCAAATCTCTGGGCGAAAGGGGCGGCGGCTCACGAACCTGAGAGAAGTACATCACATCGGTTTGGGCTTGGCTATGCCCCCAAAGACCTAGCGCGTGACCCAACTCATGCCGTGCGGCAGCTCGAAGGTAGGATGATGCCTGATCGGGACGAAGTTGAATAGTGCAACGGTGAGCAAGCATGGGCTTCGATGCTGCGTCTTCAAGTGAGCCTTTGACATACACCTTGTAGCTTGTTACCGCCGATCGCACGCGACCCAGTTGCAACGTTGGGCGTGGTTCTTGCTGGGACTGACCGGATGCACTCTCTTGCTTAGGGTCTGGAGACACTTCAAATGTTAGCGGTGGCGGTGATCGCAGTACAACAATGTCTGCTTTATCAGCCTGGGTGACGAGGGTTAACGGTAAGTAACGATGCCACTCCTGCACGGCTTGGTTTACCGCTTTAATCCAGGTTTGCGATCGCTGGGCTGTAAAGGGACTCGCAAGCTCTATAGCGGTTGGCGGCTGCACATAGACCCTTACCGGAAACTGTGACCACACTAGATAACCCACAGGCACCGTTTCAATCTGGTCAAAATAGTCGCCTGCTTGAGAGGCAGTCCAGGCTGCTAGTGCTGGTGGCAATGGGTGCACTTTGAGCGGGAAATCTGGATCGGCATCTGGCTTAGGCTGTTGGGCGATCGCCGTCCTGGTCAATGAGGTGCCCAGCACTACGGGAGAAACGTTGATTGGACGTGCAACAGCAGCAATGGCTGCACTCATGATGATGGCAATCGCCATTAAAAACACGAGCCATGCAGATTTTTGGCGTGATCGCAGGCGATAGATCAGCTTCAAGCGACGAAGTTCACTCCATCGGTCTTTCCAACGCTTAACGACGATCGCGAGATGACTCACCACAGGCACACGCTCTTTTTGAGAAAATCTTGAGTTTCTCAGCGGTTATTTCGACAACAGGCTACTTCGGCAACCAATTGGCGCTTAAAACAACCGTGAGTCCCATAAAGATAACGGTGAGCGCCCAAGTAACGCGGTTCAGCGTTGTTTCAGCGCTTTTGGTGCTGGTAAAAAGTTGTGCCTGCCCACCCAAACCGCCTAGACCATCACCCTTGGGACTGTGTAGTAGCACAAGAATAATCAAACCCAGCGCAGCAAACGCCCAAACTGCTTCCAGGACATAGTTAAGCGTCATTGTAAAACCCTTCGCATGACAGAATGAAAAGACACTGGACAACAGACTGCCAGCCTAATCTCCAGTTTACAGTCCGAAGCCTGGTAGCGCGAATGGAAATTGCAATGTCCTTGCTTCAGCGCTTCCTCGTAAACCAGCAGTGCCTAACGCGACACTTGTACAGGAGTACGGTTGGGCTTGACCTCAAACTCAGCAGATTGGATCATCGATCGCCCAGTCATCTCAGGTGGTTGGGGCAGCTTTAAGATCTCCAGGATGGTGGGAGCAATATCAGCAAGACGACCATCCTCTCGCAGGGGCACATCAGTGCCGTGCACTGGGATCTTTCGCCCTTCGCCTTCAACCAGAATGAATGGTACTGGATTAGTCGTGTGTGCCGTCCAGGGATTACCCTGCCCGTCGCACAGTTCTTCAGCGTTGCCGTGGTCAGCAATGATGATCGTAGTGCCGCCTGCTTGAATAACACTCTCTAGCAAGCGACCCAGGCAGCGATCAACCGTCTCCAGAGCGCTTATAGTCGGCTCCATTTTACCCGTATGCCCCACCATATCCGGGTTAGCATAGTTGATCACAATAAGCGAATACACACGTTTGGCAACGGCAGCGACCGCCACATCCGTTACCTTGTCGGCAGACATTGCTGGCGCTGTATCGTAGGTTGCTACCATTGGGCTGGGCACCAACTCCCGATCTTCGCCCTCAAATGGCTCCTCAATACCACCGTTGAAAAAATAGGTGACATGAGCATACTTTTCGGTTTCGGAAGTACGTAACTGGCGCAACCCATGACGGGCAATCACTTCACCCAAAATGTTGGTCAAATCCTGTGGCTCAAAGGCTACAGCGACGGGCAAGTGCGAGTCGTATTGAGTAAAAGTAACAAAAGACAGCGGCTGGATTTGTTCGCGCTCAAAGCCATTAAAGGCAGGATCAACAAACGCTTGCGTTAACTGCCTCGCGCGATCGGGTCGGAAGTTGAAGAAAATCACGCCATCGCCAGGCTCTACGGCACCAGGTGCAATCCGTGTAGGCAGCACAAATTCGTCAGTCTTGCCTGCTTCATAGGCAGCTTGCAATACTGTCAGCGCCGATCGCTCATCGCCAGCACCATCCTGCGTCATCACATCGTAGGCAAGCTGCACCCGATCCCAACGATGATCGCGATCCATGCTGTAATAGCGTCCACTCAGTGTAACGATGCGTCCAACACCATGGGCAGCGATGTAGTTCTGAATCTTCTCGACAGAAACCTTCCCTGCTGTTGGTGCAGTATCGCGCCCATCCGTCGTGACATGAATGCAGACATCGCTTATCTGCTGCTCTTGTGCCAGATCAAGCAAGCCGAAGAGGTGCGTTAAGTGTGAATGAACGCCACCCTCTGAACAAAGACCGACTAGATGCAGCTTTGTGCCGTTGCGCTTCACGTCTTGACAGACTTTTACCAGCGCTGGATTGCTTAGTAACGTGCGATCGTCTACCGCGTCTGAAATTCTTACCAATTCTTGAGGCACCACGCGCCCAGCACCAATGTTAAGGTGCCCAACCTCAGAGTTGCCCATTTGTCCGTCTGGTAGCCCTACATCCTTACCTGAGGTACGAATCAGCGTGTGTGGATAGGCAGCCCAGAGGCTATCAATGACAGGGGTTTTTGCCGCTTGCACAGCATTGCAATCCGTCTCTTCGCGGTATCCCCAACCATCCAAAATCACCAGCACCACTGGAGAGACAGGCGTCTGCGCCATAGAAACTCGTCCTTCCTGAATGAGGTCTCCGAAATGATAGCATTGTCGCTTGTATCCTTAAAGCTGGAATGAACCTGAAGGCACAATCTTTTTGCAAGCTTGACGGATTGATGAAGCACTTGATGCCTCATTTAGGAAGAGGAAATAGGGAGTGAGGGAAGCAAGGGGAATAGAGAACAAGCAAAACTCAAAACTGATCTACTGATTTAGAAGTCAAACAGGCAAGAAGAACCTGATTTATCCTTCAGCCCTCACCGCTCCTTTGGGTTGAGCCACTCATTCAACCCCTCGCCTAGCAGCGACAAACCAACGACCATTAGCGTCATCGCTAGACCAGGAAACAGCGTTGTCCACCAAATGCCGCCTGTAGACAGCCCATCTAGCGCCTGCCGCAGGTCGTAGCCCCATTCAGCTGTTTCTTCTGGCAAACCTAGCCCCAGAAAACCCAAGCTGCCCAGCGTTAGAATGGCATCGGCAGCATTGAGCGTAAACAGCACTGGCACACTCTGCACCACATTCAGAAACAGGTAGCGGCTGAGGATTGCCCATGTAGACGCGCCCATTGCCTGCGCTGCTTCAATAAAAAGCTCAGTCTTAACACTCACTGTATGGTTGCGCACTACCCGGTAATACTGAGGGACGTAGGCAATGCTGAGGGCGATCGCTGCATTCACCACACCACGACCGACCACAAACGCCAGCGTTACTGATAACAACAGCCCTGGTAACGTGTAAATCGTATCCATCAGAAACAGCAGCAGACGATCCAATCGACCGCCCAGATAGCCGCTGACCATACCCAGCGGCACACCAATTACTAAACTTAAAACCGTCGCCAAAACCACTACCTGAAGCGCTGCCTGGCTTCCAAAGATTGTGCGAGAAAGCACGTCATAGCCCAAACGAGTAGTGCCAAACCAATGGCTTAAGGATGGTGGCTCTTGAGGGGGATTTTCCAGAAACTCAGTAGGGTCTTGGAGCCAGCCAAGGCCTTGTAGCACTGGAGCCAGTACGACTAAACCAATAAAAAACACTGTGATTATCAACCCTACCTGTGTCAGTCGCGCTGAGAGGGTGCGATCGGTAAAGCGGAAAAGTTGGGGTAAGGAGAGAGCCATTAGTTGTAGCAGTCCTGGGAGACAGGCAAACGGTAAAACAAGCGGTAAAAGGCGAGTGGCAATCCTAACACCTCTTACTTACCTCGACTTTTATCTTCACTCAGGGCGATCGCTTGCTCATGCTGACCCTGTTAGTTCTTGACAATCACCTTACACTTTTACGGGTACTTCCACAGCGATCGCCTGAGGGTCTGCCTGAAAGCTTGCTCCGTTGGGGAAGACGGTGCGCGATCGCTGTGTACCAATCAACGACACCTGAGTCGTTAGCAGAAAGCTCGTAAAGCTTGCAATCAGCACGACTGGCACCATTGCCGTATCTGACAGTACGCTCAAGATGACCGTTGTGCTGATGGGCGTTTTGGTGATTGCCACATTCACGGCTGCCATCATGCACACCATTGCAATGGTTGGATGAATGTCAGGCACGATCAGCGCGATCGCGTAGCCAAACGTTGCGCCGAGGTAAAACAGTGGAAAGATAAAGCCGCCCCGAAATCCAGAGTGTAGCGTGAAGCTAATTGCCAGCATTTTGGTGAAGCCAACAATAAGCAGCATCGTTAACCCTAGCGTTGCACCTGTTTCAACAACCGTTTGAATTTCTTTCTCACCAAAAAAGAGGGTTTGAGGCACTGCCAGAGCTAGTAAGCCGATCGCCAACCCACCTAAGGTTGCCAGCAGAATAGTGTGGTGTTCCAGGCGCTTCAGCAGCAACCCGATGAGCCGAAATAACCCTACAAAGACCACTGCAATCAGCGCCCCCATTGCACCAAGCAGCAACCCGTGCCCCAGACTCATCAGCGTTAATTGTGGAATGATGGCAAACTGGTACATCCCGCCGATCGTTAGCCCTGTGTTGAAGCGAAACACAAAAAAGCTAAGGATTGCTGATAGCACGGCTGGAATCAACGCCTCGTAGTATTCCAATCCGCGTCGGTGGGGTATCTCTAGCGCAAACAGTGCTCCACCCAACGGTGCACCAAAAAAGGCACCCAAGGCTGCGCTCATGCCGCAGAACGTTAGAACACGAGTATTGAGTAATGTTAGTCCTAGCTTGCCGCCTAACCAACCCCCAAAGCTACCAAGAATCTGCACCAGGGGCGCTTCGGGTCCTGCACTACCGCCAGCCGTAATGGAAAACAGAGACGCAACAATCATGGCTGGCGTTTGTTTGATATCAATGCGACCCGGATCATGCACTTTATCGACTACCATTGCCACTTCACCCGGTAGCCCCATGCAATGCAAGGTCAAACCGACGCAGAAGCCACCGATCGTCGTCGCTATCCACACATAGTTCCAAGCAGGAATATTAGCTGGAAAGTACGGAGTAATCAACTCAGGCAAGGTATGCCAGGTCATATGAAGACAGGCTTCTAAAACATCGTAATAGACAGTTGCTACTAACCCTCCGGCAATACCAATCAGCGCCGCACAGAGAATCAATTGTTGATAACCCAGCTCATTTGCACCATAACTGCGCTGCGCTTCGTCGGTTTCAGTAGCTGTATCTTGACTGGAACGATCGTTACTTCGTGAAGACGTAGATACCATAGGGCTTCTCAATAGGTGGTGAAGAAAAGACAGCCAGTGCCAGTACAACTGATGCCAAAAATATCCTTTAAGCACATAAGAAAAGGCTTTATTTTGTGCACTTTCCTTAATTAAAAAACTTGCTGAATGTGCAAAAGCGTACTCTTCAACGAGGTGTGAAAATGTTTGATTTGAGCAATTGAAATGGTTGTTTGTAACCTATGCAATTAAGTTAGATTTTGTCAGCTTTCATAAATGTATTGCCCGTAACGTTTAGAACTAAAGCGTGCGCGATCAACAGACAAAAAATGTCGATCGCGCATAGATTGCTTCAAACAGGCATAGCAAGCAATTGCCAAGGAGCAGATCCCTTAACGTTTGAAAAATTGGGCTTTTGATGCTTTATTGGTTGACTAAAACAGAATCATGCTGTGTACACTGTTTTGGTCGTCTTTGTCAGAATTTCAAGACATAACGTCTATATGATCGCAGCTACGTTGAATTGACCGTTACCAGATCAAATTAGTGTTAGTTGGACGCTATGGCGATCGGCTCTAGCGCTTTGCAGCACGCATTTTATACCAACTCCTTTTTTACACGCTGCAAAGCAAGCTCCCTTTGCCTGCAGCTTTCTCCTTCATAAGGGTACTGAGAGAGATCAAACAGGGAATGCTATAGTCAGCACTTTTTGCATAAGTGTGACGCCAGTAACCTTTTGATACGTGACGTACTGATCAGTTGCTTGTACATGCCTCTATGTCCTAATCGAGCGCTGCTTCCCGTCACTCTGTCTGCGCGACAGACTAGAGTACAGCTTGATCAGAAAAAGTAGGGAGAGTATTATTAGATACAGAAAGTTGACTTTAAATTCACCTTAAAACAATGACTTCAGATGTAGTGCAAGGGCGTTTTAATGTTGCTCCTGCTCAGGTACGTGGCAGTTGGCATAAGGGACAACGCATGATCGGACGTACACTCGTTCCTCTAGCGATCGGTTGTCTTACTACTGCAAGCATAATGACGATCGCGGCTCCTTCTGTTGCCCAGATGGTGCCAGTCCAAGCAGGTCATGCCACTCTGGCAACCTCACCGCTTGGTCTAAGCCGGACGCAGATGGAGCAAATGGCAAATATTCTCTTAGCGTTAATTTATCTGGTGCTGCCCCTTGGGTTTAGCGTTGGGCTAGTGCTGCACGATCGCCATCAAGCGCAGCGCACCGCCACACTAGAAGCCCAAATTAAACTGCTAGAAAAACTTTGGCACCAATCACCACAGGCTTAAAAGCTTCGTAAGCTTAAACAAAAAGCGGTGGCAACAATGTGCCTAATGCCTTAGCAGGGTCTGATGTCGCACCATCAGCTTCAGGCGCGACTGGCACAAGCTGAACCGCACAGGCTTTTAGCTCTGGCTGCAATGAGTTTGGGCAAGCTGTGGCATGGGTAAGGGCATTGGCTTCGGCTTGCTTTGCCCATAAGGCACCCCAATGCATGGGCACAAAGACGGTTTTGCGTGTGATAGCGGTGGTTATTTTAGCTGGGAAACGCGCAACGCCACGTCGCGATCGCACTTCTAGCCATCCACCGTCCTCAATACCCAGTGCAGACGCATCGCGGGGATGAATCTCGATGAACGGACCATCATACATTTGGCTAATTTTATCGACTCGTCCAGTACGGGTTTGAGTATGCCAATGCCCATACAATCTACCAGTCGTCAGCACATAGGGATAGTTGTCGTCGGGTGGCTCTGCCAAACCGCGCGAGTGGTAGGCTGCAAAGTGGGCACGACCATCCGGCGTGTGAAATCGGCGGTTGGCGTAGAGGCGCTTTGCTGCTAACCGAGAGGCTGAAAGCTTTTGTGGATTGCGAATAAAGGAGGGAAAGCGAAATCTGCCTTTCTCCGTTTGGATAATGTTGCCCTCATCTTCACCTTTAGTGCAAGGCCATTGTAGGGGACCTTCGTGGCGGAGACGATCGTGGCTGATACCAGTCATATCGCAGGGACGATCGCGGGTTAGCTGCACAAATTCGGCATGAACATCAGCGGCACCGTTGAAGGTAAACGGCTTGCCAAAGCCCAACCGCCGTGCGACTTCTGCAAAAATTACCCAATCGGCACGGGCTTCACCAGGAGGCGTGCGGAACTGAGGGCAAAGGGTGACGCGCCGTTCGGAGTTGGTCATTGTGCCAGGGGCTTCGCTCCATTGGGCAGCAGGCAGCAGCACGTGAGCGTAAGGGGTCGTTTCGGTCGGGTAATAGGCTTCTTGATAGACCGTGAAAGGCGATCGCAGCAGGGCACGTTTCGTTCGCTCTAGATCCGGCATACTGACGACCGGATTCGTTGCAGCAATCCACAAAAACTCGACGGTTCCCTCTTCTAAGCCTGTAATCATGTCCCAGGCAGTACGTCCCGGTTGAGCAGCAATCTGTCCTGGTTCCAAGCCCCAAAACTGCTCGACCTCGGCACGGTGCTGCGGATTCTTGACCGAGCGATACCCTGGCAGCAGATGAGACAGACCACCAGCCTCACGTCCACCCATCGCATTTGGTTGTCCTGTAAGCGAAAACGGTCCTGCGCCCGGTTTGCCGATTTGTCCTGTCATGAGGTGCAGGTTGATGATCGATCGCACCTTTGCCGTGCCTTCGCTCGACTGGTTCACACCCATCGACCACATGGACAGCACCCGTTGTGATTCACCCCAATACCGGGCGGCTGTTTCCAGATCCTCTTTAGAAATGCCACATCGTTTTGCAACGACATCCGGGGTATAGTCCTCAATAACTTCTGCAAAAGCAGTAAAGTGGCTCGTGTGCTTAGTGACGAAAACCGAATCCAGGTAGCCACGATAGAGCAGCAGGTAGGCAAGACCATTGAGCAAATCAATATCAGTACCTGGCTGAATCGCCAGATGCAAATCAGCAACCTCTGCGGTTTGGGTTTTGCGTGGATCAACCACAATTAGCTTGACGTGCTTGTTCTGCTTGTGGTGCTTTCGCAGCCGATTAAAAAGAATGGGGTGACATTCGGCAGCGTTCGTACCAATCAAAAAAGCGCAGTCGGTCACGTCCAAATCGTCATAGCAACAGGGTGGACCATCCGCACCAAAACTTTGCACATAGCCAGCAACGGCAGACGACATACACAGCCGCGAATTGGCATCAAAATTATTGGTGCCAAGAAAGCCTTTCATTAGCTTTTGGGCAACGTAATAATCTTCGGTGTTGAACTGCCCAGAACCATACATGCAGAGCGCATCAGCTCCCTTAGTAGCGCGGACGGTTTGGATGCGATCGACCACTCGCCTCAATGCTTCATCCCAGGTAGCACGGCGAAAGGGTTCATCCAGCGAATCGCGTACCATTGGATGCAACAAGCGATCTTTATGCAGCGACTCGGCGATCGTGGCACCCTTGACGCAAACCATTCCCTGACTGGACGGATGCGTACGATCGCCCCTTGCCTGCCAAATCGGTGTGCCTTGTTTATCACGATTGACAGTTTTACCGGGTATGGCTGGCGGTGATACTTCAAGACCGCAACCAACGCCACAGTAGGGGCAGAGGGTTTTAATAGGGTCAGTCATAGGCGCTATCCATCGTGGCATCGGCAAAATTTAGCCCAGTGCGAAGTCCCTCTCTTACCTGCAAGCTCAGACACGGAATCTGGTCTAGCAGTAAAGCGCTGGTGCTAGTACGAACTTCGAGCAACGCCTCCGGCAACGTCTCAAACAATAGGCGCTCTCGGGGAAAAATCACACGCTCAAACACTCCATTGGGGATGTTCGCAATGCGGGCAATTTGCATCTGGCTACTGACATTCTCGTAATAGCAAAGAATACGCTGAGACCAACGATCAGGAAGTGACGTAGAGGTTTGAGCCATAGCTAGGATTCGTTGCAACAAAGGGGCATGAACTGCAATTACCCAACATCATCATGAGCAAAACGGTGGTACAGGAAGTCCAGCGCATAGTTACGCAGTTCGTAATACTTGGGGTCTTCCATTACAAGGGTGCGATCACGCGGGCGCGGGAACGGAATGGTCAACACCTCGCCGATCTTTGCTGCTGGTCCGTTGGTCATCATTACCAGGCGATCGCTCAACAACAGTGCTTCATCAATGTCGTGGGTAATCATCAAAACCGTGACGCGATGCTCCGTCCAGATTTTTAGCAGTTCTTCCTGCAATTCTTCTCGCGTGATGGGATCAAGCGCACCAAACGGTTCATCTAAAACCAACACTTGCGGACGTAACGCCAGCGCTCTAGCAATGCAAACACGCTGCTTCATGCCACCAGATAACTGCCCTGGTTTTTTGTTAGCGGCTTCGGTCAGACCTACTAGCGCCAAGTGATCGTGAACAATCTGGTCTTTCTCGGCTTTCGGCTTGTCGGGCCAAACGGAGTGAATGCCCAAATAAATGTTCTCAAACGCCGTCATCCAGGGCAAGAGGGAGTAGTTTTGGAACACCACCATGCGATCGGGTCCTGGTTGAGTGATGCGCTTGTTTTGCAGCCGCACTTCGCCAATAGTAGGCGTACGAAAGCCCGACACCATATCCAGTAGCGTTGATTTGCCACAGCCAGAGTGACCAATAACGCAAACAAACTCACCTTCATTGACCGTGAGATCAATGCCATCCAGAACGACGTAGTCTTCACCACCTGCAACGGGATACGACTTGGTGAGCTGCTCAATTACCAGAAATGGCTCTGACGGTGGCGACAGTTTGGGTTCAACAGTTGTGCTGTTAACAGTTTGCATAGGGGAAAGAAGTGAGGTGGAGGAGTGAGGTGGGCAGGAGGTTGAGGAGTCGGGGAACGCTTTGGGTTGCGTTAGCCTTTAAGCCTTCAACCCTCTGCCTAAGAACTTAGACAGTAGCGGCGACAAGGGCGTCGATCGCCACTTCTTCAATCCGAAGCTCGCGTTTGATTGCCAAACCATTGAGATAGCCAACGGGATCGTCAGGGTTAAACACACTGCCATCAGCAAAGTGAACAAGACCACGATTGGGTTCAATATCTAGCAAACCGAGCTCGCGTGCTGCTTCACCAAATACGTCTACTCGACGCACGCGATCGAGCACGTCCACCCAGTTTTTGGGAAAGGGTGTGAGACCCCAACGAGCAAACTGGGTCATAATCCATAGCCCTTCGGTGCGATAGGGGCAATTCGTCTGATCCACGTAAAACTGATTGAAGCGTGGTAGGTTTTCTGGTTCGGAGTCGAGGCTACGCCGGTAGGGATCAACTAAACCAGGGCGAAGGTATTCAAGTTTTGCACCGACATATTCGGGGCGACTCAGCAAGGTGGCGAGTTCTTCGCGGTTGCGGCGATCGTCGCAGTATTCGCAGGCTTCTAGCAGCGCTTTGACCAGTGCCAGATGGGTGTTAGGGTACTGGTTCGCCCAATCTTCGCGTACGCCCAGCACCTTTTCTAGATGCCCTGGCCAGATATTGAAATCGGTCGCGACAACAAAGCCCAGCCCTTCCTGTACAGCATGGGAGTTCCACGGTTCGCCAGCGCAGAAACCGTCAATGCTGCCTGCTTTCAACGTTGCCACCATTTGCGCGGGTGGAATCACCGTTAGACTCACATCTGTGTCGGGGTCGATGCCGCCTGATGCTAGCCAGTGACGCAGCAGCAGGTTGTGCATAGAGGAGGGATGTACAACTGCCAGCGTATGGATTTTGTCTGGAGTTTGGGCGATCGCGTGCTTGAAATCTGCCAATGTCCGCACGCCAGCATCGTACAGTTGCTTGCTAAAGGTAATGGCATTGCCGTTGCGACTGAGTACCAGTCCTGTTACAGTCGGCAAGGGCGCTTTACCACCCATCCCTAGCGTCATTGCTAGCGGCATTCCAGCTGTCATCTGAGCTGCATCTAAACGCTTCGATGCTACGCCTTCAGAAATCGCTTTCCAGCTTGGTTCCCGCGACAGCGTGACCTCCTCCAAACCATGTTTTTGAAAGAAGCCTTTTTCTTTAGCAATAATCAGCGGCGCACAGTCGGTTAGTGGTACAAAGCCAAGCTCCAGGTTGACTTTTTCTAAGCCGTTGCGGGCGATTACGGCAGTTTGCCCCACCTTACGCTGCTTTGCTTTCTTCTGCTGATTGAGGAAGTAGACAATCTCTGACCGCAGCGCATAGTAGTTCGAGTGGTTGACCACCTTGAGGCGATCGCGCGGACGCACAAACGGCACCTCTAGAATTTGCCCCACGTAGGATTCTGGTCCATTTGTCAGCATGACGATGCGATCAGACAGCAGCAACGCTTCATCCACGTCATGCGTCACCATAATGCAGGTCAACTGGTATTCGTCCGCAATTTGCATCAACTGATCCTGCAAACTGCTGCGTGTGAGAGCATCCAACGCACCAAAGGGTTCATCCAACAGCAGCAACTTCGGACGAATAGACAGCGCACGAGCGATCGCGACCCGCTGTTTCATACCACCCGACAACTGCCCTGGCTTTTTATTTGCGGCTGGGCGCAGTTTTACCAGATCAATGTGACGTTCGATGATGTCCTTGCGTTCTTCGGCTGGCAAGTCTTTCATCACCCGATTGACCGCCAACGCAATGTTTTCCCGCACAGTGAGCCAGGGCAAAAGCGAATAGTTTTGGAATACGACCATGCGATCGGGACCCGGTTTTGTCACCTGCCGTCCCTCTAGCACTACGCCGCCCTGCGTTGGAGTATTCAGCCCCGCAATAATATTGAGCAGGGTCGATTTACCGCAGCCAGAGTGACCCAATAGAGTGATGAACTCTCCTTTTGTAATATCGAGGGTGATATTCTTGAGCGCGATGTATTTAAGACCGTTGGGTAATGGAAAGACCTGATCAACGTGATCAACTTCAACAAAGGAAGACATGGCAACTAAGAGTGAGGGGTAAGGAAGCCAACTCAAGAACGATCAGAGCGAGAACAGAAGCAATCCATTGACTTCTATTCTTGAGCATTGACCGCTCTATTTCTGCTCTTGGGAAACAACCAACGAGGAGATAAACGTGATCAATTTATCCAGCAACAAGCCCACAACGCCAACATAGATGACAGCTAAAATCACTTCGCTCAGGTTGCCGCTGTTGTAGGAATCCCAGATAAAGAAGCCAATACCAACGCCGCCTGTGAGCATTTCAGCCGCAACGATCGCCAGCCACGATAGCCCGACTGAAATCTTCAACCCTGTGAAAATATACGGTACGGTTGCAGGCAACAAAATCTTGGTGAAATATTCCGTCTTTGAAAGTTGCAGCACCTTGGCTACGTTCGTGTAGTCCTGCGGAATCTGCTGAACCCCAACGGCAGTATTGATGATGATGGGCCAGATTGCCGTAATAAAGATGACGAAAATTGCTGATGGATTCGCCTGCTGAAAAGCCGCTAGCGAGATGGGTAGCCATGCCAGGGGCGGAATCGTTCGCAAAACCTGAAAGATGGGATCAACCGCCTGGTACAGCAGCGCGATCGACCCAATCAAAATGCCAACGCTAATACCAACCGCTGCCGCCAACGTATAGCCGATCGCCACACGATTCAAACTAGCAAGAAGCTGCCAGAACAGCCCCACATCCGAGCCACCGCTGTCAAAAAATGGATCAATAATCAGCGGGTCCCAAGTTTCTTCCAGTACTTTGAGCGGGCTAGGCAGACTGGCACCCTCACCAGAGGTCAAGAGTTGCCACACAGCTAGAAACGCGATCAGCGCCACAAGAGACGGCACTAAACTCTTGGCTCGCTTGCCAAGAAGAGTGGCAAAGCGCTGCGGATAGCCACTTCTAACGCTACTAATGTCTAATCTTGTTGCCATGTTCCGGGTCTACTCCAGATGATGTTGCAAGTTGTGCAATACAAAACAGTGCGAGGTTTGCAGAACAAGCACTATGGATTTGAAAGGTGGAAAGTTTGAAAGATGGAAGGTTCAATTGATGAAATTTTCCAACTGCAAAAGTTGGCGGTGCTTTTGGTTCTTGATCTGCCCATAAGCAACCGCATTAAACTTCTAACGCCTATACCTTCTTGATCTTGAGACCCTTTAGATAAGCACTGGGGTCTGCTGGATCGAACTTAACGCCATCAAAGAACGTTTCCACACCACGCGATGTGCTCTTAGGGATAGCAGCTTCTTGTCCGATCGCCTTCGCCGCTTCTTTCCACAAATCCTCGCGGTTAACGGCATCAACCAGCTTTTTCGTGTCGGTATCTGCAGGTATGTAGCCCCAGCGAATATCTTCGGTAAGGAACCAGAGATCGTGGCTCTTGAAGGGATAAGAGGCATTCTCAGCCCAGAATTTCATTAAGTGGGGGCTATTTTCAACGACCTTGCCGTTGCCGTAATCAAACTTACCTTGTGCCCGTTCCACAATGTCTTTTGCGGGCACCTTAAACCACTCTCGCTTGGAGATGATTTTGCACATCTCCTCTTTGTTTTCAGGCTTGTCGCACCAGATTTGCGCTTCTTGCACTGCCATCAAAAGTGCTTTGGCTGCCTTGGGGTTTTTGTCTACCCAATCTGCCCGCATACTGAACGCCTTTTCAGGGTGATTCTTCCAAAATTCTCCCGTAGTGAATGCTGTAAAGCCCAACCCCTGGTTAACCAGTTGAGCATTCCAGGGCTCACCCACGCAGAACGCTTCCATGTTGCCAACCTTCATGTTGGCAACCATTTGTGGTGGTGGCACTGGAATAGTTGAAATATCTTTATCAGGGTTGATGCCACCAGCTGCCAACCAGTAGCGCATCCAGAGGTCATGGTTGCCACCTGGAAAGGTAACGGCTGCCTTAATTTCCTTACCCGTTGACTTCGCTTTTGAGAAAGCGTCTTTGAGGGGAGCACTGTCTAACCCTAGTTTGATGTCCTTATAGTCGTTGGAAACCGAGATACACTGCCCATCCAGGTTAAGGCGCGCCAGAATGTACATTGGCACTTTATTGCCCTTGGTGATGGTGCCTGCAGAAATCAGGTAAGGCATGGGGGACAAAATATGGGCACCATCAATGCCACCGCCACCGGAGCCAAGCACCAAATTGTCGCGGGTGACAGGCCAGGAGGCTTGCTTGACTACCTCGACATCTTTCATGCCGTACCGTTCAAAGTAGCCCTTTTCCTTGGCAATGATGAGCGGTGCAGAGTCAGTCAGTGCAATAAAGCCAAGCTTTGCGGTTGTTACTTCTGGTGCATCGGCGGGGTTAACGTTTACGGCTGGTAACGCGCTGGGCGAGCCTTCACTTTTAGCTGATTTGGACGATCGACAACCGTTAATCAACAAGGCGCTTGCAGCCGTTGCACCAGTGGTAAAAATAAACTTCCGTCTTGAGAACTGACCCATGAACTGTGCTCCTAATCTTTCCTAAATAAATGCAGGGCTATATTTAAGCCCAGGTATTGCCAAAAGGCATTCTTGTTAGCTTGAGGCGCGATCGTCTTCAAGCTGCACTACGTTGATCGATCAACGCAGTGACACTGAAAACTTAGCTACCAGCAGCCACCGGCTGACGTAGCGTTGAGCCAAAGTGCTGCATCAACAAATCCCGCAGGACGGGTTTGAGATCGCTACAGGGGATACCTTTAGTGACACAGGTGCCTAGTGCGGCATCTTTGCCGACTTTGCCACCCATATAGATATCCACACCTTCAACCGTTTTGCCATCCTTGCGAACTTTGGTGCCCATTAAGCCAATGTCAGCAACCTGAGGCTGCCCACAAGAGTTGGGACAACCCGTCCAGTGAATTCGCACTGGGTTAGGCGAATCCAGTTCGGCTTCCAGTTCGTCGATCAATGCCTGGGCACGATTTTTGGTCTCGATCAGCGCGAAGTTGCAGAACTGGCTACCGGTGCATGAGACGAGCGATCGCGACAGCGGGGCAGGCGCGACCGAGAACTTCTTCAACAGCGGTTCCTGAAGCAGTGGCTCTAGTCGAGAGTCCGGCACATTGGGGAGAATAACATTCTGCTCCACCGTCAGCCGGATCTCGCCGCTACCGTACACATCTGCCAGACGCGCCAAGTCAAACATATCGGCAGCAAACAGGCGACCAACTGGAATATGTAGCCCCAGGTAGTTCAGTCCAGGCTGCTTCTGGGCATACACGCCAATGTGATCGCGTTTGTCCCAGAGGATTTCGTCTTTGGGGGCAGCGGGTTCCAGCGATCGACCCATTTGGGTTTCCACTTCAGAGCGGAGCTTTGCCACGCCCCATTCGTCGATCAACCACATGAGCCGTGCTTTTTGCCGATTAGCTCGCAAGCCGTGCTCGCGATAAACAATCAAGAGCGCTTCGCACAATGCCACTACATCGTCAGGCGCAACCCACACATCAAAGGGAACGGCAGCTTCACAACGTTTGCCTGAGAAGAAACCACCGACTAGAACGTTGAAGCCAAAACGCTCATCTTTGTAAGCAGGAATAAACGCAATATCGTTGATTTCGGCATGAACCGAGTTATCGCGGCAACCGGCGATCGCAATATTGAACTTACGCGGCAAGTTTGTAAACGCTGGATTACCTTCGCCCTTATTGGTAATCAGATCTTGAACCTGTTGAATCAGCTCGCGGGTGTCAAATAATTCATCAGCATCAATGCCTGCGACGGGCGAACCTGTAATATTCCGCACGTTGTCCATGCCTGACTGGATGCTGGTTAGCCCAACCGCTTCAAAGCGACGGAAAATATCTGGTACATCCTCAATCCGAATGCCGCGTAGCTGAAGGTTTTGGCGTGTGGTGATATCAGCGTTGCCATCATCACCATAGCGTTGCACGACTTCTGCCAGGACGCGCATCTGACTGCTCGTCATAATGCCGTTGGGTAAGCGCATCCGCATCATGAATTTGCCAGGGGTGACGGGTCGAAAGAAAACACCCATCCATTTCAAGCGGTGGTCGCGATCGGCTTCATCCATCGCCTCCCAGCCAATTTGAGCAAAATGCTCTAGTTCAGCTTTAACCGCCAAACCGTCCTTTTCAGCTTTGAGTTTTTCAAATTTATTCAGATTTGCTACTGCTGGAACCGTGCTGGTCATATTGCCCTCGTTTCGGACTGCACTTCAAGCTATGTTCTGATATAGAATCAGTTAATGCGGCTGAAGACTGTTCAACAACAACAAAGTGTGTGCAAGACGTTGCTGAAGTTAAGTTAAGCGGGCTGTTCATAGAAATTAGTATCTTTGCTTACAAATCATTTCGGTTTATGACGTTTTTGCATCATTTTGATGCGAATTAAGCATCTAAAGCAATCAGGTTTAGCTCAAAGCACTGACAAGACGCTTGCAAATCCTTTGCAGCAGCGCGATTGCCCCAAAGCTTCCAAGGCAACGGCTTCAAGTAAACAAAATTTAAAAAACACTGACTGCAACTGAAGCCAATGGCTACTCGCGATCGCCTTCAGCAGATTTTGATAGATTCTCCAGTCGGCGCAGTACTGCCTGTGATTGCTCAACAGCCCCTTGCTAATTGGTGGTTAGCAGGTGGAGCTATTCGCAATACAGTCTGGCAATCGTTGTTTGATGACTGTGCCTTGACCATCAAAGATTTTGACCTTGCGTTTTTTGATGATCAGGGCGATCGTGATCAAGAACTGTCAGCCAAAGCTATCCTCGCGGCTCAGTTTCCCGATTACGTCTTTGATGTGAAAAACCAAGCCAGCTTTGCACGGTGGCGCGCAGGTCGTAGACCTTACAGCAGTACCGAAGATGGCATAGCCGACTGGCTTCATACCGCTACCGCAGTCGGTGTTCGCTGCGATCGTCGTGCCCAGTGGGAGTTTTTCACGCCCTATGGGTTAGATGACCTGTTTAACGGCATTATTCGTCCCACCCCAGCTCATACGCAGAATCCCGATGCAGAACAGAAAGCGGCATCATTTTTACAGCGCTGTGCGTCTCTGCGAGCAGCATCGTGATGAGGTAAGCCAGCAGAGCGAGTGGTTCTCTTTTGGATCATGCCCACCTTACAGCCTGCGTTAAGACACTAGACGCATTCGGCTGAGAACGGCTCTACTAGATAGCTTTGACCTGTTTGATCCTGCTGGAGGCGATCGTTATCGATCGGGCTTTGTATCATTGTGAAACAAAATTGGGCAGTCTAGAAGCGTCAATAGTGGCTCTCCTGAAATCAAGCGTTATGATGGGGGCTGTAATTGATAAACGTTTGTAACAAATTATCAATGATTGTTTCCACTCCTGGTTTAGCCAGAATCAAAGCATCGTTCACCGAGAAAGTTTTTTTCGGAAACGAACCAAGCGCCGAACTAATCGCAATCTTGCTGGTTTATTTCGTGCAAGGAATTCTGGGGTTAGCACGGCTGGCAGTAAGCTTTTTTCTGAAAGACGAGTTGGGTCTGAGTCCGGCTCAGGTGTCTGCCCTGATTGGAGTAGCAGCACTGCCCTGGATGATCAAGCCGTTATTTGGCTTTATCTCAGACGGCTTGCCAATTTTGGGCTATCGACGGCGCCCATATTTGATTCTGTCTGGGTTGCTAGGCGTACTGTCCTGGGTTTCTTTAGCCACGATTGTGCACTCTGCATGGGCAGCAACACTGGCGATCGCTCTTGGTTCTCTTTCCGTCGCATTTAGCGATGTCATTGTCGATTCTTTAGTCGTTGAGCGGGCACGAGGCGAATCCTTAAGCACAGCAGGGTCGCTCCAATCGCTCTGCTGGGGAGCATCGGCACTGGGCGGCATTTTAACTGCTTATTTCAGTGGGTCGCTGCTGACAAGCTTCAGCACTCGCACGGTTTTTGCGATCACGGCAACCTTTCCGCTCATTGTGTCCCTCGTCGCCTGGATGATCACTGAGTCTCGCGTCACTGAACGGATGAATTGGGCAATCGTCTCAGAGCAACTTGGACAGTTGCGCCAAGCTGTGAGCCAGAAGTCGATTTGGCTACCAACGGCTTTTGTCTTTCTCTGGCACGCAATGCCGACAACGGAATCCGCCTTTTTCTTCTTTGCTACGAATGAGCTAGGGTTTGAAGCGGAATTTTTGGGTCGTATTAACTTTGTCACCAGTCTGGCATCCCTGGCTGGCATCTGGCTCTTTCAGCGCTTCCTTAAAACAGTGCCTTTTCGGGTCATTTTCGGCTGGTCGATCGTAATTTCTGCGCTCTTGGGTATGACAACGTTGCTGCTGGTAACGCATACCAACCGTGCGCTGGGCATTGACGATCGCTGGTTTAGCATGGGCGATAGCCTTGTTCTAACTGTAATGGGGCGGATTGCCTATATGCCCATCCTGGTGCTGGCAGCACGGCTTTGTCCTCCTGGTATTGAGGCGACCTTGTTTGCCTTGTTGATGTCAATAGTGAACTTAGCGGGGCTGCTATCCCAGGAATCAGGTGCATTGCTCATGCACTGGCTGGGCGTGAGTGAAAACAACTTCAGCAATCTGGCGCTTCTGATTGTCATCACCAATCTCTCAGCACTCCTGCCGCTACCATTTCTTGGCTGGCTTCCCAGTGCGGATGAGTCGTCTAAGCCTGCTGCAGAAAGCTCACACGCGCGCACACTAGAAGCCAACGTTACCTCTAAACATTTAGGGCAACCGTTTCTACCTGATTTGATGACTGAGTTCATTCCCCAACCGCGACAGGTTGAACCTGCGGTAGAAGAGTGAAGGCGGTTTGCTTGACAAATCTCTGTAAAGCCCATCTCCATTCAGCTTCATGCGCCGGCATAGAGATGGGAACACCAACGCAATTTAGAGCGCACACTTCCACTTGAAGCAAAGCTACTGCTAGAGTTCTTGCAAGTTGTGCAAGCGTTATTAGCACAGCTACCACGATTGTCTAATACCAATTCCCTTATTACACGCTGTAAGGCAAGGGGGAACTTGCCTACGGCGTAATTCTTTATAAGGGGGGCCAAGGAGGAGCAGTCGGGGAACGCTGTGGCTAGAATTTTTGAATTGGTATAGGGTGCTTTCAGGAGTGTGAATTAAATTACTCCTGAACCCTCACATCCTGCAAGGGCATAGTCTCAGCATGGTGCTGAGGCTATGCTGTGCCTCTACACAAAAAAGCTGGTTTTAATTTAATACATATCCATTAATAAGTTAATGCGTATCCGTTAATAAGCCTGATCGCCAATCATGCTAGAGCCACTTACAAGCCTGTGAGAACCAGATATTTCTGGCTAACAGTCACAGTGACGGCATATAGCAACACGGAACAGCTTAAGAAGGCACAGTAAGGTTAGTCTCTGTTGGGGGAAGCACTAGCCTGCCAGCAAGCATTTAGCCGCTGCACCAATGCTTGTCTTGGTAACGTTACCTGCTGAACGACACTCCATACTTGAAGAGCTGTTGCCACACTGCTAACCTGCACCTTCAAAGGCTGGTAATAGCTACAGCAGCAAGGAATTTCTAACGCTTGTAACCGATAGTAAACTTGCCAATGATCGGTACATTGAATCTCAATTATCTCATTAGTTTGGGGATTGAGGTCGTTTAGCATCACAGTTGCACTCCTATGCAAAAAAACTTGGAATCGCTTGTTGAAATTTATTGCTAACTAGCCCTTACTCACACGAAATTCTCTTGCAAAAGCTGCATAACAACATCATGATTTGAGCTGCTAGCGAAGTAGTTTAGTCATGAAGCAAAGGCAGCTAGAAGCAGATGGTTACTGCTGGTATAAAACTTCTGCTTTTTCTTGAATTTAAAGAACTTTTTTAGCGTTTTTAATACGGTTTCTTCTGAATCATTTTCTGGACTTTCTTCAGATTCAGAGGCTTCGGATAAAGCTAGGTTTGCTTGCTTAAACCAGTTAATGACGGCATTGTGGCTAATACCAGTGGCTTGTTCAACAGCACGAAAGCTCATACCACTAGCGTGCATTTTCAAACAAAGCTTTCTGATATCTTCTGAGTAGCCTCTTGTATTATATGACTCCAAGAATTGGCGACCGCACTGCTTACAACTATAGTTTTGCTTACCGTGATGATGACCATTTTTACGAGTTTGATTTGAATTACATCTAGGACATTTCATACTTTGATTGTGCAGAGAGGCTTAAATGTAAAAGGGATCTAAGAATGCTTCAAGCTACATAAATGCTAAAAAATGTCAGTGTTAATAAAAAACCGTAAAAAACCAGACAGACTAATTCTGAAAATTGATATACTCTTGGCATGACACCATGAACATTTGTAGAACGCAGCACTGTTGAAATCGCTAGCAGTGAGTTGCCGTTTATTGGTATTGGCGCATCTAAAATTCCTTAAGAGGAGAACATTATGTCTGAAGTTCAAACTTTGATTCGTGCCTTTGGTCAAGTTGCTGATAACCCCGTTTTACTAGAGCGATCGACCACCGAGCCAGTTTGCGAAGGCTTAAACGCACTTTTGGCGAGTTTTCAGGCGCTCTACTTGCAGTACCAGAAACATCATTTTGTGGTTGAGGGAGCCGAATTTTATTCTCTGCATGAGTTTTTTAGTGAGAGCTATGAAGCAGTTCAGGAGCATACGCACGAACTGGGTGAACGTCTGGATGGCTTAGGAGGAGTGCCAGCCGCAAGCTTTACAAAACTTGCAGAGTTGAGCTGTGTTACCCCAGAACCCGATGGCATCTTTAGCTGCCGTCAGATGGTGGAAAATGATTTGGTAGCCGAGCAAGCTGTTATTGGTGTTCTCCGTCGTCAAGCGGCTCAGGCTGAAAGCTTGGGCGATCGTGCCACTCGGTATCTGTATGAAAAGATTTTGCTCAAAACGGAGGAACGGGCTTATCATCTGGCTCATTTCTTAGCATCCGATAGTCTGGTTTTGGGTTTGTTGAATTAGTTGTGCTGTACTAAACAAACGGCTGCTCTTGTAACAGTTTTTTGTAAATCTGCACATCGTTCTACCCGTCTCAACGTTCTATAAGGAGAATGTCGTCGGGTAATCGATCGTTGTTTCAAAAAATAGCTTTAGTTAGGATGATTCTTCCCTGACTAAAGCTATTTTTATAAGAGTTGGGCGGGAAAGCGCCGTTTGAATGAACGTTAACCCTGAGCTTTGTCATATCAAAAAATCATTTGACACGATCGAAACCGTAAGCCAAATTGCAAAGGCAACCTCGGCTTGAATCTACATAATTACTTGAGAAAGATATTCATCAATTCCTAAACTATAGACTAATCCAGTTGAGATCTATTGGCAAGAGTAACCGCACTAAATTTTCAGACTGCAACTGCGCTATGGCTATTTCGTCAGCCCACTCTGATGCAAACCTGGTTCTAAAGCGAAGGGTGGCTTCAAAGCAACGTCAGCGTTTTCGAGAGATTGAGCTGCATGGCGGCGGCGATCGCGCGCATAAGTTTCAGGTCTGGTAATGATGGCTGTAGCTGCTCTGCCATGTTGAGTGCCTGCTCTGCCGCCTGTCCTTGCCAATCATATAACCGGACGATCCCTAAGTACATCCACAGGTGCGGGTTTTGCGCGTCTAGTCCGGTCAGGTATTCCAAGGTTTTGAGTGTTGGCTGCACTCGGCGCTGTAGTGCCTGTGACAGCGCAAGCGGGTAGGCGATCGCCTGATTTTGCGGCTCTTGTTGCAGCCGATAGGTGAGCGCTTGCTCTGCTTGTACGAGATAATCCCCGATCGGATCGTACAGATTTAACCGTCCGACCTGTTGCATCACGGCATCAAATTGTCCCTGAGCCAGGTACTCGCCCAATTGATAAAGCTGTACTGTCAGGTCAGGCTCAATCAGTGGCTTAATCGCGGAAGTATTTCCTATGCGGATGGGTGGTACAGACAACGGATAGGTTTCGCCCGTCTGACGATTTAAGTAAACCGCTTCTAAACGGTACGGTGCTGCAAGCGTGCTTGGAGGCACCATTGCTAACCGTTCCACTATGCGAAACCCTTGCTTTGGGTTAACAGTGCGATCGCCCGCATACAGTTGCCCTAGCCCAATGCCGTGGTCGTGGAACCAACGTGCCTCTTTCCCCAGCAGTGGTTCTGGCTGCGTCTTTCCGTACCAGGTAAGGATCACTATGCCCTGTTGCAGTTGCTCCCATGAGCCACTCCATTGATAAACCACGGGTAGCGGTGCATTCGGTGCAGCGGATGGGAGCAGTGTTACCGCTTCTAGCTTGACTTTATCTGACGCGATCGAGGCAACCTCCACTGCAATTGGCGGTGTTTGTCTGTGATAAAGCCGTAGTTGTTCGTTATTGGGCAGCATCCAGCTACGATGCAGCTCAAGGGCAGGATTTTGCTCAATCTGTGCCTGTAATGCCTGCCGCGCACTGTCCTTTTCTAGAGCGCCCAACTGACCGCTTTTGGTTAAGTACCAGGACATTGATCGCACGTCTTGAGCGTTAGAGCGTGACGGCATTAACTCCCGTGTGTACACCTGAAACGCCGCTAACCGTCCATAAAAATCCATATTAAACGGATTGATTTGAGCGGTATTGGGCACCATGCCGATCGTGGAGCGCAAATAGGGATCTGCATCAGCTACGGCTGCAATGACTTGCTCATGAGGGAAAGGCGTACCCTGATCAGGAGCATTCTTTGCGCCCGTGATTAAACCTGCGATCGGAAACCAACTCAACAAAAGCAAGACTATAGAGACGATAGCTGTTGCCCAGCGCAACCCTGCAACCCAACGATAGCGCCAGCGAGTTAACCCATACGCCAGGATGAGCGCCAACATTGGCAGCAGTGGTGTAATGAACCGCGTATCTTTATTAGTACTGAGTGAGCAAAAAACGTAGCCGCCTACGCAAAAAACAGCGAGCCAGCGCAAATTTCTGCCGGCTGCCGTTTGCTGTTTTTCTGACACTCCATCTGTTTCGTCAAGTTGCGTCACTGGCTGTGATCGACCGTACCGCAAAGTTTGGAGAAGCCAGCCTGCTAGAAAGCATCCGATCGGCACTAGCAAGAGTGGATAAGAAACCGAACCTGGCAGCGCTTTCCAGTAATACAGCCAACCTTCTAGCGTCCGAAAGCCCGGATCGCCTTCTGCTACGCCAACGCCATTCGCCGTTATGGCTGAGGTGATAATCGTCAACCAATTGAGTCGATACCAGGCACCACAAACTAACCACGCAATCAAAAGCGCAACGATTGCCTGTAGCAGCTTTAGCCACCGGCGATCGCGCACTACTTCCACCAAAAGCCAAAGGGCAGGAAAAACAAAGAATAAAAAGCTCGTTGCCTTAGCTAGCATAATCACGCCAAAGCTAACGCCCCAGATCACGCTCAAAACCCAACTGGCTCGCGGACGGTAAGCATCGCGCCAGAGCGTCACGTCAGCAAAAGTAAACGCTACTAATGCGGTAATGCCGTAATCCAACAGGTAGTGCGTTTGCAATGTAGCCAGCTCTGGAAAGAGCAGACATAGCCCTGCCGCCCATAGTCCGGTCTGGCGATCGAACAGGTGCCGCCCCATTTGGTAGACGGACAACAGCAAGATGGCGCTAAACAAAAGATTAACGAGAATTGCCTGATCCGCCCCTCGCCCAAAGAGATTAAGGAATGGAACGGTAGCAATATAAATGAAGGGTGCCCGGTAGCTCGGTGCCTTCTGCCATAGCGTTGTCCACCAGGTATCCGCAAACAGATCTGGTTTTTGCAAGATTTGCCAGTAGCCCAAGGCACCAGAAAGATGAGCGCTATCATCCCAACTGGGCACAGCATGATCGAGCCAGAGCCACATGCACGTCACTAGCGATGAGATCACCCAGAGGCTGCCCAACACGATCGCGTCTTGGGGCACTCCAGGCAAGGCAGGTTCCCAAAAACGTCTAGAGAATCGGTGCTTCATGAACGGCTCACGCTAGCTGACGGCTGATTCTAGCAAACAGCTAGCCGCTCATGCTACTAAACTAGGGCAACTGATTAAGCCAGTTAGTCACATCGATCCCTAGTCTTGCGCCCAGTATCAGCAGCGATCGCAAATCGGCTAGTTGCATTGTTTCAGCAGCATCTGCTTTCATTTGCCCCGCGCTGCGCAACCAATGGAAGCACTGTGGTATAAGCCAGTGCTGTAGGCGCTGAAAGTAGAGTTCTTGCGCCCGCGCTAACGAAAGACCAAGCTGCATTTGCTGGCTAAGGGTCAGCAGTCGCTCCAAACGGTGCAGTTCGGTTTTGCTAGTCGCTGGGTCGAAATGGTACAGGAGTTGCCAAAGCGATCGCAGCACTAGCCGTTCTAAGATCTGTTTGGCTTCTGGCAGGTTGAGTTGGCAGCGGAGACTGGTAGCTTCGGTGGCGATCGACTCCAGTTCCAGGAGACGATTTAGGCTTGCAGTCGACGGGTCGGCGGACAGGTCACTGCTCTCCTGCTCTAACGCTCTCAGGGAGAGTGAAACACGATGACTTAAGGCAACTTCGGCTGCCACCTGTAATTCCTGTGGCACCGCCAGCCCATCCCGATGAAATGCCATCAAGATGCCGTAATTATCCCGATAAACTTGGGTATAAAGCTGATCCAAACGATTCAACGTTTCGTGCGTGAGCAGGCGCATGATGCGATGACGCTCTTCCGCAAAGAGGCTCTGAAGGCTGTGAGATTGGCTACCAAACATAGCGTTGATCGCCAGAATCGTTTGGGCAGCACTTGCCTGCTTGAATGCCTCAAACAGTCGTTCCCTCATCTCAGCGTAAGCGCGTCGTCCAGAGAACGGCTGGATGCAGCAGTGGAAATCCCAACCACCGAGATGGACGACTGCAAACACCAACTGCATACTTTCGCGAGTGATATCAGAAACAAGCTGGAGTTGCCCGATCGCTAACGTGAGCGATCCCATTCGCTGAAGCTGGTAGTCAAGCTGATGAGCGGTGTAGCAGTAAAGGGGCTGATCTTTGGGATAGGACGTAAACAGTGAACTAATGGCATAGTGAGCCGCTACTTGCTCCATGCTGATCTGTGCCGATTTCACCAGTTGACGGTAGACTTCGGCACCATTCTGAAAGCACTCGACATTGCTAGGGGCATGTGCCAAACGCCTGACGAAGGCTTTCTCTAGCTGGATGCCTGTAACTTCGCCTGCCAACTCTAACGCTCTGGCAGCGTAACGTAAGATCTGCACGCCTTCAGGGCGAGATAGCTCCTCAAAGAACCAGCCGCAACTGGTATACATCAGCAAGGCATGACGCTGCATTTCCAGCAGGTGTAGGGCATCGACGCGCTCGGCGGCAGACAGCTTGTGGGTTTGGTGGCGAGACAAAAAGCCTGACAGGTTGGTTAGACTGCGATCGCGAATAACCTGAATATACTCATCTCGCGCCAACCAGGGATCGCGAAACAGCTTTTTGCCTGCATCTTCATAGACCTTGACAAGCTGATCGCGCAGCCAATCAAGGGAGTCTCGCAAAGGTCGCCGCCATTGCTGGTTCCAGAGTCCGCCGCCACCGCAGCCACAGTCGTCCTGCCAGCGATCGACCCCGTGACTGCAACTCCAAGCTGTCACTGGCTTTAGCTCGACTTCCCATGTTGGCGCTTGTAGGGAGAGATAATGGGCAAAATTGGTCACCGTCCAGCCGCGATCGGGAAACTCATGAGCAAAGGCATAGGCAAGGCATTTTTCTGTACCGCCCTTGTGATGCCCAAAGGTTTCGCCATCGGTTGCCGCAGCGATAAGTTGCGAAGGACGATGATCTCCACGTACTGCCTGCCCTAACCGCCCCGCCAGGTTATGCGAACTACTCAGCGCACTATCAAAGCCCATATCACGAGAAATCGGACCATCGTAAAAGAAAATATCAATAAACAGTGAGCTATCCAGCTCCTCTCCCCTCTCTCGTCGCCCCTCTTTATTCAGAAAGCAGCGGTAGGGACGGGTGGGATCAATCTGCCCACCGCTAACTTCGAGCCACGGGTTTGCAGGTTGGTCATCTGTGGCGATCGCTCGGCAGCGTTGCGCTTGAGAGGGAGCCAGAACAATAAATTTGATCCCCTCAGCGACCAGTGCCTCAAGTGTGGCGTAATCGACCGCGGTTTCGGCTAACCACATACCTTCGGGATCACGACCAAAGCGATCGCGGAAGTCTGTTTTGCCCCAGCGGATCTGGGTCAGTTTGTCGCGCTCGTTCGCCAGTGGCAAAATGATGTGGTTATATGCCTGGGCGATTGCATTGCCGTGTCCATTCAGACGGGCGCAGCTTTTGCGATCGGCCTCCAAAATCCGCTGGTAGGTCTCGATATCATGCCGCTCCAGCCAGCTCATGAGCGTAGGACCAATGTTGAAACTCAGAAATTCGTAATTGTTGATGATTTCAATTACGTCTCCCCGCTCGTTCAAAATGCGGGCAAAGGCATTGGGGCGGTAGCATTCGTGGTAAATCCGCTCATTCCAGTCGTGAAAGGGAGCCGCACTAGGCTGACGCTCGATCGAGTCTAGATAAGGATTCTCACGCGGTGGCTGGTAAAAATGCCCGTGAACCGTAACGTAGACCCCTTGAGCTGTTTGCAGGGGATCATTACCCGGCAGAGGATTCGCGGCTGCACTACGCAGCTGAGAGCCATGCCAGAAGTCAACTGGAGTCGTCCCGTTCTTCTGTTGCTGCGGCTCATGCAGCACTGATAGTGGCTCGTGGCTCTGACTAGCAGAGCGGGGATCGGAGTTTGAGGTCATGTAAGAAATGCCAAAAGGGTTAGAGAAACCGCATTGAATGAAGTCATTCAATAAAGGTGCCGAAAAAGACGTAGAAGTGCAGCGATCGCGCTTAACTCTGAAGGGCTAAGAACAAAGACGCTAGCTTAAAAAACCTCATTGGCTTCAAGCTAGACGCTTCCAAAGTTTTTGCTTCAAAGGTCTGAATGTAGCAAGGTAACGCGCTCAGGGTGCAGGTTCGTACTTGAGTGCATTGCCATATGCAGGATCACAGTTCTCAAGAGCAATGGATAGACCGAACTGTAGGGGCACGGAGCGTTTTACCCTTCAGTCTGTATCGGTCGAACAGTGAATGATTTAGATAGATGAACAAAAGCCTTAACGCAAAAGAATGTATCAGTCTGGTCAAGCTGAAAATATCTGGCTAAAAGCGTAAAAGAATGGGGATCATCTCCGTCTCTAGGGAGACTTAAACCATGTCACGGTTCTGCAAAGGCTCATTTTAGGACGGTGAAGATTAGAACGATGAAGATATAGCAGTCGAAGACAGCATTAGGACAAATATAAACCTTGAAACTTCCTTTTAGTAAGTGAGTAAGGGTTTCGATTCATCCCTCATTCTTCATCCTTTTGCTATAAATCTCTACCAGAAGTTAAACGCCATATAGAATTTACTCGAGTTCAACTACAGATGTAGAAAAATTTAAGCACGAATTAAGAATTCGCCCTGAAAACCCACAGTGTTGGTGTCAAATTACATCCATTGTTACAGTGTCCTGCGGGACATAAGCGACAGTGCAGACGTTCAAGCGTTAAACAAGCTGTGTTTAGCAGCTGGAAGGACGATCGCCTCAAACGCATCTACGCGAAGGCAATGCCGTGCCCTTGTATAAAAAGCTGACTGTTTAACCTACGCCCCTAAAGACCAAACGGACTTCTGACTGCTTATGGCGGTGCCACGTCTAAGCCTTCCGAAGTGTCCAGAACGGCACTTTTTGCGTCACTTCTAGACTGCCGCCTTGAATCCATTTCTGCGTAAACAGATAGTCTTTACTTTGCCATAGTGGAATAAACGGCACATCTTGACCCAGCACATCCTGAAGCTCGGTAAATAATTGCTTGCGTGTGGTAGGGTTTTGGGTTTTGCGGCTCTGATCAATAAGTTGATTGGCGCGATCGCTATAGTAAAAAGAGCCTTGCAAAAAACTTGATCCATCAGCACAACCGTCCGTTGCTGACCCTTTTGTACATTCCATAAACGGCTGAATGTAATTGTCAGCATCTAAAAAGTCGGGTGTCCAATCCAGCAAAAACATTGGATACACACCCTTATCAAGGTTTTTGTAAGCTGTGGTGGAATCAATGCTTTTGAGATCAATTTGCATCAACCCACCGAGTTGCTTCTTGGCAGCAGCTCGTAGGGTAATCGCAGCCAGTTGATCATTAATCAAATTAGAGCGATACCAAAATTCAACTTTCAGTGGGTTTGTAGCGCTATAGCCTGCCTGGTTCAAGAAAGCAGTTGCTTTAGCAACATCACTATCACCATACCGCTCTTTAAATACAGGTTTTTGTTCGTCTAGCGTTGTCGGAATCAGGCTATAAAGTGGATCGATTTGCCCTTGAAAGATCCGATCTTGCAGTAGGGGGCGATCGACGATCGCAGCAATTGCCTGTCGCACTTCCAGTCGATCGAGCGGTGGCGATTTGAGATTGAGCGTCAGATAATCAATACCGCTGCCTGCCTTTTCAATAATCTGCCAGCCTGCAGTAGTCGCACCTTGTTGTAGATTGCGAATTTGATCCAGTGCCAGATTTTGATAGGCAACATCCACTGCACCAGTACGAAACGCGTTGTACAGATTAGCTGGACTGGAGAAAAATTGAATATCGACCCCTTGATTGGCTGGCTTTTTGCCCCAATACTGCTCAAACGCATCCAACCGCAGTAGATCGGTACCGTATTTCACCAGTTTGTAAGGACCTGTACCCACCAACGTTGCTGGTTTAAATGAGCCTTCCTTAATTTCGTATGCCTGAGGCGAAACTGCGCAGGCACCGGAAAATGCCAGCAATGACGGAAAGGCTGCAAAGGGCTTCTTGAGTTTAATAGTCAACTCATAAGCACCCGTTGGCTTTACCGTCTCCACTAAATCCGATAGCAAAAAAGATGGTGAGCCACCGTTTTGAAGGAAGCGCTGTAGCGAAAATGCCATTGCTTTAGCATCAAAGGGGGTGCCATCGTGAAAAACAACCCCTTTGCGTAGCGGCACTGTGTAAGTTAACCCGTCAGCGCTGACGATCGGGAGCGCCGTTGCCAGTTGGGGTTCCAGGTCGGTCGTGCCCAGTTTGTAGGTGTAGAGGCGATCGCTCAGGTTATACAACAAGCTGCTGGGAAACGTCCCGTATGCATCTGCTGGGTCAAGCGTGTTGATGGTCGCTGTAGTGCCCAGCGTAATACGCCCATTGCCAGCAGTGGGCGATCGCAAATCCGGTGCGGAACGATGACAACTAACTGCTAACAAGCAGCAGAGACAGAACACAAGCAGCGAGTTCGCAACGCGCCATCGAACAGAAAGAAGAGAATGCATTCATCCAGGCAAGGGAAGTGAGCATTCTATTCTAAGGTCTTCTGTTTGGCTTTTAGCCTTTAGTTCTAAAGCCCCCTAACGACTGCAAGTTTCAGTTAGAACTACTTCGCCAGTGATCGCCGTTTTGCCTCATAAAAGCTACAGGCAACGTGACCAAGACTATAGAGAATACTAGCGTTGCCAACGCTACCCACAGCAGCCCCCACGAACGGTACGATCTCAACCACGCTCATCCCCACTTTAACCACTTGGGAGCCGCCTGTTCCCAAACCCCAGAGCGTGAGTACTTCGCCGCGTCGGGTCGGGTCAGTCGGTGAGAAGCCATAAATTGCCGCGATACGGTAGATCATTTCTGCCTGTAAAGCTGCGATCGCCCCCAAGTCAACGGCTAACAACATCAACGCTAGAGGCGGCACAAAATTAGTTGCCAAGCCAATGCCAGCGGCTTTCCAGGCTGTATCGGTGATAACCCGCTGTGCCAAGGCTTCATCGGTCTCCGTAGGATATGTGCGTCGCAGCGTTTCAACTTCCTGTTGGACGGCATCAATATCTACTTGCCCTAGTGCCGCCAAGAGCCAGCTAGCACCAGGAACTTTAGTCGCAAATTTGATAAAAGGACTGGTCGCGATCGGTGTAACGACATTTCCAACGGTTTCAGTGCCTTGCTCAACAAATCGATAAAGCGCTGTGCCAAACGTCTCTCCAACCAGTGTTGTGGCATCCTGCAAGGCGTTTGTCATTGCCTGAGATGTTTGCTTCGCCATCCCAATCCAGTTATTGAAATCGTTATGCTGTTGAGTCGCCATAGATTAAGTCGTGCTGCTCGAGGCAGTGAATGCTTGTATCTACTTCACTTTAGAAAGCTAGCATCCAAAGCGCTTCTATCCTTTGGTAGTGAGAGCTAACCACTATGGTAAGAACTTATTGCTTGGCTCACTTGATCGCTCAGATCAAATTCTCAGCGACAGAATTGTAGACACCGCTACAAGATGCGATCGCGTCGATCTTTTCGCAATATTCCCTTGCCTGAGTCGCCATTGTGGTCATAATGGTGTCTTGTTTGACTAATGCTGGTTTGAGGGCATGACGCTTCGCTTTTCGCAACCGATCAAAAAGCTGACCACAACGATAGAGCGGCTTCGCCAACCTCTGTTGAGTCTATTGTGTCTGCTTTTTTTAGCTGGGATGATTATCGTTGCGTTGCCTGCGATCGCTCAAGATCGCTCCGTTAAGGAATTACAGCAGCAACAGCAGCAACTTGACAAACAGCGATCGCAGCTAGCTAAAGAGCAAGAACGTCTCAAAAATTTAGAAAAGGCAGCACAGGGAAACCTGCAAGGGTTGCGTCAGGGCATCAGAGCGACCGCCAGCCAGATCAAAGCCAGTGAAACGCAACTACAAACAGCAACCAAACAATTGCGATCGTTAGAAGTTTCGCTGGTAAAGGCAGAACAGCTTTATCACCAAAAGCAGTTTTCAACGGTCGCCCGACTGCGATTTCTCCAACGGCAGCAAACCGATCGCGGGTGGGCTGTACTCCTTCAAAGCCAAAATTTAAACGATTTTCTCGATCGTCGCCATCAACTGAAACGTCTTTACAAAGCCGATCAGCAGCTACTCAGTAGCTTCAAGCAAGACACCGATCGCATTAATCAGCAGCGCAATCAGGTAGAACAACAAAAAAACCAGATTGCCATACTTAACCAGCAACTTCTCGCCCAAAAAGCGTCTTTTGAGGCACAGGCAGGTTCACAACAAACGATGATTGAACGCTTGCGAAACGATCGTCGTGCCCTGGAAGCTGCCGAAACTCAATTAGTCCAAGATTCTCGCAACATTGGGCAACTCATTCAGCAACGGGTTAACGCAGGTAGCATTGCTTTTCGTGGGACAGGGCAAATGATTGTACCGTGCGTCGGTGAAATGACCAGCGGCTTTGGCTGGCGAGTGCATCCGATTCTTGGCTATCAGCGCTTTCACTCTGGCATTGACTTTGGTGCGGACTATGGCACAGCTATCAATGCGGCAGACAGCGGCACTGTTATCTTTGCAGGCTGGTACGGTGGCTATGGCAATGCAGTTATCATCGATCACGGTGGTAGCATGACAACCCTATACGCACATAGCAGTGAACTCTATGTTGTAGAAGGGCAAACAGTGCAACGCGGACAGGCGATCGCTGCCGTTGGCTCCACTGGACTTTCGACTGGTCCCCACCTTCACTTTGAAGTGCGCCAAAATGGTGATCCGGTTGATCCAGCAGCCTACCTTTAGCAAGAGCTGAAAGATGAAGATCAAGCCTTTAGCTCTCACCCTTGACAACAGTGCTATGATCACGAAATAACGAGGGTATGTAGCTCAGTGGATAGAGCATCAGGTTCCGGTCCTGAGGGTCGGGGGTTCGAGTCCCTCCATACTCGTTTTTAGGTAAAACGTTGATTGTCATCGTTGATACTGTTGTTACACCCTTTGCAGGCTGGGTACGTTTGCATCTTCAAGACAAGAGCGGCAAGCAGTCTTAGTTCTCTCCAATCTGCTTCATACATACAGTAAACCCAGTTGAATCAATGGTCGAATTAGTTCAATTGATCCATAACGAGTGTTGCTCTAATTAGGTATTCCTCAATTCGCAGCAAACACAATTCAATTGAACCTGGTTAGGCAGCAAGCACGATTGAAATGATGCAATTTAAATTTAGTTGCAGTCGCTATGCTGTGGACTACCAATAAGAATTGAACAGTGTTTGCAGCGAATGGAAGCAACTAGTGAAAAAGGTGTCAAGGTGTTCTTAGAAACATTAGAACGGTACTAATTTTGCTATTGGAAATTTTGCTCGAAGCGGCTAAGACAATTGGCTCAACCTTCACTACGAGCCTGTTTGCTTGCGAATCACTCAGCACAGTTCTACTTCCGATGCTGCTGCACGTAGTCACACTAATGCAAAAAGTGTTAGCTATAGATTTCCCTGATTGTTCCCTTCAATCCCCTTTATAGAAAGGAAATCCCAGGCATGAGGAGCTTGCTTTACAGTATGTAAAAAGGGCATTGGTCTAAGGCTTAAAGCAGACTCACTGGGTCTAATGCTATTCGCTCATGCTGTGTAGATAGCGTTGTAAGCTGCAACACATTTGTTGCGATTGCTATGCAGCTTCTTCCCTTTTATAGATACCAAATTTAAACGTTCTTCCCTTCAGCCCTTGCAAACTTAACCATACAGGCTCACACTAGACTTGAAAGCAAACTGGGAGCCGAGAGGTTTGTTGTGAAAAAAGTTTTAGCCATTATCTTAGGTGGCGGTGTAGGTACACGCCTCTATCCGCTGACCAAACTGCGTGCGAAGCCTGCTGTGCCGATCGCAGGTAAGTACCGTTTGATTGACATCCCGGTAAGCAACTGTATTAACTCAGACATTTTTAAGATTTATGTGCTGACGCAGTTCAACTCTGCGTCACTAAATCGCCATATTTCTCGTGCCTATAACTTCACGACGGGTTTTACCGAGGGGTTCGTCGAGGTGCTAGCTGCCCAGCAAACACCAGAAAACCCAAACTGGTTTCAGGGTACGGCAGACGCAGTACGGCAATATCTTTGGTTATTTCAAGAATGGCAAGCCGACGAATATTTGATTCTGTCTGGCGACCATCTTTACCGCATGGACTATGGCGACTTTGTGCGTCGGCACCGCGAGACTGGGGCAGATGTCACGATCTCAGTTGTGCCAATGGATCATCGTCGGGCTTCTGACTTTGGTTTGATGAAGATTGACAATGCTGGACGCATTATCGACTTTAGCGAAAAGCCGAAAGGTGATGCCTTGAGCACGATGGCAGTTGATACGACTGTCTTGGGACTAACGGCAGACGAGGCGAAAGAGAAGCCCTACATCGCCTCCATGGGAATCTACATCTTTAAGCGGGAAGCACTAGTCAAGCTTCTGCGTGATTTTCCAGAGCAAACCGATTTCGGGAAGGAGATTATTCCCAATTCGGCAAAAGATTACAACCTCCAGGCTTACCTCTTCAACGACTACTGGGAAGACATTGGGACGATCGAGTCTTTTTATGATGCGAACTTGGCGTTGACGCAGCAACCACGTCCGCCCTTCAGCTTCTACGACGAAGATGCTCCCATCTATACCCGTCAGCGCTACCTGCCACCAAGCAAGTTGCTAGATTGCCACGTACGGGAATCTATCATCAGCGAAGGCTGTATTCTGAAAAACTGCTCGATCTCCCATTCAGTACTGGGAGTACGATCGCGCATTGAGGCAGGCTCCACAATTGAAGACGCCCTGATTATGGGTGCTGACCATTATCAACCGTTTGCCGAACGCCAGTCAGGGCAGGACTGTGGTACTGACGAGGTGCCACTTGGTATTGGTGCTGATACTGTCATTCGCCGTGCCATCATCGACAAAAATGCCCGTATTGGTTGTAATGTCCAGATCATTAACAAAGATCGGGTTGAAGAAGCTGAGCGGGAAAGTGAAGGCTTCTACATTCGCAGCGGCATTGTGGTAGTTCTAAAGAACTCGGTTATTGCTGACGGAACAGTGATTTAGAAGCTAGTCGTTACGTAATTTACCCTTTTCCCAGGGGAAAGGGTTTACACCCCAGCTCTCTTCTGCTAGGAGAGGGCTAGGGTGTAGCTTACTTACCGTAGGGTCGACAGGCTGTGCAGACTTTTTAGGAAAGCACGTTACTTAAATTTAAAGCTGTAGTCTAAGTATCTTGTTTGCAGCGCAAGCGAGACACTTACATCTATAAGCAGCTTCAAGCAGCTTCCCAGAAACGTTTCTTACGTCGCAGCGTTTGACTTGCAGCACTGGTTTGACATCCTTGTCTGATCCCTTCGATCTCTCCCCACTCCCTCATCTACCAGCGTTGGACCCGCAAGCTATCCGGCTCCTTCTGCTGGTTGGGTTGCCTGGTAGTGGTAAGTCATCCTTAGCAGCAGCACTTTTACGCGACTGTCCACAGCGATGTTTGATTTCCACTGATGCGATTCGATCGCAGCTTTTTGGCGACGAAGCAATTCAAGGCAATTGGCTGCGAGTTTGGCGAGAAGTTGGTAGGCAATTGCAGCAGGCAACATGGCAAATTGCCACTGGGCAGTCCCTTGAAGCCATTTATGATGCTACTAACGCAGTACGGCGCGATCGTCGTCGTGCGATTGCATTGGCTCGCGGTTGCGGGTTTACCAACATCATTTGCATATGGTTGAATACACCGCTAAACATCTGCCTACAACGCAACCAGCAACGCGATCGACAGGTGCCTGACACTGTTATTTTGAAAATGCATCGTTGCTTAATGGGTGCACCGCCTGCTGTTGAAGAGGGCTGCGATCGTGTGCTTGAAATCCGTACCTGTACCCACCAAGATGAAGGTTTTTGATAGGCTAGAATCAAAGCGAAGAGCGGGACGGGCAGATCAGCCTTCGATACCCGATGTAGAGTAGAGGGACAGATTCTTTTTGCCCTGCCCTAGTCTTTTTAGGTTGGCGATCGTACCCAATCAATGCTGTAGGCAACTGCAAGCTTATAGAGCTGCAAAAAGGGTTTTGGATAAGAGGCTGAATCCTCAGAGGAGAAGGATGAATGGCTGCAACTGACTTCAAAGATTACTACGCCATTTTGGGAGTGAATCGAACTGTCAACGCCGACGAGCTGAAAAAGGCTTATCGTAAGCTGGCGCGTAAGTATCACCCAGATATGAACCCAGGTGATAAGGCGGCTGAGGCTCGCTTTAAGGAAGTCAGCGAAGCCTATGAGGTGCTGGCAGACCCAGAAAAACGGCAGAAGTATGACCAGTTTGGGCAGTATTGGAGGCAGGCGGGGCAAGGCGGCTCTCCCTTTAGCTCCAATCCCCGTGGTGGTAACGACTTTGACAATATCGAGTTCGGGCAATACCGCAACTTCGACGATTTTATTAATGAACTCCTGGGTCGGATGGGCAGCGACCCTGGCTTTGGACGTAGTGGAACGGGTGCCCGTACTTCTAGAAGTGCCCCTGGCGGTTTTAGCGATTTCTCGGACTCAGGCGGTACGGGGCTGGATGCTGAAGCCACGCTGACGCTAACGCTTTCGGATGCCTTTCATGGCGCACAGAAGCGCTTAATGCTGGGTAGCGAAGAGTTTGAGGTGCGTATTCCTCCTGGCGCGAAACCAGGCAGCCGCATTCGGATTAAGGGCAAAGGGCGGAGCAGTACCTATACCCCTGGTCAACGAGGTGATCTTTATCTTTCAGTAGCGATCGCACCGCACACCTTTTTCCAATTTGAAGGGGATAATCTGGTTTGCGAAGTAGCGATCGCCCCTGATGAAGCCGTGCTGGGCGCTCAAATTGAGGTGCCGACACCGGATGGTACGGTGACAGTTAATGTACCTGCTGGCATTCGATCCGGTCAATCGCTGCGACTCAAAGGCAAAGGCTGGCGTAGCCCAAAGGGCGATCGCACCGATCAAATGGTGAAGGTTGTCATTGCAACCCCTAAAGAGATCAGCGCGATCGAGCGCGAGTACTACGAAAAAATCCGCTCTAACCGCAGCTTTGAGCCACGCAAGCATTTGAAAGACGTGCGGCTGTAGTGATGAGTTGTGAGCTTTGAAACAAAGCCACTATGCCTCACTCAAAATGCTGAACTCAGGCGATCGCTGCCAGCAGCGCTTGTGAATCGGCAACAGCACCAAACACACCGCCCTGCATTTTAACCATGTTAAGGGCGGCTAAATGGTTGTTGTAATCCGTAGCAGCAGTGCAGTCAGAGAGCAGCAAGCATTCGTAACCACGATCGTTCGCGTCGCGCATAGTGGTGTGCACACAAACATCGGTGGTGATGCCCGCTAGCAGAATGTTTTGGATGCCAAGGCGCTTCAGCAACAAATCCAGGTCAGTGGCATAGAAGGAGCCTTTACCTGGCTTGTCGATGACGGGTTCTCCGGGTAGAGGAGCCAGCTCGGGAATGATCTCCCAGCCGGGTTCGCCGCGTACCAGCACTTTGCCGCAAGGACCGGGATCACCAATGCCTGCGCCAATCTGACGCGATCGCCATTGTTTGTTCTCTGGCAAATCTGCTAAATCCGGTCGGTGACCTTCGCGCGTATGCATCACGTGAAAGCCTTGCGATCGCATCACTTCTAGTACCGTTTTAATTGGCGCGATCGGTGCCCGCGTCAGCGACAGGTCATATCCCATCTGATCGACATAGCCCCCGATGCCGCAGAAATCGGTTTGCATGTCAATGATGAGAAAAACTGTATTTTCCGGGCGCAGATCACCATTGAACGGATATGGATACGGATCTGAAGCAAGATAACATCCCATCGTGAATCCCTAAGAGAACGGCTTTGAGCAAGATGATCAATGGCGCAGACGATGCGCCTCAGTTACTCTCAGTGCCTAACTCTGAGCGTGATCAATAGCAAGCAATTTCTCTGGCTCACTCACTTGGGGAGCCGCTTCATACGTTCGCGTAGGCGCTGGAAAGCCACAGGATGTGCCATCGGTGTGGATGACTTCCTCTTCCCAGGGCAGACGATAGGCACCGTTCACCAAATCCTGCATATAGGTGTAGGGACAGTCCTGAGCGCCACCTTTGACAGCTACATAGCCACGATGCCCAAATTGGTAGATATTATTTTCGACTGACCAGTAGCGGCGTGCTTCCTGAAGCAGTTTGGGGCGCACTTCGCCAGTGATAATTTCATTCGGGCGACCGTTCCCCGTCACGATCGGCACGCCATCGTAGTTGACGATCATCCCCTCGCCCATTGAGTCGAAGGAACCGTCTGAGCCACACATACAGACAGATGCCGTGTAGATCAGATTACAGAACGCATTTGACTGGTTAGTAATCTGCCACGAGTGGCGAATAGGTGCCGTATAGCCCGCTGTTCTCAGCATGATATCAGCACCCTTATACGCACATTCTCGCGCCATTTCGGGGAACATCCCATCATGGCAAATGATGAGCGCCAAGGTGCTGCCGTTAGGACCTTCGCAAACGGGGATGCCCAAGTTACCGGGTTCCCACGGCTCCACAGGCACCCAGGGATGCAGCTTGCGATAATAGAGCTTGAGTTCGCCCTTATCGTCGAGAATAATGCCGCTGTTGTAGGGGTTACCGTGTGGGTTGAACTCCATGATCGAGAAGCAGCCCCAGATTTTGTGTTCCCGACACGCGGCGCTGAATGCCTGCACTTCAGGTCCATCCAAGCGACACATAATCTCTGGATTGGTGTCCATTGAGAGACCATGCAGGGCATATTCTGGGAATACAACTAGATCCATCGTCGGTAGGTTGCGGCGCGCTTTGCCAACCATCTCAACAATGCGCTGCGTTTGGGCGGACAGGTCTTCAGGTGTAACAACATTAGGCAGTTGCAGTTGCACTAACCCAAGCACAACCCCATCGGGCGCTTTATTGAGACCGCCAAGTCCACTCATGCAAACCTCCTACTAATTGCGTTGTTGCCAGAGACTGATTGTGACTGCTGTACTTAAGCTCAAGGCTTTGAACTGCGTTAGTTTTGCAGAGGCTTTAAGCCTTGCTGAGTCGACCGCCCAAATTTAACCAACTGCCATCAAAGCCACTGAGCCAAAAGGCTAAGTAATCACAGTGCCCTCAATAAGGGTTTACAGAATCATGACCACGCATTAAGTATCAAAAAACACGTTTTAGCTGTTTTAGAGGCGTAAATTGCAACGCTACAATGATCGAGCCAGCACCCTCATTCAGCGATCGCTCACTGAAAAAATTATCGATCGCGCAGAGCTTTAAGCACGACCAGTCCCTTTGCCAGGGAGGTCAGAAAACGCTAACCGCTTTTCGCTCGTGTTCAACCGGTCCTGATAAGCAGCAGCTAAGGCGCTGTCTTCTGTAGCTTCAGTAACTCGCCTTGAATTTTCTGTTGCAAGGCTGGGTCGCTCTCTTTCCGCCGCGTCATTTCGTTAAATTGGGCAATGGTCAACCCATTTTCTTTGATGATATCGGCAGAGCGCTTGAGGAAGCGATTGCAGATGTCACGTACAGCCGAGGGAATGTTTTTTTGACGACACACATCATCAGGCACATTACCGCCCATAATGCGCTTCACCTCGGCATGGTCTTGCTGACGCTCCTGCTCGATGAATAATGCAGCACGGGCATACTGGCTGACTGGAGGCGTAGGCGATTGAGCAGAGGCAGCTTCTCCTAGACCGAGAGTGATTGATCGCTGCGTCGGGCTAGGAGTATAGCTAGCCAGCACTCCCACTGTAGAAAGTGCGCCAACAAGCAGAAGGCGTGACAAGCCAGCATGAAGCATAAAACGTAGAGAAGAAGGTTGCATCATCGTTAGATATGACACTGTAAAAACTAGCACACTAGAGGTTTCAATAAGCTTTGAACTATTTCGGGTGCGATAAGTTCCAGCAATAAAGAAGGATTTGGGAAAAACAAAGCCTTAAAGCTGGAGGGTACGATCGCGTGCAAACACTGCTTTCGGTCGTAGCTTGCCCTTGTTCAAGCGGCTAGAAAACTGCCAGATAAGACGCAAAGACTGTCCTATAGTTACGAGCGACTTTCACGTTCAACGAGCAATCAAGCCTGAGAGTAGAGTGTTGTTTGTACTGACGAAAAGTAACCCCATAGGTGCCTAAAGTTTGCAATCGTCTCATTCTAAGGGACAAAGATTCAATAAAAGCAGGTTTTCTCTTTCAGAACATAGTATCGCCTTCCTACCAGGATCAGAGGCGTTTGTCCCTATAGATTGTGAAGTTTACAGATGCTTTAATCCACGATCTGCACCTCAGATCGTGGATCATGCTAGCTTACAGTCCTTGTCACGAGCATCTGGTAGGCAATGCGTAGAGCAACTGTCAAAACCCACCTTTAAGGTTTAAGTTAAAACGCAGCCACACGTAAACTTAAAACGTAAAGACTGCCCAGTTAGGTTCTCGATAGTAGTGAGTCATATCGTCAAATTTACGCAATTCTGCTCGCTTCACCTCAAAGACATTTGCCTCTTGCTCCAGCCATTGCTGGTTAAGTTGCACAAAGCGATCGCCAAGCGTGGTCAATGCTTCGGGCGCTGGAATGGTACCGAAGTAGCCCAGAGTAATGTGAGGCGTAAAATAATACTGCTGCTCAATGCCCAAGCCAATTAAGTCAGAATTCTGGAAAACAGCGCGACGGAGCTTGAGCGCTCGATCGTAGGAATGCTCGTCTGCGGGTGCCAAGCAAATGGCAATCGCCCGTGGCATCACCATGAGTCCTAGCGCTTGAAAGTGCAAAGGCTTACCTTCAGCAACCGTTTGCGATTGACGAAAGATCGTTGCAATCTGCTCTTGAAGCTGCACCTCAAAATCAGGCTTGTGCTGACTGGTATCACGATAAGCGCTATCCCAAATCAAGTCAGCCAGCGTCAGGTGAAAACTTTCAGGTGGCACTGGCACAAACAAGTCAGCGCCTAATTGCTGCGCTAACTGCTGCTGATATTGCTTCAAGCTCTCATACAACGCCGCATTTCCGGTTTCTTCGTTTCCTGGCGGGGTCACAATTGTATAGCCCGGAAAGGGAGTGGGTTGCCACCCTTTTTCAGCGTGCCGTTGAAACTTAGGAGATTCCTGAAGGTGCTGCACCTGTGAGCGATATGTTTCTGGTAATGTCAGACGCATTGCCCGATTCAGGTAAGTCTGGTAGTTCTCGTCCAATGTCGATCGCCTCGCAAGGTACTGAATATATTGTTACGACTGGTTACTTTAGCAGCTCTCTGCATCATCTCGTCTTCTTAAGCTGGAAGCGCCGATCGTGCAAAGGCTGGCTTGTAAGGTCCAGTATTTGGAAATTACTTGATCCCCACCATAATCTAAATCCAGTCTGACAGGATTGCTAGGACAATACAATTACGAGCGACAAGAGGCGGTATTCTAAATGCCAATTTACCTTTACTGGGGTGAGGATGATTTTGCGATCGCCCAGGCAGCAACAGCACTCCATCGGCAATTGCTCGATCCTGTCTGGAGCAGTTTTAACTATGACAAAATCACTGCTGACCAGCCTACCGCAATTATGCAGGCGCTCAATCAGTCCATGACGCCACCCTTTGGTGCAGCTCACCGTTTCGTTTGGTTGGCAGAGACCTCGCTTTGTCAACGGTGCCCTGAGAGCCTGCTGACCGAGCTAGAACGCACGTTGCCAGAGCTTCCCGAGACGACAACTCTACTGTTGACGACAAGCAGCAAACCTGACAGTCGCTTGAAATCGACCAAACTGCTGCAAAAGCACGCCACGATTCAGGAGTTTGGGCTGATTCCAACCTGGAAAACCGATTTGTTAGTTAAACAGGTAAAGCAGCTTGCTCAGGAAACCGGGGTGAAGCTGACAACGCATGGTGCAGAGCTGCTAGCAGAGTTAGTCGGTAACGATACCCGCCAACTGCATAGTGAACTAGAAAAACTGCGGCTCTATGTTGGCGACTCAAAGCAGCCGTTAGACGAAACCGTGATCGCCACCCTTGTAACAGCCAGCAGCCAAAGCACCATTCAGCTTGCTGCCGCTATCCGCCAGGGGCAAACGGCTCAAGCACTTGACCTTATTGCAGACTTACTGCGACAGAACGAACCCGCACTACGCATTGTTAGTAGTTTGGTTACACAGTTTCGCACCTGGGTTTGGATTAAAGTGATGCGGGAAGCAGGTGAACGTAACGAGCAAGCGATCGCTCAAGCAGCAGAACTCCGAAACCCCAAACGTCTCTACTTTCTTCAAAAAGAGGTTGAGTCACTGTCAGCCCACACACTGCTTCAAACGCTGCCTCTGCTGTTAGAGCTAGAAGCAAGCCTCAAACGTGGAGCGGATGATCGGCTCACCTTACAAACAAAAATCATCGAACTATGTGAGGTCTGTCGGTAACGGCTGAGGGAGCATCTTACCTTTGTAACCAAGTCTTTCAACCTTTATCCCAAGTCTCTTTCCTTAAGGAGAAGAATTTGAACCTTGCTCCCTTCTCCTTAAAAGGGCTGGGAACAAGGGGTATCTATGATGTGGCAATGGGATACGTGCAGGCTCAGAGCTTGAGGTAGTGAAACCCCTACTTACTAGGGGCTTAAACGAATCCAGTCATTGAATTAGAATAATTGTGTCTAACAGGTTCAGTTGTACCTAAAAGCCCCGGTAAGCAGCATTCTCTCTAGTCAAAATTATTAGCAAAAACTTAAAGCGATGGGATTCTTTGATTCTGAAATCGTGCAGCAAGAAGCCAAGCAGCTCTTTGGCGATTACCAATCGCTGATGACGCTTGGAGCTGATTATGGGAAGTTCGATCGTGAGGGTAAAAAGCTCTTCATCGAACAGATGGAAGCCATTATGGATCGCTACCGTGTGTTTATGAAGCGGTTTGAGCTATCGGAGGACTTTATGGCGCAAATGACTGTAGAGCAACTCCGCACACAGCTTGGTCAGTTTGGCATGACGCCGCAGCAAATGTTTGACCAGATGAACCGGACTTTAGAGCGCATGAAAGCTGAGGTAGAAAAAACGGTGTGATAGTTATTGGTTGTTAGTTTTTAGCTGCTAGAAGGACTGTCTAACAACCAAAAACAACCAACCAACTGCTTTCTAAGGTCGGCTAAATTCAGAGGGCGATCGAAAATTCTCGACTGGTACGTCTCGTAAAGCCTGTTGCATAAAGTCGCGCCATACGGGAGCGACATAGCCACCACCCGTCGCGCCTCTGCCGATCGGACGATAGTCGTCATTACCTACCCAAACAGCGGTTGAAAGCTGAGGCACATAGCCGACAAACCAGATATCGCGTTCAGATGAAGTCGTACCTGTTTTGCCAGCAGCAGGACGATCAAGCCTTGCTGACACCCCTGTCCCGCGCGTGATCACTCCTTGTAGTACATCTGTCAGTGAAGCTGTAGACCACGGGTCAAGTACAAGCTGCGGCTTGGGCGTGTTGTCCAGTAAGATGTTGCCGGTGCTGTCTGTAACTTGCACGATTAACGTTGTTTCAGAGTACCAACCGTTGCTGGCAAAGGTAGCGTAGGCTCCAGCCATTTCTAGCGGAGTCAGGTCAACCGAGCCTAGCGGTAAGGAAACAACAGGCTCGATTGGACTACGAACGCCGATCGTCCGCATGACATCAATCACCTTATTTAGACCTATGTCCTGACCAAGCCGCACGACTGGCACGTTACGCGATTGTTCAAGCGCCCTCCGAATGGACATGGGACCAGCGAACGAATTATCGTAGTTCTGCGGCGAGTAGTATTCATAGCCATCGGGATAGCTTACAGGCGAATCTGAAACCGTCGACTCAGGCGCATAGCGACCAGAGGCAAATGCCGTGTAATAGACAAATGGCTTTAAAGCAGAACCAGGCTGCCGAAGGGATTGCATGGCTCGGTTGTACTGGCTCTTGCGATGATCAACCCCACCTACCATTGCCTTTACAAAATGGGTGCGTGGGTCAACGGCTACCAGAGCCATTTGATCGGCATAAACACCTTGATTCACTAGATTTGCGTGCCCTCGCTTCACCACATCTTCTGCAACACGCTGAAGCTTAGTATCGACTGTCGTTTGAACCCGCATACCGCCTTTAAGTACGGCATCTTTCCCAAAGCGCTTCGTCAACTCCTGCACCGCCGCTTCAGTAACATACGGGATGGTGCTGCCCTGAAACGAGGTAATCTTTCCTAGCTTCAGTGGCTGCTTACGGGCAATGGCTTCTTCTTGAGGGGTAATCCAGTTCAAGTCTTTCATCCGACGCAGCACAGTTAACTGTCGCTGTTTCGCTCCTTTGTAATCAATGAAAGGACTGAGGCTTTCGGGAGCTTGAATCAGCCCTGCCATCATTGCAGATTCCGCCAGCGTCAGCTTCGCAGACGATTTTCCAAAGTAGCTCTCAGCAGCCGTCTCTGCCCCATAGGTATTGTGTCCCCAGTAAACCTGGTTCAGATACATTTCAAAAACCTGCTCTTTCGAGAAGATTTGCTCTAGCCGTAGCGCCAGCACAGACTCTGCCACTTTGCGGCTGAAGGCACGTTTAGGAGTCAAAAACAGGTTTTTAACCAACTGCATCGTCAGCGTGGAGCCACCTTCGACCGTTGCGCCCGTTGACCAGTTTGCCAAGAAGGCACGGAGGACGGCACCGGGATTCACGCCACGATGAGAGTAGAAGTAGCTGTCTTCGATCGCCAAGACTGCCCGCTTTAGATCGGGAGAAATCTGGTCGAGCGGCACCACTTCCCGATTTGCTTCACCATGAATGCTCGTTAGCAGTTTGCCTTTGACATCGTAAATATGAGTCGTTTCGCTGGGTACATAGCTACGAAGAATACGAACATCGGGCAAATTGCGAAAGCTAATCGCTAAGCCAACTAAACCACCTGCCACTACAGAGCTCGACAGCATCGCAACGCCGAGCACCATGCCACCTGTCACCTTGCCGACGGTTTTGACAACCTGATAAATTGTCTCTGGTGCGCCAGGTTGTTTGCGTTGTTGAAGTGTATTGGATGCCACGACGACTTTAGATCCTTACAATCATTGAACGGGCAGGGCTTGACCGAGCGCGATCACCGCTACTAGCGATCGCGTCACAGGTACTCAATCATACTATTCACGCCTAAAACGGAGGTATCCGCATGGCTTTAGCAGCAAGGTTAACATCATAACTACGGGATGGATGACAAACCACGTTAAATTAATGGCAGACAGCTTGTTGCTAGCTTTACAAACAAACACGGTGGCTCTATTGGCTCGTCTTCGAAGCCAACTAGCTCTGTGAAACGAGCAATGAAACTGTCAAGCTGTCTATAACTGCGTTCTCCCGTTATCTGAACATAATGTCCAATTTGTCCTGGCTGCAGCGCGGCATCAGCGAAATTTTTCCCGATCAGGTAGAGTCTGCCAGCAGTGATGAAAACCTGACGCAGCGGTTGGCACAGAGCGATCGCCCCCTCCGCATCAAGTTGGGTATTGATCCCACAGGTGCAGACATCCATTTGGGGCATAGTATTCCTATGCGGAAAATGCGATCGTTTCAGGATGCTGGGCATACGGCTGTCTTGATTATTGGCGACTTCACTGCTCGCATTGGTGACCCCACCGGCAAATCCGAAGTGCGTCGTCAGTTGAATGAAAATGAAGTGCGTGCCAACGCCCAGACTTACCTGAACCAGGTACGCCCCATTCTAGACTTCGACACACCGGGTCGTTTAGAAATCCGCTACAACTCGGAGTGGTTGTCTAGCCTGGATTTAAGCAAAATTCTGCAACTTCTGGCAACCACCACCGTCGGGCAAATGCTAGCAAAAGAGGGCTTTTCAGAACGCTACGACAAAGGCGACCCCATTTACCTGCATGAATTTCTCTACCCACTGATGCAGGGTTACGACTCGGTTGCGGTTGAAGCCGATGTGGAATTGGGCGGAACTGATCAAAAGTTCAATATTGCGATCGGTCGAGATTTACAGCGTCATTTTGGTCTGCGCCCTCAGTTTGGGCTACTCGTACCCATTTTGCTGGGCACTGATGGCGTGCAGAAAATGTCGAAGTCTCTCGGCAACTATGTAGCGCTATCGGAAGACCCGCTGACGATGTACTCCAAGCTAGAGAAAACGCCTGACGCATTGCTGAAGTCGTACTTTGAACTGCTGACCGCTTTGCCGATCGACCAAATACTTCCAAACCCCCGTGACGCTCAAAAGCTGCTAGCGCTGACGATCGTGACCCAGTTTCATGGTGAAGCGGCAGCGAAACAGGCACAGCAAGACGCGATCGCCCTTGTGCAAGGCAACACTACCAACGCGGATACTGTTCCAGAGTTCTCCCTGTCTTCTATACAGTTTCCCGCCAAGGTGTTTTATCTGGTTAGCGCTAGCGGTTTATGTAAAGGCAGCTCTGAAGCGAGACGACAGATTCAAGGCGGTGCAGTGAAGCTAGATGGCGAGAAGGTTGATACGGTCGATCGTGTGTTTGATTCACCTCATGATCTGGTTGGTAAAGTCTTACAGCTTGGCAAAAACAAATTTGTTCGCTTCATTGCTTGAGTTGTTTTGCCGCATCACTCAGTCCCGTTAACACCACTTGCTGTTGCTGGCAAAGCGCATCCGTCATACTTTTAGTCGTCCTGAAAGAATGCAACAAATCAGCACCGTGGTGGTGACGGTTCAGATGATCACAGCCTAACAACAGCGAGTTTTGTATCAAAATGTACTGTTATTACTAAAGACTTGCGGTAAAGCGCTAAGTTTATAAATAGTGATACTGATGAACGAGCCGCTATGCCTACGTCCACGCTGATTAACGATCCCGCGCTGAAACTGAAACACCTGTCTAGCATGGTTGCCTCTCTTTCTCACCGCTTAGAAGTAGCAAGAGCCAGCCACAACGTTCAGTTGACGGCGCTGCTAGAGCGTGAATATGAGCAGTTGACGGTAGAGCAGAAGGCTGTGTCGTTCGGCTCCTCTAGCGTGATGAAAGCGTGGTTTCAGCGCTTATGGAACAATTTGGCGGACACGATGCCCAGTCTGTATCAGCTTCAAATTACACAGACGATCGACGACAACGGGCATGAATGCTGGAGCGTTTATTACCCCAAAACAGGGCAACGACTGGTGACAGAATCTGAAGCAGAAATGCAGATCTGGATCAAGCAAAACTATTGGGCTGTTTAGGCACATAATACGGCTGTTGTAACTTCCTCAATGTTGTGGGTGGAGGGAGTAAAATGACAGGACTGATCGTTGTTATGAAGAGAAAGAACTTCCGATACGTCGTTATTGGAGGTTCTTTCTGTTTTGAATCGCGATCGCTCTTTCGTATTCAGCCTGTCCAATCTCCCTGTAATGACTGATTTTTTCTCTATCTATGGGTTTCTAATCGTCTCCATGTTGCTGGGGGCAGTGTTGGGGCTATCGCTCTACCTACCGTTAATGGCAGGTCAACTATCGCTGGCAAGTCCCGGCTTTTATGCACTGGGGGGGTACATCGCTGCGATTCTGTCTACGCAAGTCTTTAAGACTGACGGCAATTTTCCCATCCCAGTGCTGCTGTTGGAGATGCTGCTAGCGGGGGTAGTTTGTGGGCTGTTAGGGATCGTTGTTGGCATTCCAGCTTTACGGCTGCGGGGCATTTATCTGGCGATCGCTACTATTGCCTTCGTTGAAATTCTCCGCATTCTTGCATTAAATCTAGAGATTACGGGCGGTGCAGTTGGCATCTTTGGCATTCCGCAACCCTTTGAGACGGCGATCGAATACCTCTGGATTGTCCTTCCCTTATTAGTCATCAGTAGCCTCTTTGTTTATCGGCTCGAAAACATCCGTGTTGGTCGGGCACTGATTGCGATTCGCGAAGACGAACTAGCTGCCGATGCCATGGGCATCAACCCGACCTATTACAAAGTGCTAGCGTTTGCGCTGGGTGCCATGCTGGCAGGCATAGTTGGTGCCGTCAGCGCTCACTTTCTCAATACCTGGAATACGCGACAAGGCACCTTTGATGTCAGCATCATTTACCTCACTTTTGTGCTGATTGGTGGCTCCAGAACGGTTGTTGGTCCGGTTGTGGGTGGTATGGTCTTCACGGCTCTGCCAGAAATCTTGCGTGCTGCTGCCGATCTGCCTGGTTTGCCCCCCTGGTTAGCGCAATTTCTCCGCGACAGTCGCTTAATTCTGTTTGGCTTGCTGATTGTGGTTGGCTCCGTCTTTTTTCCGCAGGGTCTTGTTAGCCCCAACCTGTTCAAGCCACGTAAATTTCGCCAGAGAACCTAGATGGGCATCATGCTTCGGCAGACTCAGATGTCGATCGCAGCATCTCCCCTGTGCCCAAACAATACTCTTGTGTTGCAAGATGCGTCTACTTACAGCAAAGTACAGAAAGTATGACCATCCCTTTGCTTTACGTTTGTATGGTGTCTACTTCTTAACTGGATAGCGATCGGTGTGAGAAGAGCCTGATTTCGCAACTGAATTAACGGCTAGCTTCACCCGTAGAAACGGATACTCAACATACCGATAGGTCAACCCAGACAAACTAATAACCATCAAGCCACATAGTCCTACGAGCATCCAAAAATAAATTGGATTCATACCGGCAATTGGGTAAATCCGATTAACGAGCCGCAGCACTGAGAAAAGAACGATGCCATGCAGCAGGTAAACGCTATAACTAACTGTGCCGAGATATTTAGACGCGGACGCAGTCAGTAGACCAAATAGATTATTGCCGTGTGCAATCAACACGAAGGCACAAAAGATGAGGGAGATCGCTCCTAAATCATAGATATAGGGCGGCGGTAGAATAATTGGTATCGCGACCAAAAGCACCATAATACCAAGCGACGTATGCCAACCTAAAAACCGCTTCTTTGGCTCAAGATGCTTGATTAAATACGCTGCTGCCATGCCAAAAAGGAAGCTCATCAGCGTTGGTAACGGTTTATAGCTACTGACTAAACAGAGCGTTAAGAAAGTGAGGAATAAGCCGATAAACCTTGAAGGTTTAGCAAACCACGTTAAGAACGGCAAAATTAAATAGAACTGAAGTTCATAGGTTAGAGTCCATTGGACTGAAGCATTGATTAAGCCAACGGATGAATAGTTAATATCAGGAAAAACGTTGCTACTGACGTTGGAAAATCCATAAATACCACACACCAGCCAACTGCCAATTTGCATCAAGAATCTTGGTAGGCTAACTTTTAAGGAAAAGTTAGAAATGATCAGCACAATAACAACTATGACAGCAAGCGAGAACCAATAGGCTGGCAAAACCCGCAAGGCACGTTTGATGTAAAAATCCTTAAGTTTGAATCTAGAACCAGAAATTACTTTTGACCAGAATAAGAATCCGGTGATCATGAAGAAAAAAGCAACAGCGCCCTGTCCCGCAAACGTGTAAAAGTTGGATGGTGATACTTGCCAAGTGCCAATTTGAAAATATTGATAGTTAACAACTGCATGATGAAAGAAAACACCCAGTGCTAAAAAGCCTCGCAAGCCATCCAACGTTTTGTACTGTGCTTGATCAGCTTTTTGCACGATCTGTTGGTAAAAAGCTGAATGCTTAACGATAAGTTTGGCAAGACCAAAGAAGAGGATGGTCAGACCGATCGCTGGAAAGATGCTGGTAAAAGCCATAGTGCGCGAACGTAAGCAATTTTCAGGATTAAAGCGAAAACTTTGGTGCGATCGAAGACAATAAAGCCATGAGCTAGTGATGTTCCGCCACCGTATGCCATGCCCCCAAAGGAACCTGTCAATGCTACCGCAGAATCTAATTGCCGTCCGATGCTGGCAGCGAAAGGGCTGAGTCGGCGCTTTGGCGGGCTAGTTGCTGTCAATAATGTGTCGTTTACTGTTAACGCAGGCGAAATTTTTGGGCTGATTGGTCCCAACGGGGCAGGCAAGACAACGTTATTCAACCTGGTAACTGGGTTAATTCCGCCCTCTAGTGGGCAGATGATCTATCAAGGTGCAGATCTTTCTCGGCTCCGTCCGCATCAAGTTGCAGCTAAGGGCATTGCTCGCACGTTTCAGAACATTCGACTATTTGGCAACCTCTCTGCACTGGAAAATGTCATGATTGCCCAGCACATACATAGTCACAGTGGCACTCTACAGGGAGTGTTGGGCTTGTCGCCTGCGCCTCGTGAAGAGCGACAAATTCGGCAAAAGGCAAGGGAGCTATTAGAACTGGTGGGACTAAGCGATCGCGCTGACGAACAAGCTCAAAATTTTGCTTACGGCAACCAGCGTCGATTGGAAATCGCTCGTGCCTTGGCGCTGCAACCGCAAGTTCTGCTGCTAGATGAACCTGCTGCCGGCATGAACCCTAGCGAGAAGCATCAACTGAGTAACTTTATCCGCCAAATTCGTGATCAGTTTGACCTGACAGTGCTGCTCATCGAACACCATGTGCCGCTGGTGATGGGCTTGTGCGATCGCATCGCCGTCCTTGACTTTGGACAACTCATTGCCTTGGGTGATCCAGCGCAAGTCAAAAACAATCCAGCGGTCATCGAAGCTTATCTAGGAGCCGAATAATCCCCTTCTGCCTTCTGCCCTCTGCCGTTTTCCTTCTTCACTCTGCCTCATGCCCTCCCCCTTACTCGACATTCAAAAACTCAGCGTCAACTACGGCGGCATTCAGGCGTTGCAGGCGATCGATCTAGTCATCTATGCAGGGGAGGTGGTCACGCTAATTGGTGCCAATGGCGCGGGCAAAACCACAACCTTGCGGGCAATTTCTCGACTAATCGGTGTGCGTGACGGACATATTTTTTACAACGGCAAGAATATTACTCGACAGCGTGCCCATGCCGTCGTCAAGCTAGGCATTGCCCACAGCCCTGAAGGACGCAGAATTTTAGCGCGACAGACGGTGCTCGATAATTTGCAGCTCGGCGCTTATACCCGCTCCGATCGCCTTGGCATCAAAGCGGATATTGAGCAACAGTTCCTCACCTTTCCGCGACTGGCAGAGCGTCGTCATCAGCTTGCAGGCACTCTCAGCGGTGGCGAACAGCAAATGCTAGCGATCGCCCGTGCCCTTATGAGTCGCCCTAAACTATTGCTGCTGGATGAGCCAAGCCTGGGACTGGCACCTACGATCGTGCGCGAACTGTTTACCAGCATTCAAACCCTCCATACCGCAGGGGTTACTATTCTGCTAGTGGAACAAAATGCCAATCTTGCCCTTCAGTACGCTAATCGAGGCTACGTTCTAGAAGCTGGCTACATTACCTTGACAGGCAACGCGGCTGAATTATTAAGTGACGATCGAGTTAAGCAAGCCTATTTAGGGTAGATAGCCTTGCCGCTAGTTAATGCTACTCATGCGACTAAAAGCTACCAGACGCAGCATAACTTTAGTCGATCGTCAATGCTCTACTCCAATGAAACCTAAAAGTACCCACTTGGAGGCATGGTGCTTTTATGGGCATTTGCTACAACAGAATCATGAAACTAGTAAACCACTGGTCAGCGCCTTATTCCAGTGACTGATTGCAACCACTAGTGATGGTACGGTTGTGCCTCTCACTACAGACAGCAATGTTCTAGTCCCAGCATGATGCGGCTGTACTATTACTGAGCAGTCTTGACTATCAGTGATATATTAAGAAAAATAACAAAAACGCGAATTTTGGCAGAATCGTGTTTCCAGTGAGCGTGTTCTTTAGGCGTAGGTGAGGACTGAACTGAGTGACTTCTTTACTAAATTTGACCCAAACGACTGACGTATCTCTCATTGCTAACTTCTTTCAGCAGTCAGAAGGGCGCTGGAAGTCCGAGCGGCGCTACTATACCCTTCCAGAAGGGGAAACAAAGGAAGTAGTTAGCATCATTACCATTCGGTTTTTGACGCCAAATAGTCCTGAACTATGCCATTTAGCAACACTACATGGCATTGATGAAGCGCTATTAACCTGCGGCGCTGAAGTTCTTTGGGATAGCCATGATTCAGCGACAGGGAAGCCACAGTCAGAAGGTTCTACCTTGTTTGGTGCCGGGGGGACAAAGCTGTACCGCGATCGCGGTTTTGCAACGACAAAGCCCGTCTTAGCAGATTTCTACTTCTCTGCCCCTAACACTCTCTGTCTTCGCACAGAGTACAAAGGTTCCGTTTTTGAGGAAGAACTGAAGCTGATCGGTCAGCATTATCGCACTCGCCAAACCATCATTTCGCGTGCTGGAGAGCAACAAATGATTGGTCAATACCTGGAAAAACGGCTTTAGAGCATAGGTTGTGCAGCACCAGGCGGAAGTATCTGCTCCTTTGTATTCCCCTGGTGCGTTGCTCTAGTTCTTACCAGCCCCACGAGCCTTGAACCCCTTTAAATGGTCCCACAATATCGCTGGTAATCCAACCACCGTAGAAACTGCCAGGTTGGGGCTCCACTTTTTCGCCATTGACAAAACAAGCATCCATTGGAGCGGGGTAAAACGCTACATAATTGGCGATCGTCGCAAAGGCAGGCGTAGGCTCAGGATAGTACCAGGCAACATCATCTATGCGCTTGTCACCCACTGCAAGGCTGTAGTAAGCGCCATGCCCTTTCCACTCGCAGAAGGTCGATCGCAGACTTTTAATAAGGTAGTCTTGCTGGATATCTTCAGGTGGGATGTAGTAGACGGGTGGATGGCTTGTTTCTAGCACCCGCTTTGCCTGATGAGTGTCAGCGATCGTGACACCGTTAAAAATAATCTGAATATGTTTGCTCGTCTCTTCCAGGCGAGGGGGACGTGGATAGTCCCAAACAGATTCTTGTCCGGGCTGGGGTTCGATGCGATGTTGGCTCATAGCGCTATTTTAACGACAAGATGGTTGGACAACAGCAGGAGAGCATGTGATGCAGCGAGTGCTTGAGCCAGAGGTCATGGATACCTGGGAAGAATCGGTTGCTTACGATGCAATGGATTTTACCGCAGTGAATGAAGCCTTTGCAGAGCGGGTGATCGCGCTTGCGCCTGAGTCAGCACTGGTGTTGGATGCAGGTACTGGCACAGCGCGCATTCCAATCTTGCTTTGTCAACAACGTCCGCAATGGCAGGTGATTGGCATTGATCGCTCAAAGACGATGCTACAAATTGGTGCTGCCAACGTGAAGCAAGCCGGTTTGCAGGCTCAAATTACCCTGGCTGATGAGGATGCTAAGCAGTTGCCGTATCCCAATGGTTACTTTGACGCGGTAGTTTCCAACAGCCTGGTGCATCATTTGCCAGAGCCGTTGCCCTTTTTGCAAGAGCTAAAGCGAGTATTAAAGCCACGGGGCGCGATCGTACTACGTGACTTGCTTCGACCAATAGACATTGCCACAGTTGATAGTCTTGTTAGCAGCATTGGTGACGATTACGATGCTCACCAGCAGCAGCTTTTTCGAGATTCTCTTTGTGCCGCCTTTCGATTAGAGGAACTGCGCGCACTGCTAGACACAGCAGGTTTGCAGGATGTCTTGCTGTATCAATCGTCTGATCGCCACTGGACAGCCGAACGATCATGGACAGGTTAGCTGAAGCTCGACGCTTAGTGTTCAAACAAGCCTTGATACTGCATTAGGTCAAGTTGGGCGATCGTCGGAATGCACTCAAAGCACTGTTCTGCCAATGACCATCGTTCCTCACGCTTGAGCATAGCGATCAGCTTTTGGCGGGCACTCAACAGGTAGCGAACATCATTGGCAGCATAACGAAGTTGCTCGGGTGATAAATTCGCCGCGTTGCCCCAGTCAGAACTTTGAGCGCTTTTATCGAGCTCAACGTGCTCTAGCTCTTGGATTAAATCTTTGAGCCCATGCTTCGGTGTGTAGGTACGGGCAAGCTTGCTGGCAACTTTTGTACAGAAAAGTGGCTTTACAGTGATCGCCAGGTGGTAGCGCAGGGTCGCAACGTCAAAGCGAGCAAAATGGAACACTTTGACGCTGCTGCCTGCTTCTAGCAAGCGTTTCAGGTTGGGTGCCTCCGTCTGCCCACGGGCGATCGACACGACGCTAACGTGATCGTGGGCATCACAAAGCTGCACCAAACACAGCCGATCGCGCTGGGGCAGTAAACCCATTGTCTCTGTATCAACCGCGATCGCGTCTGCCTGTAAATAAGCGTCAAGCTGTTGCTCAGACAGATCGCGATCGCAAATCTGGAAATCTTCCAATGCCATCTGGGTCAGGGAATAGGGTACAGGGTCTAGGGTATCGGTAAAAGGGACAGACGGTAAAAGCAAGACCGCAGAATGATCATCAGATAACACTTACCGGACCAATTTTAGCGACGGCGAATAAAAACCTGGGTGAAATAGTATTCTCCCTTAGCATTTTTGGCGATGCCAACGCCAGTCGTGTCAAACGAGCCTTCAATGTTTTTGAGGTGACCAGGACTTTTGAGCCAACCTTGCACCGCCTGGCGCACAGGGTCGCTGTAACCCTGATTAAACGCAACATTTTCAGCAGCACGACTGTAGGGAAGGGTACGAGCGATCGCCTGCACTCGTTGCTTAAAGCCATTGTGGCTAAAGGGTACGCCACCGCTTGCCATAGCCTGACTATGCAGCCGGGACTGTTCACTAATGCGCGAGTCCATCTTTAGGGGCGGCAACTTTCGACTCGCACGATACTGATTAACTTGTGTCAGTACTGCTTGCTCTAATGACTGAAAGGATGGGGCAGCTTGAGCAATCTGCTGCTGCAACACGGGTCTTACCTGGGCTGAAGCAAGACCGCTACCGATCGCATGAGATAAAACAAAGCTGCCCGCGATCGCCAACGCACTAAATGTTCCAGCCTTCAATAACCCAAGCTTGAATGCTCCAGTCTTGCATACACGAGTCTTAAATACTTGAGAAACCATCGGCTCTACCTTGAGTCAAATCATTAAACTGATAGACAACTCAAGCGTTCAGGAGTTCCACAGCCGCGCAAAAGATCTGCGGATGGGAGAGGGATCGCTGGTGATCGCCATATGACATTTCTCACTCAAATAACGAACATCCGTCTCCCTAAGCCCATAATTCACTCTGACTTCATCAGCAATGCCATGCTTAATAAGGAGCAACTCATTTCCATGAGGATTGTACGGACGCAGTGCGTGTATAAGTTCTTTAGACTGAGATTATCTACCTAAAACTGGCTGCATCTACAACGCTGTATACCTGCAAAGAGACGAGTGAACTCGTTACAGCACGAACCTTTAGCCACTATAGAATGCTCAGTGAGTGAAACTATTCGTTATGCCAAGTCTTACCGACGCCCGGCTACAATCTCCTCTGTCCATCACTAGTTTATCCATGTCCTACTCCGACCATGTTATGGGCGCGGCTGTTTTTGACTTGAACGGTCTTCCTAAAGAGTACTTCACAACACCCGAAGGCAATAACATGAGTTGGGTACAGACCATTTTTCAAGCGCTTGGCTTGCGATCATTACTCATGTCTTCCCTGCAACTAGAGGGCTTTCACCACGTCACAATTCTTGGCTCTGAGTCTGCTGCTGTCGTTGTAAAGCAGAAAAATCATTACATCGCGTTATTGATCAAGCCGCAAGCCGCGATCGACGAAGCTTTTATTGACTGGGTACAAACTTTTGAACTTAGCGAACTTAAAAACAACCCACGCTTTCGTACGCCGTAGCAGTCTGACTAAAGGGCAGCACTGAGGGCAGCACTGAGGCGATAGCAGGTAGCAGCAATGACTACGCTTTTACCGCAAGCCGCGATCGTCTATCCGAGTTCTGATGGTGAACGGTTGGCAGAGATCTCTGTTCACATTAATGCGATTGTTGATGCTGTTGTAGGGCTATGGCAGTACCTTGAGCAGCGATCGTTCTAGCTGATCAGTTTTTGCATTACGCTCAGGGCTATCCAAAGCTACGAGTAGCACCAAATGTCATGGTGATTGCAGTTACGATCACTTGGCATCGAGCCGGAGATATAAAAATAGCGATCGTCCGATGGTGGCGATCGCTACTTACTAGTGATTCAGTTTGTTCCGATCACTCTATTTATCGGGCTGAGGTGTCATCCGCAGGTAGGGTTTTACTTCAGTCAAACCTTTTGGAAAGCGTTGCTTGGCATCTTCCGTAGAGATTGAGGGCACCACAACCACATCGTCGCCATCTTTCCAGTTAACGGGCGTTGCCACACCATAGTTATCAGTCAATTGCAGTGAGTCAATGACTCGCAAGATTTCGTCAAAGTTGCGTCCAGTGCTCGGGGGATAGGTCAGCGTCAAACGCAATTTTTTCTGAGGATCGATCACGAACACGGTACGAACTGTTACCTTCGCATTTGCATTGGGATGAACCATGCCATATAGATCGGACACTTTGCGATCGGCATCAGCTAGCAATGGGTAGTTAACTGTTGTGTTTTGCGTTTCGTTAATATCAGCAATCCAACCTTTATGCGAGTCTGGTGGATCGACACTCAGCGCCAAAACTTTCACGTTGCGCTTGTCAAATTCGGGCTTGAGTTTTGCGACTTCACCCAGTTCAGTTGTGCAGACTGGGGTGTAGTCAGCCGGATGAGAAAAGAGAACGACCCAGCTATCGCCTGCCCATGTGTAAAACTCGATTTGCCCTTCGCTGGACTCTTGAGTAAAATCTGGGACGGTATCGCCTAGTTGAAGAGTCATAAGCGTTTTTCCTGTTTAAGTTACATCAGCTACAGTTGAACAGCATACCATTATGCCATAAAACTCCGGTTCATCAGTCGGAGTTTAGCTCTATTTATGCCCTTGGGTCGGATTGTTAGCAGAGGAAAATGGAAAAATTGCAGGTTGCTAACCATTTTCATTTAATCAGGCACCTCCGTCTATGTCTCGCTCCTTAATGAAGAGTGTCACCAGCTTGTTTGCACCCTGCAGTTAAAAACTTCTATGGGGAAGAATTATCATTCTCAGCTAATAAAAGCGGTAGTCGTAGGTTATACCTGGTGATTTTCCTGCCTAAGCACTTATGTGAAGATAATTTGCAAGACCGTTCAGCTTTTAACCAGCTTCCTGCTGAAACAGGCGATCGTTTCTTATGCTAAGTGTGATGCTTAAAGATGCTTGGTTTCAAATGAGCATCGCCTCTAATTAGAGTGTTTATACTCACTGAAGTTGAGGGTGTTACGTATATCCCAAGGGCAATACTACGTGTTTTCACTCACGTATTGGTCGTTAGCAATTGGTTTAATTCAGTTTCCCACCTCATGCTTATGTTCTATCGACTCGTCTAAGTGGTGCTTGCTCTTGAGGTTATGGCACCCTTAAGCACTGAGCTTTGCCCGATTCAGCGAACTTACTGTGATAGCAGCAATGTAACTGTAGAATTTTCGTAAAAACTTACTCGCTTTTTCGGTATTGCCACTGTAAATTCGGGCAAGATAGCAACAGACTCTAGACCTTAATAGACTTAGTTACTCCATGGAATTACAAGCAGCGGAATCAAAGGCCTTGTTAGTCGTTGATGAACAGCCCCTTTCTCTACGGCAATGTTTGCGGCATCTGCAAGCAGCAGGCAAGCTGCAAGCCTTCGTTGGTGATATTCTGCGGCAGTACGTTCTAGAGCAATCGCTGGCAACCAGGCAAGATATTGAGATTAGCCCTGCGATCGTTGAGCAAGCAGTGATTGATTTTCGCTTGCAGCAGCAGCTTACAGATAGCAAGGTCTTTCAGGAATGGTTGAACCGCAACGGCTTGAGTTATGAACAGTTTCATACTCAAATCATGGGTAGTTTTAAGCTCGAAAAGTTAAAGGCACAGGTAACGAACGAGCGCCTGCAAGAGTACTTTATTGAGCGCAAAATCTTTTTCGATCGCGTTGTGCTGTCTCGCATTGTCGTTGCCAGCAAAGAGCTAGCAGAAGAATTGCAGAGCCAGATTGCGGAAGGGGCAAATTTTGAGCAGTTGGCACGAGAGTATTCCACCGCTGATGAGCGGGTTGCCAACGGCATGATGGGTCCAGTCAGCCGAGGGACACTGCCAGATGCACTGAGAGCTGCGATCGATTCTGCCAGTCCCGGCGAACTAGTCGGACCGCTAGAGTTTGAAAACTTTTGGGCAATTTTTCGAGTCGAGCAATTTTTGCCTGCGACCCTGGAAGACAACCAGCTACGGCAAGCGATGCAGAACGAATTGTTTGAAAAATGGCTATCAGAAAAAATTCAGACCATGACCGTTAAGCTACAGGTAAACGAATGATTACCAACGAACTAACGACAGATTTACCCTGGGACGTACCGCCCCTCTCGTTCTTAAACCCCGACCAGCAGGTGCAGTTTAAGCAAGCTGCGACCATCCGTCGGTTTAGCCTAGGGGATATGCTCTGGTCTACCGATGAGCCTGGTAGCCAACTTTTGGTTGTCACCGGCAAAGTGCGACTAGTGCCCGAAGAAGGGCAATCAACCCTACTTAAGAAAGGCGACTGGCTGGGCGATCGACTGGATCTGCCCGGTTTCTGGAAGGCTCGAGCAGCGGACAAAGATGTGGTCATCGCCCAGTGGAAGGTCGAGCTATGGGATCAGGTCTTCTCTGCCGAACTTGAGCGCTTTTGGGCGCTGCAACGCAATCACCATTTGCCCCAGACAAACGAGACACCACAACCCGTTTCTGGCTTTCCCTTTGTAGCGGGTGTTAATACTGCTGCCGCCTGCTTAACCATGGCAGCTAGCCATTGCCAAATTCCGGCGCAGTTAGAGTGGGTACAACGACAGGTACGCGGACAGCGATCGGCTGAAGTTGTAGAAGCTGCCGAAAAGATTGGCTTGCAACTGCGACGGATTGATACTGCCTGGACTAATTTGCGTCAGCTTGGGCTGCCAGCACTGATGCAGTGGAAAGATAGCTCTGGTGCTGCAAGTGGTTCAAGCCTAATTTTGCCTCGCTCAGTGCGGACTGCCATTGACTCAAACACGCACTGGGTCATAGCATATGCAGTCAAGGGCGATCGGCTCATCGTGGCAGATCCGCTCAACCCCAGCCAAACCTGCGAAAGTATTCCACGATCGCTAGTCGAAAGCGTTTGGGATGGTCAGCTTTGGCAAATTGAGCAAATCCAGAAGCAAGAGACCTTTAGCCTTGCCTGGTTCCTACCAGCAATCTGGAACTATCGCAAACTGCTGGGTGAGGTGCTGCTGGCATCTTTCACACTACAAATTTTGGGGCTGGCAACCCCAGTGATTACGCAGGTTGTTATCGATCGCGTAATGGTACAGGGCAGCCTCTCTACATTAGATGTGATGGCGCTTGCCCTCCTAGGTGTAGCTTTTTTTGAAGCGGGATTAGGCATTCTGCGTCTCTTTATCTTTACGCATACGGCACGGCGGCTTGATCTTAGCCTCTCTGCCCAACTCTTCCGGCATTTAATGCGCCTGCCGCTATCGTACTTCGAGGCACGTCGTGTCGGTGATACGGTTGCCCGTGTGCAAGAACTCGAAAATATTCGCCAATTCTTGACTGGGACAGCCTTAACGGTCATTTTGGATGCGATTTTTGCTGTCGTCTACCTAGTGATTATGTTCGCCTACAGCATTCCGCTGACCTGGGTGTCGCTGGCTGTAGTCCCTCTTTTTGCGCTGCTGACGTTGACAGCAACGCCAATTCTGCGAAACTGGTTGAACGAAACCTTCAATCGCAGCGCCGATAGTCAATCCTTCCTGGTCGAAACGATTACTGGGATTCAGGCGGTCAAGGCGCATACAGCTGAACGCGTAGCGCGAGATCGCTGGGAAGGGCTGTTTGCTCGATTTATCCGCACAGGTTTCAAAGCCTCTACGACATCTAACATCAGCAACAATATTGCCGATTTTCTTACTCACTTCTCTTACCTGATTATTCTTTGGGTAGGTGCCAAGCTGGTGATTGAGCAGAAGCTGACGATCGGTCAATTAATTGCCTTCCAAATGCTGTCGGGTAGAATGACAGGACCACTGTTGCGTCTAGTGCAGCTTTGGCAAAATCTTCAGCAAGTGCTTCTCTCGGTCGATCGTATTGGCGACATCCTTAATACGGCTCCCGAAGCTGAGGCAGGTTCAGGCTTGGTGCTGCCACCCTTGCAAGGACAGGTCGCATTCGATCAAGTATTTTTCCGCTACTATCCAACGCAAGAGCCTGTACTACGCGGCATTTCCTTCAGTGTACAGCCAGGAATGCTAGTAGGAGTAGTGGGGCGGAGCGGCTCCGGCAAAAGTACGCTCTCGAAGCTCATTCAACGCCTGTATCCAGTGGAATCGGGTCGCATTTTGATTGATGGGTTTGATATTAAGAGTGCGGACCTTGCGTCCCTACGTCAGCAGGTTGCCGTAGTGTTGCAAGAAGATTTTCTTTTCAATGGGTCAGTGTTAGAAAACATCAGCCTTGGCAACCCCGACATTGGTGCCGAACAGGTGATTGAAGCCGCACGACTGGCAGTTGCCCACGATTTTATTAGTGAATTGCAGCACGGCTACGAAACGAGTGTGGGTGAGCGGGGCACCGCTCTATCAGGTGGACAGCGACAGCGCATTGCGTTGGCACGACTATTCCTCTCCAATGCACCTCTACTGGTATTAGATGAAGCAACCAGTGCGCTGGATGCAGAAACTGAGCAGCAGGTTCTACAGAACATTCAGAAAGTGTCGCAAAACCGTACGGTGTTTTTGATTGCCCATCGCTTTGCACCGCTAAAACGAGCTGATTTAATCGTCGTGCTGGAGAAGGGGGTGCTAGTTGAAAAAGGCACTCATGACGACCTGCTGCGGAGTAAGGGCTTGTATTGGTCTCTCTACCAGCGCCAGCAGGCAACGGTTTAGGTGATTAGGTCTTCTAAGTAATTGCGTCAAGGTTAATGCTCCGTACAGCAGTACTGCTATAGCTTGTCAGGGTTTCTACGTAGAAACCCTGATTTTTTTAGTTGCAAAACAGGAGTTCTGTGAAGATATAAAAAATAATCGTTACTTTGTGAGCAAAACAAGATGAGAGGGGCAACATAGCAAAGCCATCGTAGTGTGACAACAATGCCCGCAGATTCCATCGGTAACACGTTAGCGACCGCTAAACCTATCTTCCCGATCGCGAGTACACAGACGCTGACCGAGTTTATCGGTGTAGACGCTGGCACTCTCGATTCTAATGATTATTACAGCTTCAAACTGACCCGTGCTAGCAGTTTTACGTTATCGCTAACAGGGTTAAGTGCCAATGCAGATGTCCAGATACTAAATAGCGCTGGAGCGATCGCTACAGATACAGACGGTTCCGCGCTGAGTTCGTCCAACACTGGCACACTAGCAGAATCCATCAACGGTATTCTCAACCCCGGTACTTATTACATTCGCATCTTGCCAGGACCGGCTACTGACCCGCTTAATCCGAGCAGTACAACCCCTAGCACTAACTACAACATTAACGTCACTGCAAATAGCAACACCAAAACAGATATCCTCTGGCGAAACTATGTCGCTGGCGGTGGAGAGAACGCCATATGGGTAATGGATGGCTCTACCCTTGTCTCTAGTCTTTTCCTGACACCTGTTTCAGATACTAATTGGGTTATTCAGGCAACAGGTGATTTGAACGGTGATAACAATACTGACATCATTTGGCGCAACTATTCGACTGGGCAAGAAGCGTTGTGGTTTATGGATGGGACAACGCTAGTATCAAGCACTTTAGCGCTTCCTCCTGTCACCGATCTCAATTGGCAAATTCAGGGGACTGGCGACTTTAATAGTGATGGTAAAGCCGATCTCGTTTGGCGTAACTACGCAACTGGGCAAAACGTTATTTGGTTTCTCAATGGAGCTACTATTACCTCAAGTCCTTTTATCGAATCGTTACCAAACACTAGTACCCGTATTCAGGCAGTTGCTGACTTCAACAATGACGGCAACCCTGATATCCTCTGGCGTAACTACGCACCTTCACCCGCTGCTGAGAATAACTTCATCTGGTTGATGAATGGCACGACACGAATTGGCTCTGTGTCTTTACCTGCTGTAACTGTCTTTGACTGGCGGATCGAGGGTGCACTTGATCTTAATTATGATGGTAAAACAGACATCCTTTGGCGCAATCCTGTAACGGGTGAAAATATTGTCTGGTATTTGGATGGCACAACCTTTACTTCCTTAGATTTTTTAACTGGTTTTACTGCTGGCAATTGGCGAGCTACGCCTCCCTTTAATCGTCTGCTCCCAGCGGTGCGTGCCGATGCTGCTGGCAACCTAACTACTACAGCTTTCTCGATCGGTCCTATCAATGGCAATGGCACCTATCGTGATGCGGTTAGCGGCACTGATGCAAACGATTACTACCAGTTCTCTGTTGGTAGTACCACACGACTTAGCTTGGCGTTGAACGGCGGAGGCAGCGGAGGCAGCGGCGCATTTAACGGTAATCTAGATCTGCGGCTGTATGATACCTCTGGCGGCGTTGTAGGAAGCTCCTTAAATGGCGGCAATGCTTCTGAAGCACTTACAGTCGATAATCTGATAGCAGGAACTTACTACATTCAGGTTGCGGCAGTAGATGGCAGTAGTCCCTATGCCCTAAACATTAGCGCTAATAATTTACCTGTGCTGGTCAGCAATAATGCATTGACTATCAGTGAGGGCGCAGCGCTAACAATTAGCAATACTTTGTTGCGGGTGACAGATGAGAACAATACGCCTGCTCAACTGACATATACGCTAGCAACGCCTCCAGATATTGCAAAAGGTAGCCTGCGTTTGAATGGGGCAGCGATCGCTCAAAATAGCGTCTTTACCCAGGCTGATATTGATGCTGGCAGACTCAGCTACAGCCAGAACGGCAGCGAAACACTCGCTGATAGCTTTGTCTTTAGCGTGTCAGACGGGGTTGGAGGCGTAATTGGTAATACTACCTTTGCCGTTAATATCATTCCTGTTAACGATGTACCCACGCTAGTGACTAAGCAAGCGCTGACACTTAGCGAAGGCGCTGCTGCCAGTCTTTCCAGCCTCAATTTGCTTGTTACTGACATCGAGCAAACGGCAGCGCAGTTGATTTATAGCCTCAATGGTGCGCCAACTAACGGTAGTCTGCTGTTAAATGGCACAGCAATCTCGGCAGGAGGCACTTTCACCCAAGCTACTATCAGCAGCGGCACGAGCTTAAGCTATAGCCACAATGGGTCTGAAACGGTAAACGATAGCTTCAGCTTCACTGTTACCGATGGAGCTGGTGGTACCGTCCTGCCATCCCCGCAAACCTTTAGCATTAGCGTTACACCTGTTAACGATGCTCCGGTACTTATTTCAAACCAAGGGTTGACTGTCACCGAAGGATTTGCGCCAATCATCACACCGCTGATGCTGCAAACCACTGACGCTGAATTTACAGGTCCTGGCATTTCGCCGCAGCTTCCAGACCGGATTATCTATACGGTAAGCACGTTACCTATCAACGGCACAATCTTTGTTGGCAATAATGTACTTGCTGCTAACGGTACGTTCACCCAGGCAGACGTAAATAACAACCGTATTCTCTACAATCACAACGGCAGTAACACAAATAGTGACAGTTTTGTCTTCAGTGTCTCTGATGGCAACACTGCTACTGCCAACTCAACCTTCAACATTATTGTTTCGCCTGTCAACTCGCCGCCTGTACTTAGATCAAATGGAGGCTTGACCCTTAGCGAAGGAGCAACAGTTAGTATTGGCGGTACGCTGCTGGAGGTTACAGACCCAGACAACCCACCACCACAGATAAGATATATGCTGGGTCAAAAACCACTAAATGGTGACTTAAAGCTCAACGGCACCGCTTTAACGGCTGGACAAACCTTTACGCAGCAAGATATCAATACGCTTGACCGCCTGACGTATCAGCATAATGGCAGTGAGACCACCAGCGATAGCTTTAGCTTTACAGCTACCGACCCATTTGGGGCAGAAATTCCCAGCACGACCTTCAGCATTGCGGTGACCCCAGTTAATGATGCGCCGCTCCTAGTATCTAATGTTGGGCTAACGCTCTCGGAAGGTTCTGCTGGCAGTATTACAACAACGCTATTGAGTGCCACTGATGCTGATAATTTAAACCCACAGATTATCTATACAGCTTCGACACCAGCCCACGGTAGCCTGGTTCTAGGAGCGACAACCGTTACCAGCTTCACGCAGGCTGAACTGGCAGGTGGTCAACTCAAGTACGTGCATGACGGCAGTGAGTCGATTTCAGATAGCTTCAGCTTCACACTTAGCGATGGTACGGCGACAACCGCTTCCCAGACCTTCAACATCTCTGTGATTCCAGCCAATGATGCACCTGGCATTGTTAATAATCTTGGGCTGACATTGGCAGAAGGGGGAACCACCACGATCGCCAGCACTATCCTTGCTATCACTGATAGCGATGGTCCGGGTCCGTTAACTTATACAGTGGGCACTAGCACGACCAGAGGTGCTCTAAAGCTAGGCACAGCAACCCTCTCAGCGGGGCAGACATTCACGCAGGCAGATGTTACAGGCAATCGTCTCTCCTATACCCACGACGGTTCGGAAACAACTGCGGATAGCTTTACTTTTACAGCGTCTGATGGCTCTACTACAGGCACTCTGGCTCTTACAACCTTCAACATTGCGGTGGCACCTGTTAATGACGCGCCCGTTCTGGTTTCTAACGGCGGCATCACACTCCTTGAGGGTGCGCTGACCACCATCAGCAGCAGCGTGTTACAGGTGAGCGATGGCGACAATCCGCCACTGACAAACCTAATCTATAGCGTGACCAGTGCACCTACAAACGGTACGTTGTCGCTGGGTGGTAGCGCTGTGACTAGCTTTACGCAAGCGAATCTGAACAGTGGGCAACTGGTCTATCGGCACAATGGCAGCGAATCGCTGTCTGATAGTTTTTCTTTCAACGTAACTGATGGTGTGGTGACAACGCCAGTTGGTCCGAGCATCTTCAATATTACAGTCACGCCTGTTAACGATATCCCCGGCATTGCTAGTAACCTGGGTTTGACATTGGCAGAAGGGGGAACCACCACGATCGCCAGTACCGCTCTATCAATTACTGACAATGATGGTCCTGGTCCCTTAACCTACACGTTAGGCACTGGCACGACTAGAGGTAGCCTCACACTTGGTGCTGCAGCACTATCGGCAGGTCAAACCTTTACGCAAGCAGACATTGCTAGCAATCGCCTCTCGTATACCCACAATGGGACCGAGACCACTACAGATAGCTTTACCTTTACTGCCTCAGATGGCTCGACCGGTACGATTGCACTCACGACCTTCAGCATTAACGTCACACCAGTAAATGACGCGCCAACGCTGACAGTTCCGGGCTTCCAGTCAGTGAATGAAGATCTCCCGCTTGCCTTTACAGGAGCAAATCGCATCAGTGTCAGCGATGCAGATCTTGGCAGCAATCCTTTAGTGGTGACGCTTTCAGCTTCTGGTGGCACACTCAGCCTCAATCCTGGTAGCTTGACTGTAAACAACAACGGCTCCAATCAGGTTACGCTGACCGGTCAGCTCACAGCAGTCAACAATGCGCTAGGTAGCTTGGTCTATAGAGGACTCTTGAATTTCAACGGTCCTGACACAGTCAGTATCACTGTGACTGACCAAGGTAGCACTGGGGCTGGTGGCATACAGACGGATACGAAAACGATCGACCTGATTGTTAACCCCATCAACGATGCGCCAACCTTGACTGTACCTGGAGCACAAACCGTTTTAGAAGATGCAGTGTTGTCACTGGCAGACCTGATTATTACCACTGATGCTGATTCAGGCACTAACCCTATTCAAGTGACTCTGGGTACGCTGAACGGGCAGCTTACATTAGGAACAACAGGTGGACTTACCTTTGCTGACGGTTCAACTAATGGCGACGGTACACTTAGCTTCACAGGCGCGATCGATAGCGTACGGGCAGCTTTAGCGACTCTCAGCTATCAAGGCAAAGCCAACTACTTCGGTACGGACACCATAACGCTCAAGGTGGATGATCAAGGGGCTGTTGGTGCATCCAGTGCATTAAGTATCCAGAGAACAATCGCGGTAAATGTCACCCCTGTTAATGATGTGCCTATCTTTACAGCAGGCACTGACTTGGTTGTAAATGAAGATGCGGCACCACAGACGGTGAACTGGGCAACAGGCATTTCTACAGGACCAGCCAATGAAGCCAGCCAGACACTGAACTTCGTCACCTCGAACAGTAACGCTAGTCTATTTACCACTGCACCGACGATCGACCCTACAGGCAGACTTACCTACACGCTTGCGCCCAATGCTAATGGTGTCGCTACTGTAACAGTCAACCTGAAGGACAACGGCGGTACGGTTAATGGTGGTATAGATACTTCGCCCGCCAGCACCTTTACGATTACGGTAAACCCCGTTAACGATGCGCCGTCCTTTATAAAGGGCGCGAATCAAACCATTGCAGAAGATGCAGGTGCACAAACAATCACTGGCTGGGCAACAGGGATTTTGGCAGGACCAGCTAATGAAGCAGCTCAGCCACTCAATTTCCTGGTCAATACTGATAATCCGTCCCTATTCTCGGTTGCTCCCACCATAGATCCTGCAACGGGCACTCTCACGTATACAGCGGCTCCCAATGCTAACGGTACAGCGATTGTGACCGTGCAGCTTAGAGATGGTGGTGGTACGGAGCTAGGTGGTGTAGATAGCTCTGCACTCCAAACCTTCACCATCAACGTTACGGCAATCAACGATGCACCTGTCTTCACTCTGCCGAACCCACCAACAGTCAGTGAAGATACGACATTAGCAATCGCAGGCATCAGCCTCCGAGACGTTGATTCAGTCAGCAGCCCGCTCGTAGTCACACTCTCTGTAGCTAACGGCACGCTCCAACTAGGCAATACTACTGGACTCACTATCACTGCTGGTTCTAACAACAGCGGCAGTGTCGCCTTCAGTGGCACGCTCAGCGACATTAATGCCGCCCTGTCTGGTCTTAGCTATCGTGGCAATCTGAACTTTAATGGGTCGGATACATTAACGCTTACCGCTAATGACCAGGGCAATATAGGGTCTGGACCGATCGGTATCGACAATAGAACGCTGGTTCTAACTGTAACTGCTGTTAACGATGCCCCCATCATCAATGTTCCGGGCAGCCAAACAGTAGATGAAGATACTAACCTGACACTTTCTGGCATCAGTCTTGCCGATGTGGATGCAAGCGCGAGCCCGATTACCGTAACCCTCTCAGCTGTCAACGGTACGTTAACCCTCGATCCGCTGGTCGCGGGTACTACCACCCTCACGCTGACCGATACGCTGGATAACATCAATACCGCGATCGCCAACCTCACCTATAGAGGCAAGCTCAACTACAACGGAGCCGATACGATTACCATTAGGACAAATGACCAGGGCAACACAGGCTTTGGTGGTCCGCTCACCGACCTCAAGACGATCAGTGTTAATGTCAATGCTGTTAACGATATACCAGTACTGACTGTACCAGGCGCACAGACGGTTAATGAAGATACCAACCTGGTCTTCAACGCAGGTAGAGCCATCACACTAACCGATGTAGATTCTGGAGCTAGTCCGATTCAAGTGACCTTTGCTGTCAGCAATGGCACTCTGACGCTAGGTACGGTCGGTAGTGGCGGCGCAATCACGGGCATCGGTACTGGTGCGATCACCTACATTGGTACACTGGCAGCCCTTACCCCTGCACTCAGCACCCTGACCTATCGCGGAAAGGCGAACTACTTTGGTGCTGATACGCTCAATGTCACCGTTAATGACCAAGGCAATACAGGCTCTGGTGCACCTGGCATAGTCACTAACTCCGTTGCCATTACCGTTACCTCGGTGAATGATGCTCCCCTTCTGCTGACAAATCGGGCGCTGACATTAAGCGAAAGTACCTCTAGTGTGATCACCAATTCGCAACTCCGCTTTACAGATGTAGATAATACGCCTGCTCAGCTTGTCTACACGCTGTTTAGTGCTCCCAACCCTCTGACAACAGGCAGTTTACGCCTCTCAAACGGCAGCGGCACTACCCTTACTCTGGCGACTGGTGGCACGTTTACTCAGGCAGATGTCAACAGCGGCTATCTCTCCTACGTTCATAGCGGCAGCGAGACAACGAGCGATAGCTTTACCTTCAGGGTCTTTGACAACACGCCGGGTAGTATCACAGTTCCTGGTAGCGGCGAGGCTACCTTCAACATTGTGATTAATCCGGTGAATGATGCGCCCACGATCGTTAACAACACTAGACTGAGCCTGACCGAAGGCGCAACGACTACCATCTCCAACACCTTGCTGCGTGTCAGTGATGCCGACAACACAACGGCTCAACTACGATACACCTTAAGTAGCAGCCCAAATAATGGGAACCTGCGGTTGAATGGTAGTGCGCTCACCTTAGGACAGAGCTTTACTCAAGCTGACATTGACTCCAACCGTGTCTCTTATCGCCACAACGGTAGCGAAACCAACAGTGACAGCTTCATCTTTGCGGTGAATGATGGCGCAGGCGGAACAACCGGCAGTAGGACATTCAATATTGACATTGCCAATGTTAATGATGCACCAACGATCGTCTCGGTAGGTCCTGCCACAGTGAACGAAGGTGCAACGCTGAATATTACCAACACGTTGCTGAGAACCTCCGATCCAGATAACTTAACCTCTGAGTTAAGATATACGCTGCCAACCGTACCCCTCTCGGGCGTACTCCTGCTGAACGGTACAACACTGAGCGCAGGCGCAGTTGTAACGCAACAGCAAATCGATCAGGGCTCACTCACCTATGTCCATAATGGCAGCGAACCAACGGGTAGCGATGTCTTTGTCTTCCGAGTGTCAGATGGTGCAATTACCTTGCCTGATCGCGTTTTCAACATCAACATCAATCCTATAAACGATCCACCAACGTTAGTAAGCAACAGTGGCTTGCTCTTGGCAGGCGAGGCGCCTTCACTCACCGTTATTAGCAACGACTTACTCCAGGTGTCAGATGTTGATAACACAACGGCTCAGTTGACTTACACACTGACATCTGTACCAAATCCAACGGTCGGCATTCTGCGACTTAATGGCACTCAGGTTACTGCGGGAGGAACCTTCACTCAGGCAGATATTGATTCAGGTAGTCTCAGCTTCGACTACCTCGGTAACGGCACTAGTGAAACCTTCCAATTCTCGGTGTCGGATGGTGGTACAGGCGGCACGCTTTCCAATGGGTTCTTCTACATCAACTTCAGCTACTCGTAAGCTGAATCACCAGTAACGTAAACTGGAACCTGACGGATGCTGTGCAGTCATTGTGCAGCATCCGTTTTTTGTGAACGTTCTGCCTCTAAAAGGAGATCGTCAGACTGGTCGCTTTACGCCAAAATCTTTATAGGGACTTACTAGGTAGTTTGCAGCATGGATATCAAGAGCGGCTTCATCGACGCGATCGGCAACACCCCACTAATTCGGCTGAATAGTTTCAGCGATGAAACGGGTTGTGAGATCCTGGGCAAGGCAGAATTTCTGAACCCGGGTGGCTCGGTCAAAGATCGGGCAGCACTATATATCATTCAAGATGCTGAAGCAAAAGGTCTGCTTAAGCCAGGAGGAACCGTTGTCGAAGGCTCTGCCGGTAATACGGGCATTGGGCTGGCGCATATCTGTAACGCCAAAGGCTACAAATGCCTGATCATCATTCCCGAAACACAGTCGCAAGAAAAAATCGATCTTTTGCGAACATTGGGTGCCGAAGTGCGTACAGTTCCCGCTGTGCCCTATAAAGATCCGAATAATTACGTCAGGCTTTCTGGCAGCATTGCCTCAGAGATGGAAAACGCAATCTGGGCAAACCAGTTTGATAATCTGGCAAATCGTCAAGCCCATTACGCCACGACTGGTCCCGAAATTTGGGCACAAACAGACGGTAAAGTCGATGTCTGGGTTACTGCAACGGGTACAGGCGGCACCTATGCTGGAGTCTCTCTTTTTTTGAAAGAAAAGAATCCCAGCATTCAGTGTGTCCTTGCTGATCCTATGGGGAGCGGGCTCTACAGCTACGTTAAAACAGGTGAACCAAACCCAGAAGGCAGTTCTATTACTGAAGGCATTGGCAACAGCCGTGTGACTGACAATATGAAGGGTGCCCCAGCCGACGATGCTATCCAGGTTTATGATACTGAGGCAGTGCGCGTGTTGTATCAGCTACTGGAAAAAGACGGACTATTTATGGGTGGCTCAGTTGGCATTAATGTGGGAGCAGCGATCGCCCTAGCAAAGCAACTTGGTCCTGGACATACAATCGTCACCATACTGTGCGATAGCGGCAGTCGTTACCAATCAAAACTTTTCAACCGCGACTGGCTAGCAACAAAAGGTCTGCTGCCGCATCGTTAGAGCAGTAATATCTCGGCAAAGTTTTAGAAAACGAATGATCGCTGGTTGCTCTAGCTAGCGTTCATTTCGCTATGTGTCGACTACAGCCAATTATCAACACCTTGCATCTCGCTATACGAACCTATCAACCTGCTGACCATCCGATCGACAGATCTTAGCGCACATAGTATAAAGTTTCACTAAAGTGCTGTTTGCCCCTAATTCTGTAGCTTATAATACAGATATAAAGAAAACGTTCATCTAGCCGCTAATTAAATTCGGCAGACGGAAGTAGGGAGAAGTCCCGAAGGAACGCGCCTCATTCACCACACACAACGCATTTAACCAAGAGGCGAAGACCATGCAACTTACTTACCGTGGCGCTCATTATAACTATACTCCCGGTGGTGCTGAAGCCGATCGGGAAGCAAATGTTTTCCGCGCCCTCAGACCTACTTATCAACTTCATTATCGCGGCACCGTTTACGCTGTTGACCCTAACGTGGAACCACGTCGGTCAGTTGCACAACCTGTTGGACCGTTGCACTACCGTGGTGTTGCTTACTCTTTGAATGGTGAGACCTTCCCCACTAGCAGAAAGGCAGTTCCTGTTGTACCGAGCAGACCTGCCTTTAACAGAAAAGCGGCTAGCCCCGCAGAGTTCGCAGCCGTTCATCGCGACAATCTCTACAAAAACTTGCAGCACCGTCTTCAAGTTGCACGGGATAAGCAGGACCAAACCTTGATTAATTTGCTTGAACGTGAACTACAGCAAATTGTGTAAGTAGTTGAGCGTAGTTAAACTCCTGATAAAAAGCGGTGCAGATCTTCTGTGCCGCTTTTTTGTGCCATTTTTGCACTCTGCGTGTACTATGGCTGGCATTGAAAGGATGCCGTGAGGAGCTTGCATGATGGCAACAAATCAGCCGCACAGATCAGTAAGGCATTTCGCTCAGGCTGTAGGCAGCTTAGGTCTACGATCGCAGTTTGTAAGTATTTGGGCGATCGTTTCTCTTACAACTGCCGCAGTGGGTCAAGCCCAGCAAGTTGTACCACTGCCACCCCCCCCAACGGTCTCAGTACCAGGATTGACAAATGCACCCTTGTCCACAAACTCAACCGCAACACCTGGCGGCGAAACCGTCTTTCTAGCGCCAATCAATCGGCAGGGTGCAAGTAGTCAATACACTGTTTATGTGAATGGAGATAGCTCCTATCTGTTGCAGCAAGTGCGAGCCATTGAACCAACTGCGTCAATTCAACGCTATCAGGGGCAAGCCATCATTCAAGCCAGAACTTTTGGCGACGAAGCAAGTGCGCGACGGCTAATTGCTGCCCTCAATGCCCAAGGCATTATTGCTGAAATGACAATGGGTAATGCAGAAATGACTGCCGCACCCTCGAAAGTTGTTACAACCAGCCGCTATCTAGTGGTTGTTCCAGGGAGCAGAGAAGAATTGCCCGCATTAACAGAGCGAGTAATTCGGATGGGTATCCGTCAAGAAGCCATTCAGGAAAAGAATGCGCCGCTAGGTCCACACTTAGAGATTGGTCCCTTCGCGCAGCATAGTGATGCTAAGAAGATTAGCCAATTTCTTAATGGGGGTGGTTTTGATTCGCGGGTGTACTATAGCCGTTAAAATCAGTACAACTGTGTCACCGCTTTCATTGTGCTGATCAGAACTCAAGCTATTCAGCAAATTATAGTAACTGCCGAGCAGATGCGGCAGATTGAAGCGCGCGTCTTTGCAGCAGGGATGCCTGTTGAGGCACTCATGGAAAAAGTAGCAGGGCTGATTGCGCGGCGAGTGGCGACGCTGTACCCTGACACACGCCAGCAGATCGGTGTGTTAGTAGGACCAGGACATAATGGTGGCGATGCATTAGTTGTAGCGCGCGAGCTGCACTTTAAGGGCTTTGCTGTCTCGCTTTATTGTCCCTTCTCAACGCTCAAGAATTTAACTGCTAAGCACCAGCGCTACTGCAAAGAGTTAGGGATGCGTTTTGTTGAAGCGATAGAGGCACTGCAAGCTTGCGATCTGTTGATTGACGGCTTGTTTGGGTTTGGGCTGGAACGATCGCTCAATGATGCGATCGCCGCTACGGTAAACCAAATCAATCAATGGTCTCAACCGATCGTTAGCATAGACCTTCCCTCGGGGTTGCATACCGACACTGGAGTAGTTTTAGGGACAGCAGTACGCGCAACCCATACGCTTTGCCTTGGTTTATGGAAGCAAGGGTTGCTGCAAGATCAGGCGCTTGACCATGTAGGTCGTGTTGAATTGATTGATTTTGACCTCCCGCTTGCAGACATTTGGGCAGTATTAGGTAATCCACCTGCTATACAGCGCATAACGCCAGCGCACGCGATCGCTCATCTACCCCTAGTGCGCCCTGCCACCGCTCATAAATATAAGATGGGGCACGTGCTGCTGATTTGCGGCTCTCACCGTTATGCTGGCGGCGCGTTGCTCACTGCCCTAGGGGCACGTGCCAGTGGAGCGGGGATGTTGTCGATCGCGGTGCCCCAGACTTTAAAGACAATCCTTACAGCACAGCTACCTGAAGCGCTAGTCTGGGGTTGTAAGGAAACAGCATCAGGCGCAATTGCTCAATTGCCCGATGAGATTGACTTAGATGCCTATGACGCGATTGCTTGCGGTCCGGGACTGACGACGGATGCGACTACCGTTGTGCAACAGGTCTTGCAGCAAAAACAGACGATCGTCCTGGATGCAGATGGCTTAAATATTCTTGCCCAAATGGGTACGCTGCCGACGCTGCAACAACGGCAAGCGCCAACAGTCATTACGCCGCATTTTGGGGAATTTAAACGCCTCTTTCCAGACCATGCAGAACCAATGCTCTGCCGGATCACTGCTACTCAAGTTGCTGCTGCACAGTCAGGTGCCATTGTGCTGTTAAAGGGCGCACGGGTGGCGATCGCCAATGCCGAAGGTGCTGTTAGGATTAATCCTGAAAGCACTGCTGCTCTTGCGCGTGGCGGTAGTGGTGATGTCCTTACGGGACTGCTAGGTGGTTTATTAGCACAGGCGATCGCAACTCCCTTACCAGCACAAACCGTGCTGGACAGTGTGCAGGCGGGGGTTTGGTGGCACGCTCAGGCAGGGACTCTAGCCATGCAGGAGCGTACAATCTTGGGCGTTGATGCCTTCACTTTGTCTCAATACTTAATTCCGGCATTGAAACAGATGCAAGCGATAATCGCGAAGGACGTAGGCTATTAGAGGGCGTGCAGATTCAGTACCATGCAGTACACCTTCATCATGCAAAGCGGCTGATTATGCAGGAGCAGTGGCATCTGATACCGCTGTGGACATTTCCGATTCCGTTGCAAACGCTGAAGCGTTGCCCTGGTGAGGTCAGGTTTGTAGTTTTAACGCTCTGAGCTGATGTTGGATACGATCGCGATCGCTCATTGCCGGTTGAAACTCAGGCTTAATTGTTAAGGCTTGCTCTAGCGATTGCACAGCGTCTGCATACTGCCTTAGCTCGTACAGCGCACGACCTCGCCAATACCAAGCAATATGGCTGTTGGGCTTAAGCTGGATTGCCTGCTCAAAGCAAGTAAGTGCATCCTGATGGTGCTTCAGCCGTACAAAAGCACCGCCGACGCAGCAGTAGATCGCTTCATCATCCGGCTTAAGCGTCAATGCCTGCTGATAGGAGACGATCGCCTCTTCATAACGTTCTAACCCATACAGGACATTGCCTCGGCAGCGCCAAAGAGCAGCATCATCTGGACGCAGTTCACGCGCTTGGTCATAGGCGTTTAAGGCTTCGGCATAGCGCTTTTGCTTTTCTAACGTGCGCCCTTCGTTGAGCCAACGATCGTAACCAGCACCATTCATAGCAGTGGAAGTCGCCGGACGAGCAACTTCAAGACGCTGAGTGCCACTTGCCCCTTGCTGAAAATCGTCCTCTGTTTTTGGAAGGCTAACGATTGTGTCCTCAGAGCCGTCAAGCTGATGAACACCACTTGCTTCAGTGCGTTTAGGCTTGCTGATAACAGTCTCTTCTGCTCCAGGTACTGGTAGAAATGATTCCGGGTGAAGACGATCCCGATACTCCTTTAGTACATCTTGAAAGTGGTGTGCTTTAAGGTCAATTGCAGCTTGTTTATAAACCCCTCCAGGCTGATATGTGGACGCGATCGTTGCATCATCTTCCTCTAGTGGCGCAGTTTCACCAGACTTGAGCTGTTGCAGTACTCGTCTACGCCCCTCCACCGCCTCTTGAAAATCGGGCTTTAACTGCATCGCACGATCGTAAGACGCGATCGATGCTTCATGCTGATGCAGGCTTTCAAGCAAGCGTCCTCGGTCATACCATGCCCAGTAGTTATCTGGCTGAATCTGCACCACCTTGTAGTAAGAGGCAACCGCTTCTTCATAGCGGAGCAGTTTCTCCATAATGGTGCCTCGCTTGAACCACACCACATAGTCATCTGGTTGGAGTTCGACTACCCGGTCATAAGCGACCACAGCTTCTTCGTAGCGCTGTAAATTGTCTAGCGCCATGCCACGCATAAACCAGGCTAGAGCATCATCAGGATCCTGTTCAATCGTACGATCGCAGGACGCAAGCGCCTCGTCGTAGTGCTGCAAGTGGTAGAGCGTATCCACTCGCCGCAATTGGCTCAAAAGCTGTTTGCGGCTTTCGACTGCCAGCTGAAAATCGGGTTTAAGCTGTACAGCGCGATCGTAGGATGCAATCGCCTCATCGGCTTGCTGTAAATTTTCGAGCACTTTACCCCGGTCATGCCATGCCCAGTAGTTAGCAGGCTGGAGTTGCACGACTCGCTCAAACGATGGTAAGGCATCGTCATAACGCTGTAGCAGCACTAGGACACAGGCGTGCTTGTACCACGCCAGATAATCGTGAGGGTGAAGCTGTACCACTCGTTCATACGATGCTGCCGCATCGTCGTGACGCTTCAGGTTTTCCAGCGCCATGCCTCGCTTAAACCATGCCACATCATCATCGGGCTTTGCCTGAATCACGCGGTCATAGGCAACGATCGCTTCTTTATAGCGCTGGCGTTGAAAGAGATCGTCACCACGCTCTAGCCAAGCAAGGTGCCCATCAAAACTGACAACCGTTGGCTCTGCCAAGACGGCCGCCACTGGAGCGGTAGTGGTTAGTGATCGCAGCACTTCCAGTGCTTCTTTGGCAGACTCATAACGCTGACGGTAATCGTAGCGCACCATCATATCCAGCATGTTGGCAAACTCTGGACTGACCTGCACCTGATCGCGCCAGATAATTTCGCTGGTTTTGGGATCTTCCCTGAGTTTTTTGGGATAGATTCCTGTTAAGCACTGAATTGCCAGCATACCCACTGCATAAACATCACTGCTAAAGCGGGGTTTACCTGCTAATTGCTCGTTTGGCATATAGCCAGAAGAGCCAACCGCGATCGTAACGCTGGCTTCATCGGCATCGAGTGACTGTACACCGATCTGTTTGACTGCACCAAAATCAATCAAAATTAAACGGCGATCGCTCTCTCGCCGAATCAGATTTGAAGGTTTGATATCACGATGCACGACCTGCTGCTGATGCACGAACTCCAAGACCGTTAAAAGATCTTGCAGTAGGTGAATTACCTCTATTTCGGCAAACTGTGGCTGAATCTTGAGTTCTCGACTGAGCACTTGTCCTTCGATAAACTCTTGCACCAGGTAGAAATCCTGCCCTTCTTCAAAGTGGGCAAACAACCTGGGAATCTGCTCGTGATTGCCCAAAGCATACAGTGCTTCTGCTTCAGAATCGAACAAGCGCCTAGCAGCCTGTAACGCTTCTGGATCAGTCATTCTAGGCTTAAGCTGCTTGACAACGCACTGAGGCTTTCCAGGGAGGTGCAAATCACCAGCTAAATAGGTTTGTCCGAAACCGCCGCCACCCAGATGACGGATAATCTGGTAGCGTCCCCCAAGGATTTTGCCCAGCATAGGTTATGAAAGTTGCAGAGTGCCGTAAACCGCCTGATAATGACCCAGAGGGAGTCCTCTACCATTAGTAACAGTTTCAGCGACCTATCATCATCAGTAACCGTTCTAGCTTGTTCTTAGATTTATAGTGAGGTAGCTCGGTACACTACGAAAATTTACGGATGTTATGCTCCCGCGGCTTAACATTGCGCTCGAACAAACCTTCTCACAAACAAAAACTTTTATTGGCAGAGGCACCCAAACACGCGTTTCAAAACGCATCAGTTAAAAACACAGACTTATAAACGGGTGCTGCATAACTGTATAAGGCGTAGTTGTACACTTGTAGCCAGAACGATTCAGTCCACCCCACATCGAAAGAAGCGGTCACATAAAGAGCGCTATAGAGACAAGACTGCACAGCGAACCAATCACAATCTAATTTGGTATCTGAGTTACCAACGACTCCAACCAAGGCTGAAATTGGTCACGACGGAACACTTGTGCCCGACGGCGGTAATCAAATCGAAGCAAACTGGGAATGCCGTGCTTCCTGACACATTCTTTTAACCAGGAGGCAACGCCTTGTCCTTCCTCAGGAACCATTTCGGCTTGAAATGGACCATACATCAAAACCAGCATACTATGCGCCTGCAGAGGCGCATCTCGTTCAATTAAGCTCGCCAAACTTGGATGAGAAGAACGAGACTGGCTCGCCATTCTTACTTCGGTGTCTTCTCGGCTAACGCGCTCTCGTAGCGTTTTGGTCATCTCGCGTTGCACAGTTGATGCACTGTATGCTTGCGTTGCATCTTCTCGAGTTGAATCAGTGTCCAACTTGTGACGAGATCGTCTCTGGGTCATAAAACTCCTAGTTTGAAAGGGCTAAGGCAGCCACATCATCCCTCCCTCAAAAATGCAGGGTTACAAGGGGGAACGGTTAGCTTGTCAACATAAATTGAAGCTGTTTACAGTAGCAGGCTACGTCTCTATGCAGTAGCAGGCTGCCTAGCTAAATAATAACTAATTTTGTCTGATGCGGCAATTTTTCGCATCAAAAATACTTACTTTGTGGTAATGCTGAATGCGATCACAAGATTATGCTGCTTTATAAGCTAATAGCGTTTTTACACCCCATGCTGAAGATAGACATCTTGCTAGAAGCGCTAGAATTTTATTAATTTTGTTAATTGTTGTGAATCTCAACGTCTACAACGTAGAGAAACTGGCATTACCTTGCAGCAAGACTAGCCGATCGGTCGGCTCAGAGGGATACAGTTTTCTAGTTTCTGATAAGTTAGCTTGAGTAAGCCCATTTTTGTAAGTAAACGGTAGAACTATGACTGTCTGCGAATATAGGGCAGGTCTAGAAGGCATTCCCGCCACTCAGTCCAGCATTAGTTTTGTTGATGGACAGCGAGGCGTTTTAGAATATCGCGGGATTGCCATTGAAGAGTTAGCGTCTAAAGGCAACTTTCTAGAAACGGCATATCTCCTTATTTGGGGCGAATTGCCAACCGAAGCAGAATTAGAGTTGTTTGAGCACGAAATTACTTATCATCGACGACTCAAATATCGCGTTCGTGACATGATGAAGTGCTTTCCTGAAAGTGGGCACCCAATGGACGCGCTACAGGCATGTGCAGCAGCACTGGGGCTGTTTTACTCTCGCCGTGCGCTTGATGATCCCACGTATATCCGTGAGGCTGTAGTCAGGCTGTTAGCAAAAATTCCTACAATGGTGGCAGCGTTTCAACTGATGCGGAAGGGTAATGACCCTGTGCAACCCCGTGATGATCTAGGGTATGCCGCAAATTTTCTCTATATGCTGAATGAGCGAGAGCCAGATCCGTTTCCGGCTCATATTTTTGATGTGTGCTTGATGCTTCATGCCGAACACACCATCAATGCTTCAACGTTTTCAGCCCTGGTAACGGCTTCGACGCTAACCGATCCGTATGCGGTGGTTGCGTCTGCTGTTGGAACGCTGGCTGGACCTCTACATGGCGGAGCGAATGAGGAAGTTATTCTCATGCTAGAGGAAATTGGCACAGTGGAAAATGTGCGCCCCTGGTTAGCGAAGCAGTTAGCCCAGAAAGGCAAGATTATGGGCTTTGGTCATCGTGTCTATAAGGTGAAGGATCCACGCGCTACAATCTTGCAGCATTTAGCAGAGCAACTGTTTGAAAAGTATGGTCGTGATGAGTATTACGATGTGGCGGTTGAACTGGAGAAAGCAGTTGAGGAGAATTTGGGTCACAAGGGTATTTATCCAAATGTAGACTTTTATTCAGGGGTGGTTTATCGAAAATTGGGTATTCCATCTGATTTATTCACCCCAGTTTTTGCGATCTCCCGCACGGCTGGTTGGTTAGCACACTGGAAGGAGCAGCTCAACGAGAATCGGATTTTCCGCCCAACCCAGATTTATACAGGGACACACGAGGCAGCATATGTGCCGATCGCGCAACGTTAAAGGTCTGTCAAAACTAGTTAGCCAGTAGCTGAATGTAATCAGCTACTGAAAATCAAGGAGTTGATTAGGGCGGATTTTCAACGGTTTTCAGCCCGCCAAACTTTTTCTGACAGAGCACCAGAGGAGCGATCAATGCCACTTTTTCGCTGTCAGCATATTTTCCAATCGCTTGCATGATGGGTGGCACCCCTCTTGCCTTCTAGCAATGCTCTTGTAAGGATGGTGTTAGTGACGATTTTCAGGAACTCCAGCCCTCAAACTTTGGTTTCGGGGGCTTCTTTATTGGGCAATAAGGGCAAGACAACGATACAGGCTTGCCCTTTATAGCTCTGCCACACTTCTTAGAAAGCTTTGTTGAGCTACAGGTACTCAACTGAGTACTAGGCAGGAAAGATTACCTCTTACTTGACCCCATCTGTCACCTTTATCTGGAGCAAGGTTGACTTCAGAGATGGTTCTTCGTTGTCTACGACTGATTATGGCTTGGTTCTATAGCAATGTTTCGTATTTATCTATAGCGATTTGCGATCGTGCGGCGGCAATCCAACGATATACTAGGGACGCAGAGCCGTGTAACAGCATTGTTACTCAAAGATAAATCAACAGTTGGCAGGCTTCAGGTAGCAAAAAAGCTTTGGTCTTATCAATGTGCTGCCCGCTGTGTTTAGTTGATTGTCAACAACGATTTACTGAGTGATGACTCAATCCAGGTAAGCAATGAACTCAGGAATAGACTTACAGGAAACTTTTATTCAATCCCTTACCGACTTGGGATTGTCGGCAGGTGCCGCAAAGGCTGTCTGGATGCCGCTACCGATGCTGCTGATGCTGGTGGGTGCAACAGTTGGCGTGTTGGTGGTGGTTTGGCTAGAGCGGAAGATTTCGGCGGCGGCGCAACAACGGATTGGTCCCGAATATATTGGTCCACTAGGTGTCTTGGCACCTGTAGCAGACGGCTTGAAGCTGGTCTTTAAAGAAGATGTGGTTCCAGCAAACTCGGATGCCCTACTGTTCACGTTGGGTCCTGTAATTGTGGTGATTCCGGTCTTTTTGTCTTACCTAATTGTGCCGTTTGGGCAGAATTTAGTGGTGACAGATGTAGGAATGGGCGTGTTTTTGTGGATTGCCCTATCAAGTGTCGCGCCGATCGGTCTGCTCATGTCGGGCTATGCCTCGAACAATAAATATTCTTTGCTCGGTGGCTTACGGGCAGCGGCACAGTCAATTAGCTATGAAATTCCGCTCGCGTTGTCGGTGCTGGCGATCGCGATGATGTCTAACTCGCTGAGCACGATCGATATTGTGCAGCAGCAGTCGGGTTATGGCATTCTAGGCTGGAACATTTGGCGGCAGCCTGTAGGTTTTGTCATTTTTTGGATTGCAGCCCTGGCAGAATGTGAGCGGATGCCGTTTGATTTGCCAGAAGCGGAAGAAGAGTTAGTAGCAGGCTATCAGACTGAATATTCAGGGATGAAGTTTGCACTCTTCTACCTAGGTTCCTACGTCAATTTGGTGCTGTCGGCGCTTTTGGTAGCGGTACTGTATCTGGGCGGCTGGGATTTTCCGATACCACTGACGTTTGTGGCTGACCTACTAGGCATTGACGAGTTCAATCCGATCTTTCAGGTTGTGACAGCTTCGCTTGGCATTACCATGACGATACTGAAAGCCTATTTTCTCGTTTTTCTAGCAATTCTGCTGCGGTGGACTGTGCCTCGCGTTCGCATTGACCAACTGTTGGATTTAGGCTGGAAGTTTCTTTTGCCCATTTCGCTTGTTAATCTCTTGCTGACTGCTGCCCTCAAGCTAACGTTTCCCTTTGCTTTTGGCGGTTGAGCCAGAAGGATAAGGACTTAAGGCTCAAGGCTAAACAGACGCAATGCTTCTCCATCATTTATCCTTACATCCTTTCTAAAAGAGTCTTATGCTGAAGTTTCTTAAGCAAGTCAGCGACTACACCAAAGAAACAGTGCAAGCGGCAAAGTTTATCGGTCAGGGACTTGCAGTAACCTTTGACCATATGCAGCGTCGCCCGGTAACAGTACAGTATCCCTACGAGAAGTTGATTCCGTCAGAGCGGTTTCGGGGTCGTATTCACTTTGAGTTTGATAAGTGTATTGCGTGCGAAGTCTGTGTGCGGGTTTGCCCTATTAATCTGCCAGTTGTAGATTGGGAGTTTAACCCTGAGACGAAAAAGAAGAAGCTAAATCACTACAGCATCGATTTTGGTGTCTGTATTTTCTGCGGCAATTGTGTAGAGTATTGCCCAACAAACTGTCTGTCGATGACAGAAGAGTATGAGCTTTCGACCTACGATCGCCACGAATTGAACTACGATAATGTCGCGCTGGGTCGCTTACCGTATAAGGTAACTGAAGATCCAATGGTAACGCCGTTACGAGAGTTTGCTTACTTGCCAAAGGGCGTTATTGAGCCGCATGGCTTGCCAGCCGGATCACGTCGGGCAGGGCTACGTCCTGAAGAAATTGTTGACACAGAGAAATAAGTGGTTAGCAGTCAGCGATTGGCTCTGGAACGCGCTCCAAGCTGTCGCTGAAGGCTGATTGCTCCTAAGTAAGGAGACTGAGTTACCGTGAATTTAGCCGAAGGCGTTCAGATTGTTTCGTTTGGCTTGCTGTCTCTGATGGCGATCGGGTCAGCGTTGGGTGTTGTTTTGCTTGCCAATATTGTGTACTCCGCGTTTCTGCTGGGTGGTGTCTTTATCAGCATTGCAGGGCTGTATCTGCTGCTGAATGCTGATTTTGTGGCAACCGCTCAGGTGCTGATCTACGTGGGTGCGGTCAACGTGCTGATTTTGTTTGCCATCATGCTGGTGAACAAGCGTCAAGCGTTTGTGACTGTGCAACGCGCTTGGATTCGGCGAGTTTCAACCGCGGTAGTCTGTTCCGGGTTGTTCTCACTTTTGGCAGTAATGGTTGCCTCTACGCCGTGGTCGTTCTCTACGGGGGCTGCCGCAGGAAATGGTGCGATCGTGACGATCGGCAAACATTTTTTTACTGACTTCTTGCTGCCGTTTGAGTTGGCATCGGTTCTATTGCTCATGGCACTAATTGGAGCCGTTGTCTTGGCACGACGTGAGTTGCTGTCTGATGATATGGTTGCACCCCTCCAGCAGCCTGCGCTGACTTTGCCAGAGCGTCCGCGTGAACTGGTTGCTGTCGGCACTACACCCCCAGAAGCCACGATCGCACGCCTGCCCTCGGACCAAAATAGTTAGAAGCTGACCGCTAATACTAAGATTTTCGTTTCATTGCAAAAAGGATGGCTCTATGCAGCTTCAATACTTTCTGATTCTGGCAGCGGCACTGTTTTGTATTGGCATCTTTGGCTTAATTACCAGCCGTAATGCAGTGCGCGTGCTGATGTCGATCGAGCTCATGCTGAATGCAGTGAACTTGAATTTGATGGCATTTTCTAACTATTTGGATGCTCAAGATGTAAAGGGGCAAGTGTTCACCACGTTTGTGATTGCGATCGCGGCGGCTGAAGCGGCTGTAGGGCTGGCGATCGTGCTTGCTATCTATCGCAACCGTGACACAGTGGATATGGAGCAGTTTAATCTGCTGAAGTGGTAGCGTTGGGCAGAGTTGTTAGTTATTAGTTGTTAATTGATTGAGCGCTAATAGCCAGAAATTAAACACCAACAGCGATTTAACGTGCAACTGAAGCAGGTCATCATTGCTCATAAAGCTGGCGATTCAATGAGCCAGCGCTGGGCTGAAAAGTGCGCCAAGCAGCTAGAGAACCGATACTGCAAGGTTTTGATGGGACCCAGCGGACCGAAAGACAATCCGTACCCGGTCTTCCTTGCTTCGGTCACTCATCCAATCGACCTGGCGATCGTGCTGGGTGGTGATGGCACAGCCTTGACGGCAGCGCGTCATCTTTCTGCTGACCACATCCCAATTCTGGCAATCAATGTAGGTGGGCATTTAGGCTTTCTTACAGAGTCTTTAGAAGACTTTGAAAATTCTGAGCAGGTTTGGGATCGTCTGCTGGAGGATCGCTTTGCGATACAGCAGCGCATGATGTTGCAGGCGGGGTTGTTTGAGGGGCATCGCACCAATCTAGAGTTGGTGAGCGATCGCTACCTCGCGCTAAACGAAATGTGCATCAAACCTGCCTCTGCCGATCGCATGATCACGTCCATTCTGGAAATGGAAATTGATGGCGAAGTGGTAGATCAGTACCAGGGCGACGGACTGATTGTGTCAACGCCAACGGGATCCACTTGCTATACCGTGGCAGCAAATGGTCCGATTATTCATCCTGGTATGAATGCAATTTCGGTGACGCCGATCTGCCCTTTGAGTCTTTCGAGCCGCCCGATCGTTTTGCCCCCCGGTTCAGTGGTTAGCATCTGGCCCCTGGCTGACCATGAATTGAATACAAAGCTCTGGATGGATGGCGTGCTAGCAACATCCATTTGGCCGGGCCAGCGTGTCGATATCCGCAACGCAGACTGTCAGGCACGGTTTATCATTCTGAGAGAAGATTACTCTTATTACCAGACGCTACGCGAGAAACTGCAATGGGCAGGTGCAAGAGTTCGCTACAACAATCATCACCGCAACTAAAAATAAGACATTAGTTTAGCTACAGATATATAGGCAAGTGCAATCAGGTGATTCAACCGCCTCAAACGTAGTCTCAACCCAATAGTTTCAGTAAGTTTCATTGAGCGCCGCTACGTAATAGCATTTTGGGGCTAGGGAATGACGCTACGGCAATCTGTTGAACTCAGGCTAGGATTCCATCCCCAGACTGACGTAGAGCATTGAAAACGGTTCGACACTGATCGATACCACACGATGTAATGGGTTACAGCCATGACTTCAGAAAATACGACCAGAAATGACCCTCCGTTCCGTACGCCGAACCCTACAGAACTGAAAGCTGCCGCAGTGGAAGATTCGATTTTAGATCGGTATCCACATGAGACGGATGACGATATCAATGAGGAACATCCAGAAGCGAAACAAGCTGATGTTGTTGATACAAGCGTTGACGATCGCCCTGTGGATCAAGAGACCAGTAGCCAAACGGTTAAAGCGAACCTCTCAGGACATTAGTCGACCGTCTGCACCATTTAAAGCTGAGAGCAAACAGTTGATTGCAACTCCACACTTATGCAGCGCTGCCCAACGGAAGGCTTTCACTACCGCATATCGTAACCAAAGAGATTCGGGTTCACTTCACCAAGATTCAGGTCTGCCAAGCCGTATTCTGCCCAACGTCGATCGACCATTGCGGCTGTATCAGGATCGGACTCTAGCGGTGTATTCCAAACGCGATCGGTTTCCGGTGGCATCTTAGTTGTGGCATCAATGCCCATTCGACTACCCAAGCCTGCTTTCTCAGTCGCAAAATCAAGTGAGTCAAAGGGCGTATTCGGCAGAATGAAGACATCCCGTGCCGGATCAACCTTAGAGGCGATCGCCCAGACAACGGCACGCGGATCGCGGATATTGGTGTCTTTATCCACAATGATGACAAACTTGGTGTAAGTAAACTGTGGCAAAGCGCTCCAAAAGGCAAGTGCGGCACGACGAGCATGACCCGGATAAGCTTTGTCGATCGCCAGAATTGCTGTTTTATAGCTCAACGTCTCCATTGGCAGGAAGAAATCCACAATTTCTGGTACTTGCTGGCGCAGAATCGGCGTGTAAATACGGTTCAGCGCCAGCGCCATCATCGCGTCTTCCTTCGGTGGACGACCGCTAAATGTGGTGAGATAAATCGGGTCTTTGCGATGGGTGATGCACTGAAAGCGAAGGAGAGGTGCCGCTTCATTCACACCGCCGTAAAAGCCCATGTGGTCACCTGCGGGACCATCAACACCCGTTTCGCCAGGAGTAATCGTACCCTCCAGCACCATTTCTGAATCGGCAGGCACTTCCAAGTCAACAGTTTTGCACTTGGCGAGATGTACACCCTGTCCACCATACAACCCTGCAAACAGCCATTCCGATAGGTCGATCGGTAAAGGCGTAGCGGCTGCCATAATGATCAGAGGATCAACACCTAGCGCGATCGCCACTTCCAGCTTTTGTCCCCGTTCGGCTGCTTTGCGGAGATGGCGTGTTGCCCCCCGTACCGAAAGCCACTGCACCGTCATCGTATTTTTAGACTGCAACTGCAAGCGATACACGCCGACATTCACAGTCTTCGTTTCGCAGTCTTTGGTGATCATCAAACCCAGCGTCACGACTTTGTTTGCATCGCCGGAATAGACTCGCAGCAGCGGCAGTTTGGTTAAATCTACATCCTCACCTTTCAGCACAATTTGATGGCAAGGAGGGAGAAAATCACGACTGGGCTTGGCTTTCAGTACATCAAAGAGTGCCTGCCCTAGAGCGATCGCCTGCGGCACTGTTTTTGGTGGTCTGGGTTGATACAGAAGCGCCAGTTTCTTGCCCAGCGTTTCGAGTTCCGCGGGTTGCTCTAGGTTCATTGCCCAGCAGACCCGCTCCACAGTCCCCATCAGATTCACGGCAACGGCATGGGACGAGCCTTTAACATTCTCAAACAGGAGCGCTGGACCACCCTTTTGCAGCATCCGTTGGGCGATTTCAGCAATCTCCAAATCTGGATCGACCAGGGCTGTAATCCGCCGCAGTTGTCCGCGTTGCTCTAGCTGTTTGATAAATCCGCGCAGGTCTCTCGTCATGATGAAGCCATGTAAAGCATCTCTCTCATTATGAAGCGAATTGTCAATGCTCTGGACGACGATCAACCGGGCATTAGCAATTCGTTTGAAACCCTGGCACTAAAAGAGAGTGTGCTAGATCAGCCGTTGATACTACCAACCAAAGCAGAAAATTGAGGTAAGGTGTTTTTGTGTTGGCGGCAATGGCATGATGCGTTTGGTTTTAAGTGTGCTGAGACGATTGAACAAGCTGAGGCACCTGACCGGATTAGGGCAACGGTGGGTAGTTGCGTTCGCGCTGGGACTAGCGATCGCCCTTACCCTCACAGGCTGCCAGCTACGGCAGCTTCGCACACAGGCGGCGCAAGGTAGCCAACTTGTCATTAGCACTATTACCGACCCTAATACCTTTAACTTTGCTAATAAAAACACCTTCCCCAGCATCTTTCTCTTTGCCTACGACTGTTTGACCACAGAAAATGGGGTGACAGGTGCGATCGAGCCAGCGTTGGCAGAGTCATGGCAGGTTTCAGACGATGACAAACGAGTAGTTTTTACGCTGCGTCCTGGTTTGAAATGGTCGGATGGCGTACCCTTAACCGCTGATGACGTGGTGTTTACCTATCAGGATATTGTGGCAAATCCAGATGTGCCGACGGATGCGAAGGAGGGCATTCAGATTGGGGTCAACAAAGCTTATCCTAAGGTGCGAAAGCTGGACGATCGACGGGTTGAATTTATCTTGCCAGAACCCTTTGCACCCTTGATTCGCGCCACAGCCGGACCCGATGGTATTGTGATTCTGCCAAAACACGCCCTTGCCAACACCTTGAAAACAAAGGAACGGGACGGCAATCTCACGTTTCTCTCCACCTGGGGCACCGATACCGACCCAAGAAAAATTGTGGTGAACGGTCCTTACCAGATGGAAAGCTACACACCTGGGCAACGACTGGTCTTTCGCCGCAATCCTTACTACTGGCGTAAGGATGAACAGGGCACGCAACTGCCTTATATTGATCGCATTGTCTGGCAAATTGTTGAAAATCTCGATACGCAGCTTTTACGATTTCGTTCGGGCGAGATGGACGCGATCGGCGATGTGCGTCCGTTGCGAGCAGAGTATGTGTCTCTGCTGAAGCGTGAAGAACAGCGTGGTCGCTTTACGATCCAGGATGGTGGTCCCTGGTCGGGTACACTTTACCTCACCTTTAACCTAAACAAGGCAAAAAATAAGGATGGCAAGCCGTTTGTCGATCCCATTAAATCGCGCTGGTTCAACACCTTAGCGTTTCGGCAAGCGGTGGCATACGCGATCGATCGTCAGCGCATCAACAACAACATTTTTCGTGGACTGGGCGTGATTCAAAATTCGCCTATCTCAGTGCAAAGCCCTTATTTCCTTCAAGACGGGCTTAAGGTCTACGACTACAACCTGGACAAAGCCAGAACCCTACTTACCCAAGCAGGCTTTACGTATAACGCGCAAGGGCAACTGTTTGATGTCGATGGCAATCGCGTGCAGTTTAACCTGATCACCAACGCGAATAACCTGACACGGGTAGCGATCGGCGCACAGGTGCAGCAAGACCTCGGCAAAATTGGCATACAGGTAAATTATCAGCCGATCAACTTCAATGTGCTGATTGAGAGAACGAGCAGTTCGCGCAATTGGGATGCCCACATTATTGGCTTTACAGGCGGTGTTGAGCCGCATGCTGCCTCTAACCTATGGGTCAGCAGTGGTGCCTCCCATGCCTTTAACCTCAAGCAACAGCCCGGACAACCACCTATTCAAGGTTGGGCACCCAATGACTGGGAAACAGAAATCGATCGCCTCTTCATCACAGGCGCACGGGAGCTTGACGAAACCAAACGTAAAGCCATCTATGCCGACTTCCAGCGCCTCGTCCAGGAACAACTGCCTGTCATCCATCTTGTCAACGATCGCGCCCTCATGGCAGTACGCGATCGCGTCCAGGGACTCAAGTACACAGGTTTACCCAGTTGGGGACTATGGAATATTCAAGAACTTAGAATAAGAAAGGATAAAGTCTGAAAGCTTCAGGCTAAAAGCCAAGAACACTTTATCCTTCGTCCTTTATCCTTTCCCCCGTGACCCAACCCGATCAACTCAAGCGCCTCCTTCATGCCGTTGCTGCTGGTGAACTGACACCAGAGCTAGCCTTTGACACGCTCAAACACCTCGACTTCGAGACCGTTGAGGACTTCGCACGCATCGATCATCACCGCGCCATTCGCACTGGTTTTCCCGAAGTTATTTGGGGACCGGGCAAGACCCCCGACCAGATTGCCCAAATCATGGAAGTCATGCGCGATCGTACCGCTGTCGTTATGGCAACCCGCATTGAGCCAGATGTCTACACCCAACTCAAAGCAAAAGTGCCGGATGTGGAGTATTACGCCACGGCACGAATTTGTGCGTTGAAAAGTAATCAGAAGGCAGAAGGCAGAAGGCAGAAGGCAGAAGGCAGCGAGCAGAGTCACCCCACTCCCCACTCCCCACTCCCCACTCATCCCGGCACCATCAACATTCTCTCTGCCGGAACCGCTGATCTACCCGTCGCTGAGGAGGCAGCTATAACAGCCACACTGTGCGGCTTTAAGGTAAATCGACTTTGGGATGTGGGGGTGTCGGGCATTCATCGGTTACTCGAAAACCGCTGGGCGATCGTCGAAGCCGATGTCCTGATCGTAGTTGCAGGTATGGAAGGTGCCTTACCTAGCGTGGTCGCAGGTCTCGCAGATTGTCCCATCGTTGCTGTACCTACCAGCGTTGGCTACGGCGCTAGCTTCAATGGTTTGGCACCACTGCTGACTATGCTCAACTCTTGTGCTGCGGGAGTCGGGGTTGTGAACATTGACAATGGGTTTGGTGCCGCTATTTTGGCAGGACAAATTTTGCGAACCGCTAACAGACTCAGAGACCGGCTAACGGTTGAAGGATAAATAATGCCTCACACGCATGAAGCACTGTCTGCGATCGCCCAACCTTTTGCACCCAAATCTTGACACGTATGGCATGAAAACTGCTATATTGTTTACTGATGACGCGTTGGGGCGTCGCCAAGTGGTAAGGCAGCGGGTTTTGGTCTCGCCATCCCTAGGTTCGAATCCTAGCGCCCCAGTTTTAGATCTCAGCCATTTGTACCGTGACAGAGTTTTGTTATAAAGCTGGTGGTGACAAACTAATAGTGGACGAGATGCGGTTGCGCAAACCTACAACAAGAATCCTTAGAGTGATCTAAAGGCAGGTTCAGTCCTAAGGTTTGCTAGAACATAAAATGTCCGTACTAGTTTTGATAATATCTAAAATTGCGAAAGCCCCTGAAACATAAGTTTCAGGGGCTTTCAGTTTTGTACAGTGACTAATTAAACGTCATTGAGACAAATTAGTGTCGTCGGGCTGAAATTACCTTGGGAAAGGCATTTCGAGGTTTTGACGACCCTCCGTAGTATTCCTAGAGCCTAGTTTCAAGTGACAAATTAGGTGACGCGTTAGAGATTTATGACAAATTAACTGTCTACTTTCCTCAATCTCTAAGATCAGGTGAGTGACAGATTAGATGTCGTATAGCCGTGCGTGTCGTGGTCAGTGGCCGTCTAATGGTTTCAAGCTTGCTCAATCAGCCCTCTCAAGGCGGTCAAGTCGCTGCGTCAAGGCTTGCATGCTTCCCTGCAAGCTAGTTATTTCTGCTTGCAGAGTTTTTACTTGAGTCTCCAGTTCAATGAGACGATCCTTGGCTTCTGGGGTGGATCCATCAGTTTGGACTGGCGACATGTTGCCAGCCGCTGCTTGAGAGGGAGTACCCGATGGCTTAAACCAAACAATGGGCTTGTCATCGGTGCTTTGAGACGTAGGCTGGCTAACAGCCACCCTCACTGCCGGATCGCCGAAAACAATGAAGTTACGGGCATTGTGACTGCGGGTCCAGAGTTCGGCAATCTCTTTATCCTTTTTGTTGTCGTTTTGAATGCCCAAGTTACAGTCCGATGCGAGTTCGGCGTATTCCTGGTTAAAGTATTCCATCGCGTAGCCCACTGGCCACTGTCGCATTAAGCAAGTGAGCGCACTTTGGAACACGGCCCACTGTTTTATCTGGCTGTTCTTAAATGAGTGAGTCCAAGCCCGATCGACATGCCCAATGACGGCAAGTGCTCCTCCCTTTTCGTGGCTTAGGAGTTTTTGGGGTAGTCGTGCGACAAAGGACTGGTCGGCTAATTCGGCCTCACCGTCTCGATGTTTGAAGTCATTGAACTGAGGGGTGCCCAGGCCGTAGCAGGCGAAGTGGAAGGCAATCATGCCGTGGATGTTAGCCTTAGCCTGGATATCGGTCGCACTAAAGAGGTGCTGCTCTGGGTCTGGCTGACCTAGAAAGGGTGCCCAGTCTTGAGTGACTAGAGCCCCTTGAAAAGCCCGTTGTTGGGGATGATCCTTGGGATAGCCAACACCGTGGCTAGCGGTAAACAAAAGGGCAGGAGCAGACTCCTGATTCAGGAGTTGATCCAGGTTGGCTTTGCTTGCAGAGAGATGAGGGGAAGCGTCGTTGTCGCCAATTAAGGGAGAGGTTGCCCAATCAGAGTGGCTATTGGTTAGCCACTGAGACAAGGGGGTCATCAGGTGTTTGGCACTCAGTTGAGTGGCGTTGTCGCCTCTATTGCTAACGCCCCAAAACTTGATGTGGCGAGGGCGCTCGATCCGTTCGTCTTCAGCGCGCACAATGCTTCGGGCGTAGTAGGCATACTCCTCTAAAGTGTCAAAGTAGATGCGACCGACAGCGTATTGCACGTCGAGTTGATACTGAAACTCGTAGGGAATCGTGGCAGGATCGCCCACAATGAGGAGGTAATACGGCACGCCTCGGTCAGGATCGACCGCGCCAGAACCAGGGGCACCTTGCTTAGAGAGAAACTGGTTTTTGTCCCACTTCGGATTGAAGACAAAGACTTTGTAGTAATCTTCACAGGTTTGGGTGGCTTGTTGCTGCCGACGGTGCAGCAGCAGCCCCAGACCATCCTCGGACTGAAGCGACTCTAAGGTGTAGTGAGTGTAGCTTTGGGCGAAGATCACGCCCCATCCCGCTTTTGCCAGGTCAGTCGGATCGACCCATGCAGCCGGAGCCTTTGACTGATCGCGCAGTTCTGCCCGGCTGCGCAGTTCCATCTGGTGTGGGTCGGTAAAAGGAGTGCCGGCGACCATCGCTTTAGCCTGAGTAGTGATTTGCTTGTCGGTCTTAGCGGGGAAGAGGTATTCGCCCGTTGCACCATTGATACCGTTTTCGTAGTCAGCCATGCGTCATTTGGTTCTAGGTTTGCAGTCGTTTTGTTAACCAAACAGCGTTTTGATCTCATCTTCGCTAAAGGGATCTTGACCAGCTTTTAGAGCGTTAACCCACCGCTGGCGCTGTTCTTTCTGGTCAACCGACGTATTAGAGTCAGCGATATAAAACTCGAAATCTTTCATAGCGCTGTCGCGGTTGCGCTTACCACCTGCTAGAACTCTAGCAACGCCTAGGGTGTCGCGTTGTCCGGCGTTCTCAGGTTCGGCTTTTAAGGCTTCTTGGCTAGCTTCCAGTAGAGCCTTAACCAGTTTCGGTTTCTTGGCAGCATGGAGACTGCCCCACCAGAGCAAGAAGTTCCAATCATCAGCCGTGATTGTTAAGGCTGGATCGTAGACTTGAGCAGTTTGATAGGCTTCAAGAGCCTGCTGAACATTGTCTGGTAACATTTGCCCCTTTTTCACTAAGGTTTTGCCCTGGTCAAGCAGTACAGGTGCTGCAATGCGTTTAGCTTCTGTTTCAGGTTCTAGCTCTAACTCAGGGGCATAGTGCTTAGCTTGAGCAAATTTGGCAGTGGCTTCCTCAAGCTTGAGCTCCTTGGCCAAGCGTTGCCCCCTTTCCACTAAAACAGGAACTGCAATGCGTTTAGCTTCTGCTTCGGGTTCTAGCTCTAACTCAGGGGCATAGTGCTTAGCTTGAGCAAATTTGGCAGTGGCTTCCTCAAGCTTGAGCTCCTTGGCTAAGCGTTGCCCCCTTTCCACCAAAACAGAAACTGCAATCCGTTTGGCTTCTGCTTCGGGTTCTAGCTCTAACTCAGGGGCATAGTGCTTAGCTTGAGCAAATTTGGCAATTGCTTCCTCAAGCTTTAGATGGAGTGCATTCAAGATTCCCTGAAGCTTTAAGGCAGCGGAAGTGAACCGATTGACCTCTGTAGCAGGATCTAGATCTAACCCAGACGCTTGCGCCTGCTTAAACTTGTCCAACGCCTGCTCATAGTGACCTGAGCGAGCAAACTTTTCTCCTTGCTGCCGTAGGATAGGAACGAGCAAACATCTGGCAGAGGTTTCTAACGCTTCAGGGGAGAGTCGCTCAGGATGACTGTCAATGGTGGCTTTTGCGGGCTTACCGCATTGCAAGGCGAGCTTGAACTGCTTCAGGGCGAGAGCGTTCCCAGCGACAGAGTCCAGGTTCTCAGCCAGCAGGTATCCTTGCTCGAAGAGACGAGTTCTAGCCGCCCATCCCTCTTGGTCGTAAGTCCAGTTATTTCCCAGCTTTTGCAAACAGCCTCTCAACCAGGAGCGCCATTCGTTACGGAGCCACACCCGCACCGTGTTGTCCCCACTACCGCTGACGATGGTCTGACCATCGCCGCTGAGCCCCACCGAGTAGACAGCGTCGGTATGACCCTCGAGGGTGCGCAGAAGGGTGCCATCCAGGCTCCACACCCGCACCGTGTTGTCCCCACTACCGCTGATGATGGTCTGACCATCGCCGCTGAGCCCCACCGAGTAGACAGCGCCGGTATGACCCTCGAGGGTGCGCAGGAGGGTGCCGTCCACGCTCCACACCCGCACCGTGTTGTCCCCACTACCGCTGACGATGGTCTGACCATCGCCGCTGAGCCCCACCAATAAGGCAGCGCCGGTATGACCCTCAAGGGTGCGCAGGAGGATGCCGTCCAGGCTCCACACCCGCACCGTCTCGTCCTGACTGCCGCTGATGATGGTCAGACCATCGCCGCTGAGCCCCACCGCGTGGACAGCGTCGGTATGACCCTCAAGGGTGCGCAGGAGGGTGCCGTCCAGGCTCCACACTCGCACCGTGTTGTCGTCACTACCGCTGATGATGGTCTGACCATCGCCGCTGAGCCCCGCCGAGTTGACAGCGTCGGTATGACCCTCAAGGGTGCGCAGGAGGGTGCCGTCCAGGCTCCACACTCGCACCGTGTTGTCGCTACTGCCGCTGACGATGGTCTGACCATCGCCGCTGAGCCCCACCGAGTAGACAGCGCCGGTATGACCCTCAAGGGTGCGCAGGAGGGTGCCGTTCAGGCTCCACACCCGCACCGTCCCGTCCTGACTACCGCTGACGATGGTCTGACCATCGCCGCTGAGCCCCACCGAGTAGACAGAGCTGGTATGGTCTGCGAGGGTGCGCAGGAGGGTGCCGTCCAGGCTCCACACCCGCACCGTCTCGTCCTGACTGCCGCTGATGATGGTCTGACCATCGCCGCTGAGCCCCACCGATAAGACAGCGCCGGTATGACCCTCAAGGGTGCGCAGGAGGGTGCCATCCAGGTTCCACACCCGCACCGTGTCGTCATGACTGCCGCTGACGATGGTCTGACCATCGCCGCTGAGCGCCACTGAGGAGACAGCGCCGGTATGACCCTCGAGGGTGCGCAGGAGGGTGCCGTCCAGGCTCCACACCCGCACCGTTTTGTCCCCACTACCGCTGACGATGGTCTGACCATCGCCGCTGAGCCCCACCGCGTGGACAGCGCCGGTATGACCCTCAAGGGTGTGCAGGAGGGTGCCGTCCAGGCTCCACACTCGCACCGTGTTGTCCCCACTACCGCTGATGATGGTCTGACCATCGCCGCTGAGCCCCACCGAGGAGACAGCGCCGGTATGACCCTCAAGGGTGCGCAGGAGGGTGCCGTCC
>NZ_JACJPI010000057.1 GCF_014695975.1 Leptolyngbya sp. FACHB-321
CTATTTAATTCTCTAGGTTCAGGCGGCCTCGGCTCGCTTCACTTTCGCTGCGCTTGCCTCACCGCTTATCTAACATAACAACAGAAGAAGGAAACGTCAAGCAGGAAAAAAAATATTTTTTCTGGTATCTCCTCCGCTCTCACATTCGTTCAGTAAATCCTGCTCGCTCATCACTCGCTCTACGATATTTTCTGTAGCTAGACCTCGTAGACTTTAATCAGCCGTCTGACCATAATTTTCATCACTCGCTCTAAGATCTCTTCCGTGGCTAGACCTCCTGTAAGACTCTAGCGACAATAGCGATTGAATTGGTATGTTTAATCTCAATCCCTTCACTTGGCGGTACGTGGTTCTTAGCTTTTTCGATAGCTCAGAGTCCCATCCTTGGGTTTCTTGATGAGCTAACGGCTGTTGAATGTCTTGGTAGCTTATATATAGCGACAGCAAGCAATGCGCTGGGTTCTTTTCCCTCGCACGAATCCACTAGTCCTGCTTGCAGGGGCATGGGTAACGTTTACTCTGATCGATAGCGCACTAAGGAACGAACTCGATCGCGTGGTAAACCGAGTTCTCGACTAATTGCCGCTTCAATTTGTGCTGGCTCCGTTGTCGGAAACTCGAACCTTAGTTGTTTAAGTGCTGAGTTTGCCGTTTCAATAGTGATGGTTGAAAGACTTTGCTGTGGTTTGATAATGACGGTAATCGATTCTACAGTCCGCGGGGGTTGTTGCTGTTGCTGACGATCGCCTTGTAGATACACCGTTGTACGGTTGGATCGAACCAACATTCGATCTGTCAAAAGCCCGCTAGATAGCCAAAAGCCCAGTCCTAGCAATGGCAGTGCTAGCCAAAACTCTAGTCCTAGAGAATGCCACACTTGAGTCCATCGTAGTCGGGTCATTGGTACTTAGCCTTCTATATTAAACACACTACAGCAAGCCTATTTACGTTGTGGACCTTGCGCTATGAACCTTGAGCCTATGTTATACCAACACTTGAAGCGTCAAGCACCTATGAATGATTGAAATTATTGAAGCAGATTTGAATGTACCTGCTCATGCTAAGGCGATGGTTCAGTTGATGGATGAGTATGCGCTCGACCCAATGGGTGGTGGTAATGGTCTGTCAGATTACGTTAAAGCACATCTCCCAGCAGAGCTTGCAAAGAGAAAAGCCGCTCATGTTATTCTCGCGTTTGTCGATACCCAACCTACAGGACTTGTTGTTTGCTTAGAAGGATTTTCGACGTTTGCATGCCAGCCACTGCTGAATATTCATGATGTCATGGTTGCTACACCCTATCGTGGTATGGGTTTGTCTAAACTGCTGCTACAGAAAGCGGAGGCGATCGCGATCTCCCTGGGTTGCTGCAAGCTCACTCTAGAAGTACTGGAAGGAAATCAGGTAGCTCAGGCAGCTTATAGGGCATGCGGCTTCAGTGGCTATGAGCTAAACCCCCAGATGGGCAAGGCATTGTTTTGGGAGAAAAAACTAGGGACAGTGATAGATGAGGCGAAACATTCAAACAGTTGAGATGTGATTGTAGCAATCACTCTGTTTTAGCAGATCTAATGGATAACCATGCCGTGGGGTGCCAGTGGATGCCGGAGCTAGCTCAAATTTTTGTTTATCCTATTAAAGCGTTGGATGGCGTTGCAATCCTCCAAACGACGGTGCTGCCCAGTGGCGCATTGCAGTATGACCGTGAGTTTGCGATCGTAGATGCAGAGGGCAACGTGATCAACGGCAAACGGACTGCTGAGGTGCATCGTATTCGTTCGAGCTTTGACTTAGAAACTCGCACGATTGCTTTAAGGATAGAAGGTGAGCCTGGAGCCACAACCTTTCATCTTGATGTGGAACGATCGCCTGTAGAGCAATGGTTAAGTGCGTACTTTGGTTTTGCGGTGACGCTGCTTCAGAATACAGAAACAGGTTTTCCGGATGACACAAATTCGCCGGGCCCAACGGTGATTAGCACCGAGACACTGCGGACGATCGCCGACTGGTTTCCTAACCTAAGTCTAGAGGCAGTCCGACGGCGCTTTCGATCGAACCTCGAAATTACTGGTGTCGAGCCATTTTGGGAAGACTGCCTGTTTGGGTCAGCCGTTGGCGAAGCTTCTTTGAAAGCGGATCGCGTGGTGCCGTTTCATATTGGCAACGTGCAGTTTGCAGGTGTGAACCCCTGCCAGCGCTGCATTGTCGTTACCCGTGATGCGATGACTGGCGAGCCGTATCCCCATTTTCAAAAGGTGTTTGTTGCCAAGCGGAAGGAAACCTTACCAGAGTGGGTAGAGGCTTCGCGCTTTAACCACTTTTATCGCTTAGCGGCTAACACTCGTGTAGTGCAGCCCCAAGCGGGAGCGACCCTACGAGTTGGTGATACGATCGCGCTGGATTAGTGGCGGCAATAGCAACGCAAGCTCTACGGCAACGTGAACCCTGTGCGTTTTTCTACATAGTCCAAAATAGTTTGATAGGAATCAGGATCGCTTTGCTGAGTGACGATGATCGTTGTGTTGCCATCTAGTAAGGCAAAGGAAACTCTCGCATTAGGCACGTAGCAGAATGCAGTAACTCGATCAAGGTCGACCACGTAAGTATTTCGCTCAAAATTGAGTTTGATCCAGTAAGCCACGCGAACTTATCCGCTCTAAGACCAGCCTCACCTTACCACCCCTCGGAATATGTAGCCAGTGGGAGGATATACCATACGATGGGCTGAGATACAGGGTTAAAGGCTAAAGGCTGAAAGCTAATGGCTGACGGCTAACCGTCGGCTACCAACTTCGATCGCAGAAAGCTATCGTGAGAGTATGAGGAATTTTCACCGAAATCGGCTGAGACAACGCTGGCAGAGTTTGCGGCAGTCGTTGTCGATGTATCAATACTGTGGACGGGCGATCGCCTTGGTGTGGACAACCAATCGTGCGCTGACTATTGCTCTCATGGTGCTAACCTTGATTGCTGGTTTGCTTCCGGGGGCGATCGCCTATGTAGGCAAGCTTATTGTTGATGGTGTTGTGCAGGCAGCGCGATCGGGACTGGCGGACGATCGCTGGCAGACCCTGACATATCTAGGCATTGAAGCGGGACTGATCGCACTTCAGGCAGGCTGCAAACAGGGGTTAGCGCTCTGTCAATCGCTACTGCGTGCACTACTAGGTCACAAGGTCAACGTACTCATTCTTGAAAAGGCGCTCACTCTGGACATGGCGCACTTCGAGGACTCGGAGTTCTATGACAAAATGGCGCGGGCGCGGCGAGAAGCGTCTAGCCGTCCACTTAGTTTAGTAGGGCGCACCTTTGGGTTGGTACAAGACGCTCTCTCACTGCTGACCTACGGCAGCTTGCTGCTAAATTTCTCTGCTTGGGCAGTGCTGGTGCTGATGGTGGCAGCGATTCCTGTATTTATTGCTGAGACACGCTTTGCCGGAGCCGCCTTTCGTCTGTTCCGCTGGCGTGCTCCTGAAGTGCGGCAGCAAAACTATCTGGAATGGCTACTTTCTAACGATACAGCGGCAATGGAAGTCAAGCTGTATCAGCTGGGCCCCATGCTGTTGCGTCGCTACCGCAACATTTTCCATCAGCTTTACGGCGAAGACCGAGATTTAACCATTCGTCGGGGGCTGTGGAGCTATCTACTGGGACTCTTAAGCACCACTGCTTTTTACGCCGCCTATGTGTGGATTGTGTGGGAGGCGATCGCTGGGGCGATTTCTCTCGGCGACCTGACGATGTATCTCGTTGTGTTCCGTCAGGGGCAAACAACCTTCGCTTCCATTTTGAGCGCGATCGGTGGCATGTATGAAGATAGTCTCTACCTGTCAAATCTCTATGAGTACCTGGAACAACCCATTGCAACACCCTTGGGTTATGCAGCTCACGGTCTATCACCAGGCGATGGCTTGCGCTTTGAGGCCGTTACCTTTAGCTATCCCGGTAGCTCTGAGCCTGCGCTAGAGGCAGTATCGCTGCATTTGAAACCGGGCGAAAAGTTGGCGATCGTGGGCGAAAATGGCTCTGGCAAAACTACTCTTATCAAGCTACTGACACGTCTATATATTCCAGACAGTGGGCGCATTCTGTTAGACGGCTTGGATCTGCGTGAATGGAATCCTGCCGTACTTCAGCAGCGCATCGGTGTGATTTTTCAAAACTTTGTGCGGTATCAATTTACCGTCGGCGAGAATATTGGTGCAGGTGATGTGAACTTTATGGAAGATGAAATGCGTTGGCAAGCTGCCGCAGAAAAAGGCACGGCACAGCCTTTTATTGCCTCGCTGCCCGACAACTATCACACTCAGCTCGGACGGTGGTTTAAGAGTGGTCGTGAGCTATCGGGCGGTCAGTGGCAAAAAATAGCCCTTTCGCGAGCCTTCATGCGAACCCAAGCCGACATTTTGGTGCTGGATGAACCGACTGCCGCCATGGATGCTGAAGCTGAAGTTCAAATTTTCGATCACTTTCGCGCCATGACGCAAAACCAGATGGCGATTCTCATCTCTCATCGGTTTTCAACAGTGCGGATGGCAGACCAGATTGTAGTGCTACAAGGTGGCAAAGTGGTCGAACATGGCAACCATGACGAACTGCTGCGATCGGGCAAGCGCTACGCTCAACTGTTCTCGCTACAAGCAGCAGGGTATCGGTAGGAGGACAGTGAAAGGCAAAAGGCAAAAGGTACAAGTTTCCTAGCCTCTGGTGCTTGATGCTGGTATCTTGGCAGCCCGGAGTTCCATCAACAGAATTATGTATTGCGGGGTTTCCCTAATGCCACCCGATTAAGCTCAAGGATGGGGCAGAACATACTGGCTTGCTGTGGAGTCAAATGCTGTTTGACCACTTGCTGCATCACTTCGTAGGTGGCATTGCAGCTTTTTTCAGCGCCAAAGGCTTTCATAATAGTCTGAAACCACAAGAGAAACCGTTCGCGCAAGGTTTCAGGATCATCCATTAGCATGGCGATCGCAGAATAGCGGAGTACCCGCACGGTATCGCGCTTCCATTTTGCACTTACGTCTTCCTTACCGCTGTGGAAGAGCATGGGGTCGAGCGATCGCATTTTTGCTTCTACCTGTTGCACGATCGCACTTTCTACCAACTGAAGCGTTTGATAGGTCTGCAACCGCAGGCTAAAGGACTGGACATAAGCATCGACAAAGGCTAGTTCTTCATCGCTGGCAAAGCGACCATCCGTATCCATACTTAACTTTTCTAACTGGCTCAACATTGGTAAGACCTCTTACAGGTTTCAGTTGGCTCAGTATACCCAGGGGCAAGTACTTTAGAACTCTTAATCTATTTTGAGCGTGTGTATACGGAGGTACCTTGCTGATATCCGGAAAGTTTCATGAAAACAACTTTCTTTGGTAGTAGTTTCACACAATGCTCTGAAAAAAAGTGGTGATAGTAGGAGAACTGTCCTGATTGCCAGGTAATCACTTAGAAATAAAGCGGCAGACCATTAGTTAGGGAACTTCTAAAATGCTGGACGCGATCGCCCAGACGCTGGTAGAGCAAACTGCTAAGCCCGTTCCACCTGCCAATGTTGATACTCAAGCTGCCCTGGTCGCTCCCCAACAAATCACTGTTCCCGTCCTCAATCCGACTGTGAGCGCTCCGGAGTCAATGCCGCCCGTTTCTTTGACTCAAGCCGCGCCCATCGCTAGTACAAAATCAGTTGCGGTTCAAAGAAATAGTCAACCAGCTAACACCGAGACCGCTACTTCCAGGAGCACACAGCCTGCCTATTCTTCAGCAAATAAGCCTTTAGTAAATGAGGCTCAAGCGGATAAAGTTTTAGTAGACAAGGCGACGCAAAACGTTACGACGGCTCAAGCTGCGGAGTCCGATCGCAGTCAACTCTTTAAGCAAGCCACTGGCGATCAGCGGCTAGTGCTAAAGCAAAAACTGGCAGACATTGTTGCTAAAGACAAAGCTCTAAAAGAAGCAAAACTGCGGGCAAATCTGGAAGCAGAAGTGATCGCGCTTGCTCAAGCCAGACAGTTTGCTCAGGCACGGCAAATGGCTCAAAATGCAATGTTATCCCCCGAAACTCAGGCAGACCTACTGGCGCAAATTAATGCGATCGCGGCTAGGCGACCGTTTCGATCAACTATTGCAACAAAGCCAAGGCTGCCAAAAGTACCTTTAGTTAGAATCAAAACCAAAGCCCTGGAGCCAACAACATCAGGGCGATCGCTGCCCCAGGTGGTGCCATACACTTCGTCCCCCAACACGCCGCAGTACAGCTACATACCACCAGCGCCACCGAATTATGTCGGCTACTCCCTCAATGGAGTTGGGGGAAAGATCGGCGGAATCGGTGTGGTCGTGGACAATAGTGTACCTGACTTCAATGGGCAAAACTGGACGGCAACCGCTACGGGCACCCGTTCCAACGCTGATCTTTGGAATGGGTTGAGCTTCATTTTTCCCTTAGCATCACCAGCACCCATTACTTCTCGCTTTGGCTGGCGAGTCCATCCCATCAGGGGCAATCGGCGCTTTCACAGTGGCACGGACATTGGTGCGCCGATGGGTACACCCGTTTTAGCAGCAGCGTCTGGTAAGGTGGCGCTTTCTGATCAGTTGGGTGGCTATGGGCTAACAGTCATTTTGTCACACCAAGACAATACACGCGAAACTCTCTACGCACATCTTTCGGCACTAATGGTTAAACCGGGTCAATGGGTTGAAAAAGGTGATGTTATCGGGCGAGTGGGTAGCACTGGCTTATCGACAGGTCCCCACCTGCATTTTGAGCTGCGCCAGAAAACAGCTCGTGGCTGGCAGGCGATCGACCCTGGCGTACCGTTGAAAGCTGCTCTAGCACGTTTGGTGAAGGCAAGGCAAGCAGGCTAGCTGTTGGAGCAACTTTAAATGTGTGAAGTGGAGAAGAGGCGAAAGAGTGGAGGGGTGGAGAGGCGAAGGGGTAAAGGGGTGAGAAAGTGGAGAAGTATGTCTTCAAGCGAAATGGTTGTGAGTCATGCGGTGACGCTCATGGCTGTGTAATGATCCATTGAGGTAAGTGGGCGTAGTAGCAACGAAGGCTGTTTTTGGGATGCACTGGAGTTACTGCCATCCAGGAACCCAGGATGTTCCAGCAAGAGGTAACCGCGCCATTGCAGCGGCTTCAACGGTAAGGGCAACTAGATCTTCGCGCTCTAGATGGTGGACGTTTTGTTTACCGCAAGCACGGGCGATCGTGGTCAATTCCATATTCAACGTTTTGAGGTAGTTTTGCACCCGACGCGCACCGACTTCTGGTTCTAGCCGTTTTTCCAGAATAGCGTCCTGCGTGGTGACACCCACGGGGCACTTTCCAGTATGGCAATGGTGGCAGTAACCAGGAGCCGTGTTGATCGCCGCATAATCTTCCACTGCTGAGTGGTGTTCACCCTGTTGGATGTAGGTTTCACTATTGCAGCCTAATGCAATGAGAATGCCTTGCCCGATCGATACTGCATCCGCGCCCATCGCAATTGCTTTAGCCACATCAGCTCCGGTACGAATGCCACCAGACACAATGAGTTGCACCTTACCTTTCATATTCAGATCTTCGAGAGCATCGACTGCCTGACGCACGGCTGCCAGCGTGGGAATGCCCACGTGTTCGATAAAAACAGTTTGGGTTGCTGCCGTTCCGCCCTGCATTCCATCAACGACGATCACATCGGCACCGGCATGAACCGCAAGTTTGACATCATTGAACGTGCGTGAGGCTCCTACTTTCACGTAGATAGGCTTTTCCCAATCGGTGAGTTCTCGTAACTCCTGAATTTTAATGGTGAGGTCATCGGGACCTGTCCAGTCGGGGTGACGGCAGGCGGAGCGCTGATCCACCCCTTCAGGTAAGGTTCGCATTTCCGCGACTCGTGGATTGATTTTTTGCCCCAGCAGCATGCCGCCACCACCGGGTTTTGCGCCCTGCCCAATGACAATTTCGATCGCGTCTGCTTTTCGCACATCATCGGGATTAAACCCATAACGGGACGGTAAGCATTGATAGATTAGGGTTTTGGATGACAGCCGTTCTTCGGGAGTCATGCCACCATCACCAGTCGTCGTCGAAGTGCCAACAGCCGTTGCCGCAAGCCCCAGTGCTTCTTTGACGTTGGCAGATAGGGAGCCAAAACTCATGCCGGCGATCGTGATGGGAATCTCTAACTCAATGGGTTTTGTGGCATATCGAGTCCCCAAAATGGTTTTGGTCGTACATTTCTCCCGATAGCCTTCTAGCGGATAGCGCGAGAGGGATGATCCCAAAAACATTAGATCATCAAAGTGAGGCAGCCGACGCTTGGCACCTAACCCACGGATTTCATAAAGACCATGTGCCGCTGCATTTTGAATGTAGCTAATCATGCGGCTGTCATAACCCCATGAAGCCTCACGAGAGATAGGGTGATGTGATTGAGACGGATCAGCTTGAGAGTGAGGCATGTTCATTGTTAATACTCCTGATTGACATCTGCGTTCCAGTGGTAAAGCTGCTTGGCAGATGCAATGCGTTTAAATTCCTTCGGATCCTGAGAGAAACCTGCTTTGGCGAGGAGTTCGCCGACAGCTTCGTAGTCAGCATGAGTCATGGGTTCCATCTGGGCATCGGCACCGAGCGATTTGATGGTGCCGCGCACGTAGATGATGGCTTCATAGAGAGAATCGCCGAGGGCATCACCGGCATTGCCGCAAATCACGATGCGTCCAGCTTGTGCCATGAAGGCAGAGAAACTGCCTACACTGCCACCCACCACAATATCAGCTCCTTTGAGGGAAATTCCACACCGTAAGCTGGCATCACCATCGATAACGAGTAAGCCACCCTGAGCAGAAGCGCCAGCGGAAACGGAGGCAAAGCCCTTGACGTGGACTCGTCCAGACATCATGTTTTCGGCAACACCGGGACCGACATTGCCGAGGATGGTGACGTTTGCTAGTTTGTTCATGCCAGCCGCGTAGTAGCCTGCATGTCCTGCAATTTCGACTTCCACAGGCGCATCTAAACCCACCGCAATGTTATGAGCACCGTCGGGATTGAGAATGCGGATGGTTTGCCCGTTCAGTGGTTGATGGAGGAAGCGGTTGACTTCGCGCAGGGGCGTTTGGGCAAGGTCGAAGGTTACACCGTCCATACGTACATTTCCTCTGGTGCAGGTTCGTAGATGTGGGCGTGATTGATGTTGGGGAGATGGGCGAGCGATCGAAATTCGGAGGCGATCGCCACGTAATCATCCGTTTCCGCTACTACGGCGGGTTTGCAGGCAAAGGCATCGCGCACCAGCGCTAATTTATCGGCGGTGCCCATGAGAAAGGTATAGAAACCATCGAGCGCTTCAAACCCTTTTTGGATGGCAGCTTTCAAGTCATCCCCTTCTTGCATACGCCATTCTAAAAAGCGACAGGCAGCTTCGGTGTCGTTGTCGGTTTCAAAGTGAATGCCGTGATGTTCAAGCTTACGGCGAATTTCGTAGGGATTGGAAAGGGAGCCGTTGTGAACTAGGCAGAAGTCCTCGCCAGCGGTGAAGGGGTGGGCGTGGGCAGGTGTAACTGCTGATTCGGTTGCCATGCGAGTATGTCCCACCAGATGGGAACCTTGCAGACCTTTGAACTGGTAGCGATCGACAATGCTCGTTGGACTTCCAGCATCCTTGTAAAGGTCGATCGCTCGTCCGGTAGACAAGAGATGGATTTGTGGATAGTTGTCTTGTAGCCATTGCTTCACCGCATTGGTCGCCAGATTAGCGGTTAGCACTGCTTGATTTTCGTGAATTTGAAGGTCGGGCGTCGCGTTGAAATGGGCTTGAAACGCCTGTGACAGTTCTGACCAATTAAAACTGCCACTCGTATGAATACTGCCAGAATAGAGGCTATATTTACGCTGGTTATCTGGTAGCGCTTCGGTGAAAACGGCAAGTCCAGCGGAATCGGGTCCGCGTTGGCTCATACCGATAAGCATGGGCACCATCAGTTCACCGAGAGACGATCGCATTGATGGATTTTTGATGAGTAGTCCGACGATGCCACACATAGGGGGGAAATTTTTGAGTTGGGAGAGTGGTCATTAGCTAGTAATTTGTTGAACAGCTACCAGCTTAGGAATCCGAGTATGAGTTATGAATTGTTTGTTTTCGATTCCGCTGTTTCACCGATAAAGTACGACGAGTTCCTATCTTGGTTTTGTGAACAAACTGAATGGGAAAAGTCTCACAGCTATGACGATCCGGAGGTCTTGAGTGCCGCTCTTCGGGCATGGTTTTTGGACATAATAGTTGATTTTCCAGCCATGAACGGAGCATACGCAAATAACGACCTAGCAGACGACGAAGTGGCTGTAACAGACTACACCTAGGAAGCACTCTCATCTATGCTGTATTCGCCTGGTCAAAGAGGCAGGAGGCGTATGAAGCTACTTTCCGCCTTGCAGCAAAGCATCAATTAGGCTTTTTTGATGTAAGTTCCGAAACAAGTAAAGTGTGGCTACCAGACTCGAATGGAAATCTCATTCTTGCTCACTCCAACTAATAACTGTACTTTAATTCATCGTCTAACAAGACTGATGGGTTAAAACCAAGTCTGTTTATCGTAGGTTGTCTAGGGCTTTCTCCTAAATACTGACTGCCAGCAACTGTCGCTAGAAAAACTCCAAGTAGCGTTGGACTTCCCATTCCGAGACGTGGCGCATGTATTCGACCCATTCCATCCGTTTGAGGTTGATGAATTCGGTAGCGAGAGGACCGAGAGCATCGGTGATAACGGGATCAGCTTCGAGAGCGTCGGTCGCTTCCTTTAAGCTCTGCGGTAGGGTTTGAATGCCTTTATCCTTGAGGTCGGCTTCGGAAAGGTCGTAGAGGTTAATGTTGTATGGATCGCCCGGATCGAGTTCTTTTTCGATGCCATCAAGCCCAGCGGCGATCGCGACAGCAGCGGCCAAATAGGGGTTGCAGGAACCATCCGCCAGGCGAAATTCGAGTCGTCCACCGGGAATGCGTACCATACTGGAGCGGTTGTTGTCGCCATAGGTGATGTAGGCAGGTGCCCAAGTTGCGCCACTGAGTGCGCGTCCCACAACCAGTCGCTTATAGGAATTGATGGAAGGGGCACAGATAGCGGTCAGTGCTGGTGCATGAGCCAACAAGCCACCGAGGAAGTAATATGCCAGTTTGGATAGCCCCAGATGGCGAGGATCGCTGTCATCGGCAAAGAGATTGGCATTGCCATCAGACATGGACATATGCATGTGCATTCCAGTGCCCGTACGGTTCGCAAACGGTTTGGGCATGAAGGTGGCAATTAATCCCATCTCTTTGGCGATCTCAGATGCTGCCATCTTGAAGAAGATGTAGCGATCGGCAGAGGTCAAGCAATCGGTGTAGGTGTAATTGATTTCAAACTGCCCATTTGCATCTTCATGGTCAATTTGATAGACGTCAAAATCTGCGATTTGCAGGCTTTCCACCAGCTTTTCAATAAACGTGCGACTGCGGGACAGTCCTTTGTAGTCGTAGCAAGGTTTCTCTAGCGTATCGGTGGGATCAGCAGGAGCAATGCGACCTTGAGCATCTTTTTGCAGCAAGCCAAATTCAGGTTCCAGTCCCGTATAGAACGTCCACCCCTTTTGCTTCAGCCGTTCCAACTGCTGCATCAAGACAAAGCGAGAATCATAGGGATAGGGCTGACCATCCACATGTCCAACGCAAACCATACGCGCAAAACCTGGCATCCAGGGCACGAGCGTTAAGGTTGATGGATCACCGATCGCCATGAAGTCGTGGCTATTCGGCTGCTGCGCTAAACCCCAAACGGCAAACCCTGCAAACCCTGCACCTGGATCAAGAATGTCATCAAAATGGGATGCAGGCACAGCTTTCGTCTTGGCGGTACCGTGCATATCCACAAACTGCGCTAGGACAAATTTAACGTGGTTGTCTGCTAAGAATTTCTTTGCCGTTTCTGGTGTCATGGATGGTTCCTGCGGTTAGTTATTGTTGGCCGTTAGTTGTATAGCCCTTTGGGCATTCAAGAAAAGTTGTTAGAAGGAGTCAGGGAACAGGGCAGGGGAAGCAAGGGGAGCAGGGGGAGCAAGAGATTTGAGACACTTGGATTAACTCAGAACTTTTAGCCTTCATCCTCCATCCGTTAGCCTTTCTTCCAACTCAAAACTCAGAACTTTTAGCCTTTAGCCTTTAGCCTTTCATTCCTTCCTCCACTCCAACCACTCCACCACCTATCTCTGCCACGATCTCGCTTAGCGTTTGCCATAGGTACGCTCCAAACGTCCCATCACACCAAAGGCGGTAGAACGGCTGTCCGTTGCGATCGCCCGGAATGATGGTGACAGCAACACCGACCATCGATGTGAGAATGACGGGACGTTCCAGCAATGATAAAGCGCGAAAGTTAACGCTACAGGTTTGCAGTAGTACTTCGTTGACGGCGGAGCCACAAAGGATGATCGCCGCATCTTGACGCAAGACGGGATAAACCTTGGCGGGTGGTTGCTGGCAGGCTGCGGCTAGATTAATCGCAAAGTGGCTTTGCAGACTATCTTCGATAAAGAATTCTGTCAAACCAAGACGCGCAACGATGCCACCATCGGAGAGAAGATTCCAGGTATTTGGGCGATCGGGTGTTGTGATGCCTTGGCTTGAGAGCCAATCGGCTGCGTTGGCTCCTTTGACACCAAAGCGAGTGAGGCAAGAGACATCAGCGATGCCTAAATAGGTGGCGATCACAGCTTCTTCAGGGACAGCCACTAGAGACGGCATTCCATTCAGATTCCGCCATGATCCATCAATGGATTGCAGTCGATCGTGCATGGGGCTGAAGCGAATCATACGGAAACCTCCTCACGTTTTGGCGTAGGGTCTTTCTGTCGAAGGTTTTCAGGGTCGTAGAAGGGCGTGGGATTGATAGTTGCAGTGACAAGAGAACCATCGGAGCGGCGAATGGAAATGCGATCGCCGACCGCTGCCAGTTCTGGTTTCACGTATGCCAAGCCAATAAAGCGGTTTAAAGCAGGACTGAAGGCAATGCTGGTGATGCGTCCGGCAATGTCATTGCGATCGATCACCAGATGACATTCTTGGGGTGGTAGCCCTTGAAATGGCTCCAGCATGAAGCCTACTAATGTATGTTTCACCGGACGTTTTGCCATACTTTGCAGACTGCGTTGACCAACGAAGAATGGTTTGTCTAGCTTAACTGCCCATCCCAAACCAGCTTCTCGCGGAGTGGTCAAACCGTCAGTATCCTGCCCGACAATCAGGTGTCCTTTCTCTAATCGCAAGAGCCGCTGTGCTTCCACACCAAAGGGAGTAAGGCCATATTCAGCACCTGCTTCCATCAGAGCATCCCAAAGGGCGATCGCGGAGTCTGCCGCGACATGAATCTCGTAACCCCATTCGCCAACAAACCCAACGCGCAGTAGCAGAGCTGGAATATTAGCAACGGTTGCCTGCCGTACGCCAAGGTAGGGGAAGGTAGCACTGGATAAATCTAGATCGGTGAGTTTGGCGAGCACTTCATGGGCGTAGGGACCAGCCAAATTGATGGCCGATCGTGCTCCTGTTGTGTTCACAATGCCACAATCTAAGCGCCACATTGTATTCAGTCGCGATAGCTCACGGTAGATGTTTGCTACGCCAGAGGTAGTGGTGGTGAAGTAGAAATGCTCGGCTCCAAAGCGGGCGATTACGCCATCATCAATAATGACGCCTGTTTCGTCGAGCATCAGGGCGTAGCGGGACATCCCCACTTTCAGGTTGGTGTAACGTCCGGTGTACACTCGCTCTAGAAACTCAGCCGCATCAGGGCCACGGATTTCTAGCTTGCCTAATGTGCCGACGTCGATGATGCCAACCTGTGTGCGAACGGCGATCGCCTCTGCACGAATACAGTCCTCACGACTCTTTTCCGATTGGGTGTAGTATTCGGGTCGTCGCCAGTTGCCTGCCAGCATAAATTTGGCGTTTAAGGCGGCATGGCGACTATGCAAAGGCGTGTAGCGCTCTGGTGTAAAGCTACGTCCTGCAAGATGAGAGAGGGGCACGGGATGGAAAAATGGTCGGGCGGTTGTGGTGCCGACTTCACCGGGAGTTTTGCCTGTGATGCGTGCCAGAATTCGTAGGGCGTTCATGTTGGAATGTTTGCCCTGGCTGGGTCCCATGCCTACGGTGGTATAGCGTTTGAGGAGTTCAATGTTATCGAAGCCTTCTTGGGCGGCGTTGTAGAAATCTTTGAGTTGCAGGTCTTCATCGAAATCGACGAAGTTTTTGCTGTGGGGATGGGGGACGATCGGCCAGGGATGGGAAACACCCTCAACTGTTCTCCCAGACTCAACTGTTCTCCCAGAAAAGTTGTCGTATATGAGTATCTGGGCTTCGTTTGTAGTTCTGACCAGGGGACTTCCCCCCGCCCCCCCGCCATGTGGGGTCCTAACTCCCTCACACCCCCCGAAAGGTGTTGTTTGTTCCGGTTTTAGTCCTTCGTAGATCGATCTTTGGGTATGGGAGTTTTCAAACCCTAGGTAAGCGGCAGCGGTCATTCCAGCCCGATTGCCATCCGATATTTTCTGCTCAAACTCGAAGATGCCGTTGACTCGACCGCAGGCAAAAACACCTTCAGGTAAAACGTCTGGGACAAATTGCTGCAAGTGGTCATCAAAGCGCAGTTTAGCACCTGCTTGATAGAGCAAGTTTGCTGTCGGTGCCCAACCTACACTCACGACAATGCCATCACAGGCGATCGTGCGTTTTTGCTCCAATTGCGGTTCATTACCCTCGAAGGGACAGATGACGGCACTGGAGATACCATCTCCTGCTGGATTTCGCTTCGCTTCGTAAACGCAATACCCTGTATGGATGGGAATGCCCTGTGATCGCACTGCTTGCGTGAGATCTGTTGCCACAGGAGTAGAGCGCAGATCGACGATCGCCATCACGGCAATTCCATGCGCTGCCAAATCCAGGGCGGCTCGATATCCATCACTATTCGCTACTAGAACTACAGCCCGTTGCATGGGCTTGACGGCATAGCGATAAATGAGCCGTTGTGCCGCCGATGCCAGCATTACACCTGGCAAATCGTTGTTGTGGAAGACGGCTGGCTGCTCGTAGGCACCGCTGGCAACAATGACAGCTTTTGCACGCATTTTGGAGAGCCGATCGCGATCGACTAGGGGAATCCAGTGATCGGCGTAATAGCCTGCTGCTTGAGTGCCGGTATATAGCCGGATGTTGGGATGGGAGGCGATCGCATCCATTAGTGCAGCCGTCTTCTCCGCACAAGATGAATTTCCACCAAGTTGATAACGACCCGATCCACCAGCCTGTGCGTTCTCATCAACAATGACCACATCTGCACCCGTGTTTGCCGCTGACAGGGCTGCTGACAGCCCAGACACCCCAGCACCGATCACCAACACATCACAAAAGTCGTAGCGTTTGGGAGTGCGAATGTGAGGTGTGGATGGATCGCCTTCGCCCAACCCCGTCATGCGGCGAATAAGACGCTCCCACATGGGAAAGAGCTTTTTATCTAAGAAGGCTTTGTAGTAGAAGCCAACGGGCAGGAAGGGTGAAAAGAAGTTGAGCACGCTGGCACGATCTCCCATCACACCACCCACTGTATTAATGGCTGTGAGCGACATTCCGGTTTCTAACGGTGTGACATCTGCTCGGACATTTAACACCTGTCCGGATTGCATCAACGTATTCACATCATGATTTGCAAAGCTCAATAGCCCACGAGGTCGATGGTATTTGAAGCTACGTCCTAAGACTCGCTGTCCCGCTGCCCACAACGCGCTGCTGATGGTATCGCCTGCGTAGCCTTGAAAGGTCATGCCTTCAAACGTGAAGTCGATCGGCTGGGTGCGATCGATCCATTCACCCGGTATTGGTGGCAGTCGTTGACTCATACGACCGCCTCACCAACTAAATAGGTGCGTAAAATTTCATCGGTGATGGTATTGCGATCAACCAAAAACCAGGTATTGCTCGGCGTGTGACACCACCATTCTTGCTTCACGCCTGCTGCACCGTTGCGGTTAAACACATAATCTGCCCACACCGCATCGTCCGTTGCTTGTGGATCGGGCATGGGTCGAACTTCACCACCATAGACAAATTCGGAAATCGGTCGAGCACCGTTAATTGGACACACCATTAATTTCATCGTTCCTTCCCATCCACACAGTCCATTTTTCTCAGCGCTAAAAGGTTCCTAGTAATGGCAGGACTTTCTTCTCAAGAAGAGCGACCAACGCTGGTTCCATATACTCATACTCATCACGAATATCCAAACAAACGATCCGTTTACCGTTGAGATAGGGCTGAAACTTTTTTGAGAGCTTACTGCGGTGTCCGTTCTCCATCACAAAGATGATATCTGCCCATTGGATTGCTTCGTTTGATAGCGGTGTGTCAGCGTCCCGGTCGATTCCTGCCGATGCAACCTCTAAACCCTCGTAGCGCGAAAAAAGCTCCTCGGCGGTTGGGCTACGCAGTCGATTTTTGCCGCATACAAAGAGCAATTTCTTCATAAGTTCCATCAACATCGAGATACCTCACCCCTACCGCTTACCACTAAAGACTTCTGTAAAATGCTCGACGGTGGGAAACGGGTCATAAAAGTGATGGAGAAGTTGTTTCCATTTTTGATAAGTGGGCGATTCCCGAAAGCCAACAGTATGGTCTTCCAAGGTCTGCCATCGCACTAACAGTAAATATTTTCCCGGCACTTCTAAACATTGATGGAGTTCATGGGATTCATATCCAGGCATAGAGGAAATTAAGTTGGAAGCCTGCCTGAACGAAGTTTCAAACGCTTGCTCCAAACCACTTTTAACCATAAACATCGCCACCTCAAGCACCATAGCCTTTATCCTTAATATTTTCCGTCCTCTACCCTCTACCCTCCGCCTTCTGCCCTAATGTCCTACCGACGCTGCACCCTTCTCACCAACCAGGGCATAGTTGGCGAAGCGATCGAGGGAAAAGTCTTGAATCAGCTCATGGTTGCGATCGTTCGCTACGGTGTAGGCCATCGTTTTCCCTGCGACAGGTGTGGCTTTGAAACCCCAGGTGCCCCAACCTGAATCGAGGTAGAAACCGTCGATCGAGGTTTTGCCCATAATGGGTGCAAAGTCTGGAGTCATGTCTGCCATCCCTGCCCATTGCCGCACTACCTTAACGTGGGACAGAAAGGGAAAAAGCTCCAGCATATGGGCCGCTAAGCCTTCCACAAAATCAAGGGTCGATCGGGTGGAATGGAGTTCATACGGATCAAGTGAGGCACCCATTACCAGTTCTCCTCGCGCCGTTTGGCTTACATACACATGCAAACTACCGGAGACAATGATGGGATCGAGCCATGCTTTCATGGGTTCACTAACCATTGCTTGGAGGGGATGGATATAAAGGGGCGATCGCAATCCCACCATATCCAGCAATCGTGGCGTTGATCCAGCCACTGCACAAAGGACTCGCGATGTGGAAATCTTGCCCCGCGAAGTTTCTACGCCTGTCACTCGACCTGCTTTGGTTGTAATACCCAACACTTCCGTTTGTTGATGGATTTCTACGCCTCGCTGGTCTGCCCCACGACCGTAGCCCCACGCCACCGCATCATGACGGGCAATGCTTCCCGGTGCATGGTAAAGAGCGCCGAGGATGGGAGTGTGTCCGCCACAGGTAATGTCTATATGGGGACAGGCAGCTTGCACCGCATCGGCATCTACCAGTTCGCTGTCGATGCTAAAGTGCTTGTTGACTTCCGATCGCCAGCGCATGGTTCGTACTGAAGCATCGGTATGTGCCAGCGTGAAGTGTCCCCGGGTGGAGTAGAACAGATTCAGGTCAAAATCCTGCGACAAGTCTTGCCACAAACGTACAGATTCGTCGTAGAACTTTACGCCTTCGGGCGTAAGGTAGTTAGAACGGATGATCGTCGTGTTGCGTCCCGTATTGCCGCCACCCATGTAGCCTTTCTCCAGCACCGCGACGTTGTGCATTCCATGATCGCGAGCCAGATAGTAGGCGGCTGCGAGTCCATGACCACCCCCACCAATGATCACCGCATCGTAGCTCGACTTCAGGCGATCGGGTTGTCGAAACATCCGCGGTTCGGGATGCTTCTTTGATAAACCAAATTTCAGGAGACGTAATGGCATGTCGTTCTCCTAACGAAACACAACGGTTTTGTTGCCATGCACCAGCACCCGATCCTCGACGTGATAGCGCAGCCCTCGTGCCAGCACCGCTTTTTCAATATCTTTGCCATAGCGCACTAGGTCGTCCACTGAATCGGAATGGTCAATGCGAATCACATCTTGCTCAATGATAGGACCTGCATCCAGATCAGCTGTCACGTAGTGGCACGTTGCACCCGTGAGTTTCACGCCTCGTTCATACGCCTGATGGTAGGGTTTGGCACCCACAAACGACGGCAAAAAGGAATGATGGATGTTAATAATGCGTCCAGAGTAGCGATCGCACATCTCCGGTGATAGCACCTGCATGTACCGCGCCAAAATCATCACATCTCCCTTTGCGTTATCAAACAAATGCATCACCTTATCAAAGGCATCTGCTTTTGTGTCGGGCATAACGGGCACATAATAGAAGGGAATTTCGTGCCATTCCACAAATTTGCGAAACACATCATGATTAGAAATGACGCAGGGAATTTCCACATCCAGTTCGCCACTTTGCCAGCGGGACAGCAAGTCATACAAGCAGTGCTCTAGTTTAGAAACCAGAATCACTACGCGCTTTTTCTGTGCAGAATCGGTGATGTTCCATTCCATTTGAAAGGATTCTGCGATCGCTGCAAACTGCTCCCGAAAGACCTCAATGCCGAAGGGTAAAGACTCAGCAAGAATTTCTTGTCGCATGAAGAACCGCTGTGCCACACGATCAGCATGATGCTGCGCTTCCACAATCCACCCCTGATGGTTGGCAACAAAGGTGCTCACAGCAGCCACAATACCCACGCGATCAGGGCACGAAAGGGTGAGGGTGTAGTGTCTTGCAGAGGACATCGGATTCCCGTGGCGTTAGGAAACTATCAGTGACTATCATGCAGTTTTGATTCATGTATGTCAACTAATTTTCCTGCTATTATGCAAAAGAGTTGTAAAAGTGATGTCTACAGACCGCAAATCGTGAGGTGAACGATGGCAGAGACGACGAGCAACGGTGCACAAAGTGTCACCGATCATGCTCTAGAGCGGTACATCGGCAATACTATTCGTGAGTTGCGGCAGAAACACGGGCTGACGATCGCCGAAGTCGCTGAACAGGTGGGCATTTCGCGGGGAATGCTATCCAAAATTGAAAACGCACAAACCGCTACAAGTTTGGAAACCTTGGCTAAACTTGCTAGTGCTCTGGGCGTGTCATTAGCGACGCTGTTTCGCAACTACAACATTCCTGCCGGAAGTGCCCAACTGGTCAAACGGGATGAAGGGATGGAAGTGGTGCGCCGAGGGACAAAGCGCGGTCATACCTATCATCTACTGGCTTACGATCAGGGTCCAACAAAACTCTTTGAGCCATTTCTCATTACAATGGATGACGCCTCAGAAGTGTTTCCGACCTTTGAGCATCCTGGCACCGAGTTTATTTATATGCTGGAAGGCGCAATCGAGTATCGTCATGGGCAATCAACCTATCGGCTCAATCCGGGCGACTCGCTCACCTTTCGCGGCGACATTCCCCACGGTCCCGAAAAGCTGGTTGCCTTGCCAATTCGCTTTCTTGCGATTATCTACTATTCCACGCTGCCCACGATGGAATAAGAAACTCTAAGTGCTAACGATAAGTTTTGGTGCAGTTTGCGGAATACTCAATATATTGCCCTGCAAGCTAGGTACTGATATGGCTCAGACCAACGGCTTGCCTTCGTATGAGCCTCACTGCAATGGATTCTTCTCCTGGTGCAGCTTACCAAAAAGCGATCGATATTCGTGCCTCCCGTGGACGCGATCGACACAAAATTCTTCGTGGGCGGTGGCACCGGATGGTGGTACTGCTGTTAGGCGATGTGTTGGCGCTGGCGATCGCGGGTCGCGTTGCATCACATCTCAATCAGTTCTACTCACCACTGCCACCGCCGCTTGTTTTAGGTAATTGGTTAGGGTTGCCAGGCTTGTTCTGGATTTTGATGCTGGTCACGCTGTTGCTGTTTGCACACAGTGGTTTGTACGGTTCGTCGAGCCAGTGGAAAAACTACGTGCGATCGGGTCAACTGGTGAGTGCAGTTTACCTGTTGGCACTGATTTTAGGTTACTTCTACGACCCAAAGCTGGCTCCACCTCGATCGCTCTTTATGACCGCCTGGTTTGGCAGTGTCGGTTTAGTCATTACCTTCCGGTTACTGGCAAGTCTGGCACTAAAGCAGTTTGAACAAGCTCAGACCAATGTCTTTTTACTGGCACCTGCCGAACGGCTGCCAACGCTGGCACAAGTCCTGAAGCGGCGATCGCGCTACAACATAGTTGGGGCAGCACTGGCATCTACTACCAGCACGGCTGCGACGATTCAAGCAATTTTTAACTCTGGCGCACAGGAAGTATTGGCAGAAAGCCTGCCGCAAACCGAACTAGCATCAGGGCTTTACTGGCAGTTGCGTCGTGCTGGTATTACACTGCGGCTTATTCCCTCTAGCGTCGAGATGCTGCATCGTCGCGGTGTACCAGAAGTCATTGCTGGCATTCCCACCTTGCGTGTAGAACCAACTTTGCTAGGCGGTTGGGACTACCGCTTGAAACGGTGGCTCGATTGGTTGGGTGCGTTTGTCGGCTTGGTTGTACTCTCGCCGCTCTTTTTAGTTGTCGCGATCGCCATTAAGCTCTCATCGCCGGGTGCCGTTTTCTTCTGCCAGGAACGGATGGGACTGCACGGTCGCGTGTTTCAAATGTGGAAGTTTCGCACGATGATCCCCGAGGCTGAAGCTTTGCAGGCAGGGCTAGAACAGCAAAATGAAGCTGGTGATGGGGTGATGTTCAAAATCAGGCATGATCCACGCATTACGGCGATCGGGCGGTTTCTGCGGCAAACCAGCATTGATGAACTACCCCAACTGCTGAACGTACTACTGGGTCAAATGAGTCTGGTGGGTCCACGCCCATTACCATTACGAGATGTGGAGCGGTTCGATCCCTGGCATCATACTCGCCATCAAGTGCTACCTGGCATTACAGGGCTGTGGCAAGTGTCAGGGCGATCGTCTGTTGATGCGTTCAACGATGCTGCCCGACTTGATCTCTACTACATTGATAACTGGTCACTCAACCTGGATTTAGAAATTTTGCTTGAAACGTGCCGCATTGTCTTTTGCGGGAAAGGCGCGTACTAAAGCGGCTTCGTCTACCAGACTCATCAATCTAGGCTCATAAAAATTGCTGCTAGGGTCACCAATCTGGTTCACACTAGCAGCAACCTATCAATCATGGGCGGGGCGAGACTCGAACTCGCAAGCCTTTCGGCGCCGCATTTTGAGTGCGGTGCGTCTACCAATTCCGCCATCCGCCCGTGGCTTTCGTTTCACTATTATACCGGATTAAGCGACTTTGGAGTAACAATCAATATTCCTTTATTGCTGACACTGACATACATGCGTGGAACTCAAAAGAACTCTCTATGCCCTTCCTTCACAAGCTCGTTACTGGAAGGGCATAACGCCTACTTCCTATTTGCCAAAGGCATCTTTAATGCCGTCAACTGCACTTTCAACAGCATTCTTCGTTTTGTTAATCGCTTTCTGAGTCTGAGCTGAGTCGTTATCCGCTCTGCGCTCAATGCGAGCAGCATCGTTCTTAGCTTTGCGTGCGATCGCACTATCATTATCTGTTGCGCGATCAACCTTAGCAGCATTCGTTTTTGCTGTTTTCTTCAGTTTGTCAGTTGTGTCGCGAACGAAACCTTTGGTGCGTCCAGCGTCTTTGCTCACTTTACCTTGAAGATCACTACCCGCATCAGATGTTGCGATCAAGTTTGTAGCAGGAGCAGCCATAGCGGTGGTGTTCGAGAGAAAAGCACCTTGCCAAGCAAAGGCAATTGCCGATACGCATAGCAACGCTGTCGTCAACCAACGTCCTAGAACTGATAAAGGTTTTGCAAAATAGTTCAGTTGCATAGAATACATTCTCCAATCGATTTAGCATCCTATTTCTAATTCATCTGACAGAGGCAGCATATCGTTCCCCGGACAGAAGTTCGTTTCAGCGCTAAATCAGCCAATATGAACAGTGGCTTTACCAATTCCGCCAGCCACCTGCAATTTTGGCATCCTTACCTTGCTGCGTTGGGCGCTCTTGGAGCAACGATTGGTACTCCTGGCTACTTGCCCAGCGATCGATTTCTCGCGCTCGTAAGACAGGTACTGGATGGGTAAGCTGTGCGGTCATTGCCTGCTTTAGCATTTCGCCTAGTTGATCGTTGCTAATGTCGTCATAGGCACGAGCCTGGGTCAAGAACGCCTCCAGGTTCAGTTGTCCTGAGAGCGTAGGCGAGCCGCCTGCCAGCTTCATCAGTACAGAACTCACAACTTTAGGATTTTGAATGGCAAGGAGTGCCGCCCGATCGCAAGTGAACTCAGCACAGCGTACCCATTCTAGAATCTGCGCCTGCAAGGTTTGCGCGATCGCTCCACCAAGAGTTGGCAACTGTCCAGCTGCCAGCACCAAAATATTTGCCAGCGTGAGGTAAACGCCATGTTCACATTTAAGGTGCCCCAATTCGTGAGCAATGACTGCCTGGATTTCCTCTTGGGTCAGTAATTCCAGTAGGGATGTATGCACCACGATGAATGGCTGCTTGCCCCGCATCGCAAAGGTGTACGCATTAGGAACGGGATGCTGCCGGATGTAGAGTTGCGGCGGCTCTAGATCCAGCACCTGGCAGGCATCAATCAGCAGCTTATGTAAATCGGGCAACTGCTGTTCGCCAACCAGAACACTAGAAGCGATGTTCTCTAAATAAAAAAACTGTTCGGCGATCGGTCCTAAAAGATTCCGAATGACAACATCAAGACCCGGTAACTGCTTCAGATTCGCTGTCGCTCTGAAGTCAAGAGGGTGGCGAAAATGGTCAGCTCGCAAGCCAATAAGGGGCGTTTTGAGGAAGGACATACGATGAGGAGACGAAGAATAAAGTTCAGCAAAAGGAGTAACGCTGCTGCCTACGTTTAGCTAGCATCCAGGTTCAGAGGCAACATCGAAGCGGTTTTCAAAAGAGTACTGAAGAGAGCAACCACCGATAGTATAGCGAGAAGCTCTTATGTCTTGTCGCAAACCACAGAGACACGGAGGGGAAAAGAGTGAAGGGGTAAGAAAGTGAGGGAGTGGAAGAGTGCGTATATGGGCAAACGGCTGTGAGAGGCATGGTCTGACACACCTCTTACAGCCGTTCATCGCTCTCGACGTATTTTTAGGCTGGTTTGGTGACGCCTGGCTTAGTGACGGTAGGGACGGTCGTTGGATCAGGCAACACTAATGGGCTATCTCCATCTGCTCCAAGCTGAGTTCGCTGTAAGTTGGCTCCTAGCTTTTGCAGCTTCGCTGTCAAGTTTTCGTAACCGCGATCAAGGTGATGCAATCCCTGTACCGTTGTTTTGCCTTGCGCCGCTAATCCTGCCAGCACCAGTGATGCAGAAGCGCGTAGGTCGGTTGCTACAACAGGAGCACCCGACAACATTGGTACACCTCGAACGATCGCGTGGGTGCCCTTGACACGGATATCTGCCCCCATACGGGTTAACTCTGCTACATGACCAAACCGATTCTCAAACACTGTCTCGGTGATAACGCTATCGCCATCGCTAAGGGTTAGCAGTGCCATGAGTGGTGCCTGCATATCAGTCGGAAAGCCGGGATAGGGCAGCGTTTCAATATCCGTTGCAACATAGCGATGTCCGGGCACAATGCGGAGGCGGTTCGGCGCGTCTTCAATAATCTGTGCACCGATCGCCTGGAGCTTCGCAATTACTGCGGTTAAATGGTCTGGAACGACAGGAGACAGGCTGATTTCAGAATGGGTGATGGCTCCAGCAACTAAGAACGTGCCCGCCTCTACACGATCGGGAACGATCGCGTAGTCAGTTGTGTGCAAACTTGGCACGCCCAGGATTGTGATCGTGTTTGTCCCAGCACCGCGAATCTTGGCACCCATTGCCCGACAAAAATTTGCTAGATCAGCAACTTCTGGTTCTTGAGCAGCGTTTTCGATTATCGTTTCACCCTCTGCCAGGGTTGCTGCCATCATCAGCGTCTCGGTAGCCCCAACGCTAGGATAATCCAGATAGATCTTTGCTCCCTGAAGACGCTTATTTCTACCACTAAGGTAAGCATTGACGATGCCATGATCAATTTGTACATCGGCACCCATTGCCTGCAAACCGCGTACATGGAGGTCAACAGGTCGAGCACCGATCGCACAGCCGCCAGGTAGAGGAATTCTGGCAACGCCTAAACGCGCCAAAAGAGGACCAATGACAAAAAAGCTAGCGCGCAGTTGGCTAACCAACTCGTAAGGTGCTTTTGACTGAGCAATGTGAGAGGCATTGACCAATAAGCTGTTTCCTTGCCGTTCTAGCTTCACTCCTAGTGCAGAGAGAATTTCCGCCATACGGGTGACATCTGCCAGCGCCGGAACGTTGCGGATGAGGCAATCTTGTGAGCAAAGCAGCGCTCCAGCCATGATCACGAGCGCAGAATTCTTGGCACCGCTAATGCCTACATGCCCATGCAAGGAGGCACCACCCCAGATTTCTAGGACGGTTTTATCTTCTTCCGATGAAGAATGAGTGTTTGAGAGGCTAGGCGAAAGAGTAATTGGTCTGTCCTCCAATAAATGCTGAGTCTAGGTCTAACGTAGCCATTTGTTTTGATGCCGTTTTTTAGTGAACCTAAAAAAACGAACACCGAAATTCTACCGGAAAGATCCAGAATGTACAGTTTTTTATCGCCTGGGCGATCGCACCGTTTGCTAAAAGCATCACAGCAGTATGCTCTATTTCTGTACTAAAGTGATTGACAGATGTCGCCAAGTAATTCATGATTATGAATCGCGGCTGTGGCTGTGTACAAGCGGAACTGGCGGAATTGGTAGACGCGCTAGATTCAGGTTCTAGTGTTCGCAAGGACTTCCGGGTTCAAGTCCCGGGTTCCGCATTTGAGCAACATCAGGTAAGAGGAAAAAGCTGGGCAACCGAGGTATCGGATTTACCCAGCATATGCCTCAGATCTACTTATATGTTTCGCAAGCTTTGTTACAAAATTTCAATTAATTGGTCTTAAGTGCTTACTAGCCTTCAAAATCCTCTGGTTAAACAGATAAAGAAGCTACACCAGACAAAGGAGCGACGGCAACAACAGCTCTTTTTACTGGAAGGTACTCACTTACTCGAAGCAGCAGTGACAGTTGATCGACCACTAGCGATTCTTTGTTACACGATCGCGTGGCAAACGAAACATGCTGCACTTTGCGAACAGGCGCATCAATTAGCCGCACGCGTTGAGCTAGTCAGTGCCGACGTGCTGCGATCAATCGCTACAACCGTTGAACCGGATGGCGTTGTTGCCATCATCGAGCGTACCTCAACGCCCGAACCCACGTTTAGCAGCCTCGGTTTAGTACTGGAGACCATCCAAGATCCAGGTAATCTGGGCACGATGATTCGTACCGCCGCTGCTGCTGGTGCCGAAGGTTTGCTGCTCAGTGCCGACAGTGTTGATTTCGATCATCCTAAAGTGTTGCGATCGTCCGCAGGGCAATGGTTTAGGCTACCTATGGGAATGAATGCTGACTTGCAATCAGCGCTTCAACCTTATCAGCAGCAGGGTATGCAGATCATTGCGGCTGTGCCCACCGCACCCCTGACTTACTGGCAAGTAGACTTTCGGCAACCAACGCTTATTCTGTTAGGTAACGAGGGTGCTGGACTCTCGCCCACTTTAAGAGCACTTGCCGACAAGCAGGTTACTATTCCGTTGAATCCCGGCGTGGAATCTTTAAATGTGGCGATCGCTGCCGCACTGATTCTCTACGAAGCTAAGCGTCAGCGGAGGGCAGACAATTCTTAGGTAAACGGGTGAAAAATCATCCTGTGCATCCTTTGGCTTTCACCGTCTTGTCAAACCTGTCCCTACGAGTATTCGGTTTGCTAGAAATCTTTTTAGTGATCTTCTTCCTGCTGTTGCCGCATTGCCATAAATGCTTCAATATCGGCAACTGCTTGCTCAAAGCTACTTAAATCAAAGGAAGCAGAGTTGGCACTGTCAGGCTTGTTATGGTCAGGCTTAATGGGCTGAACTGCTTTTGTATCGGCAGATTGCAGCGTCTTTTGCAGTTGGTTGAGCGACTCTGCGAAAGCTCGGTCTGCGGCATAGCGTGGGTCGTGCTGACGCTGATTCATATAGGCTGGCTCCCAAATCAAAGCTCAAAAAATACCGACGGCTGGACAAGTGCAAGACTGACTCTATATGCTTTAGCCTCAAGAACTTACTTGCTATGTGTTAGAGTGCCCAATCGAGCAGCGATGTTTCGTTGAAGCTCCAAGTTGTGAAGCTCCAAGTTTGCAGCCTTTACTATAGTTTCACTCTTCCTGTTAGACATTAGTTCAATGGTCGGTTTCACAAGCTGGTTGTGTCAACCGCTGGGTTCGCTACGAAGTGCAGCGATTGCGCAGACCGATCGCTTCTCTCCATTTAAGTAGAAAGAAGTAGAAACTTTTCAACCGTCTCTTAGCGCTTCTCCACCTGCCTCAATACGCGTAAGAATTTGCTCTAGCAACACTGGTTCGATAGAAGAGACGAGCGTAGACGGGTAGACGGCTCCGCCCCAGAGAGGATGGATGACAACAGCGCAGCCGTGGCGATGAATGCTTTGATAGCCCAAGGCAGCTCGGACGATCGCCACATCATCTAATCGAAGTGCGCCAGGGCGAGACAAAAGCGGTAACCCAGTACGTGGATCAAAGATGGCAACTGTGTAGCCCAGTCGCTTGATCTGGGCAGCGATCGCATAACCAAATTGAAAAAACTGCCGACGCAGCTCACGTTTCTGTGCCTCAGTGATCAGCGTTCGTTCTAGCAGATCGCAGTTGCACGGCTGTAGCACAATGAGCATTGATCGTGCTGGGCAGGACCAGTCAGGCAGCAGTTTAGCTTGATGGCTAACAAGGAAACGGCTGGGTGGATGTACAGAGTATTGAATTCTTGCTTGCTGGTTGATGGCTCTGCTCACACACGCTCCGGGCGATCGCTGTTTTCATTCTACGCAGTTGTGCCTGAGGTTGTTACGACTGCGACTGTTGCGCTTGAGCGTCCTTAGTTTACAGCGAAAGGAAGTGGACCTCTTAGCTTGAAAATCCCTGCTAGCAGCTTTTTCTGCTCTTCAATGCTGAGCTCTGCCGCTTGCGCTACTGGTGCGATCGTACGTCTGCCAAAAGCATCCGGACGCTAGTTCGCACCTGCGAAAGGTGGTAGTACCCCCACGGGTAGGTTCAAAGCGCTCCGCATGGGGTCTTGAAGTACCCATCAATTCTTTGTTCTGCAAGCACTAATCCGTTATGCCATTTTACCTGGGTTGCTTGACCGCGCAATCAGGTAGGGAACGTTTGGCAAATTTTCACCTGTTCGCTTTACCCGTCTGGCATCTCTACCACTCAATCTACGACGTTCAACCTATGAAGTTCAAATACCTGCTTCTACTTGCATCCTCCGTTTGGTTTGTCGGTGTCACCGCGTCTTTAGCGGCTCCTCTTCGAGCCGTTAATCAGTTAACAGCAATTCGATTTACGCCTGAGGCTAGCGTTGCGCCAGAGACGTATCGCAACTGCCAAACGATTAGCCCAGCCGTTGTTACAGTGTATGCAGGCAACGAAACTGGCTCTGGCAGCATTGTTAGTCCAGAAGGCCTGATTATTACAAGCAACCACGTTGTGAGCGATCGAGCAGGCGGGCAACCGATCATGGCTCAAACCGCTGGTGGCGAGCAATACCAGGGACGGGTAGTTAAAGTTGATGTTCGCAATGATCTGGCGCTGATTCAACTGGAGACACAGGCACGGTTCCCGACCGTTCAGTTGGCAGATGTAAGCGGTATTCAGCCTGGTCAAGAGGTTTGCGCGATCGGCAGCCCCTATGGTCGTCCTGGGGTTTTAAGTGAAGGCACTCTTAGCCTGGTGAGAGGAAACGGTGACTTGCAGGCAAAGATTCGACTGTATCCCGGTAATTCGGGCGGACCATTGTTGAATCCTCAGGGCAAGATGATTGGGGTAAACAGGGCAATTTTGGAGTCGCCAACGGGCAAAAATACTGGCATCAGTTTTGCTACTAGCGTGCAGGCAGTAAGAACCTTACTGGGTGCATCCACTCTGCAAACTCCGGCTACAGGTAATGCTCACCTTGCGCTGAATGGGCAACGCTCGCTTGTGCCAGCACCAAGAGTCAATGAAGGGGCATGGATAGTTCCTACTGCTCCGTCTGCTATGAACTCCTTTCCTGCTGGGGTAGACACGCTAAGGTCACCAGCAAATAGTAATAGTAAGCGTTTGGGCATGACGATCGATGTCCGAAATTTAGTTGTACAACAAGTTCAATCTGGCTCAGCAGCAGCAATGAGTGGTTTGCGATCAGGCGATCGTTTGATTGCCGTAAACGGTCAACGTCTCTGGGGTTTCAACACATTGCAGTCTTTTCTCGACCGCCAGCCTGATAGCGCCAGCTTTACAATCGCTCGTGGTCAGCAGCTAGCCAGGGTGCAGGTACGCTTTTAGCAGGCTCTACTGGTTGAAATTTTTTAGTTAAGTAATTCTGCACTCCGAGTGATCGTGTTCGCATCTTGGAACGCTATGGTAACGCCATCGGTTGTGCGTCTCTTCATCCTTGACCTAACCATCATCATGAAATTTACGTCTTTGCTGCTTTGTTCTGTGTCTTGTGTGCTGCTTCAAAGTGTTCCAGCCCATAGTGCTCCCTCACCAACGATCGCTCAGACGACTGTAGATGCATCAGCAACACCTGCTGATCGATCCCGCAGTTGTCAGCAAGCGGCGAATGCAGTGGTTACGCTTTACTCTGGTACTGAAATTGGTGCTGGCAGCATTGTGGCGGGGGATGGCACCATTCTGACAGCTCATCATGTTGTGAAAGAAGCGGTTAGCAATCCTAGTAAGGTCAAAATTTACGTCAAGTTAGCGGATGGGCAGCGATACATCGGGCGAGCGATCGCTAGTGACAGCCGTAATGACTTGGCGCTAGTGCAAATTCCAGGACAAACTGCACTGTCAACTGTGCCCTTAGCCAGCACCAAGCTTCAACCAGGGCAAGCCGTTTGTGCAATCGGCAGCCCCTCTGGTCGCACAGGCGTACTTAGTCGAGGCGCTTTCACTACTGTGCTAGCAAATGGTGATCTGCAATCTGCCGTGCGTCTGACCTACGGCAATTCGGGCGGTCCCTTACTCAACGCTCAGGGTGATTTGGTCGGCGTGAATAAGGCAATCTGGGTCTCTAATCGCGGTGAAAACACTGGTGTTAGCTATGCAACAAGTGTGCAAACGGCACAAACCTTCATTGCTAAACATCTTCGCCCTACGGCTGGTGTGGTGACGAAGCAACCCGCTCCAACTTCCTCGATCGCGTCGCTACCTGTCGCTGTGCCTGCACCGATCAGCACTTCACAGTCAAAAAACGGTCAGGCAGGCGGATCGCAAGCGTCTGTGGGTGCTGTAAGTAAGCTAGGAGTAAACGTGGATGCTCAAATGCTGATACAGCAGGTAGAGTCCGGTTCGCCAGCCGCGTTAGGTGGTTTGCAACCGGGCGATCGCCTGGTTGCGGTCAACGGCACTGAGTTAACTGGTTTAACACAACTACAAGCGTTTCTCAGCCGTCAGCCAAGCACTGCCGTCTTAACCATTCGTCACAAGCAGCAGACTGCCAATGTGCAGGTCTATTTTTAGCGCAGACATACGACTATTGCTGAGGTTTGCGATCGATCTCTAGGAGACTACATAGGCTCGTGATGAAGTTCTGCCAACAGTTGAGGTGAGCCTTAAAGCTGTAGCTGCCCCTCCAGGTAACTTACAGCTTTAGTTTATGACCGTGCCTGCAAGAGTGACGTTTACAAATTGAAGTGGATTGCTATAGTAAGCAGGGGTAGCAGGCGTCTCTAAGTTTGAGTCTTCTGAACGTTAACGCTATGAAACTCAACCGCTGGTTATGGGCAGGGGTATTGCTGGTGTTAGCTTGTACTGCCGCTTCATGTATGCCCTTAAGGGAGCCTTTTCCACTGTTGCAGCCGGATGCAGCTAGCAAAACTGAGCAAGGGCACACTCAGGCAGCTAGCGCCAGTGTTTGTCAAACAGCCCGTCCTGCCGTAGTAACTCTCTACGCCAGCACCGAGTTTGGGTCTGGTAGTATTGTTAGCCCCCAAGGGTTAGTGCTGACGAACTACCATGTTGTTCAAGCAGCAGGCGACGGGCAAATAAGAGCACGAGGATGGAGTGGTAGCCTGTTTAAGGGACAGGTGATTGCTACTGATCCGGACAATGACCTGGCATTAGTACAGCTAGACACCAGAGAGCCGTTACCAGAAATTCGCTTTGCTAAAGCAACAACCTTCCAAGCAGGGCAAGCTGTTTGCGCGATCGGCAGTCCGTTAGGGCGCACGGGCATTATTACGTGGGGAACATTGAAAGGCACTAATGAGAACGGCGATCTGCAATCGTCTATCCTGTTGCATCCGGGAAATTCGGGTGGACCGTTGCTTAACCAACAGGGTGAGATGATTGGTGTAAATAAGGCGATTTGGCTCTCAGAAACAGGTGAGAATGTGGGTATTGGGTTTGCAACTGCAACGGCGATCGCCCAAGCCTTTATTGAGCAAAATCGTCCGACAGCAACGGCGATCGCGCAACAATCTGGGTTTCCTGCGCAAGACACTCTGCCCCAAGCACCTGTAAGCTTTGGTCTCGATATACCGATTAAGCCACCAAGCGCAGCCAATTTGTCGCCGAAAGCATCTATTACTACACAACTAGGCGCATTAATCAATGAACAATCGCTGGTCATTCAATTAGTCGAGCCTAATTCCCCAGCCGAGAATGCTGGCTTAAGTGCAGGCGATCGTCTGGTTGCGGTCGATCGCCAACCCCTGTCTCGGCTTGAAGACCTAGAAACGTTTCTCAATCGCCGTCCTAGTAGTGCTGTGTTTACTATCAGTCGAGATCAACAGCAGCAAGAAATTTATCTCAATTTCTAAGCGATCGCTAAAGAGTTGGAGCGCGATCGACACTTACAGCGGTTCTTAGACGAATAAGCCACAGTGAGCGAACCAACCCAGGGCATCATCCTCAGAAATGCACTCGTTAATAATCTTGCTTAAGGCTTGATCGAGTGCTTCAGTCGTTCGAGCTTTAGCCGACCGCAACACTTGCTTGAGCTTTGACCAGCATAATTCAATCGGAGAAAGGTCCGGTGAATAAGGGGGCAAGCACACAACCTTCGCTCCTGCCGCTTCAATTGCCTCTGTCACCACCGAAGCATGATGAACGGGTAGATTATCCATTACCACAATCGCGCCTACCTACAATTGAGGAATCAGAAGCTCTTGAATGTAGAACAAGAACACGTCGGTATTGACACTCCCGACCAGACTCAAGCTGGCAATCAACCCATTGATACTCATGCCACCAATCAACGAGATGTTCTGACCCCCATTACCAGGAGCCTCGCTGTCATACAAGCGTTCGCCTCTAGGAGCGCGACCGTACAAGCGGGTCATGGCTAGATGAATACCTGTTTCATCGATGAACACCAGGTTTCGGGGGTCGATGGTGAAACTCCACAAGCGATAAGCAAAGCGCCGGTCCTTGACCCGTTGCGTATCTTGCTCAGCCGCAAGTCGTGTTTTTTTTGACGCTGAGTCTGAGCCTGCACACCGCTTGTTGCATGGTCGATACGCTTACCTTTACCCCAGTTCGCTCGGCAAAGCGTTCACACAACTCTTTGAGCACCGCATCCGGTTGAGCCGTGACTAAGGCTGCGACGATGGGCAACTGCTCTTTGCCTAACTTCGCAACTGCCCCTCCCCCATGAGGTTTGGGTTGCACAGTTCCCGTTCCCCGATAGTGTCGCATCAAATCTCTGATGAACGATAGACTCACTTTGAATCGCTTTGCTAGTTGTCGTTGTGATCCTTCTTGTGCCTCATACGCAGTGATCATTCGTTGTCGTAAATCAATTGATAGAGGGGCAGGCATGAGTCGCGATTTCCTGAGCTTGCTAAACACTCTTAGGCTATCAATGTGTGGCTTACTCAAGCAAGAACCGCTGTAATAGAATGAACAGCAGCGCATAATTTAATCTGTTGCGTCAAGTTTGCAAAGACGCTTGGTAGCTGAAGACACATCATTTCGTTTAAGAGCAGCACGAACGACAAAGCACTGCCTGAAGAAACAAAGCCAAAAGTTTTCTGAGAGAGATAGTCTTCACTCTTCACCATAAGGCTGCAATTACGCTTGCACATATTAAAAAACAACGCATAACTTAACAGAATTTTCTACTATTTTCCTCACCCTTACTGATTCACCCTTACTGATGATTATTGAGCTAAATGTAGCGTTACTGCTTGGTTCCTTCTATATACTGTTGGCGTCTGTCAATCAGCCGCATGAGTGATTACAAATGAGCTTCCTGCTGCTTTATCGAACTATAAGTAGCCACTAGCAATGAGAATCGCTCACTCTTTATGAACGCTTAGACACTAGTTTAATTTGTTGCACCTAGCTCAGTTTCTAGACTTTACTACCACTGCTTTCTCTGATATTATTCCATCAGGGACATATACAATTCCGTTCTCTGATTCGAATTAGCTTGACTAAGATCTGACGGAGCAAAAGCATAGCTGCTTTTTGATGATGCAATTGAGCAGTATTCGACCGTTCGATTTTGAAAGGGTTGAATTTCTTCAGGTGAATGTTCTAATGTATGGCTAGTTGCGTGACGGCTAACTGCGTCAGTGCTGCATCCCTTGCCTCAAGTGGTATGGCAGTCACACTCTTATTGCAACACCATTTATTAAGTAGTTTGTCCCTCTTACCGTCTGTTTTACAGGTGCCCATATGGAAACATTAGCCTTCCTTCATGCTGCTATTGCTCACGAAGATCCAACTCCTGATCCGACGATCGTAGCGTTTGAAAATATTGACTTAAAAGCGTCGACCTCCCTGGCAATGGGTTGCGTTGCTGCGGGGATTGTAGCCGCAACTCTATCTCACGCTGATCAGGCAGAAGCTGCTATCTACTACGGGCAGCGGGGTTCGGGAGTTTCTTCCCTTCAGTCAGCGCTTGGAGTTTCTCGTGATGGTATTTTTGGACCGCAAACGCTTTCAGCTGTGAGAACATTCCAAGCTAATAGAGGTTTGGCTGTTGATGGTATTGCAGGACCAGCAACTCTAAGTGCTCTGGGTTTGGTTGCGACTCTTGGTCCTGGCGGTAGCAATGGTGGTCCTGTACCTGTGTCTGGTGGTGCGTATGTGACTGCTGGCAGCGGGTTGATTGTTCGTAATAGCCCCGCTGGCTACCAGATTAGCAGTCTTGGCTATGGGGCGCGTGTCGGTCTGACTGGCGCACGGCAATATGCAGCAGGTCGCAACTGGTCTCAGCTTTCTAGTGGTGGTTGGGTTGCCAGTGCATATTTAAGCACCAGCGGTAACAATGGTGGTACGACTGTCCCTATCGGTAGTGGTGCTTACGTAAATGCTGGCAGTGGTCTGCTAGTACGCAATGCTCCAGGTGGTTATGTTATTAGCAGCCGTGGCTATGGGCAACGGGTGGCCTTAACAGGTGCAGAGCAGTTTGCTAACGGCTACACATGGGCACAGCTTTCTGGTGGCGGCTGGGTTGCTAAAGACTATCTCAGCTTTAACTAGTTGAACGCTTGTAGCTTTGTGCTCTAGCTTTACGTTCTAAAAAATCTGGCGCTCCTTTTTCGTCATACAATTAGGTAACGCCAGATTTTTTGTATGTTTAGGTCTTATGCACTTAGCTGTGAACGATCGTGCTGTCATTGAGTCATGATCTGACGCATTTAGCAAAGTAATAGTGCGGGAAATTCTGTGGCACTGTTTTTCTGCAAAGGTGAGAGGCATTTGAATGGAAAAGCACCTGCATTCGCTTCACTATCAACATCGCGGCGAACCCCATCAAACAGTACAAGTAAATCTTTAACAGCCAAAATGTCCATTAAAGTGATATTACCCAACCTTTAAAGCGAATTTGTCCAAAACCCAATGGAAGGAAAGAGCCTGAACTTCCTGCAAAAAGGGTTTTTCAGGCTCTTTCCTTAATTTTTTTATTATTTTTCAAGAATTAAAGCGAATGATGTCTTTTTCCTAAAAATTCTTTAAGGTGAATGATGTCCTTTTTCTTTGTCGAAGCTAGGGATATGTATACTACGGTTGATTTGTCTGTGATTTCAGATACAATTTCGTTTAAAGATGTAGAAGCTCCTGAGGTTCTTCCAGTTGAGGATGATCAAGCGGATTATCTTTTACTCAATGAAACTACTCCTGAACTTCAGAGAGAAATTGATTTTCTCGATGCCATTTGACAGGCTCCTGATAAAAGGAAAACGAGAGAGGCGATCGAGAATGCGGTTATCGGACTCAAGAAGAGTGAGAAGACCATCAAGCGGAAGCTAGAAAGATTGTTTCTTCTGGTGGTGTCGCAAGGCTTGGGGTCGGTCGAAAAAATAAGGGGCAGTTTGTAATTTCCAAGCAATGGTTCGATTTCATCGTAGCTACATACAAATGGGGTCGGAAAGATAGTTCACGTGTGAATCGAAACCAGGTGTACAAACATTTAGTAGCCCTTGCCTCAGAGAGTGAGAAACTTCGAGGAAAGAAATACGCCGAAAAATTTAAGGACTACCCACAAGTACTTGAAGATCTGATCGCTTGCAAGCAACCTTCTTGTCCCACTGTCTATAAAGTAATTAAGTGTCACCTTGCTCAAGAAGAGCGAAGAGTTCGTCATCCAGGATTGCTAACAGAAGGGCAGATTATCCAGACAACAGGTGAAATTGTCGTCCTGCCCCACAGCAATCAGGTGTGGCAGGTTGACTATACAAAACTTGACACTTTGATCGTTGATGAGAACGGTGAAGTGATTGGTCGTCCCTACCTCATATTGGTTATGGACAACTACTCAGGCTGCCTTGTTGGTTTCTACTTAGGTTTAGAGGCAGCAGGTTCACACGAAGTTTCTCTAGCTTTGCGTCATGCAATTCTGCACAAGGAGTACGGACCTGAGTACGGGTTGTTAGAGAAATGGTACGTTTGCGGCATTCCAGATTATTTAGTTACTGACCGTGCTAAGGAATTTAAATCTGAGCATTTAAAGCTGGTTTCGCTGCAACTAAAGTTTCAACGTCGCCTGCGTGCTTTTCCATCAGCAGGAGGATTAATCGAGACCATTTTCGACAAGATTAATAAGGAGCTTTTGTCCTTGCTGCCTGGCTATACAGGCTCATGTGTCGAAGAGCGCCCGCCGGAGGCAGAAAAAACGGCTTCCGTATTAATCCATGAACTGGAAATACTTTTGGTAAGATATTTTGTTGATCATTACAACAGACACACCTATGGGCATGGTTTAGCCCAGCCGCGTATCGAGCGTTAGAAGACTTCACTGCTAGTAGAACCGGAAGAACTCAATGAGCGTGAGTTAGACATTTGTCTAATGAAAGTCGTCCGTCGTAAGGTTGAGAAGTACGGCTGTGTGTGCTTCAAGGGACTTGTGTACCAAGGGGAATGCTTAGCTGGGTACGAGGGCGATCGTATCTGCTTACGATACGATCAGCGAAACATCATTAGATTGCTTGCCTATACCTACTCAAAGGATGGTCAGCCTAGTGAGTATATTGGCGTAGTGGAGGCTAGAGATGCAGAAGTCAAACAGCTTTCTCTCGCAGAATTACTTTGGAGATGTAAAAAATTCCGGGAACAGGAATTGGAGATTGACCAGACTGCGCTGTTACGGAACGGCTGAATTTGTTTGAATTTGTGGAGAAGAAGCGCCAATCAAAAAGACGTCGCCGCAAGAAAGCTCATGAGGAGCAATCACAGAATTCTAATCAGTCCAAGGTGGTTGAACTGTTTCCCCAGAACGATAAGGCTGAAGATTCAACCGAATGTTCCTCTGGTGAAGAAACAGAGCAGATGCAGCCAGAAACGCAGCAACCACCACAGCAAGACAGTAGTAATGAGGAGTTAACACCCCCAAGCTCTGATTCGCCTGCTGCCGATCTATCAGATTCCCCTGAAAGTGCTGTAGACTCCACATCTAGCGAGGACAGTAGTAACATAATTACCAGAGCTAAACCAAAGCGCCCCAGGAGAGGCATTCAAAATTGGGGGGAGTTCATGAATTCTAACTGGTAATTCCATGGGGCAGACTAATCTAGCCTACGATGATTTGTCTCATTCTCAGCAGGTTTTTTCTCCTCAGCCTGCTGAGGAACTACGCCGATCGCCAGAACAACAAGCCGAGTTTGAACGGCTGGGAAGTGCAGACACCTATCTAGTTTTGGATAGTGATGAGGAATTGTTTAAGTGGCTTGATGACCAGCGCGATCGCAAAATCTGTGGTTATGTGACAGCATCAGAAGGAGCTGGTTTACACAAAGTCTGTAAGTATTACCAAGTGGAACGCGTGAGACAGCGTAGGGGGAAATTTTTACTCCCTGTGTCTGTCATTTATTCAGAAGTTAAGCAGCATGGAGGTCCACTAGACTTATACGGAGCAATTTTAGAAGTTTGCAGCCATCCACTCGCTCATGTGGACCCGTTAAAGGACAGGCGTAAGCGGACCAAACAAACGTTTAGAGATTACGGAACAAAAAACCTCATTGTGGGTAACGCTGATTATTTAACCCTTGAATCCTTTAATGAACTCATTGATCTCTCAAAAGATCAACAGCTATCCGTAATCCTTGTAGGGACACCCTATTTAGAGCAAATTCTCGAACGCAATAGCCTCCCGTACCAGCGTGTTTATAACTCATTTTTAGAGTCTTACGAATTTCCTCTATTATGGAAGAAAGATGTCACCGAAATTGTTGAGGATTGGGAAGAAGTTTTTCTACCAGAGGAGCGGCGGTTAAACCTAGCCTCCATTGCAGAGATGGTTGATTTTCTGCTCCAGAAGTCTGGTAAGTTACGTGAACCTTTGTACGATATCATTCGCCACATCGCAACCTTGAGGTTAGACGAACCAGGTCTCGATTTAACCAAGAAAAACCTTACTAAGTGTTTGGCGAAACGCAAGGCACCAAAAACGCGATTGTTTAAGAAGGAAGCAAGTTAAATTTTTCTCAATCTTCAATTTGAGTGTTGGATGGAGAGTTTGCCTATGCCTGAATCAACACCTCAGAAAATTGGTTCAGCAGATGACACACCTTTAGCTGAATTGGAAGAGATTGATCAACCTAACGTTTGGCAATCTGCTCTTCTTGAAGGTGAAGTATTGCTGGTTACCTCTATCGTCTACGTCTTCAAAATGCAGTTTCTGCCCCTAGTAGCCTGAGTGAAAGTTTAGGACTCGGTATTGCTTTAAACAGATGGGAAAAGTTTCGATTTAATCCGTTTCCAACAGAAGAAGAACTGGCTCTTCTAAGCGAATTTTGTGGTGAAACCGTGGAGCGCTTACTGGAATCGCTTCCACCGGAACACGAGCGAAAGCGATTCATGATTGATACGCTTCGACTTTGTGCTGCTTGCTGTGTCGAAGCACCTTACCATCGATTAAAGTGGCAATTCAATTCTGTGGAAGGCTGCGATCGCTACAAAATTCGCTTACTTTCTCGTTGCCCTGGTTGTAAGAAGAAATTTGCGATCGTTTCCAAACTATGGACACAAGGGGAATGTAGTTGTGGAATGCTTTTAACAAGAATGGTAAAGTATCAAGCAAAATACTAAGTTAGTGTTAGCGGAATAGTAGTTGCTGAAGAAAGTTGACGCTCTTAGCGTTGAACTCTTCTGGGCTGATTGAAATAGTGAATGTATGTGTTGCAGAAACGTCAAGTAGACAATAGAACTAGCGGGGTACGAGATATGCTCAGAGACCAGGAGGATAACAGGTGTGACTGAGCAAAAGATTTTGCGCAATTTGCAAATAGGTAGCACAAGCTTATAAAGTTGAAACCTGTGCGCGTTGCAGGGTTTAATTCACTTCCAATTGCTGTTCCTTCAATGCAGTTGGATGTCAACTTATCAGAAGCTAGAACACTAGACTGGAGCTGCTCTCACTCGTTGCGCAACTCATTTGCAAATTGCGCTATATTTTCTGCTCATTCACAGCAAGCGATAGTTCTCAGTGCGCCGATGATAGCGCTCAAACCAAGCTGTCTGTAAATGCACCTCTAGCCAATCTGGAGCCACAACCGCTAGGCTATTGAGCGCCGCTCGAAAGGTCTCTCCCAACGTTTAGAGGCGATTCAATACTCGAATGGCTGCGAGAACATGAGTAGAATCAGTGCGTTGCCGCTGATGTCCTTTGAGCAATCCCTTCTCGCGTAATTGTTCTAGCAACTTGTCTAGCAACAGTTGTTCGGTATTGCCTGCCATCAGGCGATCGCGAAACTCACTCAAAAGCGAGTAATTGAATCCTGGGTCGCCGAGTGGCATACTTCCAGTCGATGCGAGCTCGAACGGCATCAGCGGCTTGGCGGTCAGAGAGATTTTCAATGAACTGCATCACACAAACTAAAGCCAGCCGCCAGGGAGATTGTGCAGGTTGTCCTCGTCTGGAGAAGAGTGAGACAAAGGATTCGTCTTGATAGATGCTACCGAGAGTATCGCGGATTTGAAGGTAGAGGTTACCTTTGGGAAAAGCAGCTTGTGCCACTACTGCGGTATCGTCTGGAACTGGAGGAATGGGCTGGGGTTGCATGGACATGCTACACCTCTGCTGAGCTGTAAAGCTTTACTCCCATCTTAGGCAAGACAGCCTTGATTTTTCTCTGACGAATTCGCCAACAGCCCTCATGAACTGCGTCCACCAGCACGCATGAAAAAGTGGTAGCCTTTGCACCAAGACTGGCAATGAGGTCGAGGATTCTTGGTGCTCCGAGCCTGTCCAACAGTC
>NZ_JACJPI010000058.1 GCF_014695975.1 Leptolyngbya sp. FACHB-321
GTCTCGACTGGTTCGCAAAACCTTGTCATTTTCAAAATCCGTAGAGAATCATATTGGTGCCCTTTGGTATTTCATCCATCACTACAACGCATCATTACTTGTGTAGCACTACCCAAGCGGTGCGCTTAGAAACCGATCGCCCGCACGCGCTTAGACAGGCGATCGTTGCCTGTCGTAAAGGTGGCACCGTATCCCTTCCCGGTGTATTTGGTGGTTTTGTAGACAAGATTCCCATGGGGGCTTTTATGAATAAAGCCTTGACCATGAAAACGGGACAGACTCACGTTCACAGGTATTTTACCCCGCTACTGGAGCACATTCAGAAGGGCGATATCGATCCTTCGTTTGTGATTACCCACAGATTACCGCTAGAGCAAGCCCCGGATGGTTACGAGATCTTTAAGCACAAAAAGGATCACTGCATCAAGATCGTACTCAAGCCAGGTCAGAGTGCCTGAAATCCCAGTGAGGCAAGCTTAGAACTACCAATGATTCAGCCAGTCCAGAGTCATTGGTAGTTCAATCGCTCCTATCTGAGCAGGTTGGAGGATTGCTGGACTGCCTACCCAAAAGCGATCACCAGACTCTTGAGCCGCGTTGGGGCCTTGGCACTCGTTAAGGGCTTAGGAGATCGTCCTACAAAGATTACGCGCCCCTAGGGTGATTTATGTTTATAGCCTGACTACTTTAGCGACGGCTGCGCCGCGAGGATCGGCTTCTGCAGGGGAGACACGACTCACATGATTCTACGCAAAGGGCCTAACCAACGCAACAACGCGGAAACACACGGTGCCGAGCGCGGGCTCGGCCGCTTCGAGGGGTTCAGCGACGCAGTTTTCGCAATCGCGCTGACCCTGCTGATCGTCGAGATCAAGGTCCCCGGATCGCCCGAGGGCCCGCAAGGCTACAGCGACCTGGCGAGCGCCATGGCCGAGCAGTGGCGCGAATATCTCGCGCTGATTCTCTGCTATGTCGTGATCGGCGCCTACTGGCTGCAGCACCATTATTCGGGCCGCATTTACGCGAAGAGTGATCACTGGTTCGGCGCGATCAACCTCCTGTTCCTGCTGGCGATCGTCGTCATTCCTTATCCAATTCGCGTCTGGTGCTTCCACCTCGGCACGGGCTTCGAGCCCGTCGCGTCGCTGACCCTGGTTGCCGGTCTTGCCCTGACCGCCTGCACCTGGATGGCGAAGTGGTTCTACGGAATGCCGGGCCGCCGGGTGATGGACGAACGGCTCACGACCGATTTCCTCCGGCAGATGACGCGCCGCTATGGCATTGCGACGCTGATCCAGATCGCCGCAGTTCCGATCGCGATCGTGGCACCGCGCGTCGGAGTGGTCATCGCGTTGCTGTGCGTCGCCTTCTTCCTGCTGCCACAGCCCAAGCCGCGCTATAAGCCTGGAGAGCAGCCGAACGAGGCTGAGTACTTGAGCGAGTAGCTACTGCGCGAGGTTAATCGGCTTAGTCTAACTCAACCCTATCCTGGGCTGATAGGGCTGAAATTGGAACAGCAAGCTCACACAATCTAGCTGGCGGCAAGGGAGAAGCAAGCCAGGGTAAACGAGCGTGGAGCAGACGGAATCGAGATTCATACAGCCAACGTTTAGAGGAAACATAGAAAAATGGTTAGTCAGTTGCAGAAGTTACCCACCGATGAGTCGTTAGGCACACTGGAGACAGTTGCTCACTTTGACGGCGCAATGCTAACCGGCGTGACAGTGTCACATCAGGGGCGCGTCTTCGTCAATTTTCCAAAGTGGGGTGATGAGGTCGCATTCACCGTGGCGGAAGTCCGGGAAGGCCGTTCTGTAGCTTACCCTGACGAGGCAATCAATCGTACCAACCCTAACGACCTCGCTGGGACGCTGGTGTCTGTGCAAAGTGTGGTTGTCGATCCGGCCGATCGCCTATGGATTCTCGACACGGGCAGTCCGATGTTCCAGCCGACGCAGTATGGTGGACCAAAGCTCGTCTGTGTGGATTTGACGAGCGATCGCGTGATCAAAACAATCCTCTTTCCCCAAGATGTCGCCCTGCCTACCAGCTATGTGAACGATGTCCGCTTCGACCTGCGGCGCGGTACCGAAGGCATGGCATTCATTACCGATTCGTCTGACCAAGGGGCAAACGGAATTATTGTAGTAGATTTGGCATCAGGCGAGAGCTGGCGCAAGCTGCACGATCATCCATCTACAAAGGCTGAGGCGCTATCAAGTTTCCGCCCGATCGTCGAGGGTCGTCCGTTGTTAGAACGTCAGCCGGACGGGAAGACCAAGCCTATGCAAATGGGGTCAGACGGGATTGCCATTAGTGCAGACGGGTCACGCCTGTACTACTGCCCACTTGCTAGCCGACGGCTCTACAGTGTTGCCATTGATGCACTCGTGGATCGCTCGATTGACGAAAGTGCCGTTGCTGCAACCGTGATTGATGAAGGAGACAGGGGCGGTGCTTCCGATGGACTCGAAACAGACGCGGCAGGGTATATTTACTCGACGAACTACGAGCATAATGCGGTTCTGCGTCGCCGTTCTGATGGAGAGTGGGAAACGGTAGTACACGACCCCCGTCTTCTGTGGCCCGATACAATGTCCGTTGCGGCAGATGGATACCTCTACGTCACAGCAAATCAGTTGCATCGTCAGGCGAAATACCAAAAGGGAAAAGACCTGCGCCAAAAGCCGTATACGCTCTTTCGCGTTCGCATCGACGCTCAACCTGTTCTACTGCGGTGAGGCTCGAAAACGCGAGGGTTGCACAACAAGCACAAGAAGGACAACTGTATCAAAGTTGTGCTCAAGCCAGGTGAGGCTGCCTAAACCCCACAAGAACATGAAAAAACCAAGTCTAGCCAACACTTTAGGAGGTAGAGATGACAGAAGATCTCACGAATAAGAAAGTTGCCATTCTGGTTACAGATGGCTTTGAGCAAGTTGAAATGGCTCAACCCAAGCAAGCCCTTGAGTCAGCAGGTGCTCAAACCTACATCATTTCACCTAAGAGCGATCGCGTTCAGGGCTGGAACCATTATGACAAAGGGGATTTTTTCCCGGTAGATGTCCCCCTCGATAAAGTAAATCCAGTTGATAGCAACCTCGTGTCGAGCCGCAAGCCAGACGACATCCCAGCCTTCAACCGGGAAATGATCGAGCTGTTCAGCCATGCAGGGCAGGTAAGGCAGACGGTGTGAAAACTCGGAGCGTTAATCAGGAGGACAAGTATGGAACAGCATCGATTTGGTTCCACGCAGCGCGAGGTGGCAGCGATCGGTCAAGGAACCTGGTACATCGACAACGGTGACCGCGCCTCTGCGATCGCCGCTTTGCGCCAAGGACTCGATCTCGGTATGACCCACATCGACACGGCGGAGATGTACGGCAGCGCCGAGGAGGTGGTCGCAGAGGCGATCTCTGGACGACGCGATCGGGTTTTCCTGGTTTCCAAGGTTCTTCCTGGAAATGCTTCTCGGACAGGGACGATCGCAGCCTGCGAGAAATCGCTCGCTCGACTTCATACCGATCGGCTGGACTCTTATCTGTTGCACTGGCGCGGTCAACACCCACTGGAGGAGACGATCGCTGCCTTCGAGCAGCTTCAGCACGAGGGGAAGATTCTCTCCTGGGGTGTGAGCAACTTCGATGTGCCTGACCTTGAAGCAGTCCAGAAGATCGCTGGCAAGGGTTCTCTCGTCTGCAATCAAGTCCTTTACCATTTGAGCGAGCGGGCGATCGAACACGCTGTGATCCCCTGGTGTGAGAAGCATGGGGTCGCCGTAGTCGCATACAGCCCGTTTGGTCATGGGGATTTTCCCAGCTCGCGCACAACCGCAGGTCGCGTACTACAGGAAATCGCCGCCGCCCATAACGCCACCCCTCGCCAAGTCGCGCTCCGATTTCTAGTGCGGCACCCCTCGCTCTTCACAATCCCCAAGGCATCCAACCCCGAACACGCCGCCGAAAACGCGGGAGCTGGGGAACTCAATCTCACCCAAACCGAGATCGATCGAATCGACGCAGCCTTCCCGACCGGATCTCATCCCCGCGTGCTTCCCATGCTGTAAGCCTGAACTCCCGCAAGTCTCCTGTTAAGAGACGGTCTGACGGGGACGCTCAACAGTCTAGTTAAGAGTCAAAGAAGCAGGAACAAAGGTGCGAAGTCGGTGCTTCAGCCTGCCTCGTAACATCCGCATGAGTTTCCCCTTGATTTTTAATCAGGGGAGTACGTCAACTGAGCAGGTTGGAGGATTGCTGGACTGCCTACCAGAAATTGATCGCCAGATCATTGAGTCGCGCTGAGGCGTTGGCACCTCAGACGGCACCAGGCGATCGCTTCTGGCAGTTCCATCAATTGGTTACCAAAAAGATCAAGCTTTTGCAATTAAGTGAGAGAGGCGATCGCTTCTGGTAGTTTCATTAAACCTAGCCCACTCAGATCAAGTTCTGTAGCTTCCTCCTGACGGGCTGCTTCAATTCGTCGTTCTGATTCTTGATAGGCTTCGTCTCGCGCCATGAAGCAGGTGAATGTAACCTACCAAAATCAGGTTAGAGATTGGAAGAGAGCCCAGAGGCTTGAATTAATTCATCTGAGATCATCAGACTCATAATAGGAGAGAGTAAAAAAGCTTACTTTGGGTATAGCGATCGCACCCTAACAATTCTCCCCAGGCTGTTCACAGGCTCCAATACTGACCCAACTGCTAGAACCATCCTGCCAGATTTCTTTTTTCCAGATCGGTGCGTTGTGTTTCAACGTGTCGATCGCGTACTGGCACGCCTCAAACGCCTCCGCACGATGGGGGCAGCCGACTGCTACCAGCACGCTAATTTCACCAATTGCCAGCCGTCCTGTGCGGTGATGAATGACAACACGAGTTGCCTCCGACCAGCGCTTGTGGATGTCGTTTGCAATTTGGCGAAAGATTTGCAGTGCCATCGGTTCATACGCCTGATATTCCAGCGCTACCACAGGTCTCCCATCTGTTTGATGGCGCACCGTACCGCTCATCACCACGATCGCTCCATTGGCATCATCCTCTGCCAGTGCATACACATCCGACAGTAGCAACGGTGCAAAGGTAATGACCAGGCTATCGTTGCTGGCTGTAGGAATGGAAACGGGAGACGGTCTGGTTTGCATAGGGGCAGTATGAATCACGGCTATATGCTCTTGCCTCAGCGACATTCCAGTATTGCAAGAGAATGGCGTTGGTAGCCTCAAGTGTAGCGCCTGGATGCGATCGTTTGAAGCGATCGTATGGGTCAGTCGTCCTAAGTCTCAGCAAAAGGCTGTTGCCGCTATCAGCAAGCTTTTGAGACCCAAATGTAAGCTTTTGCACCTCTCTTAGAGCAACTCAGAAAGTACTAGCTACAGATTTTCCTGATTGATCTCGCTTAATCTTTCTTATAACGGGAAAGCCGTAGGCAGGGGAGCTTGCTTTGTAGTGTGTAAAAAGGGCATTGGTATTGACCCATCCAACTGCTGCCATCAAAGGCTAGAGAGGTTAAGGTGGTACCGACTGAATTAAGACGTTTGCTTATCTCATTACTGTTTTTCTGTTAACAAACGCTTGAGACGCAAGGGCTAACGATCGTTGTTGAGTATGGCAAGAAAAAATTGATCAGGTGACAGCAATGCTAGACCCAACACTCTGTGCGCAAAGATCACTGACAAATAGTTGGACAAGCCTTTCCTGGCAACTTTTTAGTTGGCTGACAACACCTGCACTAGTGATTCCGCCTTTAGTGCTCATTATTGTCTTGCCGTGGCTGTTTCGTCGCTTGCGCTGGCGACGACGCATTAGTGGGCTAGGCGCTGCGCTGTTAGTGGCTTATTTACTGGTGCTATCACCAATAATGCTCAAAATTGGCAGTCGGGCGCTAATTACATTCTTGCCGTCTGATGCTGGTCAACCTGCGGATGCGATCGTGATCCTAGGACGCGGCAAAGCAATGAGACCCCAACGAGTTGACGTTTCAGCGCAGCTTTGGGAGGCACGTCGCGCACCGCTGCTGTTTGCGAGTGGCTGGGGCGATGCCCAGGAAATTGCCACAATGCTAGAGAAGAAAGGGATTCCTGCGGATGCGATCGATGGTGAACCGTGCTCTCGCACTACTGAAGAAAACGCTCGCTTCACCGCTGCCATTTTGCAACCGAGAAATGTGCATCATATTTTATTGGTGACTGATCCACCTCATATGCTGCGATCGCTCCTGACGTTTCGCAGCCTCGGCTTTGATGTGACACCGTACACCAATCCGCTGCCCCAGGGTTTGAATGCTAGAACGAAAGCCTTTCTGGTCTTTCGAGAATATTTAGGCATCGTTGGCTATAGTTTGCAGGGGCGCTTTCTACCCCGCGAGCCATCTGCCGCTGATCTTAACCCAACCGCGATCGTCCCCCTGAAGGAGGCTTCACCGGATCAGCTTGTGGCTCCGGCAGTGGAAGGTTAAACAGCTATTGCTCGCTTACCCAAACAACATTCTGTCCATTGTATAGACGCGATCGCGCCCAGTCATTTCGAAACCCGTTGTGTCCTTCTATCGCGCTAGGTCCTCAATCAGCGCGCCCCGCAGCAGCACTGAGCAAAGCCTCTATTTGCCCCTCACAAAAAACTTATAGAGCAGCCAGTGAGGTTCATCAGGACTACAAACTATGTAAGTACAGGCAGCCTAAAATGAGCGCAGTGTTGTAACAAGCCCGTTACTAACACACTGCTTTGCTACCAATTCAGGAGTTAGACGTGATTCAGATCTTTGCTATCAGTAGCCAGATACTAAATTCTGATGCTTGCCCCCGGTTACGTAGCAAATGGGTCATGCTTACCCAGCTAATCTCCAAGCGCTTGACGCAGCCGCTCTCTCTACCGACTCGTCTTGCTGTTTTGGGGCTGCTCCTTCTGGCTGTGTTGTGGTGCGTATGGCTCTTACGTCAGCCCTCTAAACGAGCACAACTCCGCCGCTGGAGCCAACGGTTCCGCTGGAATCGACGGCGTACTCAGATTGTTGTAGCGCTGACGTTAGCTTGCCTCATCCTTACCTCACCACCCGGGCTTGCCCTAGCGACACAGGCATTAACTAGCCAAATTCCGGCTGATTCAGGTGCAAAAGCAGACGCAATCGTGATTTTGGGCCGAGGTCATCGTTTCATGCGCGATCGCATAGATGCAACGATGTCGCTTTGGCAGGCACAACGGGCACCGCACATTTTTGTCAGCGGGCGTGGCGATGCAGGGTTGCTGATACGCCAACTGCTAGAGAACGGTGTTCCCAAGGAGGCAATTAGCGGTGAGAACTGTTCGCTCACGACTGAAGAAAATGCCCAGTTCACAGCCGATTTACTCTTGCCTCAAAACGCTAAGCGCATCATTTTAGTCACAGACTCGCCTCATATGCTGCGATCGCAACTTACTTTTGAGAGTCTGGGATTTGAGGTTATTGCATACCCTAGTTCTGTGCCGTCTAATCTAGGCTACCGAGAGCGTTTAAACATTATTGCCAGGGAATATGGTGGCATTCTTAGTTACGTTCTCAAAGGTCGGTTTGGTGAGCGTGAAGTGGCTGTAAGCAGGCATGAACCGTTAGCCGCAAAGGGATAGGCTATTTGCGCGATCGCGTTTTCGCCTTCGCTTTCGGCTCAACGGTCGCTTTTGGTTCAGGGTCAGCTTTGGGTTTCGCAGCCGGTTTCGGTTCAGCGACAGGTTTCGATTCAGCAGTAGCACCATTAGAGTGAGGCGATCGCGCCTGCCGTAAGTTTGCTGCTTGCGTCAGCAGCGAATCGGCAAACGCATAGGCAACGGCGTCCTGGTTTTGGTCTGTTTCAGAGGTGGATTGCCCGCCCGCAAGCTGTGCCAATTCTTCGCGTCGCTGTTGGTTGTCGAGCGGCGTTACACGCACAACAGTGCGAACGGAGTCGAGCGGGTTAGGAAGGGCAAGCGTTTTGAGTTTTAAGTTCTTTGTATCTGCTGCTTCCCCTGCTTCCCCTTGCTCCTTGCTTCTTGCTCCTTGCTCCTCTCCCTTCTCCGACTCAATTACCTGCTTACTCACGCGCCAATGATGGTCTGCCATTGCGGCGACGATCGGCTGGTGGGTAACGCAGAGTACCTGATGCTGCTGACTCAGTTGGTGGAGTTTTTCGGCGATCGCCTGGGTGACTCGTCCCGAAACGCCCACATCGATTTCGTCAAAGACTAAGGTGCCAACGGGATCAATTTGAGAAAAGCTGGCTTGGAGGGCGAGTAAAAAGCGACTCATTTCACCACCAGACGCAATTTCGGTCAGCGGTTGCAGAGGCTCACCCGGATTGGGGCTAAAGAGGAAAGTGACGCGATCAGCTCCCAAAGCAGAAGGAGACGCAGGCGAGATCTCTACCTGAAATTTCACTTTCTCCATCGCCAGCGGTTTGAGTTCACTGACCAACCGCTCCTCTAACTCTTTGGCAGTGGCTTGCCGTTGTTGCGTTAAAGCAGCACAGGCTTCAGTTAAAACACTCCGCCGTTCTTCATACACGCGCTCTAGATCTTCGAGGGATTGACCGCCGCCCGTAAGCTCGTCCATATCAGCCTGAAGCCGTTGATATAGGGCGATCGCATCACCTAAAGTGGGTCCATACTTACGACACACTTGCTTTAGCTCGACAATGCGCCCCTGGACATCCTGAAGGCGTTGTGGGTCTGCCTCGAGCGTTTCGCCGTAGGCATTGATTTCCCGCCCGGCTTGTTCTACCTGTGCGAGAGCGTTACTAACCATTTCCAGGATGGGCTGTATCTGGGTGTCATATTCTGCCATCTCCCTCAGAGTGTTTTCGGCTTTGCCCAGCAGGTCTGCACAGGCTTCAGTGCCGTCATCATTTTGGTAAAGGGCTTGATAGACCTGATAGCTCTGGTGTTGTAGCTCCACGCTGTGGCTGAGACGCTTGCGTTCTTGCTCCAATTGATCCAGTTCGTCTGGTTCTATAAGATTGGCAGCGGTGAGTTCTTTCAGTTGATACTCAAAGAGATCAAGCTGTTGGAGGCGCTCTTGCTCTGATTTACGGCGTTTCTCTAACGTCTGGAGCGCTTGCTGATAAGCAGCGAAAGCAGTGGCAACGATCGATCGCTGCTTCAGCAGGGGTTCCCCCCCATAGCTATCGAGCCATTCACGCTGAAGGGGTGGTTGACCAATCTGGACGGTTTGCCCTTGAGCCGTGAGTTCGACGAGTCGATCGCGCAGTTGCTCCATTTGTTGCTTGTTAACCAGCACACCGTTAATGCGCGATCGGCTTCGTTGGCTGCTCTGGCTGGCGACAATCTCTCGACTACAGATCAGATGGGCAGTCTCAGAGAGCTGAATCTCTTGCTGCTCCAGCCAGGAGGCGAGGTCAGGATCAAGTCTAAAGGCTGCCTCGACAAGAGCGCGATCGGCTCCAGTACGAACGGCACGGCTGGTAACTTTGCCTCCTAGTACTGCATCGATCGCGTCGAGGATAATCGACTTGCCTGCACCAGTTTCACCTGTCAACACGGTTAGACCCGCATCTAAGCCGATCTCTAGGTGATCTACCAGAGCGAAATTTTCGATTCGCAGGGAAAGCAGCATGGGCAGGGGTGGGGAGGGATGAAGGAGCGGGAGAATAAAGCGGTGAGTGGGTGAAGGCTGTTGTAACGTACTTTCAGTACTTTAAGGTGCTGCTAAAGTGTAAGGTTTTTAAGAATCCTTTTGCTGCTCCGGCACTCTCTACCCTACATCCCATTACCAATTCCCTACTCCCCTTCTAGATACTAGCGGTCTCTGATGCGACGACGATAGTTTATGTAAGCGTGTCAGGTACAACCGGTGCAGGCGCCATGGCTGTGCTACCAATGCTAAAGCAATCGCTTTGTACTACGGCGTACGACATATTGATGTGCTCTCTTGCAGCGATCGTTCAGCCCACTTTAATTATCACCGTTTATACGATTGCTGCACCCCGCTGAAGCGCTGGCAACTGCTTTTTAGGCTGTTAGCTGTTTGCAGGCAGCGATCGTTGACGGTTGTAGCAGGTAAATATCCCCCATTGGTAGTCTTATGGGTTATGCGGCAGGTTTAGTTAAAGTCGTACTAGTAGCACGAAAAAGACTAGCCAATGAAGCTTCGTCCTGAGACTGAATCTGATTACGCTGCGATCGCCACAGTTGTGACACAAGCCTTTGGTCAGGCAAACGAAGCCCAACTAATTGATCGCATTCGGTCTAGCGATCGCTATTGCCCGTCCTTAGCCCTTGTTGCAGAGCAGGAGGGTGCGATCGTCGGTCACATTTTATTTAGCTATGTCGATTTAGTAGGCGAAGAGAGTCGATCAATCCTAGCGCTAGCCCCTGTTGCCGTACAGCCAGCTTTTCAAAAGCAGGGCATTGGTAGTGCGCTGGTGCAAGCAGGTTTAACGGTTGCAGACTCGTTAGGAGAAGCCTTAATTGTTGTTTTAGGGCATCCCCAGTTTTACCCACGCTTTGGGTTTAAGCCATCAGTAGAGTACGCGATCGAGTCTCCTTTTCCAGTGCCAGACGCTGCTTTTATGGTCAAACCATTACAGCACTTCCATGCGGCATATCGAGGCAGGGTGGTTTATCCGTCTGCTTTCAATGACGTGTAGTGCGGAAAGCTCACCTTGCATTTGTCCCTCTGGACGGAGCAAAGTAGAGGAATGTTGTGCTTGACTTAGTAAAACGGTTCTTGTGCATACAGTGTTGACACGTTCGAAGACAACAGATCTAACGAGACAGTCTGACGATACAGACGAACTGTTGTTACAATGCTTTACATAACTGCTCTCATCCGGCTGCAAATTCATGAATGTTAAGACTGCACCGCCTATGCCCGCTTCGTTAGACTCAGAGCGTATGCCTTTTGGCTCGGCAGGGCGGCTTCATGAGGTAACAGAGTTAGAGGGTGTGACTCCAACCTTAGTAGTGGATGACGCAACCACTGCTGAGTTGGAAGAGCGCCTACTGTTAGCAGATCTTGTCCTACCTGATGAGACTGATGGTGCGCTGCGTTACAATGCAGACGCGATCGCGGCACATTATCAGCAGCAGCCTCTCCAGGTCTGGGGACGAGTGCTCAAGATTTTCTTTCCCTTCATTACGTTTGGGCTGATCTGGTGGTGGAATACTCGCGTTGGCTTCAGCGAACGTAAGCATCAGCAGCAAGCGGTACGTCTCCGCCAAATGTTGACGCGCTTGGGACCGGCTTTCATTAAAGTCGGGCAGGCGTTGTCAACTCGTCCAGACTTGGTGCCACCTGCATATTTAGAAGAATTGACCCGCCTGCAAGACCAGTTACCACCTTTCGATAATGCGATCGCTTATCGCTTTATCGAAGAAGAGCTAGGTGATGCACCTAACCTGATTTATGCGGAACTGACCGAAAGTCCGATCGCGGCAGCTTCACTAGGGCAGGTCTATCGCGGCAGGCTCAAAACGGGTGAAGAAGTTGCTGTTAAGGTGCAGCGTCCTGGGCTGGCACAGAGTATCGCGTTGGATACCTATATTCTGCGAGGGCTAGCAGCACTGGCAATGCGATTCTTCAAACAGATTCGTAGTGATCTGGTTGCCATCATGGATGAGTTCGCCGCCCGCATCTTTGAGGAGATGGATTACAACCAGGAAGGGCGGAATGCCGAGCGCTTCGCCCAACTCTATGGGCACATGAAAGATGTGTACGTACCCAAAATTTACTGGGAGTACACGGGACGGCGTGTGTTGACGATGGAATGGATTACAGGTATCAAACTTACCCAGCCAGAAGCAATTCGGGCACAGGGAACCGATGCCAGCTACCTGATTGAGGTGGGCGTACAATGCTCCCTCCGTCAGCTTCTAGAATATGGGTTCTTCCATGCTGATCCCCATCCCGGTAATCTGTTGGCAACGCCTGACGGCAAGCTGGCATATCTAGACTTCGGAATGATGAGTGAGGTCAAACCAGCCCAGCGTTACGGCTTGATTGAGGCGATCGTCCACCTTGTTAACCGTGACTTTGAAGGGTTAGCGAGAGACTACGTAAATTTAGAGTTTCTTACCCCTGATACCGATCTGACTCCGATCATTCCTGCTTTTGCGACCGTCTTTAATGACGCATTAGGAACGAGCGTGGCAGAGATCAACATCAAAAGCATTACGGATCAACTGTCATCCTTGATGTACGAGTTTCCCTTTCGGGTGCCTGCTTATTACGCGCTGATTATTCGCTCGCTCGTTACCCTTGAAGGGATCGCTATTAACGTTGATCCAGAGTTCAAGGTTTTAAGCAAAGCCTATCCTTATGTTGCCAAACGTCTCTTGACTGATCCGGCTCCACAATTGCGGGCATCGCTTAAGGATCTGCTCTTTAAAGACGGCAGTTTTCGCTGGAACCGTCTGGAAAACCTGTTACGAAATGCGCGTGGCAGCACTGACTACGATTTGAGCCAAGTTGTGGATCAAACGCTGGACTACCTTTTCTCTGATCGTGGAGATCTGATTCGTCGCCAGATTGTGGAAGAAGCGGTTAAAGGACTTGATCTGTTTGGCAATGCAACGCTCAACAATATCCGCTATGGCTTTGCAGAACGGCTAGGTCTTACCGTCAACCGTGCCACTGTTACGACCGATCAGCCCACGCTGGAACACCTCAAGCGCATTTGGGGCATCTTAAAGGAGACACAGGGCTTTGATCCAGCTCAACTGCTACCAGCAATCCCCAAACTGCTGTTCAAGCCAGAAGCTCATCAGATGGGGCAGCAAATTGCAGGCGGGTTAGCGCAACGAGCGATCGCCCGTTTCATCCGCGAATTTCTTCTCACGAGTGACGCTGATCCTGCCAACCAGCCTTCTAAACAATTGCGTTTACCAGCTGCCCATCTGTAGGTGGGTGAGCGATGTAAGTTGACGCGACAGCTTCTTTGAGACACCTGCATTTTGAATCTGCATAGAGTGCCTAACTCTCAGCCCATAATGCAAGCGTGAACTGGAACCGTCTAAACTAAAAACCCTTCTCCTTAAGGAGAAGGGTGAAGCCAAGAGTAAATTAGTTGTGTACTACGTAAGCTAGCTTGGAGGCTCTTCAAGCTCCATTTGTGCTTCGCGCTTAGTAGGGGCAACTTCTAGATTTAGCGGTTCCAACAGTTCAGCTTCTGCCACTTTTTTGGAAACGATCGGCAAGCGTAGCGGCAGTGGCTGCTCGATCCAGCAGCTTGCTAGTGGCAGCGTTTGTTCCAGGTCAGACAATGGTCGTGGGATCACCATGACCGCATGCAGTTCGCCAATCCGTTCTGCCTCATGCATTCCGGCTTCTACCGCCACTGCCACATCTGCCACTGCGCCGCGAATAATCACAGTACACAAACCATCGCCGATCGTTTCATGTGCCGAAAGCTGCACATCGGCAGACTTAAGCATGACATCAGCCGCACCTACCATAGCTGGAAAACCGCGCGTTTCAAGTAGTCCGATCGCTTGATTGCTCAACCGACTATCCCCTGAACCTTGTGCGGCATCAGCCAACAATTTACCAATAGGCAGCACAGCCTCTAGATTGGCTAATGGACGAGCAATGACTAGGCTAGACACCTCTTGACCAAATTGCTCCGCTGCCTCTACCCCTGCTGCTACAGCAAGGCGAACGTTAGAAATACCGCCACGAACGATCGCGGTGCAATGTCCACTGCCAATTTTTTCATAGCCTACCAAAGCGACCTCAGCCGACTTTAGCATCATGTCAGCCGTACCGACGATCGCTGGAAAACTTTGCGTAGACACTAAACCTAAGGCAGTATCGCTAAAATCGTTCGGATCGTATTGACCTCCCCCCATCATGAACCTCGGTACTGCTTTTTAATTGTAACTTTGGCTCTTGGATTGCGAGTCAGCAGAAGGTCAGAGGTCGGAAACAGTTTAAAGGACGTACATGAAGTAAAAGTACCTGTTGATCGGTTTTCGACTACGTTTAACCCTCAACACGAATCCAAGAGGATTGATAAGAGTTGCCCTGCGTTGGCGTTTAGTTGCTCTTTCAGAAAAGGTACAGCTTTTAGCTTTCAGGTCTAAAGCGATTCGTTTCGCCTTAACGATTATGTACTGTCATTGCTGCATTAGGACATTATGGTTTGAGGCTTTAAGTGGCTCTTGTCTCCTGACCTCTAACTGTCACTCTTTGCATCCTCACTGCTGTTAAGAAACATTTGTCTATGCGGCAGTAAGGTTGACAGTAAGCGGTTTAAATTTGCCTGACCGTATACAGGGGTGCTAAAGCTAAGCTGAATTTCTGCCGCTGGCTGATTAGCAGTCGGATCAACCGTACCATTAGGGGAGTCTTGAGCTTTGGTCAGCGAAGCCGATGGTACGCTGGGAGTCTCTATAACTGTGGTTTCAGCCGGCTGACGATCGGTCGATTGCGTCTCAGGCGAGCGCTCATTAGGCACACCCAAAAGTGATAGCGGCGGCACAATCTCCCCACGGGCGATCGAATGATTCCACAGCGTTGAGGCTGCACCAATGCAAGCGCTAGAGCCAATCTTGCCCGTACCAATAACCAGTACCCCAGCACCAATAGTGACTTCTGCCTCCACTTCAAGCGTCCCTTGATGAGCATGAATCACTGTACCGAGACCCAAACAAACACCCGCACCAATGATGACGCGGGCTTCTGGATCTGCCTGGAGTAAAACCCCTGACGCAATCACGGCAGTTGGATGAATCGTGACATCGCCACTAACACAAAAGTGAGAACTATTCACAGGTTGTAGCGACGGCACATGCATGAAACGGAAAACCTTACTTGAAAGTTAGAAAACGACAAGTTGCTAACTGCTAGCTGTTGGACTAAACGCTGCTTGAACCAACCTTTGTAACCAACAGCTAACAACGCTGCGTGTCTGACTATTTCAATTAGTCAGGCGATCCTTGGTTCAGAGCGATCACTTAGTGGGTCGCTTAATCGTCGTTTCGATTACTCGGCGCTTTGCCTCACGATCCGTACCAACTAGGCGCACGTAGGCTCGACCTTGTTCCGAAACAGCCGCTTCTAAAGCTGCCAGCACCTCTGCTTCACGTTTTGCTTGAATGACACCGCCAGTCTGCCACGAACTCGTTTTAAACCGACGCTCATCTGCATACTCGGTGCTAATTTGATAGCCCTGCGCGATTGCCTGACGTACTTGACCGATTATTTCCTGACTGAAGCTTGTTGCAGACGAAGTGTAGCTGGAACCGTTATCAGCAGTAGCTCTGGAACTAGTAGCCCCAAAACTCGTGCTGCTTTCAGCCTTGCCACCAGAACCATTAGCAGAAGCCCCACCCGGTCGCTGAATAATCAACTCTGCAACGCGCCGTTTGGCTTGGGAATCAACGCCAATCAGACGTACATATTCACCGCTATGTTCAGCCATGCAGCGCTCTAGTGCTGCAATCACATCGCCTTCACGCTTGTTATTAATCGCACCGCAGCTCTGCCAGGAACTGGTTTGAAAACGACGTTTGTCGGCGTGTTCGACCCCAACTTGGTGCCCTTGCGCGAGCAACTGCCGCACCTGCGCGATCACCTCTTGACCCAGGTTGCTGGACGCATGACCATAACTGCTACCACCGGAATCATAGGTTGCAGCACTGCTACTAGACCCTTGTGACGTTGAAGCCGCAAAGGGAGTACCCGGTCGCTGAATAATGATCTCGCCAACGCGCCGCTTTGCTTGAGGGTCAATACCGACTAGGCGTACATACTCGCCGCCATGTTCGGCAGTAAGGCTTTGGAGTGCTGCAATAACATCAGCTTCGCGCCTAGCGTTAATGGCACCGCAGCTTTGCCACGAACTGGTTTGAAAGCGGCGTTTATCTGCATATTCTGAGCCAACTTGATAACCCTGAGCAAGCCACTGGCTAACTTGGGCGATCGCGCCCTGGTTCACGTTATTACCGTGCACAGGACTGGAAGGAGCCGTACCAGCCGATGTACGATCCGTACCCCTATAGGTTGCAGGCGCTGACCGCGTTTGATCGCCAGTGCGCGTATTGGGTCGCTGAATGATTGTTTCTAAGACTCGCCGCTTCGCGTTAGGGTCAATGCCAATTAAGCGAACGTATTCATTACTATGTTCATCTAAACAGGCATCTAACGCGGTCAGCACTTCTGACTCACGCGTTGCCTGAATCGGCTCACAGCTTGTCCATGATGCCGACTGAAAGCGTCGTGCATCTGCGTGCTCCGTACCAATCCGCAAATTCTGAGCGAGCAATTGCCGCACTTGCTGCACCACTTCTGAACTCAGGCGCGTATTCGCTGAGTTCGCCGATCCACTTGATTCATAAGCCCGCGTCATTTGATCCCTCACAGAGGCTATACAGCTAACATTATCAGCGCAGTGATACCCCGATCGCAGCGCATCATTAATACCTAATACATGTGTTGCAAACTTAATATCACCTGCTTGTACATCAGGCAGGCGATCGGCTTGCTGTTGATTTGTAATTATCGACCCAGAGGCAACATATTTGCCGGGTGGAATCTCAACATCTTGAATGAGAGCATGCATCATTACAATACTGCCTTGACCGACCCGCGCATTAAAAACAGTGGAACGAAAGCCAATAAAGCAGTCGTTGCCAACATACGCAGGACCGTGGATCAACGCCAGATGGGTAATAGAGGCATTGTCTCCAATCCAGACGGAATAATCATGATTGTCATCACCAACGACGCGCCCGCGCTCCAAGCCATGCACCACCACACCATCTTGGACATTCGTGCCATTGCCAATATGAAAAGGGCTACCCTCATCAGCACGGATTGACGTTCCGGGTGCAATCATTACTTTGGCACCAATACGAACGTCCCCAATGATGTTTGAGAACGAATGTACATAGGCAGATTCGTCAATCTTTGGGGTGGTCAGGCTTTTTGACCAGGGGGTTGGGGGAGCCGCAGAGCTACGAGCTACCATAAACGAATGCTCCTGAGAAAAACTTAAAGAAGACCCTGCTGAAACGATGGGACATGCAGCAGAGTGAGCTGAACGAAGCCAAACTAGAAACGCTGAACCCAACACCACAATCTCTTACACCTGTGCAAACCAACTCTAGTCTCTAGGGTGAGTCGTTCTCTCCCCAGAGACTAGAGTCTGGTCAGCCAAAACCTTTTTCAGGCGGACCTTGGTCTATTACTAGCCAGCTTTAAGGGTTTTGGTCTGGAGTCCAGAGTTTAAAGTTCGTACACTAACGGTAATCATCCCTCTTGTTGTAAAGGCGACGATCGTCAACGCTAACCGTGTCGATAATCCCCACCACCACAGCATCGATCGGACGATGTTCGCTGCCCGCCACCTGACGAGCCGCACTACCGCAGCTCACTAGCACCCACTCATCTAGCCCAGCACCAACCTGATCGGCTGCCACTTCATAACGTGGTAGTGGAGCACCCTCCTCATCCATAAACTGTAAGAGGAGGAACTTCACGCCACTGAGGCTTGGTTCTTTTTGAGTGCTGACGACCGTGCCACGGACTTTTGCAATCTGCATACAGCTTTATGGTCTGGTGTAAGGACCAGCGTGGATTGCTCTACCACTGACGCTATCCCGGAACTGCTCCACTTCATCGGTGTAGCGGATAGGCAGAACATATTCCAGGTTTTCGTGCGGACGAGCAATGATATGGGTCGAGAGTACCTGTCCACCGCTGACGCGCTTCACATTATCAACACCAGCCGCAACCGAAGCCTGCACTTCGGAAACGTCGCCGCGCACAATGACCGTAACGCGACCGCTACCGATCTTCTCGTAGCCTACAAGCGTCACACGAGCAGCTTTCACCATCGCATCGGCAGCTTCCACAACAGCGGGAAAGCCCAGTGTTTCGATCATTCCAACAGCAATTGCCATGAGTCGTACTCCCTAAATTAAATAGCCGAAAAGTTAATGTCTAAACTCTAAACAGTCAGTTCAAATAACACTCAAGAACCGCTCCGCCAATCAGTTAAATCGCGGAAACGGGTGGAAGGGTGTGGCTTTAAACGAGCGTATAAAGTCTAGTTATGTGAACAAAAAGGATGAAACATCCTGCTTTTAACTACACCCGGAATTGCTCGATCGCCTCGGTGTAGCGAATCGGCAGCACGTATTCCAGGTTTTCGTGAGGGCGAGCAATGATGTGAGTGGATAAAACCTCACCACCGTTGACCCGCTCTGCTGACGCAACGCCTGCCACGATGGATGCCTGTACTTCAGAGACATCACCGCGCACAATGACTGTGACACGTGCACTACCAATTTTCTCATAGCCTACCAGGGTTACGCGGGCAGCTTTGACCATAGCATCCGCAGCTTCCACAACCGCAGGAAAGCCCTTTGTTTCAATCATTCCAACAGCAATCGGCATACTCCTCTCCTACAGAGTCATAAGTCACTGTGCAAACATTTGATGCTATATACAAATATTTGGTAACAATGGTCATTGCGAAGGATACTCTTTAAATTGATGACGAAATTGCCATGATTTAAGCTTTTTTTGAAGCTTGAGTGTCTTCGATTCTAAGAATAGAACGATTGTTTGACGTTTGGCAATATAACTGTAAATAATATTTTCAGATTTCAGCTATTAAGAAAGCTGATTTTTGGCGATCGAAACCCTCTGGTGGTCTAAGGGGTTCTCGGCTAAGCAGTTCCATTTACTTCATAACCGTTTGAGCGACGATGTGACAGGCATTTCCGTCAGGTGTACTTTGCCGGGATCAACTGTTAGACAGGACTAAGGTTGATCCCGGAGCTAGCCTCGACACTACAGCCAGCAAAGGGAACGTCATCAGAGGTATAGACGAAAGTCTATGCCATCCATTGTATTTAGTCTATGAGACGTTGATGCGATTAGTTAACTTGTAGCGATAAGTCAAGATTGATGAAACTATAGGCGCTTTTGTTGTCTGAGGTTTTGCTTTTTTAGGACGGCAGTCCTAAGCTAAAGTAATGCTAGTTAAACTAATGCATTGATAATTAACTCAAGTTTATCAACTACTTTGGTTCTGTTGAAATGATTTAAAGTGAGTCTTTAGCATTGAGTGCATAGTTTTTAGAAACTAGTAAAGATTGCTTAGAAATTAGTAAGAATTGCTGACATTTTAGTGCAATGGTATTTTAAATGATTCAGTTTCTCCTCCAAAATAGTTGGTGGATACCTTGTTACGGTGTCTTGGGTGCGCTACTGACGCTGCCTTGGACGATCGGCATTGTCCGTCGTACGGGTCCCCGGCCTGCCGCTTACATTAATCTCTTGATGACGGTGCTGGCGTTTATTCATGGCACGACCGTCTTTCGATCGACCTGGAATCAGCCGCCTCAAGCCCTAGTCTTTCATTGGCTGCAAACCGCAGATCTGGATTTAACCTTTGTTCTCGATATCTCAGCGGTCAGCGTGGGTGCAATGGAGCTGGTTACAGGGCTGAGTTTGCTGGCGCAATTATTTGCGTTGGGCTATATGGAAAAAGACTGGGCACTGGCACGGTTTTTTGCCTTGATGGGTTTTTTTGAAGGAGCAATGAGCGGTCTGGCTTTAAGCAATTCGTTGCTGCTAACTTACGGACTGCTAGAACTGTTAACGCTTTCAACCTACTTGCTAGTTGGTTTTTGGTACGCGCAACCCCTGGTTGTTACAGCGGCACGGGATGCTTTTTTGACCAAGCGTGTGGGCGACATTTTGCTGCTGATGGGTGTAGTGGCGTTGTCCACGTTGAGCGGTAGCTTGAGTTTCCCTGACCTTTATGAGTGGGCAGAGACGGCAACGTTGTCTCCCCTCACAGCAACGCTGCTGGGCTTAGCATTGATTGCTGGACCAACGGGCAAGTGTGCTCAGTTTCCACTCCATCTCTGGCTGGATGAGGCAATGGAAGGTCCGAATCCAGCGTCTATCTTACGAAATTCGGTGGTGGTTGCCTGCGGTGCTTATGTGCTGATTAAGCTGCAACCGATTTTGAACCTTTCGCCTGTGGCATTGACGACGCTGATTGTGATTGGCGCTATGACTGCGATCGGTGCCTCGCTCGTGGCGCTCGCGCAGATTGACATTAAGCGTGCACTGTCTCATTCCACTAGTGCCTATCTAGGCTTGGTGTTTGTGGCAGTGGGTACTCAATGGACTGGTTTTGCGCTCATGCTGCTCTTTGCTCATGCGGTTACTAAAGCGTTGATGTTTATGAGCGTGGGTGCCATTATCACTACCACGCAAAACCAGGACTTAACTGAAATGGGTGGTCTATGGTCACGGATGCCAGTGACGACGACAGCCTTTGTTGTTGCGTCTGCTGGCTTGGTCGGCATCTTACCGCTGGGTGGTTTTTGGGCTTTGCGGCTAGGCATGGACGACTTTTGGACCGATGCGCCCTGGCTGGTCGGTGTTGTGCTAGTGGTCAATGCGCTGACAGCGCTAAACCTGACTCGAGTCTTTCGCCTGGTGTTTTTGGGCGCTCCGCAACCGAAGACTCGCCGCGCACCAGAAGTTGGCTGGGCAATGGCAGTACCAATGGTATCGTTAACGATCGTGACGTTGCTGACACCGTTAATGATGCAACGATTATCACTGTTGCCTGATTGGGAGTATTTCAATCACACAGCGGCATTTTTGCTGGTGCTGTCAGGCATTATTGGGTGCCTGATTGGGGCAACGGTCTATCTCCACAAAGCATGGTCGCGATCAGTGCACTTGCCCTGGCGGATGCTGCAAGATCTTCTGTCCTACGACTTTTATATTGAGCGACTGTACGAAATTAGCGTGGTCAATGGAGTGGTCTTGCTAGCCCGCTTTAGCAATTGGTGCGATCGCTATATTGTTGACGGTATGGTCAATTTTTTGGGCATTGCTTCAATTTTCAGCGGCGAGAGCCTGAAGTACAGCATCACGGGGCAGTCTCAAGCTTATTTGCTCACGATTATGGTAGCAGTGAGCCTCTTGGGTGGGGTTTTGGTCTGGTTCGCATGGTGATTCTGGAGTAGGACAATGCTCAGTGCTTTGATCTGGATACCGCTGTTGGGTGCGCTTCTCGTTGGCTTTGGACGAGAACCGTTGATCCCTACACGGGCGCGTTTGATCGCTCTTTTGACAACTGGGGGGACATTTGTCTGGACGATCGTGCTGGGTAGCCAGTTTGACGTAGGGCAGGCGGGGATGCAATTTAGCGAGCATCTTACATGGATTGAACCGCTTGGCTTGACATATGACCTGGGTATGGATGGGCTTTCACTGCCGTTGGTTGCCCTTAACGGGTTACTGACGACGATCGCGATCGCAAGCGGCACACCATCAGTCAGTCGCCCCCGTCTTTATTACATCCTGCTGTTATTGCTGAATGCAAGTGTGACTGCAGCCTTTCTAGCTCAGAACTTGCTGCTGTTTTTTCTGTTTTACGAGGTGGAGCTGATTCCCCTTTACTTGCTGATTGGGATTTGGGGGGGAGCCAACCGAGGTTACGCTGCCACCAAGTTTCTGATTTATACCGCTATTTCGGGCATCTTGATTCTGGCGGCTTTTTTAGGTTCAACGTTATTAACAGGTGCATCTAGTTTTGGCTACGAACCCCTGCTAACGCAGGCTTTGCCGTTAGGACAACAGTTTTTCCTGCTGGGGGCACTGCTCATTGGCTTTGGTATCAAAATCCCGCTAGTGCCGTTTCACACCTGGTTACCCGATGCTCACGTTGAAGCGTCAACCCCCATTTCAGTCTTGCTAGCAGGCGTGCTGCTAAAGCTGGGTACCTACGGGCTACTACGGTTTGGGTTGGGGCTGTTTCCTGAGGCGTGGGCTGTACTGGCTCCGTGGTTGGCATCATGGGCGGCGCTAAGTGTGCTGTATGGCGCGTTTATGGCGATCGCGCAAACAGACATGAAAAAGATGGTGGCATATAGCTCGATCGGGCATATGGGCTACGTCTTGTTAGCCGCTGCGGCAGCTACACCTCTGAGCCTCCTAGCCGCTGTCTGCCAAATGGTCAGTCATGGACTCATTGCAGCGATGCTCTTTTTGCTAGTTGGTGTGGTGTATCAAAAAACAGGCACCCGTGACCTCAAGGTGCTGCAAGGGTTGCTGAATCCGGAGCGTGGCTTACCACTCATTGGCAGTCTGATGATTCTGGGTGTAATGGCAAGCTCTGGTCTCCCTGGCATGGTGGGCTTTGTTTCAGAATTTTTGGTGTTTCGGGGTAGCTTTCCCATCTTCCCAACCCAAACGCTGCTGTCAATGGTCGGCACCGGGTTAACAGCGGTTTACTTTTTGCTGCTCGTCAACCGTGTCTTTTTTGGTCGCCTATCGGAACCTGTGCAGGATCTGCCGCCTGTCTACTGGAGCGATCGTGCACCAGCTATGGTCTTAGGTGCCTTGGTTTTGCTGCTGGGTCTACAGCCAAACTGGTTGGTACACTACAGCGAAACAACGATGGCTTCATTGCTGCCTGCTCGTTTGGCGATCGCCCCAACAGTAATGGTGGCGCAACCAATGTCCAAAGCAGAAATAATGGAATAGGCACTTGCCCACAGCCCATCTTCGATCTTCGTCCCTCTGGCACAGTATGACCGATACCCTTAAAGCGCATCCCCCTTCCTCCTCCCATCCGTTCGCGCCCTACATCAATCGCCTAAAGGCGGGTGGGGCGTTGCTGCCGGATACACAGCAAAATGTCATGGAGGTTGTAGGCATCCTCAAAAGTTATGGCATTGTGCTGGATGCTTACTACCGCAACCTGCTCTACATTTCCGAGCAGCAGTTTTTGGTGTTTTTTCCATTCTTCAAGTATTTCAATGGCGATGTGTCGTTTGCCAAGCTCTTGCGCCACTGGCAACACGATCGCATCAATTTTGAATATGCCGAATACTGTATGAAAGCAATGTTTTGGCATGGCGGTGGCGGTTTAGATGCTTATCTAGATTCCCCAGAGTTTATGGCGCGATCGCAGTCGGCGATTCAAACGCGCATTCAAGGGAATCCAGGGCTGATTGCATTGCATCGCTTATTTCCCGAATTTTTGCCAGAGCATGTGCGGCAACTGGCTTACTACAGTGGGCTGGGTCAGTTTTGGAAGGTGATGAGTGAGATCTTTCTGTCACTGTCTGATCTCTATGACGAAGGAAAAATCCAGTCTATTCCACAGGTTGTGACCCATATCCAGGACGGGCTGGTAGCTGCTGCTAGTCTTCCTATTACTTACACGGTTACGTTGCGTAACCAAACCCATGAAATTATCCCCCTTTCAGTCGGCTTAACGTTTCTCCCCGATGTGGCAGTGCCCTACGTTGAGGCAGTGTTCTTTCGTGGCACACCCTTTTCGGGTACGGTCTCGTATAACGCTCAGTTGCATCAAATTCCGCCGGATCAGAGCCGCTTTGGCTATGGGGCGCTATTTGCTGATCCGTTGCCGATCGGTGGTGCTGGCATTCCCCCCACCTTACTGATGCAGGATATGCGACATTATTTGCCGGATTATTTACACGATATCTACAAAGGTGGAAAGCGTGGTGAAGACGATTTGCGCGTAAAAATTTGCGAAACGTTCCAGAAATCCATGTTCTGTGTCACAACCGCAACTATTTTTGGTCTAGCGCCCTATCCCTTAGAAACCAACGACCCAGAACAGCAGCGTCAGAACCAGGTGTATCTAGAAGGTTGGATGGATCGCCTTCTAGACTCCCGTCTGGCAGAGGTGCAGCCTACTTAGGGGATTAATAAGCTGAAAGCTGAAGGCTGATCGCTGCTATTAGCTTTGCCCTTTTAGTTTGCACACTGTATAGTGTACTCTCACCCATAGCGCTAAACCGCCGCCACGTCCGCGGGCAGCAAGGCAGTCTGGTGTTACCAGGAAAAAAGCGAAAAAGGGCAGTGTACTAACGGTTTGACGATAAAAATCATTGCTGGTTTTACGCCCTGGCACTGCACCGCTATAAACCGTTTTGCCCAGCACTCCAATATGCAGACGGGTAAAGTCAAACGCCAGCAGATTCTTCTTGCCGAGGTAGTGCGCTGGTCCAGTAAACCGCAGCAGTACTGGACCCACCTCAACCTGGTTACCGATTGCGCCTCGTCCCAATATTGGGTCTGTACCCGCTTCAGCGCTAAAGGAAAGCTGTGCAACCGCTAGCTTTGGTACATAGAAGCCTTTCCCCAGCACAATGCCGCCACGCCGAACTTTGCGCGTTCCTGTAGCAAAACAAAGCCGCCAGTTGCCCCACAATGGCTCAAACGGGTAGGTCAGACGCTCTTGCTTTGCCACTTTTTCTGCCTGAACCAACGCTTCAGCCACCGCTTCAGCCGTAGGGCGCTCACTAACTTTGCTTTGAAATGCAGCCGCAGCCTGATGCAAAACTGCGCTATGGTCAGGCGATGATGTCGGTCTCTGGTCAACAGTCATACAGTCTTTTTACAAGCAGCAACATTAAGCTAACTATAACGACAGGTGCATGGATCTAAAAATTACAAAGGCACGGCTACCGGGACGATCGCACCAATGGGATCTAACGATTGATAATGGCACTATCATCACCATTGCGCCATCGATTGCTACTCCCGCAGAGACAACGCTTGATGCCCAAGGCGGGCTTGTCATTCCTGGCTTAGTAGACGCACACATTCATCTCGACAAAGCCTTTTTGCTCGATCGCGTGCAGTGGCAGACGGGTACTTTTACCGAAGCACTGCAAGAAACTGCTAACGCCAAGCGATCGTTCACGGTTGCTGATATCCAAGCCAGAGCACGACGGGTCATTGAGCAAGCGATCGCCTTTGGCACAACTGCTATGCGATCGCACGTAGAAGTTGATCCCATGATCCAACTGACCGGTATCAAAGCACTGCTGCCCTTACGTCAAGACTATGCGTGGGGCTTAACGCTTCAGCTTGCTGTCTTCGCGCAAGAAGGGATTACAAATCAGCCTGGTACTGAGGCTCTGTTGCGACAGGCGATGGCGTTGGGTGCTGATGTCATTGGGTCTGCACCGTATGTCGATCCTGACCCAGAGCAGAATATTCGTATCGTGTTTGACATCGCTCAGGATTTCAACTGTGATGTCGACTTTCACCTAGATTTTTTGGACGATGATGCTCCCTTGCTCTTACCTGTCGTGATTGCTGAAACGCAGAAACGGGGCTGGCATGGACGGGTTTGTCTGGGGCATATGGCCAGGCTCGCTGGCTTAACACCAGGAGAGTTGGAGACGATCGCCGCTGACACTGCCGCCGCAGGCATTTCAATTCTGGCGCTTCCGGCTACAGACCTTTACATGATGGCTCGTCACGATACGCACAACGTCCGTCGGGGCGTTGCCCCTGCCCATCTATTGACTGCGTTAGGGGTTAACACAGGTTTAGCAACTAATAACGTACAAAACTTGTTTACGCCCTTTGGCGATGGCGATTTGCTCAAGATGTGTACCCTTTTGGCGCAAGTGCTGCATCTTAATACGGCTGCCAGCCATGAACTCTGTTTGGCAATGGCAACCACGCAGGCAGCACAGGCAATTGGTCTTTCAAACCACAGTCTTGCTCCTGGCAACGCTGCTGATCTAGTGATGCTTAATGCGACCTCAGTGACCGAAGCGATCGGTGCTGCACCTACTCAACGCACCGTCATTAAAAAGGGGCGTATTGTGGCTCAAAGTCATTGCCAGCAAACGTTTTTTGCTTCGTGATTGTGCCCATTGATCACCGCAGAAGGTTTGGAGCGTCTGATTGCACGTCTGGATCAGGCAATATTTCAGCATCCAAAGAAGGCGAGGAAGCCGTAGGTGATGGAACTGTTGTGGGTGAAACAGTTGCTTCAGCGTCCACAATCGCCGCTTCTACTACATCTGAGACCGATGGAGTTGCCGCAACACGATCGCTCTCTAGCTTAAGGACTGCAACATCAAGGGCCGCTGGATCTACGGCTGCTGGCGCTGGCTCAACATCTGGCGTGCGAAACTGCTTTCTCACGTAAACAGGCTTGCTCTCACGTTTTGCAGTTAGCCCTTTAAAGGCACCCTGCACTTGCTTGCCGATCGCCGTAATCGGGCTTTCCCCTGGCTGTATCTTGCTGCTCGGTACCGACACTTTGGTCGGCGCGATCGTCTGTGGTGTCTTTACTGCAGGCGTCTGTATCCTAGCCTGACTCGCATTTGCAAAGTCTGCTGGTGTCAGGGGCACATACGCTTGCGAATCAACCGTCGGTGGTGATGGTGGGGTCGTGTTGGTAGACGTTGCTACCAATGCCCCAGCCCAGGCTGCAAGTTTCGCAAACTGTTTGCCGATCGACTTGGCAAGCGGCGCAACTAACTCAGCACTGGAGATGCTTTCCCATGCCTTTGCCACCATTGACTGCCACTCTGCTGCTGTCGGCACGGCTGTTTGCTGGTCTCGAGGTGCAACCTGTCGCCGCAACACTAGCGTCTGCCAGCCCAGCCAGCCTAGTAGTGCCACACTCGTTGTCTGTCCCAGAAGCACGCCACCCGTTATGCGTCCTGCACAAACCCACAACACCAGCGCGTAAAACATCCCCAAGCCGCTCCAGAGGAAATCATTCTTGCGATGCACCTCTGGGAAAAAAAATGCCGCCATATAGAGAGCAACGCTGCTCAAACCAACGACCAGTGCCAAAACGTATGCCAGCATATGGCTGCCCCCAATTGCGCCAACAACTACTTATAAATCTATTCTGTCAGGGTGCGCTAAAGTTTTCGTGGCGTTGCTGCTTGAACGCAGGAATTTCAGTAGGGGCGATCGACTGTTTACTCTTAAGGTTGATCTTGAAAGTACCGATTCCTCAAGTCATTCAGCAATATCGTTTGCAGTAATAAGGACGTTATACGTCCTCCTGCACCGTCAAATGCATGACAGCTTAAGATTCTCTTCCAGGCTAACCTAAGATGTTCGAGCTACCCTGAAGGGGAATTGGACAGCCCAAGCAAATTGCAGAGTTAAGCAGAGAATCTTATGGCACAAAGCTTTGGTGTAATTGGTCTCGCGGTTATGGGCGAGAACCTGGCGCTAAACGTCGAGCGTAACGGGTTTCCTATCGCCGTCTACAACCGTAGCCGCGAGAAGACAGATGCCTTTATGGCGCAACGAGCAACAGGCAAGAATGTCGTAGCGGCTTACTCTCTAGAGGAATTCGTAGCGGCATTGGAGCGTCCCCGCAAAATTTTGATCATGGTGAAGGCAGGTGGTCCTGTCGATGCCACGATCGAGCAACTGAAGCCCCTCCTGGATGAGGGCGATATTCTGATTGACGGTGGCAACTCTTTATTTACAGATACGCAGCGCCGCGCTAAAGATTTGGAGTCAGCCAAATTTACCTTCATTGGCATGGGGGTCAGTGGTGGTGAAGAAGGCGCACTCAACGGTCCTAGCATGATGCCTGGCGGGACAAAGCAGGCGTATGACTACCTGGAACCTATCCTGACTAAAATTGCTGCGCAGGTTGATGATGGTCCCTGTGTTACCTACATTGGTCCTGGTGGCGCAGGTCACTACGTCAAAATGGTGCATAACGGCATTGAGTACGGCGATATGCAGCTCATTGCCGAAGCCTATGACCTTTTGAAGAGTGTACTGGGTCTCAACTCAGAGCAACTGCATGAAGTCTTCGCCGAATGGAATACCACGGACGAACTCAATTCCTACCTGATTGAGATCACGGCAGATATTTTCACAAAGGCTGATCCTGATACTGACACTCCGCTAGTTGAGCTAATTTTGGATGCGGCGGGTCAAAAGGGCACCGGACGTTGGACTGTGTCAGATGCGCTGGAACTGGGTGTATCAATCCCCACCATTATTGCAGCCGTCAATGCTCGCATCATTTCGTCCTATAAGGAAGAGCGCGTGGAGGCATCAAAACTGTTGCCTGGTCCAACTGCAACCTTTGAGGGTGACACCAAAGCCTTTGTGACAAAGGTAAAAGATGCGCTCTACTGTTCCAAAATGTGCTCTTACGCTCAGGGTATGGCGCTGCTTAGCAAAGCTTCAGAAACCTATGGGTTCGAGTTGGATTTGGGTGAATGTGCCCGGATCTGGAAAGGCGGCTGCATCATTCGCGCTGGCTTCCTGAACAAGATTAAGCAAGCGTTTGATGAAAACCCATCTCTACCTAATTTGCTGCTGGCTCCTGAGTTTAGACAAACGATCCTGGATCGTCAGGAAGCCTGGAGAGAAGTGATTGCGACCGCTGCCAAAGTTGGCATTCCGGTGCCCGCCTTTAGTGCGTCGCTGGACTACTTTGATAGCTACCGACGCGATCGCCTGCCGCAAAACTTGACCCAGGCACAGCGCGATTACTTCGGCGCACACACCTACCTGCGTACCGATAAGGAGGGCGTTTTCCATACAGAATGGATGAAGCCTGATGAATCGATTCAATTGCCAACGCCGGATACGGTTTTGGTAGACCAGCACCAGCCTACTCAAGCAGACGTTCAGAAGCAAGAAGCAGAAACGCTCAGCTAGCTTGCTTATACGAGCAGCTAAGCTAAATAGTAAGAACGGTGCGTTTTGATTAATCAAGCGCACCGTTTTTGTGTTGAGTCAATTCTCTGTCTCACTCGATCGGCTCACAGCACCTAGCCCTTGCTGCTTACTTCCAACGATGGGCATGCATGGGGCGAAAGGCGTAAGTAGCGCAAACATTCTTCTGGTTGAAGCTGACGCAGGGTACGATCGCGCGCAAGGTGCAGCAGTTCTTCCCAGGTTGCAGCCCAGAGACGTAGTTGCCCACTTTTACTTAGACTGGCAACATAACGACCGTCTGGGCTAAAGAAGGCTTGTTGAATCGGTTCTGCTGTGCTGCCTAATTCAGCAGGGCGTAGTAAGGCTTGCTCTGTACCTGTCTTTGCATCCCATAGGCGGATCGTGCCATCCGCACTGGCGGTCACTAATCTTGTTGCATCCGGACTAAACTCTGCATCAAGCACTGCGCCTCGATGCCCGGTCATAATGACCTGAGAGACGCCTGTCCTGGCATTCAGAATCCTGGCGGTGCCGTCCCAACTGGCAATAGCGACCAAGTGTCCATTGGGGCTAAAGCGAGCGCTACTGACGACATCCCGGTGATAAAGCGTGGTCAGGAGTTGACCAGAGGCTACGTGCCAAAGGCGGGCGGTGCGATCGCGGCTGGCGCTTACTACACGCTGACCATCAGCACTAAACTGTACTTGCTCAATGGTAGCGGCGTGCCCCTGCAACTGCTGCTTTAGTTTGCCAGACGGTACATCCCATAGAGTAATGACGCGATCGTCGCTCACGCCCAAAAGCGTTTGATTATCAGGACTGAAGGCAAGCTGATAGATTGTTTTAAGGCGATGCGGTTGAGCTTGATTGGTTGAGCCAGCGGCATTAACGCTACCGAGTTTGTTTGCATCCAAGCGACGCACCCGCTGAAGTGATTGGTCTGGTTGCCGTTGCCAAACTTCTACAGTGCCACTGGTATGAGCGATCGCTATCCACTGTGTATCAGCGCTAAAGGCAACGGCTGTAAGCTTTGCACTAGTTGGGATGCCGCTTGGTCGCTTAGGGGTGTGCTGGTAGGCAACGTGAGGTGTTGCAACAACTGAGGCAAGACCGTTTGAAGCATCGTGAGCGTTAGCTGCTTGTAGCACCTGCCTTTGTAGCAGCGGCTTGAATGCAGTAGACGACTCTGCGGTTGCCAGATTATTTGCAGCTACAGTTACAGGTGTGGCTAATGGGTCTGAAAACAGCCTGCCTGATGGCGCGATCGCAGGCTCAGGGACTTTTAGCGCCAACATTGAGGCTCCAAAGAAGCGCCGGAAATCGAACCTCATGTTCGTTAAACGGGCTGGACTCCATAAGGGGGCGGCTGACTCAGAAGCAATACGCGCCTTGTCTGAGACTGCTGCTGGCTTTGTGGGGTTCCAGGTATTAATAGTGCCATCGATCGCTACGGTTACGATGCCACCAAACCCTTCAAGTGGTGAAACCTCTGGTGTTTGTGACCTAAAGCTGGCATGTGCGATCGTGGCTGTGTTGAGTGGAAGCATGGACACAGCCCCCGGCAAGCGACCGAATGCTGCCCACAGCCTTTGCCCATTCGTTGTATTCAGTGTGGGAAACTCGCTGCCCATCTCGGTTGCCCACAAACGTGTAGAACCATCAGTGCTAGCAGTGGCAATCAGAGAGCCATTGCGGCTAAACTGCACTGTCTCAATTGCGCCTGAGTGCCCCTTCAAGCTACCAATCAACTGTCCTGTGGAAAGATCCCACAGTCGCGCAACAGGGATTGTGTCTTCGTCGCCCACAAGGTGATCAGCCATCACTAGCTGACGGCTATTAGGGCTAAAGGCGAGACTGTTAGCAGCTCTTGGATAAGGACCCGATCCTGGCGATCGGTCAGTTTGCCCAGCTAGATTAGCGTTGTTCAACTCACTGGATCGCTCCAACTGTTGCCATAGTTGACCAGAATTAACATTCCAAAGTCGGACGCAGCTAGCATCAACAGTGGCTAGCAATTGCCCATTTGGGCTAAACATGACCTGTTTCAGGGGTTGCACAGCCTGCTCAAACGAGCGTAAACTACTGCCTTGCATTGGCATGGTGCTACTAGCTGCTGTCAAGATCTGGCGCAACTGCCCGGTATTAACTCGCCAGAGGTATGCGCTACCGTCGTCAGCGGCAGTGGCGATTAACTTCCCATTGGGGCTAAACGTAGCATTACGCACCCGAGCATCATGGCGCAGCAGTTTGTGGCGTTGCCAGGAGCTTACCTGCCAGGGGTGTCTCTGCCAGAGTTGGGCATTGTTGCCACTAGTGGTCAACAGCGCTCGGTTGCTGGGGCTAGCGGTCAAACTGTTAATAGGAGCCGCATGACGGAGCGTTGCTTGCGGTTGCCCACTCCTGGCATCCCACACCCGTACCTCGTTGCCTGCACTTGCTGCCAGCCAATCACCTTTGGGGCTAAATGTTATCTGCTGCACAGGTTTTAGCAAACCGTTTAATGTGAGCAGCCGTTTACCCGATGCCACTGACCAAAGCTGAATAGCCGCAGAATTTTGGGCGATCGCGGCTAGCTGCGTTCCATCTGGGCTAAACGCGATCGCAACGATCGCCGTAGCCGTTGGCGCATTCGGAGTAGCGATCGCCGTCGCAGCTAACGGGTTTTCCGCATCACGCCAGGAAAAAACCTTCTCGATCACTTGGGTCTCCAGCGACCAGAGCCGAATTGTGCCATCCGCTCCAGCCGTAGCAAGCTGACGTTGATTAGGGCTAAAAATAGCCTGGTGAACAGCGCCGCGATGCCCCTGTAGGCTGACCTGTAACCGCAGTTTTTGTAGCGCAGTACGCAGGCTTGCCTGCGCTTCGTAGGTATACCCTCCTTTCTCGGCAGCAAGGCGGCTAATGAGTAGTGCTGTTGTAGGGTCACCATCTGGTTCTTGCAAAATGGCTTGCGCGACGGCTGCCTGCTGTCGTGCAGTGGCAATCTGAAGCTGGTAATCTTTTTCGGCTTGGCTGTTGACGACTGCCCGGTACTGGCTAAAGGTGACAACCAGTGCCACAAGTAACGTACAGGGCACAGCCAGTTGCAGTAACCGTCGTTCTTTTTGTGCGCGCCGGTTTTCCTCACGGCTTACGGCTATATAACGTTGTGCAAGTGCCGATAGCTCATCAGGATAGGCAATCACATAATCCTCGGCATCGGTGAGGCGATCGCCATGTAGCAAATATTCGGGCGATCGCGACTGTTGTAAGGCGTACCATTCTTTGGCAGCTTGCTCCATGCGTCGCTGCCGCTGAAGTAATTCTCGATTTTCGTCCAGCCATGTGCGTAGCAGCGTCCAATTCCGAATCAGTGCTTCGTGTGCGACATCAACCGTTTCTTGAGTGTCGCTACTGTTAATTACAGAGGTGGAGGCATCTGAGAGCTTGCTCACTGATCGCTGCGTCAGGCTAGCAATATCGAAATTGGTACTGTTGCTAAAAAGAATGGATGGGGCGCGATCGTCTGACAGTTCCTGTGAGCATTTACCCCGGCGCATTTGGGCAAAACGCAACGCTGTAGACACATTATTAAATTCTTGTATCACCCTGCGTTGGCTGGTGCCGACGCAAAGCACGCGATTGGTAACAACTAGCTTGGCAGCAACCAGTTTCTCCAGCACTTGCTCAATCAACGCCGCCGGAAACCAGGGGCTAATAAGTTCAGATTTAGAAATACGACGGCGGGTATCCTCGGTGCCATCGCCAATTTGTGTTAGCGCGATGAAAATCCGCTTGGCAACGCGCTGTTCCTCTGGCGTAAGGCTATAGAAAAGATCATCTGCCCGCTTCTGCAATGTGCCTCGAACGCCGCCTAATTCGTTGTAGGCATCCAGCGTTAGGTGAGCGGCTCCACCCTCTGGGTCAAGTTGCCGCCGTTGCCAAAGTTCTAGTAGCGTGTACTGCAAGAGGGGCAGTTCTCCTGGTGCACCCACTACATCCAGCAAAATGTTGTAAATCAGGTTGGGTTCACAGATAATGCCTGCTTTCTCCGCCGGTTTGACGATCGAGGCTTTAATTTGCTGATAGGTAAGGGGCGTCACCGTGATCAAATTTTGCTCGATTTGCTTTGCCAGACCGTTGTAAAGCGAATACTTACCAAAAAAATCTGCCCGCAACACCACAACGACGCTGAAGCAATCATTCAATTCGCGTAAAGCCGTGATGAGACTATGAAAAAAGTTCAGGCGATCGCGCTCTGCTTGCAGTCCCTGGCAGAGTGTAAACACTTCCTCAAACTGGTCAATGATCAGCAAGAGCCGGGAATTTCTGCCGTGTTTGGCAGACATTAAACTGGCGCGAATCAGGTGAGACAACCCGGTACCGCCATCCCGGAGCAAGGTTTCTGCTCGTCGCAATTGTTCAGCACGATCGACCGCTGAATCTTTAGGGTTTACAAATGCAGTTGCCAGACTTTTGAGCGGTTGTTCTGTCGGGCTAATCAGTTGGATGCGCCAGCGATCGCTCCCCGAAAACTTCTTGCCCTGACGCAAGGTGTGGATCAACCCCGCTCGCACCAGTGAAGATTTACCGCTACCAGACGCACCGACCACAGCAGCAAAGTTTCCAGTTCTGAGCTTCTCAATGAGCTGATCGGTCAGTTCTTCGCGTCCAAAATAGTAGTCAGCGTGTGCTTCATCAAAAAACTCTAGACCCCGATAGGGACAAACATCCTGGACAAGCTCGGTTTTAACGCTCGTTGGTGCACCTTGACCGCGTGTAAGAAGGATTTCACTGCCAGAGTTTTCAAACAGGGGCTGCTGCATCTCCCGCTTGAGCGCATTACTAACCCAATCGGTCAGTGCATAGTTAGTGACCGTGCCATTCGCAACGCGAGTTGGATCAAGACCCTCTAATAGTGCTTGTGTAAAAACACTGTACTTACCAATCATGGATTCGTAAGCAGCTTCATACTCCCGTGATGCCGCCATAAAGAGGCGATCGGTACCGGAACGGGCACCTGGATCAGCTTCTAAAAAGTTGAGCAGTTCACCACTATGGCAGCAGTCTAGCAGCACAATCCGTTGTCGTACGGGGCTTTCTTGCAGCAGTCGCCGTAGCCAAAAGAGCGAAAGACCATAAAAGCCAGCGTTGGGGTTTGCGTCACTGGTCGCTAAAAAACCTTCCTGTACCCCTGCATCTTTTTGCAGCCCATGACCCGAAAAGTAAAAGAGTGCCGTTTGCGGAACGTTAGTGCCCTTGGGCTTAAAGAGCTTAATGAGTGCGGCTTCTAGTTCCGCTACTGTCACCTGGGTTTTAAAGCCAATTCTTGATTGCCCCGCCTGCACAATTTCCGGCATCCGTGCGACCCGAAAATCTCCATCTGTTTGCAGCCGTTGTGCGATCGCCTCCGCATCATGGGAGGGCGCATTTAAACTTGGCAAACACTGATAGGTACTAATTCCAACAACTAGAGCGTCACGTGACATAGTGTAAACCTTCCCCACAGCTTTTCAATGAGGCTAAATGATGCGCTTAATCGTCTTTAGCAATATTCCAAATACGCGCTTCTAAAAAAGTTAAAGGCATCATCAGGGCACACACACGACACACACTAAAAACGTATACAAAGAATGTTGATTGCTCTTTTAGAAGCCCAACAAACGATGTTTCGAGCAAGAAAATTATTAACTGTATAGTATGGATGAAATAGCATCAGCTAAATGGCTGATTTTTTATCTCATCAATAGCAACGAGCATGAAAAGTCCAGCGTACACACAGCTTTGGCGTTGGAAGCTGAAGACGCTCTAGACCTTAAAAGCGGTTCATTAAGTTAAACGTAGTGATTTTTTTGCTTTTTGTAAAAGGGGTAACACCCCTAAGGGTGATTTTTTTAGGATTTACACATATGGCCTAAGACGATGTCTCTAGACTTGCTTCAACGACTATTTTTTTGAGCAATGAATATGTTTGGATTCCTAAGGCACAAAAAATCTAATAACAAAGTTTTGTTTGATTAAGCAACAGCAATACACAACTGTAAGGACCGTAAAATTACGGGTTAAACGTTTCGCTTTAGTTGAAATTACTGAGTCAGTAATGAGTTAAGTAGATAGTAGTAACACTGATAGAGTTTATAAAATAAATCCCTTGATAGGCGAAAAATACTGGTTTCTCAAGGTGCCCACCAGCAAACGTTTCCGTAGTTAGCGGTGTTTAACGGCGCTAGTTGCTCATGTTGACGGCTAGCCTCTGACCTCACGGACTTGCAGACGCTCGCGATGCACCTAGACTCTCAGCTAAGAGATGCACCCCGACTCTCAGCTAAGAATAGTGGTATCTAGGTCACAGTTAGCTGTATTACGTAGCAGTATGATTTTTGAGTGCGGCTATCAGTAGCTCTGTAGCTAGTTGCCAGCAGGAATTCGGGCGCTTTTGTCAGAATCTTGCTCTCTAGCTGCTAGTCCTGTTGCTAAACCTGCCTCTATGGGTACTTTGTTTGGTAGAAATCTCCTTAGCAGTATGATGCTTCGACGGTTTTTCCTTTATTGGATACAGCGCTGACACATGAAACGAATTTTGCTGGCGGCAGCGTTTGCGCTGGGATTACTGCTGGTGTTACTGCCAGCCGCCGTTCGGGGCGAATGGTCATCGCGATCGCAGACGGCGATCATCTCTGCGGAGCGATCGCTCGACGCTAACGCTGGTAAAACAGGTACTCAACCAGCGATCAACGCAAAGACCCTTGCTCAAGCTCAATCCGACGAAGATGAGACTGCGCCAGCACCGTCAAACCTAATGCCGTTTGAGCAAGCGACCAAGGGAACCGAGCGGCTCAATGGGCTGTTTACGCTGTATCGCGATCGAGCAGGCGGCAACCTTTATGCTGAAATCAAGCCTGAGCAACTGAATGTCAACTACCTCTGCACCATCACCATGGAATCGGGGATTGGGCAAGGTGGGATCTACAGCGGGCTACCACTCAAAGATTTCTTATTCAACTTTCGTCGCGTTGGCAACAAGCTTCAGTTTGTGGTGCCCAACGTTTTTTTTCGGACTCGTCCGGGCGATCCACTCCAGCGATCGATTAAGCGTTCTTTTAGCGATTCTGTGTTGCAGGCACTCACAATTCGCAGCATTCATCCCCAGCGTAAAAGCCTGCTCATTGATCTAAAGCCACTGTTCCTCAGCGATCTACCTCAACTAAGCCAGTTTTTGGCAGATATGCTTGGCTCAACCTACAACGTGGAAGCAGGCAAAGCGTCCTTCGGTCCAGTGCAAGTGTTTCCGCTGAATGTGGAATTGGAGTCTGATTATGGCATTACGGGTGCGATGGGAGGAGAACCACCACCCTTTTTGTCAGCCTTGCCAGATAGCAATACGTTTAACCTGCGGGTGCGCTACAGTCTGTCGCAGCTACCTGCAAACCATGACTACCGCCCTCGGTTGGCAGACGATCGCGTCGGTTATTTTATCTCGGCGTACCAAGACTTTTCGGACGATTCGCCGAGAGAGCCATTTGTCCGCTACATCCAGCGGTGGCATTTGAAGAAAAAAGACCCTGACGCTCTGCTTTCGCTGCCTGAGAAACCGATCGTCTTCTGGATTGAAAATACAGTGCCGTTGGAATATCGAGAGGCGGTGCGAGACGGTGTTTTGATGTGGAATAAAGCGTTCGAGCAGGCAGGTTTTAAGGACGCGATCGAAGTGCGCCAGATGCCTGACAATGCTACGTGGAACCCTGCGGACGTGCGATACAACACCATTCGCTGGCTCAGTTCCTTTGATGCCGACTTTGCTGGCATGGGACCGGTACGGGTCAATCCGCTCACAGGCGAGATTTTGGATGCTGATATTTTGATTGATGCTAACTTTGCACGGTATCTCAAGCGGACATATCAGACCTTCTCGCAGTCGCAGCAATCGCAGTCAGCACAAAAGCCCTTAACGAGTCGTTCCAGACTCTGCGGTGACGGGATGGCAACTCCCCTCTCGAAGTCAATGTCGGCACCCGCCTTAAAGTCTCGACGGATGCTGCAACGATTGGGTAATTACGACCTGTGCTACGGCGCAGAAGCGTCACGGCAGTTGACGATCGGTGCCATGTCGCTCTCAATGTTGCACAGTGCAGCACCCGGCAGTAACGCGATGAAGCAGTTTGTGCAGTCCTATTTGCGATCGCTCATTGCCCATGAAGTCGGACACACACTGGGACTACGCCACAACTTCCGAGGCAGTGCCATGTTGTCGCCCGCCGAGCTAAACAACACTACAATCACGCATCAGAACGGTTTAGTGTCATCCGTAATGGACTACAGCGCTATAAATCTTGCACCCCAGGGCACGCCTCAGGGTGATTACTTTACACAGACGGTTGGTCCTTACGATGAGTGGGCAATCGCCTACGGTTATACCCCCAGCAACGCCCTGGTACCGCAAGCCGAAATGCGTCTATTGGACAAGATTGCTGGACGTGCCCCTGAACCGGCGCTGGCCTATGCCACGGATGAAGATATTTATGCTGGGCTAGACCCACTGGCGACTCCTTTTGACCTCAGTGGGGATCTGTTGACCTACGCACCGTGGCAGATGGAGAATGCTCTCAAAATGTGGCAAACGCTTGATCAAAGCTCTCCTACAAAAGGCGAAAGCTTTAGCGACGTGCGGCAGAAGTTCGATGAAATTTTCTACTATTACTTCCAATACTCCAGGTTCTTAACCACGTATGTGGGTGGGCAAGCCTTTAATCGCTTTCGGAGCGGCGATGTGGCAGGACGGCTGCCCTTTGAGCCGGTCCCCGCTGAACAGCAGCGCCAAGCATTAGCATTGCTGCAAACCCACGTCTTTGATGCCAATAAATTTCGGTTTTCCCCTGCCTTCTTAAACAAGCTCGCTCCGTCACGCTGGGAACATTGGGGCGAAGAAGCACAGATGGATTCACTTGATTACCCGATTCACGATCGCATCCTTTCCCTACAAGCGAGGGTGCTGTATGACCTGCTGAACACCGATCGTCTGTCCCGACTGCGCGATGCTGACCTCAAGACACATGGGCAGTCCTTCGCCTTGCCAGAGCTGTTCGGCACTCTGCAAACTGCTATCTGGGGTGAAATGTTTAAGCCAGAGGAAAAACTGCAACTCTCTAGCCTACGGCGAGGCTTACAGCGTGAGCATTTGAAAGCGTTGACCAATATGGTATTGCGTACTGCTGATGTGCCTGATGATGCTCGCACTTTGGCATGGTATGAACTGAAGCAGCTCGCCAATGCGCTCGATCATATGTTGAAGCGGCAGGGCAGAGACGCAAACATTGAGACAAGAGCCTATCTAGAGGAAACGCGCGATCGCCTTGCCAAAATCTTGGATGCCAAACTGCAAACCCAATGATTGGACAAACGCGATTAGGATAAAGGCAATTAGGATAGAAACGGCACCTCTGGAACCTCTTTGAATGCGCGACTTCTTTAAAAACACCCTGGCAACCGTACTGGGCTTATTAATTTTTCTAGGTTTAAGCGTTAGTGGTCTTCTAGTCCTGGTTATTGCGATCGCCGCACGTGATACTGAACCTCAGGTGAAAGATAAGTCGGTGTTAGTGTTTGATCTGGGCACTAATATCACGGATGCAAAGCGCAGTTCTAGCACTAGCCAAGCATTAGGAAACGCTCTCTCAGGTAATCCAGCCGACGAAACGATTAGCCTCCGCGCTGTTCTAGATGCCATTAATGAGGCAACCCGCGATGCCAAAATTGTTGGTATCTACCTTTATGGGAACGAAGACAGCACTAGCGGCACTGGGTTTGCCACTCTTAAAGAGGTGCGAGAGGCTTTGCAGCGTTTTCGAGCCTCTGGCAAAAAAATTATTGCGTATGACGTTTCCTGGGCGGAAAGAGAGTACTACCTGGGTTCCGTTGCCAATACGATCGTGCTCAACCCCGTTGGTTCCTTTGACTTCAATGGCTTGAGTTCCGAAACGATGTTTTACGCTGGCGCACTCAAAAAGTTTGGTATTGGCGTTCAGGTAACGCGGGTCGGCAAGTATAAAGCAGCCGTAGAGCCATTTTTGCTTACTAAGCGCAGTCCCGAAAATCGTGCACAGACGCAGCAACTGCTCAACGATTTGTGGGGTGAGTTTTTAACTGCCGCAGGCAAAGACCGCAAACTTAGCGTGCAACAGCTACAAAAAATTGCAGACAGTCGGGGCATTTTGATGGCAAACGAAGCCTTGAAAAGCCGACTGGTAGACAAGCTGGCATATACGGATGAAGTTATTGCCGACTTGAAAAAGCTAGCAGGAAGCGATGAGAAAACCAAGTCGTTCCGTCAAGTGAATCTAGCAACCTACGCCAAAATTGCTGAAACGAAGATTGATCGAGGCGGTAAGCAGCAGATTGCTGTTGTCTATGCCGAGGGTGATATCGTTAGTGGTCAAGGTGGCGTTGGGAGTGTGGGTGGCGATCGCCTTGCAAGACAACTCCGCCAAATCCGCCAGGATGACGATGTAAAAGCAGTTGTGCTGCGGGTCAATAGTCCTGGTGGCAGCGCTACGGCTTCAGAGGTGATTCAGCGAGAAGTGGTACTCACACGCAAAGCTAAACCACTGGTCGTCTCAATGGGGTCGATCGCAGCATCGGGTGGCTACTGGATTTCAACCTACAGCGATCGCATTTTTGCCGAACCCAATACTATTACAGGCTCCATCGGTGTGTTTGGTATCCAGCCCAATTTTCAGGCGATCGCCAACGCTAATGGCATCACGTGGGATGCGGTCAAAACTGGACGCTACGCGGATAGCCAAACCACTTCCCGTCCCAAAAATCCGCAAGAACTGGCAATCATTCAGCGATCAGTTGACCAAATCTATGACCAGTTCCTTACAAAAGTTGCTGATTCTCGTAAATTAACCAAAGCTAAAGTTGCCGAAATTGCTCAAGGACGCGTGTGGTCTGGGCTAAAAGCCAAACAGCTTGGCTTGGTAGACGAACTAGGCGGCATAGACGCAGCCATACGCGATGCTGCTAAACGCGCTAATTTAGGCGATAACTGGCAAATCGAAGAATACCCCAAGACACGTGGGTTTGCAGAACGCTTGTTTGAGCAATTAGGCAATGACGCTGCGGCTAAGTTCGGTCAGAGCGGCACGACTCCTGATCCACTCACTGTCCAAGTGACAAAGCTTCAGTCCGATTTAACTGCACTCCAGTCAATGAACGACCCCTTGGGCGTGTATGTACGCCTGCCGTTTAATTTTAGAATTGACTAGACTGACGGCGCCAAACTACCGACGATCGCCATCCGCTAGCGCAATTAAGCGCGATCGCAGCGACACAACACTGCTGCGTAGAATAATTTGCGTCAACTCTAGGATTGATACGCTAAACTAGGCAAGAGCGCTACGAGGACTCATCGCAGTGCCTCCTAGCTTCGTGAAGTTTTAACTTCGTGAGAAGTGGGTTACGCCCACTTTTTTTATTGGTACTTATGGCTCATCCGCTCATTCCACAGGTCATTGATCTAGCACAGCCCCTGGCAGATGCCCTCGGTTTGCAAGTCGTTGGGGCAGTGTTTCACACTAACCAACAGCCGCCAGTGTTGCGAGTTGACATTCGTAACCTTGAGCGCGATACAAACTTGGAAGATTGTGAACAGATGAGCCGCGCTCTGGAATCAACGCTTGATACAACAGAGATTCTGCCGGATGCTTATGTGCTGGAAGTTTCTAGCCCTGGCATCTCACGTTTGTTGACGACCGATCGCGAGTTTATCTCCTTCAAAGGTTTTGCCATCATTGTGACGACAGTTGAGCCGTACGCTGGGCAAACAACATGGACGGGTCAACTTATTCGTCGTGATGAAGATGCCGTCCACCTCAATCAAAAAGGACGGGCGATCGCCATTCCGCGCCCACTGGTAAAAACAGTGCAATTAGACGAACGGCGATAACTCAAGCAAAGACGGCAGTTTTTAAGGGGTAGCAACTCCAGTCCTCCCATTCCCCTTCATTCCCCCACATTTACGGAGACTTTCCCAATGTCAATGGTCACTCTAACTGGACTCAGAGACATGATTGATGGCATCAGCCGGGAGCGAAACCTGCCCAAGCTGGCAGTGCAGGCTGCATTGCGAGAGGCGTTGCTCAAGGGCTACGAACGCTATCGCCGTACTCAACGGCTCGATAATCCCAATTTCGATGAAGAGTACTTCGCTAACTTCGAGATCGAATTGGATGTCGAAGAAGAAGGCTTCCGGGTGCTGGCTGCAAAAACGATCGTTGAAGAAGTAGATAATCCCGACCACCAAATTGCCCTTGAAGAAGTGCAGGAAGTGGCGGCTGAGGCACAACCAGGCGATACCGTGGTGCTAGATGTCACTCCTGACAAAGATGACTTTGGGCGTATGGCTGCGATTCAAACGAAGCAAGTACTTGCCCAAAAACTGCGCGATCAGCAACGCAAGCTGGTACAAGAAGAATTTCAAGATCTCGAAGGCACGGTCTTGCAGGCACGGGTGCTGCGGTTTGAGCGACAATCTGTCATCATGGCGGTCAACAGCAGCTTTGGACAACCAGAAGTCGAAGCAGAACTGCTGAAGCGGGATCAGCTCCCCAACGACAATTACCGAGCAAATGCAACCTTCAAGGTCTACTTAAAAAAAGTATCAGAAGGTGCTCACCGGGGACCGCAACTGTTGGTATCAAGAGCAGACGCAGGCCTGGTCGTTTATCTCTTCGCTAACGAAGTCCCTGAAATCGAAGACGAAATTGTTCGTATTGTTGCTGTTGCCCGCGAAGCAAATCCCCCGTCTCGTTTTGTGGGTCCGCGTACCAAGATTGCGGTGGATACGTTAGAGCGAGATGTCGATCCGGTTGGTGCTTGCATTGGCGCAAGAGGGTCGCGGATTCAAGTTGTAGTGAACGAGCTACGTGGCGAAAAAATTGACGTTATTCGCTGGTCGCCTGATCCCGCTACGTATATTTCTAATGCATTGAGTCCAGCACGAGTGGATGAAGTGCGGCTAGTTGATCCAGAAGGGCGGCAAACGCATGTGCTGGTGCCGGATGACCAACTAAGTCTGGCGATCGGCAAAGAAGGTCAAAACGTACGTTTAGCAGCCCGTCTTACAGGTTGGAAAATTGACATCAAGGACTCAGCAAAGTACGACTACGAAGCCGAGAACGAGAAGATTGCCGCCGCCTTGGAAACCCGTCGTCAGCTCTATCCGCTTGATGAAGATTATGAGGAATACGAAGACGAAGAGCAGGACGCGATCGATACTGAGTATGTAGCCCCTGAAATTGCAGTTAATCGCTCTGATGACGATCAAGAAGCAGGTGCGGCAGCCGACGGCTCTGGTGTCGAGTCCGACGATGCACTTAAGCGCCCCTAAACGATTATGTGATGGAGCCAAATTACCGTTGTTGTATCAGTTGTCGTAAAATTGCCACAAAGCAAGCCTTTTGGCGCATTGTCCGAGTAGCTCCGTCTCAAGCCGACTCGCCTCCATACGTGCAGCTAGACAGTGGAATGGGGCGATCAGCATACCTTTGCCCACAAACAACCTGTCTTCAACTGGCGCAGAAAAAAAATCGTCTGGGTCGGGCGCTTAAAGCAGCCGTAGCGGATGAATTGTTTCAGGCCCTCTGGCAGCGGCTTGCTAACAGTAGTGAGGCAACTCAGCATGAGGTGAACCAGACAAATTTGCCAGACTAGCAAAACTAGATTAGCGAAGCAGCCATCTCAACAGCCTAAAGACTGACGAAATAGCTTGATCCCCATCTGCCCATAGTTAACACTCTGCAAAAAAGAGGCGATTTTGCTTAACTATTGCACGCAAAAGGGCAGGTATTGGCTAGACTAATAGCGTTAGTTTTGGCTCCTAAGGTGGTAACTCACACTGTGATTCGGTGCAGTCTACATAGCAATCTGGTAGGCAGCACTACGAGCTTCTGCTAAAGAAGCTCTAAACCTAGGTGGCACATCATTTATTGGATACCCTCTAGCCGCGCTGCCCTACTTGAGAGTCACATTGAGAGTCACAAGTTAAACTTTACTGTCTCCTCAAAAGGAACTTTCTAATGGTCTGAGAAAGGACGGTAACCCAGGTAATGCTTAACCGCCGTTTTCTACTTCCCAAGGTTGCAGGTAGTGCCTCTGCTCCACTCTCATACCAACTTATTCTGTATAGATAAAAATCTATGCTTTAGCCAAGAAGCTTATTCTGGAGCTATGCTTTGCGGCGGATTTGTCAAAGGTAGGTTAGTGTGAGAAGAGTGAATGTTTGGATTGGGGGTTAATTTTGATAGAAATCGGAACGTGAAATTGGGACAGTACCACCATATTCATGCAAGATTAGGAGAGAGAACTCTGTGTAAATCGTGGGCATTGCCCATGTAGCTCTGGGACTGTTGTAATGAGAAGCTAGAGCAACCCCGATCGGAATCAGTAGGTCTTTTGTTCCCAGTGTGGAAACGAGTTCAATTTGAATCCAATGTCGTTTTAGTCAAAGCAGCAGGCAATTATGTGAAAACAGGATAGGTAGCGAGGGCAGAGTGGATGAATAATGGCAAGGTCAGAATTTACGAGTTATCAAGGGAATTGAATTTGGACAATAAGGATTTATTAGCCGTTTGCGAACAGTTGAGTATTTCAGTAAAAAGCCATAGCAGCACCATTACTGATTCTGAAGCTGAGTTAATTCGTACGGCTGCCGAGAAATATACTGCCAATCGTCCCTCTCCTGCTAAGTCTGCCCCATCTCGTAACGGGGCTAACTCTCAGGCGGCAGAGGCAAAGGCGAAAGCAGCCGCTCCAGTGCAGAAGAAGCAGCAAATTCTTGAAATTCGCAAGCCAATCATTCGCCAAGCGCCCAGCCCGGAACCACCTCAACAACCGAGTCCGAGCGCTCCTCAACCAGTGGCGATCGATCCGCCTGCAATGCCCGCTAACCCAGCGCCACCCAGACCATCAGGACCGAGCCGTCCAGCCCATCCTGCTACGGCGAACGCTCCAGCAATCGATGCAGCGATCCGTCCTGAACCCGCTATACCTTCATCAGAGCCTCTGACTAATGAGTCTGTTGATGACTTAGATGACTCTAGTACTGAGTTAGAAAGCAATACTAAGTTGGAAAGTGTTCAAGAAGCGCCTCTAGCACCTTCAGAAGCTCCAATAGAGGCTACTCCTGCTGTTGCTAGCAGTTCTTCCAACATTAGTCAGCCTGAATTGTCGGGTCCACCTGCACGCCCCGCTCCGCCCAGTGCCTCGATCAATGCACAACGGGTCAATTTGACCAATCGACCCCTTCTGAAGCGTGCGCGATCGGAGCAGGTACCTCAGACAGTCAATGAATCTGTAGAGCCTGCAGGACGTACAGATAGTGCTGTTGACTCGCCACCAAGGGTGCCCAGACCTGCTGCTCCTGTTAATCGGGCTCCTGGTCCTGTAAGACCGACTGATCCTCGTTCAGCTCCTAAGCCACAGACGATCGTTGAGTTGCGTCGTCCACCTCGCCCTGTTCGCCCCGGCGAAGGCTCTGTCGAAAGTTCGCGACCTACCGAAGGTGTAGTGCTGCGAGTCAACCGACCGAATGCACCTTCGGCTAGTGCTCCAACCGCTCCTGGTGCAACGGCGTCTCCAGATGCACTATTGCAAGCGAGACCAACGCTACCACGTGCTAAAAAAGCTAAGAGCTGGCAGGAGGAAGAGGAGGAAGGACGCGAAGCTGAAAAAGCCGCTAAGGTGGCTGGCAAGACAAAGCGCCGTACTCAAGTTTCGGTAGAGGATGAAGACGAAGATATCGACAGCCTTCTGAACAAAGACGGTGATGCAGCCGCGCCGGTTAGCTTGTCTCTGGTCCGTCCTGCGAAGCCAAAGTCTACCCGCGTACCTCAGGTGAAAGCCCCGACAGCAGCACCCAGGGCGAAAAGAGCTTCAGGTGGTTCGCGCGATCGACGCGATCGACGTGAACAGGAAGTCAAGGTTGAAAAGCCGACGACGATTGTGCTTCACGGTGGTTTGACCGTGCAAGAGCTATCTTCCATCATGTCAATCCCTGATACGGATATTATCCGTACTCTGTTTATGAAGGGGATCGCAGCAACTGTTACCCAGACTCTGGATATCGCTACTGCCACAATGGTGGCGCAAGAGTTGGGCGTTGAGGTTGAAACGGGTCAGCGAGAAGCTGAGGCGAAGAAAATCACTGAGATGATCGATGCCGATGACCTGGAAAAACTCCAGCGTCGTCCGCCTGTTGTCACTATCATGGGGCACGTTGACCACGGTAAAACAACCTTGCTTGATGCGATTCGCAAGACCAAGGTTGCTCAAGGCGAAGCGGGTGGCATTACCCAACATATTGGTGCTTACCACGTCGATGTTGAGCATGAAGGGCAGATGCAGCAGGTTGTCTTCCTTGATACGCCTGGTCACGAAGCCTTCACCGCAATGCGGGCACGGGGTGCAAGAGTTACAGATATTGCCATCCTGGTAGTGGCTGCTGACGACGGTGTGCGTCCGCAGACAATCGAAGCAATTAGCCACGCTAAAGCAGCAGAAGTGCCTATCATCGTCGCCATTAACAAGGTTGATAAGGAAGAAGCACAGCCTGACCGCGTGAAGCAAGAACTGACCGAGTACGGTTTAGTGCCCGAAGAGTGGGGCGGCGATACCGTGATGGTAGCGGTTAGTGCGATTTCGGGTGAGAACCTGGATACTCTGCTGGAGATGATCCTGCTGGTGTCTGAAGTAGAAGACCTCTATGCCAACCCCGATCGCTCTGCGAGAGGCACGGTAATTGAGGCTCATCTCGACAAAGCGAAGGGACCTGTGGCAACACTACTGATTCAAAACGGTACGCTACGGGTGGGCGATACGATCGTTGCTGGCTCTGCTCTTGGTAAAGTGCGGGCAATGGTGGACGATCGTGGGCAACGCGTTAAGCAAGCAGACCCATCCTTTGCAGTCGAGGTACTGGGTCTGGGCGATGTGCCAGCCGCTGGTGACGACTTTCAAGTCTTTGATGACGAGAAAGAAGCCCGCTCAGTTGCATCAGATAAAACAGATGAGCAACGTCAGTCTCGTCTACTACAGGCAATGTCTTCACGCCGCGTCAGCTTGAATACTCTCTCGGCACGTGCTCAAGAAGGTGAACTCAAGGAACTAAACCTGGTCTTAAAAGCAGATGTGCAGGGTTCTGTAGAAGCGCTCTTAGGTGCTCTCAAGCAGTTACCCCAAAACGAGGTACAGGTGCGCGTGTTGTATGCTGCTCCTGGTGAAATCAGTGAAACTGACGTTGACCTTGCAGCCGCTAGTGATGCCGTCATGATTGGGTTTAACACCACGTTGGCAACTGGAGCGCGTCAGGCAGCCGATCGCGCTGGCGTTGATGTGCGTGAGTACAACATCATCTACGCCCTGTTAGATGATATCCAAGCTGCGATGGAAGGGTTACTTGAACCCGAACTCATTGAAGAAGCTCTGGGTCAGGCTGAAGTACGCGCAGTCTTCCCTGTAGGACGCGGTGCAGTTGCAGGCTGTTATGTTCAATCTGGCAAGATTGTCCGTAACTGTAAGGTGCGGATTCGTCGCGGCAACGAAGTCGTTTACGAAGGCAATCTGGATTCGCTGAAGCGGATGAAGGAAGATGCCCGTGAAGTTAACTCCGGTTATGAGTGTGGTATCGGTATTGATAGCTTCAACGCTTGGAAGGAAAGCGATGTCATTGAGGCGTATCGTATGATTACTAAGCGCCGGACGCTTTCGCCAAAATAATCACTTAGCTAGGTGATGAGTCTATGAAGCAAAGTGGGGTTACTTTAGAGTGACCCCACTTTTTTGTTCGGTCGCCCCTCTCAAAAACAATGCGGTGCTGGCAGTATTGATTGCTAATTGCGCTTGTCAAAGGAGTACGTCAGGTTTAGCTGTGAAATCTCGCTAAGCCACCGAAGAGCAGCAGCCATGCCGCTACAATGAGCCAATGTATCGTGACCGGAACCCAAATAGAGCCGTTTTCTAAATAAGATATTGTGCAAACAATGCCAATCAACCCTGCGCCAATTAGAAAGGCAGGTTCTCTAAAAAAGAGCGGAGTAAACGGATGTAAGTGATACGCCATAAACCCAAACCAACTAAGTAGGCTAAAAATCCATTGCTTTGAAGTTGGAAATTCTGTTGGATGGGGCAGTAGTACAACGCGAAAACCTAATTCTTCTAGCAACGCTGGCATGAAAAACGTTCCTGTAATGACGCTAAGAATGGTTTGCCAGGACGACTGGATCTCAATTTTAAGGAAGCCTAACGTAAAACCGATCGGCAAGTAAAGAACAGCAAAAATGACGATCAGCTCAACTGCTTGTACCCAATCTTTTGCACATGGGACAGTAACAAACGCACATGTAATGCGACGAAAAAGGCTTTGCACTTAGAAGTTTACTCTAAGCAAAGAGCTGCTTGCCGGCAAGGTGACATTCTACAGTATGCCTAGCAACAGTACGAAGTTGGAAAGAATACAGCTTCCTTTGCTTGTGCAAACCAATCGGCTTTGTAAGACGAGTGGCTTATCCGACTTGAACTACTGCTCCGCAGTTCGACGGTGACTCAACTCTAGAGACTCTTACAACGGCTTGAAATAGTAGCTTAAGTCCGTGTTGTAATACAGTGAACTTCTTACCAACTGCTGCTCCTTGTCAGTGACTAAAATCACCTTTGCATATGACGAGACGCATTGGTTTAGAGTGATATATAGCAGTGGCATAACTGATAACAAACACAGGGAGCCAGTGATTAACTACAGCATTTAACTAGACAACTTCGTCCACTGTATAGGTAGGTGAGTGTATCTTTTTTGATGCTTTACAGTTATCGATTATCACGCCGATCTGGCAACCTGGAGATGTTATGGACATGACGATCGATGCGATCGATGTAAGGGTAGTACCACCTGTAGCACTTGCATATACTAAAGCTTTAACGCTACCGCACCTTGCATCAGCAGTAAGACCACGTTTCCTCGTCCTTCAGCCCAACGGATCGCTGAACCAGGCTAACAGCGGTGACTTTCAACATGGGTTAGAAAGCATACTAGAACAAGCAACAGACGGTGTGATTGTCGATTTATTATGGGTTGGCTCATTGGATGCATACGGTATTGCAGCGCTGGTCGCAGGCATTCAGCGCGCTACAGCGCTTGGTAAACAGATGCTGTTCCAAGCACTGGATGCAAAGAGCCGTCTTGCATTAGAAACCGAATGGGCACAGCAGCAAGAAAGCAGTGTTGGCGCTTGGAAACATACCTTTAGCAGCAACTTAGAGGCGTTTTTAGACAATTTTACGCACGGATAAGCGTCGCTACCTAGCTCGAGCGTTGCTCTAAGTAGCCAGGCGTAATTATTTAATTCTTTATAAGACGCATTTCGACTGAGCGCTCACGCCGAAGTCCCAATGCTCTTAGTTCTACATGTAGGCGGGTTAAGCGCAGTCGAAACCCGGTCCCTCAGTGGTAGTTAATCTTAGCCCTCCTACTTAACAGCTAGCTAAATGAGCGTCCTGACGGTAAGCCTTGCCTCAGTGGTGAAGTCTAAGGCTGACAAGCTGTGATTTATGCCCGGTGCAGTTGGTCGCTCCCTAAACATGCAGGGCAGCTCTATAAATGCCCGTACAATTTTTGGGGTTTTGACTACAACATTGATTGCGTTGGCTGATTCACCTTGAATTACGCTCTGGTTACCTTGTGGCGTAGGTTTCTAAATAATTCGACTATCCCTGTATGCACTAGCAGGCTTAGTTGCTGGCAGTTGCAGAAATGCCTCTGGCACCAAAGATCTGGCAAGGTTTGTACTATTGTAGTGATCCAACTTTTCAAGTTGCTTCATTGCTATGCTAGTCTTCTAGGCTCAACACTATTGCATCTCTTAAAAAATCCCTTGCGATCGATGCGATCGTGCTTAAGAGTTTCTACACTAGAGTCGAGGCTATTTATTTTTGTTCTGTAGTGGAAGGATTGACCGCAGAAGTTATCAAATAGTCATTGCTTAAAATGTGATCGGGGCGATCGGCAGGTGAATGTCTCAGCCTGCACTGCTAATCTTGTACACCGCAGAAAGGAAAGGAATGTCATGGGATTATTTGACCGTGTGAGTCGGGTCGTGAGAGCCAACTTGAATGATGTCGTTAGTAAGGCAGAAGACCCCGAAAAAATTCTTGAACAGACTGTCATTGATATGCAGGAGGATTTGGTGCAGCTACGGCAAGCCGTTGCCAGCGCGATCGCCAGCCAAAAGCGTAGTCAGCAGCAGTACAATCAGGCTCAAACCGAAGCAAATAACTGGCAACAACGGGCGCAGCTAGCCCTCCAAAAAGGTGATGAGAATTTGGCGCGCGAAGCTCTTGTTCGTAAGAAAACTAACAGCGAAACAGCAGCCAGCCTCAAGACTCAGCTTGATCAACAGGTGACGATGGTTGATACACTCAAGCGAAACCTAATTGCTCTAGAAGGCAAAATCTCAGAAGCAAAAACTAAGAAGGATATGCTCAAAGCGCGGGCAAGTGCTGCTAAAGCCAATGAGCAACTGCAAAACACCGTGGGTCGCTTGGGCACTGGCAGCGCAATGGGTGCTTTTGAGCGCATGGAAGACAAAGTGCTGCAAATGGAGGCTCGATCGCAAGCCTCAGCAGAACTTGCCGGTGCCGATCTGGAGAGTCAGTTTGCGTTGCTAGAATCCGGTAACGGTGTTGATGATGAACTGGCAGCAATGAAGGCGCAATTACTGGGACCAGCAACACCTCAGACACAGGCACAGCTTCCTGGTACTGCAACGGCAGCGCCAACGACCGCGCAAGCTTCAGCAACTGCCGCCGCCGATCCTGCTGTTGATGCTGAACTTGAAGATCTGAAGACAAAGCTCGATCAGTTGTAGAGTGCAATTGTAAAAAGAACGGCTAGAGGATAAAACTGTTTAACCTTTAGCCGTTCCTGTTTGTCTGGGAATGGCAAAACACGCCAGAATACGGAAGCATTATTTTGTTGACATGGTTATGGAACGGGTATGAGTAGCGTCATTACAATTTCGGACACGGAGTTTGAAGCAGAGGTTTTGCAGGCGACCCAACCCGTACTGGTGTATTTTTGGGCAAGCTGGTGTGGTCCTTGTCGTCTGATGACATCAGTAGTAAATGGGATGGCAACGACCTACGGCGATCGCCTCAAGATTGTCAAAATGGAGGTAGACCCTAACCCCGCTGCCGTTGCAACATACAAAATCGAGGGTGTCCCTGCGTTCCGGTTGTTCAAAACTGGAGAAGTCTTGGAGTCAACTGAAGGCGCAATTAGCAAGCAAAAGCTAGAGGGTTTTCTGAGTCCTCATCTTGCCTAAGGTGACAGTCAGGGCAGTGCTCCCTCATGATCTGAAAATGTCTTTAAGGACTATGAGGTCTTGCCTGCTGCGGGAACTCTGATTTCGGTTACGCTATGCGATGCATCTTGTTCAGTTGCCTAACGTTGCCCCAACTTTTTAGAGATCCTTCTACTCTTATTAGGGCTACCAGCTTAACTGGCTAACGTCAGTTGAGTCTGCTGCATTAATAGCGCACATTCCCTTAGAAATTCTCTGCAAAGGTAAACGTCAGGGCAGAGGCTATTCTGCAAACCTATCGACTTCAGGGCTAGCAGTTCAGCCGCGAACCGTTCAGCATAGAATAAGGGATAAGAGCAATATAGATTTGAACAGTGGGAGTAATGTTTGTGACGACAACTGCCGCCTCGACTGCTTCTGCGGAAACGATCGTGCTATCACCCAGTTACAATCTGCCGATCGCCATTGTATTCTTGGCTGTCCCTCTGTTTTTTGTACAGGTATGGGTGAGTGCGGCGATCGCGCTGTTTGGGTTCTTTTTACTGGTTCAAGCCGCGACGTTGCGACTTTCCTTTACTGAGACGGCATTAGACATTGAGCGGGGGCAAACGCTGATTCGCCGCTTCCCTTACCAGGATTGGCAAAACTGGCGCATTTTTTGGTCGCCTGTGCCGATTCTCTTTTACTTTAAAGAGGTCAACAGCATTCACTTTCTACCCATTCTCTTTGACCCTAAAGCGTTACGGGCTTGCCTTGACGCTCGTTGTCGTCTTTCCTAAGCGCTAGTTGTACAGTTGCTTGATAGAAGGCTCTCAGTCTTGCTGGCGACTAGTGATCAACAACTTAAAACTGCATTGCATATGAACCCAGACGAATTACCAACGACGACGGGTAGAGAGAACTACCAGCCTGAAGCCTCTGCGACCTTTGACCTTGCTAAACCAATCTTTGAGGAGACAAGCGATCGCTCAACGTTGGAGCCTCTCGGTATTCAGGAAGCGTCTGCCCAGGCACTGCTTGAAGAGGAAAAACTGCCCTTAGTAGAGCGACTTGAGGGGGCGCAGGCACAACCGTCTAACGCTTCAGCCCCACCAACGGTGACAGAGATGGAACAACGGGTCGCCGATCTCCAGCGGCGTGAACAAACCTTAAGACGAGAAATTGCCACACTACAGGCTTCGCAAGCTCGTCTTCAAGAGGAAACGGCAGCATCGCAGGCAGCTTTGGGGCGGTTGGTGCAGGAAGGATTAAAAGAACTGGAGCAACGTAAACAGGCTCTTCAGGTTAGCGTCGAGCAACTTGAGCGCCGCCAAGAACGGGTTCGCAACGAAATGCGAACGACCTTTGCTGGAGTGTCACAGGATTTGGCAATCCGAGTGCAAAGCTTTAAAGACTACCTGGTTGGTAGTCTGCAAGACTTGGCGCTTGCGGCAGAACAATTAGAGTTGCCCCAACCTGGCGCTGCTGTTAAAGCGGTTGATCGAGTTGCCGTTAAAGAATCGTCATCGCAGCAAACGACTGCACCCCAATTTGGTGAACAGAGTTTTCAAGAGCAAACGAAGAAAATTCGCAATCTGCTGGATCAGTACCGGAATCGTCCTGACTATTATGGCTCTGCGTGGCAGCTTCGACGTACCTTTGAACCCGTTCATGCTGATCGTGTTTCCAACTGGTTCTTCACTCAAGGTGGACGTGGTGCAGTGCGAACAATGGGCAGTCGCCTGCAGAATATCTTGATTGCCTCAGCGACTGTTTCGATTTTGTACACCCTGTATGGCGATCGTCTACGTACCTTAGTGCTTGCTCAATCGCCTGAACGGTTAGGTGAATGGCGACGGGGTTTACAAGATTGTCTCGGTATTACCCGTGGTGAGTTTGGTCCAGAACGTGGTGTTGGCTTATTTGAAGACCCCATGCCGCTGACCCAAAAAGCTGATCGTCTCGTGAAAGATGGACTATTGCCGCTAATCATCATTGACGAAACGGAAGATGAGATTAGTCTGTCGTTGCTACAATTTCCACTTTGGTTAGCGTTTGCGCCCAATCCTCAAGTGCCGACCTATTCGTATTAAAGTTGTTAGGTGCTTAGTTGTTAGTTATGGGCGCGATCGCTACTCCTGGCTTACAACGAGCGATGCCCTGATGCATTAAGGAAAGCAAGCGATGGCACTTTGGGTTGCCTTGAATGGGCTGCTGCTTATAGGAGCTTATTTACTAGGCTCGATACCGCCCGGGTATTGGGCAGGGAAATTATTGAAAGGTATTGACATTCGAGAGCATGGGTCTGGCTCGACAGGTGCTACGAATGTCTTACGCACAGTGGGTAAAGTTCCAGCCCTGGTAGTGCTCCTGATTGACATCTTTAAAGGAGCAACGGCGATCGCGCTTATCCATTGGTTCTACGTCTTCGCTCAGGCTCAAGCGTTTTTGCCTTCAGCTGTAGAAACCACGCTGTGGTTACCGTGGATGGTTACTTTGTCCGGTATGGCAGCGTTGTTAGGACATAGCAAGTCGGTTTTTCTTGGCTTCACTGGGGGAAAATCAGTTGCAACCAGTTTAGGCGTGCTGCTAGCCATGAATTGGATAGTCGGCATTGGTACGCTGACAGTGTTTGCGCTGGTGCTAGCAATGTCCAGGATTGTGTCGTTAAGTTCGATCGCAGGAGCGATCGCGGTTTCTGGTTTCATGTTGCTCACACACCAGCCCTTACCTTACATCCTGTTTGGTCTTCTAGGCGGACTCTACGTCATCCTCCGCCACCGCTCTAACATCCAACGCCTGCTTTCTGGTGATGAACCCCAATTGGGACAAACAGTGCAAACTATTGATAGTTCACCACGTTTATAAGGAGTCTAGGCATGAAAGACAAGCCTTAGTTAGTGATTCGATTCAAACTTTAAGCTCCTTTGCTGCAGACTCAGAACGATCAAAAAACGATACGGTCTTAAAGCTGTAGTTGTTTTCGACTTGATTTTGTTAGTGTACAAGTCTAATTAGCAATGCTTGGTACTTGAAATCTTACGGGGAGATGTTTTATGGTTCAAGCTGTTAGGACGCTACTGCAAAAAATTTACAGAAAAAGTGCTGGAGAGTCTACAGTGGGCGAATTTAAGGATGCTTGCTTTATAGGAGATTTAACCGATGAAGATACAGCAATCACACGTTTGAAAACAAACCCCAAGAATTTGAGCTTGCAAGAGCGATTTCCAGAATACCAATTTGGACGAGGAACCTACGATACTGATCTACAAATCCTTTCTTGGGGAGAGGGTGCTACTTTACGAATCGGTTCTTTTTGTTCAATTGCAGCAGGTGTTCAAATACTTATTGGTGGTGAGCATAGAGTTGACTGGATTACAACCTATCCATTTAATGTACTTTGGAAAGCAGGAGAACAAATCACAGGGCATCCAATGACAAAGGGAGATGTTGATATAGGTAATGATGTTTGGATTGCACAAGAAGCAGTTATTCTTTCCGGTGTGAAAATTGGAGATGGAGCAGTAATAGGTGCGCGAGCAGTGGTTGCCAAAGACGTTCCTCCCTATTCAATTGTCGTTGGTAATCCAGCTCGTGTAATTCGGCATCGTTTTGATAAGGAGATAATTCAGAAACTATTGGAAATCAAATGGTGGAATTGGGACGATGCTCAGATTGAAGAGTTTCTTCCAAAGCTTCTTAGTGATAACCCAGTAGCTTTTTTTGAAGCTATAGATCGACACATGGCAAATTGAAGCAAGTCAGTCTATTAAAGCTGTAATAGATCTTCGGGTGTTTCTTTCCCTATTGTATGCAGTCAATTCGTCATCGCGCACTTTAGCCGTATGCTACTCAAAATTATTGATCACTTCGATAGCAGTTTTACTCTAGACCCAGATGCAAAAGCAGCGTTGTTTGAGTTGCTGACGAGTGACCCTTTTCTTCAGCAGGTTGCTCAACAGGCACAGTGCCAAGCGGTGGAGTTTACCGAATTACTTTTTCAACCTGTTCCCTACAGTGCAGCAACGCCGAAAGGAATGCCAGCCGAGTTCGAGAAATTTCAAAATGCTGCTGGTTACGTCATCATTAATGTGCCGCCCAATTTCATGTTTAAAGCAAAAATCTTTAAGCCGAGTCGGCTTTGTGCAATTTATCGGCACAGCAACGAGTCTTAGTGAGAGTTTTAGCTGAAAGAAAGACTTAAGGCTAAACGTAATCCTTTCCTCTGCCATAAATAGTTAATAAGAAAGGATAAAGCTAAATGCTGTAGCTTGCTCTTTTGAAGGAGTAGGCTAAAAGCAACTTTTCATCCTTACCTCTTGATCTCCATCTTTTACAAAATGTCTTCCCAAACTGATACACCGACACTTTCCAGTCTGGAAGCTCTTACCTACATTGACGATCGCGGTCAACTGCCGGAACAATTTCAGGGCAAAGTGGGCGTGTATGCCATTTTTGATCAACAGCAAACGCTGCAATATATTGGCTACTCACGCGATGTTTATTTAAGCCTGAAGCAGCATTTAGTCCGTCAACCAGACCAATGTTATGGACTAAAGGTACTGACAATTGATCGTCCCAATCGCACGATCTTGGAAGAAATTCGGACAGCGTGGATCAGTGAAAACGGGTCAGTGCCGTTGGGCAATAGTGCGGATGAAGGCAAGTGGACGCAGGCGATCGATGCGAAGGCACAGATGACACCAGCAGAACAGGCTAGTTATGCGGGGGCGATCGATGAACTTGCTCAAACGAAAGTACTCAAGCAGGTGGCTCGTCGAGTGGAGGCAGCAATTCTTGAAGTGCTAAAATCTCGCGGCGTTCAAGTCGAAATTCGCTTCAATCCCAAACTAAAAGAAACAGGATTGCTGGATTTAAAGTAATTGTGTTACTTCATGAAGGCTCTTCTAGCTCGTATTTTGTGTATGGTTAAGAGATCTCTATACTCTTCCCATCTTTACCGACTGCGATTAGCACTGACCAATGCATCAACCCATGGAGTAGGGATCTGTTCCCAGGTGTATTGCTCCGTTTTATGGAAGACACCAAAATATTCCAGCGTTGTGTTTTGCTGTAAGCCTGCTACTAAAAGATCTTCGCATTCGGTGTTGAAGGCTCCCGTTAAAACTGTTAAGCGTTTAAGCCGGAGACGATTGGCGGCATAAGCAACATCAGATGAATGCTCTGGTTCATCAGTAATATCATCACCGCTGAAATACCAGAAAAGACCTAAAAACTCTAGCTGTGGCGCACTATCAGGAGTTTCATTTTGTATCAGTGTGTCAACGAAGCAGCGTATGGCACCTGGCATAAAAGTAGTGCAAAGAAGAATCAGGTTGCAGGTTGGACCACCCTTAATGATTTCAGCTACAGCAGCGGCAGCAGGCACGGTTAACGCCAGATAGGGACGACCACCCTCCGGTAGCCTTTCACCCCACTGCTGGTAAACAATAAACTGGTTGCGGGGGGAGTAGAGATTCGATTGGCTCAAGCGCAGATTCTCGAGCGTATCCACTTCGATCGGGTCTTGCGGCTCCAAGTAAGTCGTAACTTTCAGGTCATGCGGCGATCTAGGATCAAACCAGGGCTGTCTAGCACAAATTTCTTGTTGCAATGAACGTACCTTATAAGCAGCATATTCCTTTCCTCTCCTCTTGCTTTCCTGACGAGTTTGCCAAGAGTTTGATATACGAGAGTAGATGAGGTACAGAATCAGAGCTGGCAACGTTATGAAGATTAGACAGATAAAGGCAGTGAAGATTATAGAAAAGGTCATGTGTCAGTATCTATCTACCGGTTGAAAACAGCTTTATTCTGCTCAACGCTTCAACGACCTTCCCATTCCTAAGGATCGACCCAGCAGCCGTCTGACTTGATTAAATTAATCAATTCTTCAACGCCTTGTGCTTCGGGTACTTTTTTGATTTCATCACGCCCACGGTAAAGCGAAATCCAGCCTGCTTGTTTGCCGACGTACCCGTAGTCCGCGTCTGCCATTTCGCCAGGACCGTTTACAATGCAGCCCATGACCGCAATATTTAACCCAGTGAGATGGTTGGTTGCATTCCGAACTTTATGCAGCACTTCTTCAAGATTAAAGAGCGTGCGTCCACACGACGGGCAGGCAACATATTCCACCATGGTGCGCCGCAACCCTAGCGCTTGCAAAATGCTGTAGCAGACAGGAATCTCTTTTTCGGGTGCTTCAGTGAGAGACACACGAATCGTATCGCCAATGCCTTCTGCCAAAAGGGTACCGATGCCAGCAGTGGATTTGATACGCCCATACTCACCATCGCCTGCTTCAGTCACGCCTAGATGCAACGGGTACTCCATACCCAACTCATTCATGCGCTGCACCATGAGGCGGTTAGCGGCGAGCATGACGGGCACTCTAGAGGCTTTGAGCGAAAGTTCTAGATGGTAATAGTCAAGCGATTCACAGATGCGAATGAACTCTAGCGCCGACTCAACCATGCCTTCGGGCGTGTCACCATAGGTAAACATCATGCGTTCTGCCAGGGAACCGTGGTTCACGCCAATTCGCATGGATTTGTTCTGGTCGCGGAGCGAAACGACAAGGGGTTCTAACGTTTCGCGTATCTTCTCGCCAATGTCGTCAAACTCAGTTTGGGTGTATTCAGTGCGATCACTCTTCGGCTTCTCAAACACATACAGCCCTGGATTAATGCGCACATTATCAACGTGCTTAGCGGCTTCAAGCGCAATTTTCAATCCGTTATGGTGCACATCTGCCACCAGCGGCACAGGCTGGTAGGTCGCAAGCAGCCGACGTTTAATCTCCTCCATCGCCTTGGCGTGCGCCATGCTAGGGACGGTCACGCGCACAATTTCGCAGCCAATTTCATGCAAGCGACGAATAGCAGCAACCGATCCTTCAATGTCCAGCGTGTCTTCGTTAATCATGGACTGGACAGCTACAGGATGCTGACCGCCGATCGTAATGCTCCCTACAGGCACAGAGCGAGTTTTACGACGCTGAATGGTGGTATCGGTGGTTGCGGTAAGAGGTGTTGCGGCGGTGGGTGGGCTAGGCAGAGTTTGCATACGCTATTAATTAAGTCTTGGCAGCAAGACAGGATAATTTGTCTCTGTTCTTACAGATTGCCATAGATGGGGCAAGTTTGACGGTTAAGACGCGGCAAAATCTTGGGTACAGAAGGATCTACAACTGCCCTCAAGCCCCAAAATTTAAACCTGACGCAACAATAGTGCTCGCACTCGGCTTACCGTGCAGCGCTACGAGCCTCTTCACGAGGTTTTGCTTTATTCACTTTAAGCTGGCGACCCATCCATTCGGCACCATCTAGCTCGGCGATCGCGGCATCTTCCTGAGCCTCTTCAGCAAGTTCCACAAAGGCAAAGCCACGTAAGCGGCCCGTTTCGCGATCAGATGGAAGAGATATGCGTTTAACCGAGCCGTATTCAGCAAAGACTTCGGTCAGGTCTTCAGGAGTTGCCTGGTAGGACAAATTGCCAACGTAGATAGTCATAAGATGATCAGATGGAGGGGGCGAAGGATTTGTGCAAAACCCTACAAGCAGGTCATAGCACATCGCTTCCCTCTCATTCTGAAAAATCTGATACCTGTAGAGGCGATTAGTTATGGGTTAGCACACTTTAATCGATCGAAATCGACTTGGGCGCACCGCTATTGCCATTATTGCCCCCAATCGTTGATGACGTTGTAGTGCTGCCCGCCTGCTGATCAAGCCAGCTTTTCACCGGATCTTCAGACAGATTAAGGCGAAAGACCCCAGAGAGAAAGCCACCTAAAAATGCCACAGGTTGTTGCGAAAACTCTTGCCAAAGGGGGGTTAGTTCATCAAGAAACACAGATAAAGGCTCCTGTAAGATACGAATTTGAGCTTGTATCAGCGTCGCACTGCTAGACAACATTGATGGAGCAAATGCTTTGCGATGCCTGCATTATCTGAACGCTGACCGTTGTTTCTTTGGTGATTGTAACGCGAAGCGAATTTGTCTCGCAGGTAAAGAGCCATTTTCGCTTCAGGTAAGGAGCGAGCGAGTATGAGAATGCCGACTGTCTTTAGTAAAAGAACTGCGCTTGTTCTAACCGCTCACTTCGCTCCCCTGACTACTTCTTCTCCGGCAGCATACATTTGTCGCTATCACAGCCAGCAGGACCTTCAGCCAGACTAAAGCCAGAGTCATAGCGGCTGAGGGCAGCGTAAAAGTCACTGGTTTGTTGCTTTGTCTTAACGTCTTGCTGGCGACGATCGAACGTTGCTTTGTCGATTTTTTCAAACGGTAGTCGTGGAAAGGGCGCATCAAACCGCGCTAACAAAGCCGCGCTGATGTAGCCTTCGTCGTTAGCAATCGCCTGGTAAATGCGCTTTGCCAATGGTTCAACTTCGGCTTCGGTCAGTTCGATCGTGGCGCTAGTGTTATGCGCAGTGTAGTAGGTTTGCACCTGCATATAAAAATCAAACTGCGCGAGGGCAGAGAATTTTTCGATCGCGATCGTGTCGGCTCCAGGTAGGTTTGCCCAGGAAACCTCAACGGGAATTTCCACCAACCATTCTGTACAGCGAGAATCAAACGGATCATTTAACAGATTGCCGTTTTCATCCTTATCTGACTGCGACGGCACAATGCTATAACCGTAGTCCAAGCAAGCCAATGCTACAGGATCATTCTTGCGGAAGGTAATGCGCCGGATAAAGCGCTGGGCTTTCGGTGGATGCCAACCAGGGCTAGCTCCAGTCAATAACGATTTGGTGCCTGCTGGCTGCACAGTGGTGCAACGATTGGGACGCTTGAGTTGGTGGCGATCGCAATACTCCCACACCGCTTGATTGACAGTGTCTCGCCAGCGTGACAGGAACACCTGCTCTTTCTGCTTAAACTCCAAACCTGCTATAGTCTCAGGCCTACCAGCCTCCCACCAGCGCAGCCACTCGACTCCAAACGCATGCACAAAGAAGTCGAAGAGACCTGTGAACGAAACGCCAACGATCGGGTCGAGGTCACGCGATTTTTGATAGCGCGGTTCGGTAAAGCGATGATTCAGCAGGGCTGCAACAGAGAGGGCAGCGGCTTTAAACGCATTTGCTTGCTCATCTAAATTACTAGGATCGAGCTGATTCAGGTGGACTTCTGCAAGGTTGCAATGGAAGTCGGCACCCAAGATTTCACCACATGGATTCAACCCATAGCGCCCCAAACGGTGCTCTCGCTCTTCCACAGACATTTGGGGTTCATGCTGTTGCAGCCACTCGTTTGCGGTGCCCTGATTGTAGACAGCTAGAAAGTCAGCTCTGAGTGCTGGTGTCGTTAGTAAATCGCAGTTCGAGCGGGCAATCGCCTCTGGTGCATACTGAATTGCCCCTTCACCAGAATAGAATTGCTTGCGGACAGCATCGACACACTCTTGCTCTGTCGGCTTGTGGTGATACACACGAGTGTGGTTCGCCATCCGCAGAGCATCGCGCTCTGGGTCAATGCGCCAGTTACCGGCATCATCCTGTTGCCAAAGATTATCCTTGGCAACAGCAAATGCTTCATCACTGCTTACGCCCTGCCGCATCCCTGCTGAGCGCCGGATGTTACCTGCTACAACGGTCGCAGCCGCTTCATCAATCAATAAACAGCATTCTACAGAGGTCAACTGCCGACCGAGCGCTTTATTTAGTAGCGCTGCACAGCGTTCGTACAGTCCTGGTAAGCGGATGGGGTTTGCCATGCCGCCAAAACCTTTCAGCACTTCGCCTTCGGCGCGGACATCGCTCACGTTAACGGTGACAGAAACATCGCCTGTAAACCGCTCATCAGTCGAAAGCTCCAGTAAAGCTTTGTAAGACTGTACCCAACCCTGACGGCTATCGCCAATGCGGATTTTCACATTGTGGTCGTCGATTGTGACTTGAGTGCGATCGTGCCGCTGAGTCGCAGGCGTTGTGCCGATTTCACCTTCTAAACTGACTAACAGACGATTGCGAATAGCTGGCAGTCGGCTGATATAGCGTGGCTCTAGAATGGCACCGGTGCCGCAGCCCATCATGGCAAGATCCATCATCAGCCCAAATGCCTGCCAGTCAATGACATTGGTGCTGGTGCAGTTATAGGCTCCTGAAAAGTTCTCTGGCTTGTTGATCCAGTCTGTGCCGCCTACCCACAACCAGCGTCCTGAAGGCAGGCTCTTAAGCTGCTGCTGCATCAGTTGAATCAACGCAGCTTCTTTGTGGGTAAGGTGCCCTAGCTCGACCAAGCCTTGCGTCGTCCGCTGGATTACGTCTGCTAATGGTTCACGACGGTTTTCGGTGCGGCGGCTATAGGTTCTGAAGAAGACTGGATTGGCAGTGGGAGCGGTTTCTGGAAACTGCCCAGACAAAAAGCTAGAATCCTGCACGGGAGCAGGATTGGTTGGCAAGCTATTGGCACGAACTTGATGAAGTTCTCGAACCATAGGTTAAGCGCTCACTTCTTTGGAACGGGGTGGGCTTGGCTAGATATAGCATCTAGAGATCACAGTCTACACTATCGGTAGAGTTATGGATCAGTAGTGTTTTAGCATAACGTTTGCGAAACGACACAACTTTTGGGTGCGATCGCAACTGGTAGAAGATTGCAAGCCTATTCTAGAAAATCAAAGACGAGCGTCTTCGTAATTATGGCAACCACACTCAAGGAGGAGACAATGAGGGTCTTGTATCTGATTCAAACGTTTAAGAACTTGCCTCAGATCGTACGGCTTGTGCGGACGATTCGGCAGTCAGACCCTTCAGGGGTAGTTTTGATCAGTCACAACCAGGAAGCATTTGCGCTTGAGTTAGTGGCATTTGAAGGGCTGACCGATGTCTACATTGTGAATGTCCCAAGCGGTTGCCGCATTGACTTTTCACTTCCGGCGTCCTACCTCGCGGCGCTTGAACGTGCGCACGAACTCGGAATTCGTTTCGATTGGGTGATCAACTTGACAGGGCAGTGCTACCCGGTACGCCCGCTAAGAGAATTTGTGAGCCTGCTGGAGCGCGCGCAGGTGGATGCCTTTATCGACCATCACCAAGTCTTCGACGAACATGGTCGAGGTGGAGGCATCTGGCCATACGATGAGGCACATGGTCGCTATCACTATCAGTACTACTGGCGGTTTACGCGTACCGAGCCCGCCTGGGTGTGGCGCAAGGTGCTGGGAATCGTACGTGTCATGCTGCACAAGATTCAGCCCTGGGTTCGTCTTGACACCAGTTATGCGCTCCAAATCGGGCTACGCGATCGCACTAACATCGTTGGAGAAGCATTTCCGCTCTTCGGCGGCTCGTACTACATGACCCTTTCGCACCGTGCAGCTAGCTATCTCTGTGAATTCACACGGTCTCATCCTGAAATCACGCTGCATTTTAGCCGGATGAATACGCCGAGCGAAGTTTACCCACATACCGTCCTAGCGAACAACCCCGAGCTGAAGCTCAGCGGCGAGCACCATTTCTTCTTCGATGTCAACAGTAAGAGGGGACGCCCCTTAACCCTAAAGGTCAAGGATCTAGACAGGATCACTGCGTCTGGCGCGTTCTTTGCGCGTAAGTTTGAGCCAGCGATCGACAGCGCAGTGTTAGACCGCCTTGACCAGTCGGTATTAAATACCACGTCAGCCTGAGGTCACGCAAGCCACAAGCTAACGTTCTTGTCCATTGAACCGATTGCCTTTGTGCCTATGGCATTAAAACTAATGATATGAGACGCGCGATCGTCTCTCTAATACCTATATCCATTTTTAGCAGTCCACAGGTATTAATGCTGCCGAACTACCTTAGATAGCAAAACTCCCCTGATCTGGTGGCAGATCAGGGGAGGGTGCTAGATGCCTTGAGTGATTAAGGCAATAAGTGTCGCCTCAAGAGTGAGGACAACAACTCTTACAGTTTGACCAGATAGCTGCCTGGCATGACCCAAAGCGTTAGCTATCTATCGTGGCGGCAGGAAGGCGCTTGTAGGGCACAACATCCTCACCAAAATAGCGGACGTACTCAGGGCTATCAACGATCGCTGCCACTGCTGCTTTCAACCCATGATCAGCCAGCAGAGTTTGGTAGTGAGCCGTTTCAGCTTGAGCAGGCGCACGACCTAGCAGATGGCGGAACAGAAACTCAACAACCTTTGCACTAGGGTACGGCGTATAGAAGCGGCTGATGTAGCTTTCGGAGCTTACCAATGCCTGCACAAACTCCCGCACTGAGATTTCACCATTGCGAAGTTTGCTTTCTAAGTCGGGACGGTGGAATTGCTCTGGTACTTGACCGCTAGCGACATCCATTACCTGCACATAGATTGCATTGCAAACCAGCGCGATTTCAGCCTGAGTCATACCAGGATTCAAGCGGTAGATGCGGGCAGGCTTGCGACGAGTCGCATCAGCACTGACCTCAACTTGACCATCGCCATTGCCAGTCGATCGACCCGACTCAACCAACACAGATTGACTGTGAGCGGCTTGGCTTGCCTGTCCCGCTATCTCTGCTAACGCCTGATCCATCAGCGGCATCTTTGCAACATCCATGCGTGGCTTCACAGTGTCAAAGCTTGGCACTACCAAGGCGTTGTCTTGCTTCGTCAACTTGTTGTAAAGGGTCTGACTATTAGGGAAGTTAGCAGCAGGCAGCGTCAGGAAGCGGTTATAAGGTACTGTGTCCTCACCGAACGCATGAGCGTATTCGGTGCCGTTGACCAAAGCACTAATAAAAGCTTTAAGCCCCTTGGTTGCCAAGAGTTGGTTGTACTTGCGGATTTCTGCCTGATCCAGCGGTGCGCGACCCAGGAAGTGTTTTGTCCCTAGTTCAATCACTTTGGTGTTGGGATACGGCGTGTAGAATTCTTTGATGTAGAGGCTAGAGCAACCCAGCCCTTCAATGAACTCTTTGAGGTTAATTTCACCGTTGCCCAACTTGCTTTCCAGCGCCGAGAATTCATTCTCGACAATGTACGGCGCAATATCACGCTCAAACACTTGACGATAGGCAGCACCAATCAGGGTTCGGAGCGCCATTTTGTCTCTTAGTTCAGTCAGTTTGAAGACTTTCGTTTGCTCGCGCTTCTTGCTAACACCTTGATTGCTACGGAACTCAATGTCGGGTTCAGAACGCTGTTCTGACACAGCGCCCAGTGTGACAAAGCGCGGCGTTTCTTCTTGATCTACCCGATTGCCTTTCTCACCGAGGCTACCAAGACGAGAGTTACGCTGTGACAAGCCTGCGGGAGTCAGGTAACGTTCGTAGGGAACGGTGTCCTCACCAAAGGCATCACTGTATTCCTGGCTGTCAATGAGGGCATCAACCAGTGCATAGAAGCCTTTCTTGGCACAAATATCGAAATACTTGTTAGTCTCTTGGCGACCGTAAGTGGGGCGACCCACTAAGCGACGATGGATATACTCGACCGCCTTCGTCACATAGAGTGGTGTCCAGTAGAGCGATCGAAACAAGTTGGACTTGGCTAACCGACGCACAAATTCGCGTACCGTGATTTCGCCGTTTTCTAGTTTGATTTCATCTACTTTCAAGCGCTGACCATCGTAGACATCGCGCCCAAAGACTTGCAGGTATGTTGCCTTAATAACTGCCTGTGTAGAACTCTCAGAAAACTTGGTACTGACGCCCTGGGTGTTGGTTTTGCGCCGACCAGTGCCGCCTGTAAAGCTAGGGAGTTGATCCAGTTTGAACACCTTAGGTCCAAGTGAACCAGGAGCGACACCTCGCGCCTCAGGGTTGCTGAGTTGGTTGTTGATACCTGCGCCCTGATTAATCAAAATCCGGCGGGTATCCTTACCAAAGGGGGCAGGGCTGGCGCTGGGGTTTCTCGTTTCTTTCGGGAAGATGGCACCAAACTGAATTTCCAGGGGGTCGTTGCCCGAGCCGTAGGGATGTTGATCTGGCAGTGGGCGATCGTAATTCGCAAACGTCGTGAGAAACTGCGGAATCTTACGGAAGGGCGCACTGAAATTAAACAGATCTTGTTGTGGTCCCCAGTTGCGACACTCTTGCGCTTCTTGACCCAGACCACGCAGATAGGGCACCGTTTCTTCGCCAAAGTAGTCGGCATACTCTTTGGAGTCTACAAGCGCATCGATCAAGGCTGGCAGACCACCCTTGGAGACGATCGCAAAGTAGTTTTGCACTTCTTCACGCGAACTGGGACCACGACCTAAGATGTGGCGGAATGCCAGCTCTAGCGCTCGACTGTTAATGTAGGGCTCGTAAAAGTTCTTGCGGTACAGCGGCGACTTGGCAAGGCGACGCACGAACTCTTTCATCGAGATTTCGCCGTTCTTTACCTTGGAGGACAGATCCGAGATGCCGAGGGAGTAAGCACGGGTAATGTCGCGCTCAAACACCTGCCGGTAGGCTGCTTTGATCACCTCATTCTTTTCAGAGGACGATAGCCCTGGCTTCATCGCGTATTTAGGACGACGCTCAGCAGCGTTGAAGTAGATCTGGGGCAGTTGCAGCCCTTGCAAATCACTAGAAGCGCGTTGGCGCAGCTTGTCGGATGGAGTTGGCGCTTTAAACTCGGTAATCAGAACATCGAAGTATTCTGTCACGAGCGCCGTTGCTGCTTCATCGCGACGGAAGTAGCTCAGGGCAGCCACTTTCATTTCTTGCAATGCCACGATCGTTGCCTCACCTGAGCAGGCACGTTCAATGATTTCTCGCAGACCGCGAACGTTGACTGAAATGATGTTTGGATCGCCCGCTACGATCGCATACGTCACATACCGCAGAAACCAGCTCAGATCCCGCAAGGACTTTGCCATGTTGCTGGGACCGTAACGCGCCACGTTGATCGGACGAAAGTTTGCTGGAGTCGTGCCACCGCTCGTACTGAACAGCGATCGAATACCATCCAGAAAACCACCACCGGAGCTAACGTATGTTGCTGTTCCCAGCTTCATTGATTCGCGGGTGTCCATCCCACCACCAGCCGACACCATGGCAGGCTCTTCCTGCGGTTTTTCCAAAAACGCCATTGGAGAACCGCCAACAAAAATACGGTTGGCAGCCCGCGAAACGATAATTTCAGCATTTTGAGTCAGCGCTTCAGAAATTTCGAGGCGCTTGGCACCAGAACTGAAATAACCAGCCAACTCGTCCAATTCGCCACGTCCCAGGAAACGATCTTGCTGCTCAGCCTGGGTGATCGTCGCGACTGGGACGGTTTGGTAAAGTTGCGGACGGGCAACCGAGCTTCCACCACTTGCTTTAACACTCATTGATTTCAAAAGCTCCCTTTAACGGATCGTGACTGTGTTAAATCTGACCAGAGTGCCACCTGGCAACCATCCCAAAGCCCTTGCCTTCTAGAAAAAAGCATAATCAGGACTCAAATCTAATGACGGCACAGGGTCTACCAGTTCAATATTTAGGTTAGAACGATGCGAGTCTCAAGACTCGTTGATTAAAAAGTATGTAGACTGCGATCGCTCACTGTATCGTCCGATCATAGGGGATCGAGGTCACGCTCCTGAGAAGGCACAAACGTTTTGTTACAAATCTTCGTTATGTGCGGCAGCATGACTGTTTGAGGCAATCACTTCATCATGAACACTGTGTAGACGAATCGGTTTAGGGCGCTCTTGCTGATCAGGGTAATGGCACTGCACGGCATCTTGCGCCAATGTTTTCAGTTCTGCAATGGTGTCAGCTTGCGTAAAAATAGATTCGCCAATCGCTCTGGCAACGTAACCACCTTCTGGATCGTCTTCTACCAAGAAAATGATTACTATCATGGCTATCCTTAGAATGCCGATTCTAGTACCCTAAACTGCAACAATCGCCAGAAAAAGCATGAGCGTTAATCCTGGTTGGTTTTTGCTCCTCGTGTTGGCTGAAGATGCTCAAGTAGCAGAGAGTATCTTTGAAAAAGCTGTTCAGCAATCTCGCATATATGAGAAAGCAAAAGAATTTCTGCAAAATCGGGCTTTAGAGCCAGACTTAAATCCTAATGATTGGAGCGATTTGTGTCTTGCTTATGACCTTTTCTATCCAGATGGTTTTACTAAGATCCTGAATGACATTGCTGCTGATCGAAGTTCAATCATGCCCGGAGACGAGCTAGAGGAGGCAACCTTAGCTCTTAAGATAACTGATCGTGAAAGTGCCACGATGATACTGTGGGTCGGCTTGGGATATGAGCAAACAAGCAGACTTCCAGGCTATTTTGGCAATATGTTTGTTCCGCCAAAGGATGTAGCTGATGTTTTGCAGACAGTGGAGCAAATTTTAGGAGAGCTAAACTCAGCTGAGTTTGATAAGAGGGCAGAGGCAGTTTATGCCTTGGGCTACTACAAAAACTTTCCTCAAACGCTTTTATCATTGCTTCTCTCTTCTTTGCGTACTGCTTTACATGAAGGAAATGGACTGTTGGCTTTAAGCTATCCACATATCGGTGATCTTCTTTAGTCCTGTGACTAAAGGCGATCGCTAAAGCAGGGTAGAGTTCGATGCGATATTGAAGGACACATTGATCGCCTGCTTGACTAATGCGATCAACTGAAGGTGCAGGAGCCAGTGCACTCGATCATTGCTGTGTTGGTTCAAGATGCAATCACTAAGGGAACAGCGCTTCATTTTTTAACCCTGCTTAATCTTGCGTCATTAAGTATTATTACTCCCTGCGTGATATGATGACAGCGGTCTCTGGTGCTGCCAGTAAAAGACTGGAACTCATCACATTGAAGTCTTTACTTTAAAGACGTGCGATCGTTGAGTTTCTTTGTTGTGTCAGTATGGCTGAAACAGCGAGTTGATCCTTTTGACGATGCAAACCACTGAAACAGGCGCACCTTCACAGCCCAGTGACAGCTCAACGAAGCCGAATGCTTCGATGCAGGAGTACTACCAACTCCAACGCGAGTTGCTGCTCACGACGCTAGTGCTGACGGGGATAATTTTCCTCACCGTTTGCTTTTTTTACCCGCTCAACATTGCTCTGAATTATTTACTTGGAGCGTGCACAGGTGTGGTTTACTTGAAAGTGTTGGCTAGAAACGTTGAGCAGATAGGCAATGGGAATAGCAAGGTTGGCAAATCCCAGATTGCGATCTTCATTGGGTTGATCATAGTAGCAACTCGGTTGGATCAATTGCAGGTGTTACCAATCTTTTTAGGTTTTCTTACCTATAAAGCCGCGCTCATTGTTTATATGTTTCGTCTCTTGCTACCGTCTGACTCTCGCTAATCAGCCGGTTCTGAAACTTTTCACCCCTTAATCTATTTGGGAAAACCGCTCAAAGTCTAATGCTAAGTTTTCTCCCAGCGCTTAACGTTTTTCCGCTTGCCAGCCTTGAGGTGGGGCACCATCTTTACTGGCAGATTGGCAACCTTAGAATCCACGGACAGGTGTTTCTGGTTTCCTGGGTCGTGATTGGGCTTTTATTGATTGCTTCGATCGCGGCAACGCGCAATGTCCAGCGTATCCCTAAAGGCATTCAAAACCTGATGGAATATGCGTTGGAGTTTGTGCGTGGCATTGCTAGAGACCAGCTTGGTGAAAAAGAGTACCGTCCCTGGGTGCCGTTTATTGGTACGCTCTTTTTATTCATTTTTGTCTCTAACTGGTCAGGTGCGTTGGTTCCCTGGAAGCTGATTCGGCTTCCCGAAGGCGAACTGGCTGCTCCTACCAATGACATCAACACGACTGTGGCATTGGCACTGCTGGTTTCTCTAGCGTATTTCTACGCTGGCTTTAGCCGCAAGGGTTTGGGTTACTTCGCAAAGTATGTCCAGCCAACCCCTGTACTGCTGCCAATCGCAATTTTGGAAGATTTCACGAAGCCACTCTCACTCAGTTTCCGTTTGTTTGGCAACATTCTTGCGGATGAGTTGGTGGTAGCGGTCTTGGTGCTTTTGGTGCCATTGTTTGTGCCGTTACCAGTGATGCTTCTAGGTCTGTTTACCAGCGCAATCCAGGCGCTAGTGTTTGCCACACTGGCAGGTGCTTACATTCATGAAGCACTTGAAGGTCATGGAGATGAGCATGAGGAGCATGCATAGCTTCGATTGCTGATCTGCTGGCGGATTGCGATCGGTTCAGATTGCTTAGATGCGAGCGCAGGTGCGAAACCTGAGCCTTTAAGCGGCAAGTTGTTCATTTAGTTTGTTCATTACTCAAGGAAAGAATCATGGATCCATTAGTTGCTTCTGCGTCTGTTCTGTCTGCTGCATTGGCGATCGGTTTAGCGTCTATCGGTCCTGGCATTGGTCAAGGTAATGCCTCCGGTTCCGCCGTTGAAGGGATTGCCCGTCAGCCAGAAGCAGAAGGCAAAATTCGCGGTACGCTTCTGCTAACTCTGGCGTTTATGGAATCCTTGACCATCTATGGCTTGGTGATTGCGCTTGTGCTGTTGTTTGCTAACCCCTTCGCTTAAGCGCCTTGCTTCAGTAATTTGGTTAACCAGTACGCGCCATTTGAAGTGAACGAGTGATGGGTAATTGGTAACAGAGTCATTCTGTTTGTCTTTAGTTACCAGTTACCAATAACTCGACATCAATTGCGAGAAGTTACGAGAGACGCTCCATCCCAATTCAAGAACCCCAAACTCAAGACAATGTTTGATTTTGATGCCACTCTGCCACTGATGGCGGTTCAGTTTTTGGTTCTAGTTGCCCTGCTAAACGTGGTCTTTTACAAGCCATTAACAAAGGCGATCGAAGACCGTAGTGACTACATCCGCACAAATGAAACCGAAGCGCGTGAGCGGCTGGCAAAGGCTGAACATTTAGCAACGCAGTACGAACAAGAGTTGGCAACGACTCGTCGGCAATATCAACAGACGATCGCTACGGCACAAGCGGAAGCCCAAGCCCTTGCTGACCAACAAATTGCCACTGCACAGCAAGAAGCGCAAGCTCAGCGTGAGCGCGTGCAGCGTGAGCTTGATCAACAGAAGCAGGAAGCAATGAGTTCCTTAGAGCAGCAAGTTGAGTCATTGAGCCACCAGATTTTAGACAAACTTTTAGTCAGTCTTTAGACGTTGGTTGTTAATCTTTAAGCACCCTTAAAGTCTAGAGCTTAACAACTGAACGCTGATGACTCCAGCCATTTTGGACGTAGCGATATGGATATTCTCTTAAAGTTGGCGATTGAAGCTAACGTTTTAGGCACCGAAGCGGTTGAAACAGCTGAAGCAGGTGGCTTTGGTCTCAACTTCGACATTCTTGAAACCAATTTGGTTAACCTGGCGATCGTTGCGGGTGTTTTGATCTACTTTGGGCGCGGCTTTTTAGGTAAAACCCTGAGCGCTCGTCGAACTGCGATCGAAGACGCCATTAAAGAAGCTGAGCAACGCAAGAAAGACGCAGTGAGTGCCCTAGCACAGCAACAGCAGAAGCTAGCACAAGCTCAAGGGGAAGCGGAAAAAATTCGAGCAGCAGGACAAGTAGCCGCTGCTACCGCTAAAGCAGAGATTGCTGCCAAAGCTGAACTTGACATCCAACGGATGCGTGAAGCAGCGACCCAGGATCTCAACGCTGACCAGGCAAAAGTGATTAATGAGCTACGTCAACGAGTAGCAGCGCTAGCCATGCAGCGTGTCGAGTCAGAGCTGCCATCGCGGCTAAATGACTCGGTGCAGCAACAATTAATCGATCGTAGCATTGCCATGCTAGTAGGAGGCGACCAGTGAGTGATAGCGTCATTACCAGTGAAATTTCTGCCCCCTATGCCCAGGCGCTGATGTCTCTGGCAAAAACTGAGAATTTGAGCGATCGCTTTGGTGAAGATGCCAGCAGTATCTTGAACCTCCTGAAAGAATCGCCTGATCTCGATCAGTTTTTGGCAAGCCCTGTTGTTAGTCTGGACGCCAAGAAAGCAGTTTTGCAGCAGGTTTTGGGTGACCAGGTGCATCCCCACATTCGCAACTTTCTGCTGCTGATTGTGGATCATCGTCGTATCGCTTTTTTAAGTGGCATTTTGAAGCAGTATCAGGCATTGCTACGCGAACTAAACCAAACGGCGCTGGCTCAAATTGTTTCGACAGTGCCACTTAATGAGGCGCAGCAGCAGACAGTGCGTGAGCGAGTGATAGCCCTCACGGGTGCCCAAAACGTTGAGATCGAAACAACGATCGATCCTGACTTAATTGGTGGTGTGATTATCAAAGTTGGCTCTCAGATCATTGATGCAAGCTTGCGCGGTCAACTCCGACGCATTTCGTTACGCTTAGGCAGCACAACTTAAGTTGTTAGCCGTTAGTGGTTGGTTTTTAGTCTCAGCGCTAACAACGAACAACCAAAAACTGATCCCATCTCTCATCCTCACAACGAGCAACTCTTATGGTAAGTATTCGACCAGACGAAATTAGCAGCATTATTCGCCAACAGATTGAGCAGTACGATCAAAAGGTCAACGTGTCAAACGTTGGTACAGTGCTGCAGGTTGGTGACGGTATTGCTCGCATCTATGGCTTAGACAAAGCAATGGCGGGCGAATTGGTGGAATTTGAAGATGGTTCCGTCGGTATGGCGCTGAACCTGGAAGAAGATAACGTTGGTGTCGTGCTAATGGGCGACGGACTTAATATTCAAGAAGGAAGTTCGGTGACATCTACTGGCAGAATCGCTCAGATTCCAGTGGGTGAAGCCATGCTTGGACGGGTGGTAGATGCCCTTGCCCGCCCTATTGATGGTAAAGGTGACATCCACACGACAGAGACGCGCCTGATTGAATCGCCCGCGCCTGGGATTATTGAGCGTAAGTCGGTGTATGAGCCACTGCAAACCGGCATCACGGCGATCGACTCCATGATTCCGATTGGTCGCGGTCAACGAGAATTGATTATCGGCGATCGTCAAACTGGCAAAACCTCCGTTGCGATCGACACCATTCTGAATCAAAAGGGTGAAGATGTTATTTGCGTTTACGTAGCAGTTGGGCAGAAGGCATCGACCGTCGCCAACATTGTTAGCGTCCTGCGTGAGAATGGTGCGCTTGACTACACCATCGTTATTGCTGCAAACGCCAACGCCCCTGCAACTCTGCAATATTTTGCACCTTACACAGGCGCGACTCTTGCAGAATACTTCATGTACAAGGGCAAGCACACCCTGGTGATTTATGATGACCTTTCCAAGCAGGCGCAGGCATATCGCCAAATGTCATTGCTACTGCGTCGTCCACCCGGTCGTGAGGCATACCCAGGTGACGTATTCTACGCTCACTCCCGTTTGTTAGAGCGGGCTGCAAAACTTAGCCCTGAACTGGGTGAAGGCAGCATGACTGCATTACCGATTATTGAAACGCAAGCGGGTGATGTCTCGGCTTACATTCCCACCAACGTGATTTCGATCACTGATGGGCAGATCTTCTTGTCATCTGACTTGTTTAACTCCGGCTTGCGTCCAGCTGTGAATGCAGGGATCTCTGTTTCACGGGTTGGTTCGGCTGCCCAAACGAAGGCGATGAAAAAAGTTGCTGGGAAGGTGAAGCTGGAACTGGCTCAGTACGACGATCTGCAAGCCTTTGCTCAGTTTGCTTCTGACCTTGACAAGGCGACCCAAAACCAATTGGCACGGGGTCAACGCCTACGCGAAATTCTGAAGCAACCGCAATACTCGCCGCTTTCAGTCGCCGAACAGGTAGCTTCGATTTACTCTGGTATCAATGGGTATCTGGATGATATTCCGGTTGATAAGGTGGTTTCGTTCCTGAAAGGCTTGCGTGACTATCTGAAGAACAGCGCTCCTAAGTATGGCGATATTGTCCGTACTGAGAAGCAGCTAACGCCAGAAGCTGAAGGTCTTTTGAAGGACGCGATTGGCGAGTACAAGAAGACGTTTGCTGCGGCATAGAGATGAGGAGAGAGGGGTGAGGAGAAAGGTGTAATGCCCTTACTCCTCTTTTCATCTCACTGCTTACATTGACTGCTCTAGTTTTGCTCTGGTGAGACACTCCTCACCCTTTACCCCTCATCCCTCACTTCCGACATGGCAAATCTTAAAAGCATTCGCGATCGCATTAAGTCGGTCAAAAACACTAAAAAAATTACTGAGGCGATGCGTCTCGTTGCTGCTGCTAAAGTGCGTCGTGCTCAAGAGCAGGTCATTGCAACACGTCCCTTTGCTGATCGGCTGGCACAGGTACTTTACGGGCTGCAAGCTCGCTTACGGTTTGACGAAGCAAACCTGCCGTTGCTGAGCCGTCGCACGGTCAGGACTGTAGGTATTTTGGTTGTAACGGGCGATCGTGGTCTGTGCGGTGCCTATAACTCCAACGTGATTCGGCGGGCAGAAATCCGCGCTAAGGAACTGCAGGCGGAAGGTATCAACTACCGCTATGTGCTGGTTGGTCGCAAAGCAACGCAATACTTCCAACGACGTGATCAGCCGATCGTCGAAACCTTTGTTAATTTGGAGCAGATTCCCACTGCTTCCGAGGCATCGCAAATTGCCGATCAACTGCTGGCTCTCTTTCTCTCTGAAACGGTTGATAAAGTTGAGTTGGTGTACACACGGTTTGTCTCACTTATTAGCTCTCGTCCTGTCATTCAGACGCTTCTGCCACTTGATCCTCAGGGACTTGAGGTGCCAGACGATGAAATCTTCCGGCTTACGTCTCGTGGTGGACAGTTTCAGGTGGAGCGATCGAAAGTAGCGGCTGCTGCACCTCAGACCTTCCCTCAAGACATGATCTTTGAGCAAGATCCGGTACAGATTTTGGATGCTTTGCTGCCGCTGTATTTAAACAACCAGTTGCTACGAGCGCTCCAAGAGTCTGCCGCTAGTGAGCTTGCTGCCCGAATGACTGCTATGAGCAATGCCAGCGACAACGCGAAGGACTTGATTAGCACGCTAACACGGGGTTACAACAAAGCTCGTCAGGCGGCAATTACGCAAGAAATCCTGGAAGTTGTGGGTGGCGCTGAAGCCCAACGTTAAATCGGCGGTCATTCAGACGATCGTCTCAGTGTGTGTCTAGGCACGGCTGCCCCGCGATCGTCTGAGCCATCTATCGAAAAATCAAGGAAGCGCTGTATTCTTTTGTCGATCGCTTATGTCTAACACCTACACGGTTGAACTTCAGCATCAGGGTAGCACTCATACGCTTCAGGTGCCCGATGATCAAACCATTTTAGAAGCGGCTCAAGCGTCTGGGCTGGAGTTACCTAATTCTTGCAATGCAGGTATTTGTACAACCTGTGCGGCTCAGGTGATTGAAGGCAGGGTTGATCAGCCCGATGCAATGGGGGTTAGCCCAGAATTGAGAGAACAGGGCTATGCCCTCCTTTGTGTCGCGTATCCGCGTTCTGATTTGAAGATTGAAACTGAGAAAGAAGATACGGTTTATCACCTCCAGTTTGGGCAGTTTCAACAGAAATAATAAGAGCTGAGAACACTAGATTTTCGTTGTATAGCAGGTTTTAAGGGAGAGTTGTACCCTAAGAATTGTCTATCAGCAGCATGAAAGTAGTAACAAAACCTTCTGTCCTTTCCTTGCTGCTAATAGCAACGATTCAGACCCCAAGCATTGCAGGTGGTAGTAGCTGGAAAGTTAGCATTGAGAAAATGCAAGTACAATTTTCAACCCGAGCCGCAGTTGTTTTGAAAGCTCTTGAAGAGCGAGCTTTCGATCGTCAATGTACAAGGTTGCTGGTCGAAATAGATTACCGACCTGGTTCTCTCCGAGGTCAGTGGAAGCTACCTTCCAGTCGTGAGAATACTGCTCTTAAGGCTCACCAAGCAGCGTTAGCCTCTCTTCAGACGGAGTATAGCCGGCAATCTCCGCTTTACTTTGGGGAGATGATCGGTGGTTTAGCTCAGAAGCAGACTAACGGCTCATGGTTAGATTCTTTAATTCAATCTTTTCTACAACTATTGGGAAAAGAAGCTCCACCGTTGCTAGATTCAAGTATTCCAACTGAGTGCCGATTTACAGCCTCAGGTTTAGCAGGTTTTGACGAAGCTGATGGTGAGCAAGTTGTGTATGTACTCAATGAGTTGTGAACGGTTACTAGACGATCGCTCCTTTTAATACCAATACGCAAAGACCATCAACCTAACAATTTTGAACGTGAATAGTGATTACCCAATTCATCACTGCCGAAATTAAGCTTGAGGGATCGCCTGCTGAAGTGCGTCAAGCGATCGAAGCTAAGCTGCAAACCTATGGCGATCCCTTACGCTGGGCTGTAACTGAGGTAAATATCACTACGCAAAAAGCCATCGTGGAAGCGATCGTTACAAAAAAGGATGAAGGCTAAAGGCTAATTTTTCATCCCTCATCCTACCGCCGAGCGGAAGCAAGCTACATTCCTTATCCTTTCTATGAAACGCCCCTTTACTGTTGCCTTGATTATACCGACGGGCATTGGGGCGACGATCGGTGGTTATGCAGGCGATGCGTTACCTGTTGCACGGGCGATCGCACAGGTTGCCGATTGCCTTATTACGCATCCTAATGTTCTTAACGGCGCGCAGCTTTATTGGCAGCTTCCAAATGCACTGTATGTGGAGGGCTATGGACTCGATCAGTTTGCAGCAGGACAGTGGGGCTTGCGTCCCGTTCACCAAAACCGTATCGGGTTAATTCTTGATCAAGGGATTGAACCAGAGTTGCGCCTGCGGCACCTTCAGGCTGCTGATGCAGCAAGAGCGACACTAGGATTAGATCTCACTGAATACATTGTTACAGATGCGCCTCTAAACGTGAGTCTGCAAACAGCCGCATCGGGTGCAACATGGGGTACGATTCAAAACCCCGCTAGTTTGTTACGTGCAGCAGAGGCATTGATCCAAAAAGCAGGCGCAACGGCGATCGCGGTGGTTGCCCGCTTTCCTGATGATTTTGGGGGTGATGCACTCCAACAATACCGCCATGGTCAAGGTGTTGATCCGATCGCAGGAGCCGAAGCAGTAATCAGCCATTTAGTTGTACGCACGTTTAGTATTCCCTGTGCCCATGCGCCCGCTCTTTTGCCGCTGCCGCTTGATCCTCAAGTCGCACCACGATCGGCGGCTGAAGAATTAGGCTATACCTTTTTGCCCTGTGTTTTAGTGGGCTTAAGTCGTGCGCCGCAATTTGTGACGCGATCGCATCCTACCTTCAGTCCTCAAATGGGAGACATTTGGACAGAGCAAGTAGATGCTGTCGTAGTACCTGCAACCGCTTGTGGTGGTAGCGCAGTCATGAGCTGGAGCCAATCATCAACGATTGGAACGTCATCGCCCCGCATCATTGCAGTACAGGACAACCAGACTACTATGCAAGTGCCACCCAAAGCCTTAGGCATGGACGCAACCTGCGTGCCCTCTTACCTGGAAGCGTTAGGTTTACTGGTGGCTCAACGGGCAGGAATCAGTGCTGCTGCGCTCAAGCCATCCCTGCGATCGTTATCCCGTTTTAATGATTGAATCCCTCAACAAACAGACGATGCACTTTGAGCGCAAAGCGCTAGACTTGTTGAGAAATCATGGCTCTTTCAGACCGCCGCCAACTGTATCACTAGATCAGAATGCCTAAGCTTTGAAGTGAGAGTCCGTTCTTTAGCAGCTTTTTTCCTGTGGCACAGTTTCCTGATCACCCCGAAGTCGAACCTTTAAGCCGGACCCAAGTACTGATTGCCATGGGCGTAACGGCAGTTGTGCTGTTAGTTGCTGCCAAACTGTGGGTTCAGTTTGGTACGGTGATTCTGCTACCGCTGAAATGGTCGCTAATCGCCATCTCACAGGGGCTAGGTTTAGGGCTTGTCATTACACTCGCTAGTGCAGTGGTGTATCGCGTGTGGGGAGCTTATCGCCAGAGTGCTGATTATTATCTAGCACTGGTGCTGAAGCCGCTTGTCTTGCCTGATCTTATCTGGCTTGGGTTACTGCCTGCCTTGAGTGAAGAACTGCTGTTTCGTGGGGTGATGCTGCCAGCCTTTGGCTTGAACTTTGAAGCGGTAATTATCTCTAGTCTTTGTTTTGGGGTCTTGCATTTAAGTAGCCCAAAGCAATGGTCGTATGTTGCATGGGCAACGATCGTCGGTGTTTTACTCGGTTATAGCGCTCTGGTAACGCATAACCTGGTGGTGCCTGTCGTCGCACATATGGTAACAAATTTAATTTCTAGCAGCATTTGGAAATGGCGCGATCGCGCTGCCTCTATCTAGCAGCCCAGCAGGGCAATCGTCACATCTATCCTTCATTCAAAGCGCGTCTTGCAAAACACGTCGAGTACTTTGCCATGCCCAGATGCCAACCACGCTGACAATTGTACCCATCGCCAGCATCACTACTCTCAAGCCAACGGCATCGGTAAGCGGTCCGGCGATTGCCAACGGCACACTTAAAGCAATATTTACAACATTGTTCTGAAAGCCAAAAACTTTGCCGCGCATTGCTTCTGGCGTTTGCCGCTGAATCAACGTCTGCATCGGCACACCGACCATTGATGCCCCAACGCCCAACAACGTACTGAGACCAAGACCTAGCCACAGTTGGTTAGTAAAAGTAAACACGGTTAAGCCCGCTGCCATAATCAGAAAGCCAATCAGCGGGAGTGGTTTGTGGTGAAACTGATCGCCCCAGTGCCCTAGTACTGCTGCACCAAAGACCATGCCAACGCCTGCGGCAGCCAGCAAAAAGCCAAACTGAGTTGATTTCAGCCCAATTTCTTCCACTAGATCGATCGCCAGAACTGTCAGCGCTGCAAAAACCGAATACAGAATAGTCAACTGCACCATCGCGCCGCTCACTAAGCGATCCTTTCGCAAATAAGCTAGCCCTGCTTTAAAGTCACTCCAGGGGTGAGCCTGCACAATTTTAGGATCAGCACCACTTTTGCGAATTGGCAGGTAATAGAAGATAACGGCTGCCACAAGATACAGCCCGCCCAGCAAAAGCTCCTGCCCAAAGCGCCCACCCGCCTTTGCTAGATTAAGCACTGGGTCGCCGATCGCAAAGCCCACAATCAGCGAACCCATCAGCGTCGTTGTAAACAGCGCATTCGCACTCATCAAGCCTTCACGAGGCACCAAAAGCGGAATCGCTGCCTGTTCGGCTGGTGCAAAAAACTGCGTGAGGAGGGACTCTAAAAAGCCAATCACCAGAAGCACGATAAAGGCTCTGGGCAGTAGCGGTATTGCCAAGATAAGCAGACCGCGCAGCAGATTGGAAACGATGAGGATCTGTCGCTTGTCATAACGATCGACAAAAATACCTGCCGCCGAGCCAAACAAAATTGCAGGCAAGGTAACGGCAAACATTAGCGCTGAACGGGCAGAGCTTTCTAAACCAGGCGGCGGCTGATAGTTAACCAGTAGCGCAATGAGAAACACGAAAAAGATTTTATCGGCAACCTGCGACAAAACCTGCCCGATCCAGAGCGCTAAAAAGGAACGATTTTGCAGGAGTGTAGCGAACCCGCCATTAGCAGGACTGCTTGGAGACATAGCGTTGTGTCTTGAAGATCGTTTAGGAACCAGCTGAGTTTCTTCCCTTATTTACGGTGCTTTAAGCAAGTGTTGTCAGCTTAAGCACACCTTAGTAGCAATAGCGTCAGTCTGGCATTAACTTTAGTGCTCTAAGTTGAGCTATTTTAGTGTTCTCACATGACAACTAGCAATATTCTTTGCTGCTTCCACAATGCCTTACAACAGAGCTTCATAATCACGCAGCAGGGCAGTAAGGAAAGTGGCAGCGGAAGTGCCTCTAGGCGGACTCGAAGAACCCAGCTTAACCCAGTAGCCAGCAGCTGTTTGTGGCGATCGCCATAAATCTAGATGATCCACACCAGGGTCAGCATAAAAACTGTCCTCTCCTGCGCCCAGCAAGGCTGAACTCCAGTGTGTAAACGCATCATGGCTCATACGGTGCATTGGAAAATCGCCTATTAGTGGCACACCCCACCCATCGACTGCGATCAATGCCTTCACCACTCCACCCAGACTCCTCCACCCACAAGCCGCACTTACAGCACCTACCACTCCAGCACTGAACCCAATTAAAATCAACGGAGTACAAAGTGCTGTATCCAGACTATAAGTGCTTAATTTTTCATGAAGAAAGCGCAAGATGTGCAGCCCTGAATAAGCAGGGTAGCGATCGGCTGGAAACACTAGCCATGATGCTGGATGTAAGCGTTCCTCGCCAGTTGTTAGCAAGCCCTCAATAAATTGCTGAGTTAACGCGCGCTCGTGGATGCCAGGGCAAACTACAACCCTTACCCTATGTCTCTTAGCGCTCATTACCCATCCCTCATGTGCTCTTAGCCAGCAACTTATATACCAGTTTCATCCTATCCCCCCGGAGAGGATGTTAGGCTAGTCGTGAGAGGGTTACACTTTGGCGTTATCTGATGCTTAAACAGCTAAAGATGGCAGTACCTGAGTGATTACCACTCAACCATAGTTTTAGTCCATTTCATATTGAGGCAGTCTCAGTGGTCGCTACTCCTGAAAAACTCCAACCCCTAACCGATGTCTCTGTCCCTCAGGATCGAGTTGCGGTTTTGCTCATGGGCTATGGCGAAGTTGAAAGCTATGAAGACTTTGCCAACTATAACGAGCAAGCGCTTAATCTCCTAACAGCAAAATTTGCGCCTGTGCCGACGTGGATTTATCCTCCAATGGCGAAGCTGTTAGCCATGTTTGATTTGCATGAGTGGAGCCATCAGCACGACCACTTTATTTCACCTCATAACGCTATCTTTGAGCGTCAGCGGGCAGGTGTTGAACAGTATTTGCAGGAACGCTGGGGCGATCGTATCAAAGTCTTCAAGGCGTTTAACTTCTGCGCTCCCTTTCTGCCAGAGCAAGTGCTAACTGAGATTAAAGCAGAAGGGTTCGATAAGCTGCTGATTTACCCACTGCTAGTTGTCGATTCCATCTTCACAAGCGGTATTGCGGTCGAGCAGGTCAACAAGGCGCTTACGCAGCTAGCAGACGGTAACGAGCATTGGGTGAAGGGCACTCGCTACATTCCATCGTTCTACAACGAGCCTGCATACATTGATTTGCTGGCAGGCATGGTTGAAGACAAAATCAAAACCGATCTGGCAGTCGCACACCTGCCCTCACAAACAGGGATTGTGTTGATGAACCACGGTTGCCCTCACAAAGCGAAGGGCTTTACGTCTGGGATTGATGAGAGCCAAGCTTTGTACGATCGCGTCCGTGAAAAGTTGATTTACCGTTATCCCCTGACTTCAGTGGGCTGGCTCAACCACCAAACGCCATTGATTGAATGGACGCAACCGAACGCCGAGCTAGCAGCCAGCAACTTGATTGATCTAGGCGCAACCGCACTCGTCTTTATGCCGATCGGTTTCGCCACTGAGAACCACGAAACGCTTCTCGATGTTGATCACATCATTCACACATTGCGGCGCAAGCATCCTGAAGTCACCTATGTGCAGATGGAATGCGTGAACGATCGTCCCGAATTCCTCCAGATGGTAGCAGACTGGGCACACCCGCAAATCGAGGCATTGCTGTCAGAGCAAGCCTTGGCAGTAAATCCCAGCCTTGCCCAGAGCCATGCTCAACATAACCACGATCATGGTCATCATCATGATCATGGTCATGGGCATCAACACGGCAATGGGCACCATCATCATTAGAAGCGCCGTTCTTAGCTAGTTGTCACTAATGCCGCAATCAGGAGTAGAACCCGATTGCGGCATTAGCAACTTTAAAGGGCTAACCTGCAATAGAAGGCTAAACACTAAGCTATAGCAGTCGAAGCGAAGGTTAGGACAGACCTAAACCTTAAAATCTTCCTTTCAGCAAGGGCTTCGATTCATCCCTCATCCTTCTGCCATAGCAGCCCACTTAAGCGACATCCCGTAGCTTTCGCGTATTTTCAACTAGACTCTGAGCAAACTTATCGAAGCGTTCTGATAGCTTTGCGTCTTGCAGTTTGCCGTCAGCGTCAAAGGCTTGCCATGCTTGACCGATCGCAATATGGTCAGGAATCACCCAGGTATGCACCCAGCGCAAAATCGTTCGCAGATCATTCAGTGCATTGCTGTTGGGCTGTCCACCTAAGACGCTAATGAGTCCAGCAACCTTCCCTGAAAGCTGATCAAAGCTCATTAAATCCAGCGCATTTTTGAGCACACCGCTAACGCTACCGTGATATTCCGGTGTGGCGAGAATAAAGCCGTCTGCCTGGTGAAACGCATGGCGTAAGCGATCGACATCGGGATAACCCGCATACTCTTTACCACCATCACAAAACGGTAGGTTGAGCGAGCGGAGATCAAGCAGTTCCACCTCTGCGCCCAGCGCTTCTAACCGTTGTGCTGCAAGCTTTAACGCCTGCTGACTATAAGAATCAGCTCGAAGGCTACCCGCAATACCGACAAACTTTACCATAATTAAACATCCTCTTAAATGGATTTGTACGACCGAAAGAAGTCTAACGGTAAGTGATGAAAACGCTGCTAATTACAACTCTTTCTATTAGCAAGCTTGCTATCCCAATATTCAAGTGTGTAGTTCCTTGAGCTTCCCAAGTACACCTTTAGACTAAAGCAGGTAAAGCAAACTCGTAATGACTACGATTTTATCATAGCAGTTCGTCAGTTGTGCTGCCATTGGCTCATTCGTATTGCTGGCAGGATGGCACAAGTGGTCGTTTTTCTGCTTCTAGTGTGCAAACGGCGGCTGTGACCAGGAATACTTCGTTCGCTAGGATAGAGATGGGTGAGCTAAACTGAGAAGAAGTCCCGTAACTATGTTTGCTTGGGTGGGTGCGATCGCAGCATTACAGTCACCAAGACAGCATGATCAACAACATCAATGGGTCAGCGAGCTAAAGTATTGGCGAGCTAACGCGATTGGCAAGTTAAGGTAAAAGGCGCTGTGTATGAAAGGTTTCTGGACAAAAGCACTGGTAAAACGATTGCCACGGCGAGGCTCTACCGCAATGGGCCTAGCTACTGCCTTCTGGGTCATTGCGCATGGCATTACGCTATCGCCAGCAGTAGCACAAAGCAACCGTGAGGCTCTAAGTTACAGTGCCCTACTGACCAAAATCGACTCTGGCGAGGTAACCCGTATTGAGGTTGACCCAACGCAACGAGTGGCTCGTGTGATGTTGGAAGGAGATAAAAAGGGCGACCCACTACGCGAAGTGGCTCTTTTTGAAAGTTATGGTGAACTTACTAAGAAAGCTTTAGCAAATAAGATTGACATTGCTGTACAGCCAACCCAGGATAACAGCGCTGTTATGGGCGTGTTGGCAAATCTACTGCTGTTTTTCTTGCTGATCGGTGGCTTACTCATGATTTTGCGCCGCTCTAGCAATGCCCCTGGTGGTCCTGGGCAGGCAATGAGCTTTGGTAAATCTCGCGCTCGCTTTCAGATGGAAGCCAAAACAGGCGTGATGTTTGATGATGTGGCGGGCATTGAAGAAGCCAAAGAAGAACTGCAAGAAGTCGTTACCTTTCTGAAAAAGCCCGAACGTTTCACCGCGATCGGCGCAAGAATTCCTAAAGGCGTACTGTTGATCGGTCCTCCTGGTACAGGTAAAACCCTGTTAGCAAAGGCGATCGCGGGTGAAGCAGGTGTGCCCTTCTTCAGCATCTCTGGCTCTGAGTTTGTCGAAATGTTCGTGGGTGTAGGTGCGTCTCGTGTCCGTGACCTGTTCAAGAAAGCGAAAGAGAATGCACCCTGTATTATCTTCATTGATGAAATTGATGCAGTGGGACGGCAACGTGGAGCCGGTATTGGTGGCGGCAACGACGAGCGGGAACAAACGCTGAACCAGTTGTTGACCGAGATGGATGGTTTTGAAGGCAACACCGGTATCATCATCATCGCTGCGACGAACCGTGCTGATGTGTTGGATTCCGCGCTGCTACGTCCGGGTCGCTTTGACCGTCAGGTGATGGTAGATCTGCCCACCTATAAGGGGCGGTTGGGCATTCTGGAAGTTCACGCTCGCAATAAAAAGCTGGGTCCAGATATCTCTTTGGAGACGATCGCACGCCGCACACCAGGCTTTTCAGGCGCAGAGTTGTCAAACTTACTCAATGAAGCCGCGATTCTTACGGCGCGTCGTCGTAAAGATGCGGTGACAATGTTAGAAATTGACGATGCGATCGATCGCGTCACTATTGGTCTGACGCTAACCCCGCTGCTGGATAGTAAGAAGAAGCGACTGATTGCCTATCACGAAATCGGTCATGCGCTTTTAATGACGGTGCTTAAGAACTCTGACCCACTGAATAAAGTTACGATTATTCCGCGATCGGGTGGCATTGGTGGCTTTGCACAGCAAGCATTTAACGAAGACATGATTGACAGCGGGCTTTATACCCGTGCCTGGATGACTGATCGCATTACGATCGCCCTGGGTGGACGTGCTGCCGAGATAGAAGTCTTCGGTGATGCTGAAGTGACTGCTGGTGCTAGCAGCGACATCAAAGCCGTAGCAGACCTGGCGCGCGAGATGGTGACACGCTATGGCATGTCTGACTTGGGGCTAGTGGCGCTCGAAAGTGCGGGCAGCGAGGTCTTTCTAGGACGGGGTTTATCACCCCGTACAGAATACTCGGAAGAAGTATCGACCCAAATCGATCAGCAGGTGCGCGGTATTGCTGTTCATTGTTATGAAGAAGCCCGCAAGATCATTCGAGAAAATCGTACGCTGGTCGATCGTCTAGTTGAAATGCTGCTGGAGCAGGAAACCATTGAAGGCGAAGACTTCCGTAAAATTGTTACGGAATTTCGGGGAGAGCCAAGTGTTGCTACAGCAAACGCACAGGCTTAGCTGTAAAGACGTTCGAGCATAAAAGAAGGGTGTCTGTTAGTTGTTAGCGTTTTATCTTCTAACAACTAACAGATAACTGCTAGAAACTAGCCTTGATTGTAGTTAGAGTTCGCTCTTGCTCTAGCTTGTTCGGCGTACATAGCACGTAGAACTAGAGCTGGATCGACCCACTTTCCGGTGTATTTTAGACCCCAATGAAGGTGTGGTCCGGTTGTGCGTCCGGTCATACCCACACGCCCAATACGAACACCTGCTGGCACAACTTGTCCTTCCGAAAGTTGAATGCCACCGCTGCGATCGCTTAAGTAGCGTGTGCCATTTGCTGTCTCGACGTGCCCCTTCATGTGGCAGTAGACGTGTTCCCACTCACCTGATTGAATGACGACGGATGTACCACAGGCGCTATTATCGGAAACTTGAACAATTTTACCCGCCCACCAGTTGCGAATGTAGCTACCGTCTGGAGCCGCTAAATCTAACCCACGATGAAACTCTTGACCAGGAGCGCCATCAGGAGAGCCACGATAGCCAAAGGCTGACGTATATGCCTGGAAGTTCTCAACTGGAAAAGATGCACCACGCCAGGTGCCTCCAGTTGCCGCGACCTGGCTTGCCTTTGCTTCAGAAGCCTTTGCTGTCGTTGCCTGCTTTGTGTCCAAAGCCACTGCCCCTATTAGCCCAATGCTTGCCAACAGCAGGATCTGACCTGCTAGCGCTAATCTCTGGCTCAACGATGGGGTTAACCGTTGTGTCATTTCATCACTCCTGAACTGCCGGATGAGTCTGTAGTATGGGTGCTCAAAACTGTACACGGATCGATTGCTGCTACATTGACTTACTTCGTCGATCGTTATCCGGATGAAACTGCGGATAAGCGACAAAAAAGTCAAGCGGCGATCGGTGCAAAGATACCCGATGTATCTTACTCCACGTTCTTGATAGATGAACTTAATTTTTTAGTAAACCGTTACTATCGTTTTGTTAATCTAGCTTCTTCAACCGCGCGGTTTAATTCTGCCATTGCTGCATCGCTGCCATCCCGAACTAGATCGCTATGAACGATTTTGGCTAGACCTTTGTAAGCTGCTTCAATGACTGCCAGTGGGGCATCGGGTGAGACATAAAGTACTTTCCACCAGGGTTTACGACGGGGCGATGCTTCGACTGGCACCATCGCAGTTTTATAACCAGCCAACTCGCGCTCGATCGATGCGCACGGGTATTGTTCGGTTAGCAATCGTTTTTCGCGCAGCAGTTGTCCGATCGCACGCATGTTGCCCTGCACAGCATCAATAGCATCACAGGCAAAAATGTACGACACGCCATTGAGGGTGAAATAAACGGCAACACCCGGATCTTGTGGGAGTACGTATGGTTCGGGATAACTAAGAAACTGTTTCAACGGCTCGACATTGCAACTGATGATAATGGCTGTAGCACCAAGCAACTGGAGTTCATACAGCAAATCATCTGTGGCACGCGCAAGCGGCACCTTTGATCGCAGGGGTTGTCGCTGCTCTGCCCGTGGTCTGCCCATTGCCCACAGCAGCGGATATTCTAGCCTGGGGTCACTCATAGCCTTGTAGGTATCGGCTGCATTTCCTGGCAACGCTCTACTGCATTGCAACGCTCATCTAGGCTTTAGCTTACAGTTTAAGTTTTCTTTTGAGGCAACCGCTACAAGTACTACTAGTGGGGCTGACCGCTATAGGGGGAGCCAAACCGAGAACGTACTGCCGCTGCCTAAGGTTGAGCAAACAGAGACTCGTCCGCCATGTAGTTCTGCCAATTGCTTGGTAAGGGAAAGCCCCAACCCTGACCCCTCATATTTACGATCGCTCACTACATCCAGTTGCTGAAAGGTTTGAAACAACAGGTGCTGCTTTTCCTGAGAAATGCCAATGCCTGTATCGGTTACTTCCAGCACTAGAAAGCGGGCATCTGGCTCAATAACCATCAGGGCAGTGTTGTCAGTAGAAACGGGTGGCAGAGTGTTTTGTTCTAACTCTAGCCCGGAGGCTAGGCGACTGCTGATAGTGATCTTGCCGCCTTCCGGCGTAAATTTCACTGCGTTAGACAAATAGTTCAGCAGAATTTGTACAACACGCTGCTGGTCTACCACTATAGATTCAACAGCCAGCGGTAATTGCAGAGAGATGACCTGCCGTTTTTCGATCGCGCGCACTTCCAGCATTTCGATCGCGTTCTGACATAGTTCAATGACATCAACCGTTGACTTGTTGAGTTCCTGCTTTCCCGCTTCAATCTTGGCAAGATCAAGTAAATCATTAATCAGCTTCAGCAAATGATCCCCACTACTGTGGATCAAAGAAAGATATTGCGCCTGTTTAGCATTGAGATCACCAAAATGCTGTGTCAGCAACACCGTTGACAGACCTAAAACTGAAGTCAAGGGCGTCCGTAGCTCATGGGAGATATTGGCAATGAAGTTAGATTTGAAGCGATTGAGTTCTTGCTCTTTGGCTAAAGACTTCAGCATCTCCTCTTCAGCCTGTTTCCGTTGGATAAACAGCCCAAGTTCGGTGGAGGCTGCAATCAAGTCAATCAGCCGTTGGTCTTCTTGTCGGGCTTCAAACATATAGAACACAAGAATCGCAATGACATCATTGTTCGCAATCAGCGGGATGCCCAACGTTGCCTTTAGCCCTGCTGCCATTGCGGCTTCAGCACGGAGATAGGTGGATTCCAGCGAGACATCCTGGTGCCATTCGGTGCGTTTAGAAACCCAGACCCGACCCGGAAGCCCCTTGCCTGGAGGAAATGTGAAACCTTCGCTTGACTGTCTAAATTCATTTAAACGATCGGTTTTGCTGTACCAGGCAGGGCTGCATACCATCAGAGTCTTGTCTAAGTTAGGCACCCACGCCTCCCCAAATTCCCACTGCGTTGCTTCACACACTTTTTGGAGGGCTACCCGTAAAGCGGAATGAAAATCGGGAGAGTTGACGATGGCATGAGTCACCATCTTTAAAAGCTGACGATCTTGCTCTGCTTCTTTGTGATCGGTGATATCGACGCACGAGCCAACAAAACCAGCAAAGGTTCCATCTGGCAACCAACGAGGCACACCCGTTTCTAACATCCAGCGATACTCACCATCGGCTCGTCTCAGGCGGTAGTCACTGGTGAACGGTTCGCGAGCTTTAAACGCTAAGGCATAGCGCTGGAACCAGGATGAGCGATCGTCTGGATGGATGCTCTCCTGCCAACCATCCCCATACTCTTGAGCAAACGATCGCCCCGTAAAATCAAGCCAGGTTTGGTTATGAAAAACAGAACGCTGATCCTGACCATCAATCCAGATCAAGACCGGAGCACTATCAGCCATGGTCCGAAACCGCTCTTCACTTTCGCGTAGTGCCGCTTCGTTATGCTGAAGCTCTCGCGTTAGATGATCTGCCTCCAACAATTTTCGTCGTAACTCTAGCTGTGCAACGACCTGACGACCCAGCGCTTTTAATGCCTCAAGCTGGCTAGGATTAAGCTCACGTGGAACAAAATCGATGACGCACAGTGTGCCGAGCACATAACCGTCAGGCATGATTAACGGTACACCTGCGTAGAAACGGATGTAGGGTTCAGCCGTTACTAAGGGGTTTGTGTTAAAGCGCTCATCAGTTAGCGCATCCGGCACGAGCAAAATATCAGACTGCAATATTGTGTGACTACAAAAGGCAATATCACGTGCTGTCTCTGCCACCTCCGTGCCCACTTTTGCTTTGAACCATTGTCGTTGAGCATCAACCAGGCTTACCAGAGCGATCGGAGTATTGCAGATGCTAGCAGCTAAGCTCGTGAGATCATCAAAGCCAAGTTCAGGCTCAGTATCCAGAATTTGATACTGGCAAAGGCTATGCAGCCTATCGGACTCATTTTCAGGTAAGGGCGCGATCGACATGGATTTTGAAGATGATTCAGCAAGGGGGTGACAGTGTTTTAGCAGCAACTTTTGTTCTAGCAACAAGGCTTTACGACTGGTGGTAATGAAGTGGCTTGAAGTGATACTGACAAATGTCACCCAAGAAGATTCTTCATCCCGAACTTAACATACTGTTACATTACCCAGATGGCTTGTAAGGAAGACAATCTGAATCATGCTCATCTCCAAATTGAACTGTTAAGGCTGCTTTACAGAAGTGATTTAAGTCATAAAATCTGCCTAAAGACTGAGATTCTGCCTGTGTCAGAAGTAATGTCAATGCAAAAAGTGCTAGCCACAGCTTTCTCTCCCTGCCTCACAGTATGTAAAGAGAAATTGATATAACCTCTTACTGATAAAATTGGTCGTGGCTTCTCGATCACCTAAACCTTTAGTGAGGCAAGCCCCAGGTAGCGAATGCCGAGGGGAGAAACGTCAAAGCGGCAAGGAAGAACCTGTAAGCCAAGCGCGATCGCCTCCCTTAATAATTTTCCGTAGAGTGGATCCGCGCTATCCCCTGGTGCAAAAGCGGGGCAGTCATTCCGATTAATGAAATACAGCATCACTGATGTTGCCTCGGGTAAGAGTGCTGTCAGTTCGCGCAGGTGCTTTTGTCCGCGTGTCGTCACCGTATCGGGAAACAGCGCCAAGTTGCCCTGTACCCAGGTTGTGTTTTTGACTTCGATGTAAATAGGGCGATCGCTCCCTGTCAGCAAAAAATCCACTCGGCTTTTCTTATCCTGACCATAGGGGACTTCAAAGCGGATTTCGCTGTATGCACCCAACTCTGGAATTGCCTTTGCCATAAGCGCCAGATTCACTACACGATTTGGCAAACTGGTATTCACGCCGACCCACGTTGGTACAGTATCGCAAACCTCAATTAGTTCCCACGTGTACGGCAACTTGCGGTTAGGGTTGTCGCTGGCAGACACATACACTTTATTGCCAGGAAGGTAAACACCCGTCATTGGTCCTGTATTGGGGCAATGCGCTGTAATAACCTCACCTGTTGCCAACTCAATATCTGCAAAAAAACGCTTGTACCGTTTAAGCAAAATTCCAGGATAAAGAGTGGGGTATTGGTAAAGAAATTCAGTCATTATTTGCAGTGATTGTTATTGAACAGTGACGCTAGCGACGAGCCTCCCTGCTCCTGTAATACAATAGATCGTTGACCGTTCTTCGTTCTTTTTCCTGCGTCTACGCTGGCAGACATTTCTCCTATGACATCTTCAATTCGCTTCCTCATGTGTGCGCCTGACCATTACGACGTGGATTATGTAATTAATCCCTGGATGGAGGGTAATATCCACAAGTCGTCCCGCGAACGTGCTGTGGAGCAATGGCAGCAGTTGTTCCACCTCCTTAAAGACCATGCGATCGTCGATCTGGTGCAGCCAGAGAAAGGCGTGCCCGATATGGTCTTTACGGCGAATGCAGGGTTGGTGCAGGGCAAGACGGCGGTACTCAGTCGCTTTTTTCACAAGGAGCGGCAAGGGGAAGAACCATTCTTCAAAGCATGGTTGGAAGAGCACGGGTTTACAGTGCATGAACTGCCGAAGGATCTGCCCTTTGAAGGTGCAGGCGATGCGCTGTTCGATCGCGAGGGACGGTGGCTGTGGGCTGGCTATGGCTTCCGATCAGAACTAGATTCCCACCCGTATCTGGCGCGCTGGCTTGATATTGAAGTGCTATCGCTGCGGCTGATGGATGAGCGTTTTTATCATCTGGACACCTGCTTTTGCCCGCTAGCAGATGGCTATTTGCTGTATTATCCGCCTGCGTTTGATGCCTACTCTAATCGCTTGATTGAAATGCGAGTACCAGAGGCGAAGCGGATTGCGATCGCCGAAGAAGATGCCGTGACCTTTGCCTGCAATGCGGTCAACATCGATCGCACGATCGTCCTTAACAAAGCCAGCGACAAACTGAAACAACGACTGGCAGAGGTCGGGTTTCGAGTACTAGAAACACCCTTAACAGAATTCTTGAAGGCAGGCGGCGCAGCGAAGTGCCTGACCTTGCGGGTCACTGAACCAGTGCAGGCAAACGTTCATGCTAGTGCCACGGTCGAAAGCCGCGTGGTTCGTATGGATGGACACCTGCTGGATGCAGGACTGATTAACCAGGCATTAGATTTAATTGTGGATGGAGGCGGCAGCTTTCAGGTGCTCAATTTCAGCCTGGGTGAGCAGCGCCAAAGCACCTCGTCTGCGGAAGTGAAAGTGACTGCGCCATCCCATGAGGTGATGGAGTCGCTCATGTCGCAGTTGATTGACTTGGGCGCACTGCCGCCACCAGAGGATGTTTGTGACAGCATTCTAGAAACCGTGACACAAGCGGGAGTTTCGCCTGATGATTTTTACGTTACAACGATTTATCCCACTCAAGTGCGTGTCCAGTGCGAATGGGTGAAGGTACGTGGACAGCGAATGGATGCTGCGATCGTCGTGCGCGAAACACCTCATGGCTTGGATGCCTATTGCAGCCTCTTACGCGATTTGCAAGTGGGTGATCGGGTTGTAGTGGGTGTAGAAGGCATCCGCACCATCCGCAAAACCGAATCGCGCGAACAGCGCAACACTCAGGAATTTAGCTTCATGGGTGCAGGTGTCTCTAGCGAACGGCGGGTCGAACTTGTTGTGGAACAAATTGCGTGGGAACTCCGCCAAATCCGCGACCAGGGTGGCAAAGTCGTTGTCAGCGCTGGACCCGTCGTAATCCATACAGGCGGTGGCGAACATCTGGCGCATCTAGTGCGTGAAGGGTATGTGCAGGCGTTGCTGGGTGGTAATGCGATCGCCGTTCACGACATTGAGCAGTCCATGATGGGCACCTCGCTAGGTGTAGACATGAAGCGCGGCGTATCGGTACGGGGTGGGCATCGACACCATTTGAAGGTCATTAACACGATTCGTCGCTCTGGCAGCATTGCGAAAGCGGTGGAACAGGGCGTTGTCACTAGCGGCATTCTGTATGAATGTGTGAAACACAATATCCCATTCTCGTTAGCTGGCTCGATTCGTGATGACGGACCGCTGCCAGATACACAGATGGACTTGATCAAAGCGCAAACCGACTACGCTCGCTTAATCGAGGGCGCAGACTTGATTTTGATGCTGTCGTCTATGCTGCACTCGATCGGTGTGGGCAATATGACTCCCGCGGGCGTGAAGATGGTCTGTGTGGATATCAACCCAGCCGTAGTGACGAAATTGAGCGATCGTGGCTCTGTTGAATCGGTCGGCGTAGTCACCGATGTCGGTCTCTTCCTCAGTTTGCTAGTACAACAACTTAACAAGCTGACCAGCCCTTACCGCGTTGCCTAGGCTGCTATTCCCTTACAACAAGTCTGAAATTAGAATCTGTACTTAAAGGAGATGCGGCTCAGCAGCGTGTCTCCTTTCATTTTTGTGAACGAACGATTACCTTAATGTGTGATGCCTTCTGGTCTCACGTCATTGATAATGGAATCATCAACCGCTTGATGGATCGGTGTTACAGTGCATTTTTTGATGCCTGTGGATAATACCTGTTCCCTTCCCACATGCCATAAAGTTCCCTCTGCCTGCAACTCTTATTAAGGCGGATTAAAAGGGAGTAATGGAGAAACCTGTAGCCAGCACTTTTTGAGTTGGTACAAATCCATCGTCTACATAATGGCGTGCTGCTCTACTAATGAAGCTAACAGCAGGCAGATCTACCCTTAGACAGAGATCAGCAGCGATATGGAACCGAGTAATGCAGCCGCTAGTCAAGGACTTCGTAGCACAGCTAATGAAGTTGTCGAGCAACTCATTGACTGACTACACAATCAGGGGTGCTGAAGCTATTGGCCGTTATAACAGCAACATTTAAAACCATCTTTACGCTACAAAGCTCCCTCACTCTTATGGAAAGCCTTGCCTACCTCTACATCCTGTCTGAAGAAGCTGATCAACTAGGTCAGAAGCAGCCGCAACTTGTATCGCCACTTGCAAACGAACAACCTGCTTCATCTTGTTGGGCATCCGGTATCGCTATGCAATCAGCAGAGACTTCAAGAGCCTGTGTAGACTGCGATCGCGATAGTCAGTCCTACCCCACCTTTTATCTCTAGCTCACTGCATCCTTTAAGCTTTGAGGCGTTGCTGCAACTGCTTGATGATGTGCGATCGTCCTGAGATGGTTGCTGCCTTTGCTTCTATCTCTACCAGCACTTTGGTTGCGAACAGCCCGCCTAGCGACGATCGCTTATAAACTGTGAACGAGTCGATCGTCGTTTGTTGCTCAAAGCCCAGTTCACTCAAGGTTGTTGTCAGCGTTTGAGTGAATGCCTTTGCATCGTTAACTGCGGCAGTGATGGAAACATTGCGATTAAAGTAAGCGCCCGTCAAGCCAGCCAGCAGACCAAACAAAATGCCAACCTGATACGGTGCACCTGTTGCCATCATATCGGTCTGCTGCGAAACCACAAACGCCGTAATCAGCGTCGTGACCACGAAGTAATAGAGAAACGTGGGAATCAAACCGGGACCCGTCGTCATAACGCATAACCTAAATGGCGTGAATGAAAGCAAGTAGCTGATGCGCCATGTGCAGCTTACTACAGGGTGCAACAACCTGCTTTCTGCCATTAAGGTCAAGCAATACTGCCTGGTTAGAGTCGCTACCAAAACCGCTGTTTGGTTGGTCAATCGGATTCGCCGCGATCGCGTCCAGCTTTTTCTGCTTCAGTTTCTCTAGCGCGGGTGTCACAATATCGCCAGTCTGAGCGGCGAAGCCGATCAGCTTTTGGTGGGGCTGTTTCAGTGCTGCTAGCTCTGCCACAATATCTGGAACGGGTGCCAACGGCAGAGACGAGGGAAGCGATCGTTTCGGCAATTTTTCTGAGCTATAACTGGCAGGTTTCATGTCGGCTACCGCTGCTGCCATAATCGTCCAATCGGCATTTGGGAAGCATTTCAGCAACGTCTGCTGCATTTCTTCTGCACTGGTCACCGCAAGCGTCTGCACACCTTCTAAAGCTGCGATCGACGCGTCTAATACTCCATGTACCAGCGTAACGGTCGCACCCCGATGTAGGGCTGCTTGTGCTAGCGCGATACCCATCTTGCCGGTTGAGGGATTGCCCAGAAAGCGAACCGGATCAAGAAACTCTCGGGTGCCGCCAGCACTGATTAAAAGATGCTTACCAACTAAATCGCGCTGCCCACTGGTGTATAACAGCGACTCAATCTGGGCCAGCATTGCCACAGGTTCAGCCATGCGTCCCGTGCCCACTCGATCGCACGCCAAAATGCCTGCTCCAGGCGCAAGCGTATGCATTCGTGGCTGTGTCTGCACTGTCTGCCAGTTGCGCTGCACAGGCACTTGTTCCCACATATCCGTGTTCATCGCAGGCGCAAGCAACACGGGGCAGGTCGATGCCAGCACAGTATTGGTGAGCAAATTATCTGCCATGCCGTAGACTAGCTTTGCCAGCGTGTTCGCAGTCAGCGGTGCCAGTACCAGCAACTCTGCCCATTCGCCTAGCTCGATATGCAACGGGCGATCCTGGGCTTGCCAGAACGATGCATCTGTATAAGCTGCATGGCGGCAAAGGGTTGAAATCGTTAGTGGCGTGATGAATGCTTGGGCTGAATCCGTCAAGATGGCACGTACTGCAACGCCCTGCTTTGCCAGAGTTGAGATGACTTCACAAACTTTGTAAGCCGCAATGCCGCCGCTAATGCCGACTAAAACTCGCTTGCCTTGCATAGAACATAAAAGTGGGAGCGGCAAAACTCAAAATGCCTATGCTTTCATTCTGCACGTTGAGTTTTTAAGTGGCAGCAGTTCAACGCGATCGCCTGCCGCTGTAGGGAAATTCCACAGGACATCCCTACATAAGTCAACGTTGCATTCCCCTTAGGCTTCGTCGAAGGCTTCCATGTCAAGCAGGTGAAGGTAGGGTTCCACCAGTTCTGGACGTTGAAAGGCGATCTTCCGAAGCAGATGCCAGTCGTTTAGCCCTTCAAAGGCATTGACGTAATCATCTTTCTCCAGACGGACAGCAAGTTCTGCTACATCTGTCGTGGTCAACTGGGTCACATCCAAATGTTCAACGCTTAGAGTCGCCATCATTACCACCTCTCTCTTAAAATGCCCGAATCAGCTTGCTAACTCTAGGTATAAGCCCGTACTACATAGTACATTACTCGATCGACTCCAGCCACGCTCTAGCAGTTTACTTATTATTAGGCAACAACTCTTCAACAAAACTTTGTATTAGCTTCAGTACGATCGGCTGAATTTCGTGCCCCATGTCAAATTCCTGATACCGCACATCTGCCCCTAAGCTTCGCAGGCTAGCAAGTGCCTGTTGAGCGGCAGCTAGTGGCACGACGGAATCTTGCTTGCCGTGTATCATTAGCACCGGCGGGATGGCAGCTTGCGGCGGTACGATCGGCGCATGGAGATAGCCACTGAGCACCATCAAGCCTGCAAGGGGTAGCCCTAAACCAACATCCAACGTCATAGCACCACCTTGAGAGAAGCCGCCCAGCACAGTGTGAGAAAGCGGTACTCCGGTTGTCGTCGCCAGCTCTTTGAGCAAGTCGATCAACAGTTGACGGCTAGTAGAAAGATCCTTACGGGTACGAAACTCAGACGTACTTTGAAAGTTGAAATGATTGGGAAAGTCGTACCACATCTTGCCGCCCGCTGAATACGGGTGCGAGAAGGGCGCATCGGGAAACACCAACTGGAAATCAGGCAAGTTAACTAACGATGCTAGAGACCAAACATCCTTAGCGCTGGCACCCCAGCCATGTAGGATGACGACCGTGCCTCGGGGTGGCTGACCGGACGCAGGAGGAATAGTAATCGCTTGCAGAGCCATGAGTTTGTTCTTCTAGATGCTGGAACGCCCATCGTAGCGCGAGGTGGAAGCCAAGATCCTTGTACCGTTGGAATGAGCTTTGCCCCTGCTGACCTGCCAAGAACTATGTATGTGGAGGCTAGGTGCAAGCTTCCGTTATCCAGCGCATCCTCCGGTACACTAATTTAGGGATTTACGGGAGTTGCGGCGCATGGCACCACTGGCATTGCTGAGTGTATCGGATAAGACGGGATTGATTGAACTGGCACGTAGCCTGGTAGAAGAATTTGGCTTTGATCTCATCAGCAGTGGGGGCACAGCGCAGGCATTGAAAGAAGCTGGGCTGCCTGTTACCAAAGTTTCGGATTACACCGGCTCGCCCGAAATTCTAGGCGGTCGGGTGAAGACGTTACATCCTCGCATTCATGGCGGCATTTTGGCACGGCGAAATCTGGCTGAAGATGTGGCAGATCTGGAGGCGCAGCAGATGCGTCCGATCGACCTTGTTGTGGTCAACCTGTATCCCTTTGAGCAGACGATCGCCAAGCCTAACGTGTCTCTGGCAGACGCGATCGAGCAGATTGACATTGGTGGTCCTGCCATGATTCGTGCGTCTGCAAAAAATCATGCCCATGTCACGATTCTGTGTAGCCCAACCCAATACACTGACTACCTGCAAGAATTACGCCAAAACAGCGGTAGTGCATCACCTGCCTTTCGACAAAGGGCGGCGCTACGAGCATTCCAACATACGGCGCACTACGACCGGGCGATCGCGGCATATTTAGAAAGGCAGGAGGCAGAAGGCAGAGGACAGGAGGCAGAAGGCAAATTGTCTGAGACGTATGAGCTTGCAGGAACGCAACTTCAGTCATTGCGGTATGGCGAGAACCCGCATCAGCCTGCGGCGTGGTATCAAACCGGAGCAACGACCACAGGATGGGCAGCCGCGACAAAGCTTCAAGGTAAGGAGTTGAGCTACAACAATCTGGTGGATTTGGAAGGCGCAAGACAGATCATTGCCGAGTTTACTGAAGGCGATCCGGCAGCGGCGATCGTCAAGCACACTAACCCTTGCGGCGCAGCGCTAGGGAAGACACTGGTAGAGGCATATCAAAGAGCGTTTGATGCTGATTCCACTTCAGCGTTTGGTGGCATTGTTGCGTTGAACCGTCCGATTGATGCTGAGACTGCCACTGCACTGGCTAAGACCTTTCTAGAATGTGTCGTCGCTCCTGGCTGTGAACCAGAAGCCGAAACCATCCTCAGCGCTAAGAAAAACCTGAGAGTTTTGGTTTTACCAGACTTAAGCAGTGGACCGAAGGAAACAGTTACAGCGATCGCGGGTGGCTTTCTGGCACAAACGTCGGACGATCGCCCAGTCGAGCCTGGCCTATGGAAAATCGTTACCGAGAAACAGCCAACAGACGCGCAGCTAGAAGAACTCCTGTTTGCCTGGAAGCTTTGCAAACACGTCAAATCGAATGCCATTGTGGTAACGCGCGATCGTACGACGCTTGGAGTCGGTGCCGGACAAATGAACCGCGTTGGTTCCGTCAAAATTGCTTTGGAGCAAGCGGGCGAAAAAGCGCAGGGAGCCGTCCTTGCCAGCGATGGCTTTTTCCCGTTCGATGATTCAGTACGGACAGCAGCGGCAGCAGGCATTAGTGCGATCGTCCAACCCGGTGGTAGCCTCCGCGACCAAGATTCCATCAACGCCGCCAACGAACTGGGGGTTGTGATGGTACTAACGGGAATACGGCACTTTTTGCACTAGGTAAGGAGTGAAGTGAGAGGTGAGAGGGGTTTAGGCTACCCATCATATCGATCACTTTGGGCAGCAAGCTTAAGCACATGCGGATCAGGGATGAGATGAAAATTCTCATCCATTACGCCCAGTTGCTGCATGGCTAATCTTTTTTTGTACTTTCTGTAGCGGAGATTACTACTGATGATGGCATTAACCTTCCTAAGAAATTCGTCGGGTTTCTGATAAAGAGTGTCAAAGTACTGCCCCCCATCCCATGCGCTTGTCCCAGGAATTAAGCTCAAGGCACAGTAGCAGACCGTATAACCGAACAAACTGCTCAAACCCAGCCCACTACCAGTACTTATAGAAACTTTCCAATACGCTTGGTCATCTGCAAAGCTCAAGCGAGTATGGCGTTCGTACAAAGTGTAAAAAACGTCGTATCTAGACCATTCTTTTCGCAAACCGTGGTAGCGCTTGAGGTCATCTAGCTCAACAGCTCGCTCGATCGCATCAAACCACGACAGAATTTCCGTCCATTCTTTATCTGGAAACTCAGGGCTTCTGAAATACAAGGCAAGGTCGTAACTCATCAATTCACTTAACAAACATTGTCAACCTCATTGTCTTCTGACTCCTGCCTTCTGGTTACTCCCATCCCTCTATGCTAATTTTTATGAAGTGTCCTTTGCTCTTTCTGTTCTATGAGTCCTGCAATCCCCGAATCCGTTAAAGTTTGGAGTCAGTTCTTTCATCCTGCCCTAATGTGGGTCTTGTTTGCGCTAACCCTTTATGCGCTGTATCTCGGCGTTAAAGCGCGTCGTGTGCGCTACGCCGAAGGTGAAGAGAGGAAAGAACTTATCAAAGGCAAATTTAACGTCAAGCATTTTCAGGTGGGTTCGTTAGTGCTGGCGTTGATGGTAGTAGGATCGATCGGCGGGATGGTCGTCACTTATATCAACAATGGCAAGCTGTTTGTTGGCGCTCACCTGCTGGCTGGCTTGGGTATGACTGGGATGATTGCAGTTTCGGCTTCACTCTCACCCTTTATGCAGAAAGGTGCAGATTGGGCACGCTACACTCACTTTTTTTTGAACATTGTGCTGGTTGGTCTCTTTGGCTGGCAGGCAGTGACAGGTGTGCAAATCGTGCAGCGGATTATTGGCAAGATGTAGTCTTTAGGGCGGTGGAAGTTGCCCAACGACCTCGATCGTTTGTCCCTTTGCACGCAGCACAATAGACTCTCCCGAATCAGGCACGCGGTTTGTCAAGGCGGTGATGTTGACTTGATGGGTCACTAAAATTGTCACGCCTTGAGTGGTACGACTTGCCAAAATCAGGCGACGTACCGCTTCTGTTTGTTGTTTTTTGGTGCTGGCATTGTTAAAAAAGGAATTGAGCGGCGGGAAGGCTTGAACGGGCTTGAGGTTGAGCAGTTTTGCCGTTTCCAGACAGCGACACCACTGGCTCGATCGCACGCTAGCAATGGGAATCTTACGATCGCGAAACGCCTTCCCAATCCGTTCTGCTTGCTGCCGTCCAGTTGCCGACAAATTGCGCTGCGTCGAGCAATCATTGAGCCGAAAGTTGCTGGGATCACCAACGCCGGGTGCAAGGGCATGACGCATCATCACCACATAGCCATCACCGCTCTGGAGTTGCGTCCAGAGAGAAGACGTTTGGGTTTGACGGACAGGGGCAGCATTGGAGCGCTCATCAGAACGAGTAACGCAAGCACTAGCCCACGCTGTAGCAACACTGATCGCTAAAATAAGCAGGACTCGCTTCGTGTAGACAGGCTGTTTGGGCTGCATGAAGGATGACTGAACGTGAGCTTTAATTCCGCCGATGACTACATCTCAATTAGAAGAGTCGATCGACTACTCAGTAGCGATCGCCGCTCTTACCCAAGCTGATCCTATTTTGGCAACTCTCATTGAGCAAGTGGGTGCCTGCACCTTAAATCTGGGACGGCAAAAGGGCGATTTGCTGTATTGCCTTTGCGAATCAATCCTTTACCAACAGTTGTCCGGCAAAGCTGCTGCTGCAATCCATCGTCGCTTTCTAGCACTTTACCCTCACCAGGGGTTCCCAACTGCCGCTGAGCTGCTCAATACGCCGGATGAGGACTTGCGAAGTGCAGGTATCTCACGTCCCAAAATTGTGTATCTGAAAGATCTGGCGCAAAAAACGCTGGATGGACTGCCCACAATGGCTGAGTTGGACGCGATGGACGATGAGGCGATCGTGCAAACGCTCATCCCCATTAAAGGTGTGGGACGCTGGACAGTGCAAATGTTGCTCATCTTTCGGCTGCATCGTTGGGATGTGCTGCCTGTTGATGATCTCGGCATTCGCTCTGGCATTCGTCGCGCCTATGGTTTAGCAGAGTTACCGAATAAGAAAACCGTTGAGCGCATTGGACAACCGTGGCGACCCTACCGTACGATCGCCTCCTGGTATCTCTGGCGCAGCCTAGATATCACTACGCCTGCAAGTACAGCCAAGCCCTAAGCCAGAAGACCAAACGTCTTTAACGGCTGGCTTTACAGGTAGACAAAAGACGTCGATCGCCTGCACTAAGCTGCTTGATGGGATAGTAGCCCTTTAAACTAATAGGCGTAACGTTGGGCTGTGTGAAGGATGCAGAAGTACCACTGCTTTGAAGGGCAACCGCATAGGGATAGCTGGCTTGCTCGTAGCTATTAACGACAGTGAGCGCCAACTGTTGCGCCTGAAGCGTCCCATGCACACAATCAAAGGACGATCGAGGCATATAAAACGCGCCTGTCACGTTGCCTTTGTTCACTTCAAAGACTAAATAGGTTGCACCTAATTGTCCTGCTTTAGGAGCCTGACCGTAGAGATAGGTGCCATTGGGCATCGAGTTAGTCGCCGCACGAGAAACCGCTACAACATTTGCAGGCAGAGCTTTGGTGGCAGGAATTTCACTGCTATGGGTCAATCCCTGTCCCTGCGTTACTAAGCTAATGGCACAAGTAAGTACAACGCCGGTCAGCAATTTCTCAAAGGGGCGTAAGGCGGTTTTAGGGACGAGGGCGATCGATGCAACGACGGTAGATTGAACTGACATAGTTTTTCGGGGGCTTGCAATACAAGTAATATCGAGCTTTTCAGAGAATGAACAGGTGATACAGTCAGCGAATATGCGTGATCTCAACTAGACGATCGTGTGATCGAAACTATGATGAAGTGTGATGTAGATTACAAGGACAGATTACAGAGGTTGTTTCAATGTCCCTGAGCCTGCCCTGATGACTTGCCTAGAGTGCTGCTGGAGGCATTGGAACGTAGGGAAATGGACAAAGGAATGTGGCTGTAATGCAAAAAAAAGCAGGGTAAGCGTGGTGCCTATCCTGCTTGAAGCGAACTTGGTTCGCTTAGATTGCGTTAGTAGAGAGTGATGATTAACTCACCATAGTTAGATGTGACAGCTAGATGTAACAGCGCTTGAAGTGCAATGCTGGTTTTAGTTGCGACCGCTAGCTTCAAGAGTTGCGGCGGGCTGTTCAGCACCCGTCAGGTTGATCTTGACCGCCTTATTATGGACTTCTTCAACCTTTGGCAGTGTGAGGCTCAAAACTCCATCCTTGTAGTTAGCCTCAACGCGATCGTTCTGCACTGCAACGGGTAGCGGAATCACACGCTGGAATTTGCCATAACGGAACTCGGTGCGGAAGAAGCCATCCTTCTCAGTCTTTTCCTCATGACGGTGTTCACCAGAAAGGGAAACCGCTTCTTTCGTTACCTGAATATCCAGGTCTTTGGCTTCCATACCAGGTAATTGTGCCCGCAACAATAGTGCTTCGCCAGTGTCTTTTAGCTCCACAGCGGGAGTCCAGGACGCTTCGCTATTAGTGGTTTGTGTCAGTTCATCGAACACATTGTCCATCTGACGACGCAGGGATTCAATTTCACGCCAGGGTTGCCAGTAACGAACTAACATATGTCTATCTCCTTTTGGATCAAGATTGAAATCGACTCTTTTATAGTGCCGCGATCGCGCCTGAAACGCAGTCAGGTAAACCGTACCGGGGATGTTCAGGTTGCCCAACCAGATAGAAGGTAAAAGGTAGAAGGAGTTTCGAGTTTTTCCCTGCTTTTCCCACTCCCTACTCCCCACCCCCTACCCCCCACTCCCCGACTGCTATCTACCGCCCCGCTATGGGCATTGTTATTGTAGAGACACGCTTTCAGGAAAGTGCCAATGGTACAGCCGGATGCTTACCAGCAGTTGTTCGATCGCCTCAGAGCAGCGGTCGGTTTGCTAGAACTCGATCGCAACTCCCAGCTTCAGCGAGACGTATCAGCCGTGTGCGATCAGTGTGTGCGGTCTAGCTATCGAGTGGCGGTCTTTGGTCCGTTCAACTATGGCAAATCGACATTGCTGAATGCGCTGTTGGGTGAGCGGGCATTGCCGATCGACCTGATTCCCACTACAGGCGCAGCAATTACAGTGCGCTACGGTGAGAGTCTGCAAACGTGTATTCGGCTCACTGATGGCGCTGTCATTAACGAACCCGGGACAGAGGTACTCAAGCGCTTTGCCATTCTGGATGACGATCGCCGGATGCGTCAGGATGTTGCGTCTGTAGAAGTGCTGTGTCCCCATCCCTTTCTGCAAACGGGCGTGGAACTGATGGATCTGCCGGGGACGAACGATCGCGACGAGCAAGATGCGCTGGTGAAAGATCAACTGCTGAGTGCCGATCTAGTCGTGCAGGTGCTGGATGGACGCAAGCTAATGACGCTGGGCGAACGGGAGCACTTGCGCGATTGGTTGCTCGATCGCGGCATTGAAACCGTTGTGTTTGTGGTCAATTTTCTGAATTTGCTAGAACCAGACGAGCAGAAGCAGGTTTACAATCGCCTGCGCTTTGTGGCAGAAAGTTTTCGCTCCAGGTTGCCACCTGGTATCAGCAATCTTTATCGCGTGGATGCGCTGCCAGCACTAAGAGCTAGACTGAAGGGCGATATGGCAGCGGCGCAAACAGCAGGTTTACCCACGTTTGAATCAGCCCTGCAGACGATCGTCCAGGCGCAGCAAGAGCAAACGGAAATACGGTTGCCACGGGTAACAGCGATCGCCCACGTGGTTGCACAAGCGCTGCAAGCAAAAGTCGATGAGGTGACGGCGGTATTGCAAACTGCGGCTAACAAGCGCCAGCAAAAGCATGAGATTCAGCAAAAGGCATCGCGGTTGCTTGAAACGGGCTTTGCGAAGAGTGCAGCAGACTTTAGCGACTGGTTAGCCCTCACTAATTTACTCGATCGCTACCAGGACGACGCGGCACAAGCACTGCAAAACGGGCAGTTCCAAACTTGGGAAACGGGCGCGTTCAAAACCGCGGCGATCGACCACCAGCAGGCAGTAGCAAAGTGGGTGCAGCAAGCGTGCGAGTTTTTTGAGCGATCGCGTCCTCACCAATTGCTGGTCGCGTTTCCACCCGCACCGTCGGTCGAGGTTGCCCCAGAGTCTTCAACGCCAGCCAGTCCCTCTAAAACGGGCGATTTGACACCGACCGCGATCGCTACGGGTATCGGATGGGTGCTGGGTGGTCCCGTTGGCGGTGCTGTATTGGGTAGTGCCTCTTACCTGCTCAACAAATCGCTCAATGTAGGCAAACCAACACCGCCGCCTGTTTCGACTGCACCTACAACCTATGCGTACCTGGAAGCAGCAAGAGATTATCTGGTCAACTTCAGCAGCCTGAACCTGGCAGCATTACAGCGCTATGAGGCGATCGCAGCACCAGTCCTTCGCTTTGATGCCGCACAAGAGCCGATCGCCCTGACCCATCAGCACCATCAGCTAGAGTTGTTGCAAAACACCCTAGCTAACTTGCAGGGCGCGATCGAGCAGGTTTCGGTCAACTAAAGCAAACCCGACTCCCACCTTAACATTGCTCAGAAACGTCTTGTTGGTTATGAGAATATGGCAGAAGTCGAAACGCTAATTGCTCATTACTGAATCAACTCAAGCTAAATCAACTCCTCTCTCCTCACCCCTTAACCCTCACCCGTGCAAAGCTACCCCTCCCAACTCAATATTCCAGAAACGCTTGCGACGGCTACGGCTCATCATCAAGCCGGACGGTTGCCCCAGGCAGAACAGCTTTATCGTCAGATTTTACAGCAGCAGCCCCAACAGGTTGACGCGCTGAATCTGCTAGGTGTGATTGCCTGCCAAAAAGGTGGGCTAGACGAGGGCATTACCCTCTATCGGCAAGCATTAGCGTTGCGTCCAGGCTATGTCAGTGCGCGCGAAAATCTTAGCGTTGCCCTTTGGAAACGGGGCAAACAACTGATTGAAGAGGCGATCGATTCTTACAGTCAAATCATCACCTTTCAGCCCGAAAACCAGCAGGCTTACCATAATCTAGGCAGCATTCTGGTTGAGCAAGGCAAGCTGGACGAAGCTTTGAGTTACTACCTGCAAGCCGTATCCGTTCAGCCTGATGATGCGGTGGCACTCAATACGATCGGCACCCTTTTGCAACAGCAAGGCAAGACGTCTGCCGCGATCGCCTATCACCGTCGAGCACTGGCAATACGACCCCATTATCCTGACGCCCTTAATAGTTTAGGTACGGCACTGCAAGAAGATGGCAATACCCAGGAAGCCTTATCGTGCTTCAATCAGGCTCTAGCGCTAAACCCAACGGATGCGAATGCTCGCTATAACCGATCGCTTATCTTGTTGACCGAAGGTGACTATCAGCAGGGGTTTCCAGAGTACGAGTGGCGCTTAAAAACGCGCGAATTTCCGCCTTGCCCCTTCCGGCAGCCTCTCTGGGACGGGTCTGATCTCACAGGACGCACGATTCTGCTTCATGCGGAGCAAGGCTTAGGCGATACGCTTCAATTTATTCGGTATGCTGCGCTCGTAAAGCAGCGGGGGGCGCGCATTGTGCTGACCTGTCATCAGCCCTTGATGCGCCTCTTGTCAACAATGCCCGGTATTAATCAGCTAGTGCCGCTTGGCTATCCCCCACCCAATTTTGACGTTTATGCCCCGCTCATGAGCCTACCGGGCATTTTGGGTACAACGCTAGAGAATGTGCCTGCACCAATACCCTATTTGCAACCGCCTCAGTCTGCTTTGCAACTAGCAGCACCTGCAACAGCACGGCTGAAAGTTGGCATCGTCTGGTCTGGTGGGCATTTGTATAAAAAAAATCAGAGCCGCTCTTGTCCGTTGGTTCATTTTCAACCGTTGCTGCAATTGCCTGACATCGCTTACTACAGTTTGCAAAAAGGCATTGCTCAAACGCATTTGTCAGAATTGGGTTGGGAGTCTCAAGTACAGGATTTGAGCAATCGGCTCAATGATATGGCAGAGACCGCTGCGGCGATCGCTCAGTTGGATCTGGTTATTACAGTCGATACATCGATCGCTCATCTAGCTGGTGCCCTTGGTAAACCAGTATGGGTCTTGCTCACCTTGCAACCCGATTGGCGCTGGATGTTACACCGCGAAGATACCCCCTGGTATCCTACAATGCGTTTGTTCCGTCAATCTAAACTAAATGACTGGCAAGGTGTACTCGATCGCGTCGTGCACGCATTGAAGTCACTTCCTGTAAACAATTAAGTACGTAGGTGTAATCATTTACAAGCTGCATTTCGACTTCGCGTTCAACGTTTCGGCTGAGCGCCCTTCAGCTTGAGCGCTCAGGTCAAAAGCTCAGGTCGAAAGCGCACGCCGAAGTCTCAAGACTCCCAGTCCTGTTTGTGGGCAGGTTGAGCACAGTCGAAACTCGATCTCTAAGTAGTGCTTAATTTAACCCTCCTACTTAAAGCTTCTATTTGCTTAGGAAGTATGAGCGACAGTACGAAGCTGTAGAGAGCTAGCAGTCAAGCAACAAGCTTAGTTGCGTCTGGTGAAGCAAAGGCATAGCAAAAGGATGAAGGCTAAATAGAAGCCTTGTTTAAAGGAAGTTTCAGGTTTGTGTCTGCCCTAACGTTCTCTTCGACTGCTACAAGTGAAGCCATACAGCCAAAAAAAAGGGGCAAAACTGCCCCCTTAGCCTCTCATGATAGATTGTGAAAACATTTCCGCGAGCCATAGCTACTGACAGGGCATCTTATCAAGTCCTGTCTTCTCAGTAGGTTTACCGTTCGCCTGAATTACTTTCTACATTTTCAAGTATAAACCCGGATGCGCTTGAATTGGTAAAGTCAGGGTTCAATCTAGTGAAGTTTAGATGAAGACAAACAGGTTGAAAGCCAGCGTTATAGCGGTTTTTACTTACTGCGGCACCTACTGACGCCATGCTTCCCTAATCACCTATACCTTGCTCTATGAGGAACCGCTGCTTTATCAGTGGGAATGCAAGAAGTCAGCGATTCTAGCCACGGCTGTCTCTAAAATGGCGGGTTCGTGAACCAGAGCAAACCGCACGTATCCTTCACCAGACTTACCAAAGCCAGCACCAGGCGAGACGGCTACACCCGTCGCTTCGACTAGCTGGGTACAAAAATGGACGGATTGCGTTGCCCAGGGTTCCGGCAGTTTTGCCCAAACGTACATCGTGGCGGCTGGTGAGGGCACCTCCCAACCAATCTGATGCAGTGCGTCTACAAATGCATCACGACGCTGACGAAAGATTTTGACACTTGCCTCAACGTTCGCTTGTGTTCCCGTTAAGGCGGCGATCGCCCCATTTAAAATCCCTCGATACTGGTTAAAGTCAACCACCGTCTTGACCTGTCGCAGCGCCCGAATAAGAGCCGCATTGCCGATCGCATACCCCACCCGAAATCCGCCCATGTTGTAGGACTTGGACATGGTAAAAAACTCGATCGAAACCGTCTTATCAGGATCGGCTTGCAGTATAGAGGGTGGCTGAACCCCGTCAAACACGAAATCTGCATACGGAAAGTCATGTACCAGCACTAAATTATGCTGCTGACAAAAGGCGACCGCAGACAGAAAGAAAGACAAGGGCGCGATCGCGGTCGTGGGATTGTGAGGATAGCTCAATACCATCAGGCGTGCTTGCGCCAGGACAGGGGCAGGGATATCCTCAAACGCAGGTAGAAAATCGCGATCGATGTGCAGTGGCATGGGATAGATCTGCCCACCTGCTAAATAAACGCCGCCTGCATGAGACGGGTAGCCAGGATCTTGCAGTAACGCAAAATCACCTGGATTTAGAATCGCCAAAGGCAAATGTGCAGTGCCTTCTTGAGAACCGATCAGCGACAAAACTTCTGTTTCTGGATCAACGGCAACGCCAAACTTCTGGGTGTACCAGGTAGCTGCCGCTTGCCGAAACGCCCGTGTACCGTGGTACAGGAGATAGCCGTGTGTTTCTGGGTCAGGCAAGGAACGAGCGATCGCATCCAGCACAGACGCATCAGCAGGCAAGTCAGACGATCCTAAGGAAAGGTCAATCAAAGTCTGCCCTGCTGCTCTAGCTCTAGCTTTTGCCTGATCCATATCGGCAAACACATTGGACTGTAGCGATTTAAGGCGGTTAGCAAATTGCATGGCAGTTAGCATTGAGCCGTCAAGCTTGGGCGTACTCCGTTAGGTTACACCTGGCGATCGACTTAAAGAAGTGTTGTCAACTGAGAAACTTCAGTCTATCGTTTTGGGCTAGCTGCTATAGGCTTCGCAAACAAAAAGATAGCTGTTGTGGCGTGTGCCAGCCCTTTGGCTCACGGCTTAAAACGCTGCCGAGAAGACTTGTACTGTTCTAACGCTTGGGGCAAGACACTAATGCTTTCATCCTTTGCTTCGACCAAGCACGTCAGCAAAGCCATACCGCTTCAGTTCATATAGCTAGCTCATTGGATTGTCAGCCTAAAATCACAGATTCGCTTTTGCTTGGAGCGCATATTGCCGAAACCGCTCTAAATCTGCGTGCAGCGTTGATTCCACCACTCGCCCAATGAAGAGATTATCAAGGAGTTGACCGAGAAAGCCAGGAATCGCGTAGCCGACGGACATTTTGACGATGCTGCCTTTATCACCGCGATCGTAAAAGCGAATCGCACCCCGGTTAGGCAACCCATCGACTGATTCCCATTGAATAATTTGATTCTGCACCACCTTCGCAATGCGAGAGAGCCAGGTAAACTCCAAACCTCCCGTTGCCAGCTTCCAGCGCGACAGTTCAGGCTGGTCTTCAAGGACTTTGACAGAATCAATCCACTTCATCCATCGGGGCATTTGCTCCAGGTCAGACCAAAGACCCCAGACAACTTCGATCGGGGCATCAACTTCTACTTGGACGCTGTGTTCGAGCCAGTTGGACATGAGGGAAAAGTTATGAGTTTTGAGTTTTGAGTTGATTTGACTACTGGCAATACTTTCAGCCTTTAGCGTTTAGCCTTTCTGTCTCTTCCCTAGTAGTTAAACAATCCCATGCCTTGAACCTTGTGCCCTGTTGGTTCCAGAATCGCTTGTGCGGCTTGTCTACCAGAGATGGTTGCTCCTTCCATGCTATCGATATAATCTTGCTGAGTGTAACTGCCCGCAAGGAAGAAGTTAGCGATCGGCGTTTTTTGTGCAGGACGATACGGATCCATGCCGGGAGCCTCGCGATAGAGGGATTGGGCAAGTTTAACAACACTGTACCAGGTCATCTTGAGGTCGCGGGAGGAAGGGAAAAGGTCGTGGACTTGTTTAAGGACGTGTTGCGCGATCGCCTCATTGCTCTGTTTGATAAATGGATCGCCCGGAGTTAGCACCAGTTGCAGTAGAGAACCTTCTCCTTCGCGGTAGTAATTGCTGGGGCTTGTCAGCGCCATATCAGCAAAGCAAGAAAAGTCAGCATCGGGCGTGTAGAGCAGGTTATCAATGCCAGTAGCGTGATCCAGTTGTTTGCGTTGCGCGGAGTCATGCAGCTCTGTTACCCAGCCATCAAAGCGAAGCTGCACAGTCGCCACAGGAACCGCATCCAGCTTGTAGATATTGTCGAACTCTTTCCAGGTACGCCATTCGGTAGGCAAAAGTCGTTGAATACCGGGGATATCGCAGGCGGCGAGGTAGGCATCAGCCGCGATCGTCTCTTCAGTGTCATCTTTGGTAACGACTAAGCCTGTGACGTGGGTTTGATCGCCTTCGCCTTCAAAGAGAACCTGACGAATACGGCGGCGAGTATGGATCTTGGTGCCGCGGGCTTCCAGGTAGTCCACGATCGGCTTGTGCAGATACTCGTGGGGCGACCCTTCTAACATTCGCAGCACTGAGGCTTCTGTCTTAGCAGCAAAGAACTGAAAGATAGTGAGCATACAGCGAGCAGAGATATTTTCGGTGTCAATGAAACCGAGGGCATAGGCGATCGGGTTCCACATCCGCTTCAGACTACCGTTCGAGCCACCTTGCTTGCGAAACCAGTCGGCAAAGCTGATACCATCCAAGTTGCGAATGCTTTTCATGGCACCGTCAAAGTCTACCAAGCCACGCACAATAGGGCTGGTGCCAAGGGCGATCGCGTTCTGCACTTTATCCTGCACCGAAAGCTGGGAGGTCGTGAAGAATGCCTTCAAACCATTAAAGGGCGCACCGGTGATGAAGCGAAAATCCAGCATCCCGGTTTGTCCACCGCGGTTAATGAAGGTATGGGTGTGTTCCTTGAGCAGCAAACTCTCAAAGGCTCCCACCTTTTTCATTAGGTCAAACAGGTTGTAGTAGCAGCCAAAAAAGACGTGCAGACCCATTTCTAAATGGTTGCCGTCTGCATCAACCCAACTGCCTACCTTGCCACCCACAAACGGACGAGACTCAAAAATTTCCACTTCATGTCCGGCATCGGCTAACTCAACGGCTGCTGCCAAACCTGCCAGTCCCGCGCCCACGATCGCAACTCGCATTCTGTCTTCTCGCTTAGATTGCTTCACATATTGTAAAGGAATGTGCGGGTAGATGAGCGGCAGGCGCTTACTGCAACTGATTCACCCATTGGCGAAATTGGCGTATCAGGCTCGTCATTCTTAGCATTCGACCGTCGTCAACACCTGATGCAATGGAGCGATCGCCTTACTGAATGAGAGTTTTTTCAATGCGACGATCGGGGATGAGCCAAAAGATTGCGATCACAGTGTAGATTAAGCAGGCAACCCACGCATTGACAAAAGCCAGTGGAATAGCCACCGCATAAAGGATGACCGAAATCTTACCTTTAAAGTCCTCCCTGATAGCCGTCCCCAAAGTAGAATCCTTACCGTGGCTAGCAATGAGGACGCGGGTCAAAATAAAGTAAGCGATCGCGGCAAACATGAGCACCACACCATAGACTGCAACGGGGATGGCAGCAAAGGCGTTCTCGCCCATCCAACCAGTCATAAACGGAAAGAGTGACAACCAGAATAACAAATGCAAATTCGCCCAGAGAACACTGCCTTTTACAGAGTGAACTGCCTGAAATAGGTGGTGATGATTGTTCCAGTAGATGCCGATATAGACATAACTGAGAACATAGCTCAAAAAGATTGGAATCAGCGGACGTAGCTCTGACAGATCGGCTTTATGCGGCACCTTCATTTCCAGCACCATGATCGTGATGATGATAGCAAGGACACCATCGCTGAATGCTTCTAACCTGCCTTTTCCCATAGTATTGATGCTCCTTTTTGTGCTTTCACACGTTGAAAATAGGCTGTCGGTTCGACCCCAAAAAGCTCTATGTTTTGCAGCGCTCGCCGTCAGAGACACAACAATAGCTCTGATGCAATGGTAGAAGGTAAGGGGCTTATCGTAATGTTCCCGCGTTACCCGTGATCAAAAACTGCATGACGCAGTCTAGTCTGGTCATCCGAAAACAGTTATGACACTGCGTTGTGTCAATTGTCTTCATGCTTAAAGTGAACCCAGTATAAAGCCCTGTTGATTCACTTCCTAGCCACAAGCAGAATTTACCTACGACTGACCGTTCTACCAGGCACATTGATCGACCTGTGTGCTGCTTCGATCGACATGGCGAAGTTGGGCATTCTGAAGCAATGACTTCTACAGAAGCGTGTCATCAGGGAAGCATCAAGCATGAATCATCCGACTGTGTCTGTGCGTGAAACCATTCGCGCGAAGCTGAAACAGATTTGGGGGTATGACGATTTTCGATCACCTCAGGGAGAAATTGTCCAGTGCTTGCTGGAGCAACGGGACGCGCTGATCATCATGCCGACTGGCGGGGGGAAATCCCTCTGTTTTCAGCTTCCAGCGTTGATGCAAACTGGGTTGACGATCGTTGTGTCGCCATTGGTGGCGCTGATGGAAAACCAGGTGCAGGAACTTCGCCAACGCCGTTTGCCTGCCGCCTTGCTGCATAGTGAAGTGTCCAAACAACAGCGCCGACAAACGTTGTGGGCATTAGAAAACCAAAGTCTGCGGTTGCTCTACCTTTCGCCTGAAACGCTGCTGAGTGAGGCTGTCTGGGAGCGGTTATGTCAGCCCAATCTCAAAATTAACGGACTCATTTTGGACGAGGCTCACTGCTTGGTCCAGTGGGGCGATACATTTCGTCCAGCGTATTATCGGTTGGGTATAGTGCGTCCAGCCTTACTGAAGTGTAAGCCAGAGGGGACAAAGATTGCGATCGCTGCCTTCACTGCCACTGCCAACCCTGACGCTCAGCAAACGATTCAGCGAGTGCTGCAACTCCAACAGCCAGAAGTCTTTCGGCTCAATCCCTACCGCACCAATTTGCACCTCAATGTGCAGGTAGTTTGGACACCCAGGCAGCGACGGCAGCAAATGCTGAAGTTTATTCAAGCGCAGCTAGGGCAAGCGGGATTAGTGTATGTCCGCACTCGTCGCGATAGTGAAACTCTGGCAGAGTGGCTGTCGCAGCAAGGTTTTCAGACGGCAGCCTATCATGCAGGGCTGAGTGCTGATGAGCGTCGGCAGCTTGAAAAAGCCTGGTTAGGTGGCACAATACAGTTCGTTATCTGCACCTGCGCCTTTGGCATGGGGATTGACAAACCAGATTGCCGTTGGGTCGTGCATTTTCACTCGCCGCTGCTGCTATCAGAGTATGTGCAGGAAGTCGGACGAGCCGGACGGGACGGAAAACCTGCTACAGCTCTGACGCTCATCAGCGAGACAACAGGCTGGCTTGATCCAGAAGACAAACAGCGACGACAGTTTTTTGTCGAACAGGCACAAAAGCAGCAGCGATCAGCGCAGGCACTTAGCCACAAATTGCCAACTCAAGGGGATGTCGCTAGCGTTAGCAGACAATTTAAGGATGGCGCGATCGCCCTCTCTCTGCTCAACAGCACCGGACACCTGGAATGGTCTGATCCGTTCCATTACGTGATGAAGTCTGGAAACGTTGATCGCACAGGACAATCAAATACTCAGGCTGCCAAACAGATGACCGAGTACCTTAAAACGCGAGACTGTCGTTGGCGCTTTTTGCTTAGTGCGTTTGGGTTTGAGGCAGACGCATTGAACTTACGCTGTGGGCACTGTGATAACTGCCGCCACTAGAGCCTGGGGGCTGAGAATAAAACTAAACGTCAGTTCGACCGATCGAGGAAGCCAAGAAGTAAGCTAGAACTCTCTTTGCCGTCTTTCAAACCTCAGCGATCGTCGTTTAATCGTCACGACAACAAGCCTGCTAGAGGCTAAAACGCGCGAAGCTGTGCGTCTAGCAACTCCTGAATGCCCTTTTCAGCAGTGTCCAGAATGCGGTTGAGTTGGGCACGGCTAAAGCTACCTGTTTCGGCAGTGCCTTGAATTTCGATCAATTCCAGCTTTTCGTTCATTACCACATTGCAGTCAAGCTCGGCGGCGACATCTTCGGGATAGTTGAGGTCGAGTAAGGGTTGGTCATCAATCAATCCCACAGAAACCGCAGCCACTTGATGGATGATGGGCGATCGCGCCAGTTCCCCCTTTGCCACCAGTTGATCCAGTGCATCCTTCAGCGCCACAAAGCCGCCCGTGATGGACGTGGTGCGTGTACCAGCATCCGCTTGCAGCACATCGGCATCAACGACGATCGTGCGTTCGCCCAGCAGTGCCATATCCAGGGTCGATCGCAAACTGCGCCCAATCAATCGTTGAATCTCCTGCGTCCGACCAGAGAGCTTCATGAGTTCTCGCTCCTGGCGATCTGGCGTGGCACCGGGCAGCATACGATATTCTGCCGTTAGCCAGCCCTGCCCCTTACCTTCCAAAAATCTGGGCACTTTCGGCTGAATGGAGACATTACAAAGCACCTGCGTATCACCACATTTTGCTAACACCGATGCTGCTGCAAAGCGCGTAAAGTTGCGCTCAAAGCTCACCGGGCGCAACTGATTCGATCGTCGACCATCTGGACGCTGCCAAGCCATACGTTTGCCTCAAATCCCCTTGCTCAGGATACAGGGGTTAGAGCTAGGGGGCTAGGGGCACGACTGTTCTTACTGCGGCTTGAGCTGTTGCACGATTGCTTGCTGTACCTGAGCGATCGCCTGATTGCCATCGACCTTGAGTAGGCGATCGCGCATAGCGTAGTACTCCAGCAGTGGCGTAGTGCACTCATGAAAGAGAGTGATGCGCCGCTGAATTGCTTCTAAGGTATCGTCAGTTCTGGCTCTTGTCAGCGAACGACTGACCAAAACCGAGTCGGGAACCTGAAGTAAAATCGCAAAATCCAACTGCTGGTCAAGTGTATCGAGCAGAAAATCAAGCTCCTCTGCCTGAAACGCCGTGCGAGGATAGCCTTCGAGCAGCCAGCCTTGCACCACATCTGGTTGCAATAAGCGCTGTCGAATGAGGTCAATCATGCTGTTATCGGAGACCAATTCACCCTGCTCAACTTGCGTTTGCACCTGCTTGCCCAGTTCCGTTTGAGCTGCGATCGCGCTTCGCAGAATATCGCCAGTTGAAATCCCAGTGATGCCTAACGATTGACACAGTTGCTCTGCTTGCGTTCCTTTTCCGGCTCCTGGTCCTCCCAAAATAACGAGTTTCATGGCTGACGGCTCCTGCTGCTTGGCTCAAGGCTATTTTGCACCATTTCTCATGACACCACTGCACGATCGTATGATTAGTACCTTATGCTTGACGGACTATTACATATAGTGTTTGATGTGGGAGAAACCCTGCAAATCACGCTAGATTCTGAGTACTTCAAAAAGTTTAAGACTAACGCTGATACTAGTTAATCGTTACCTGGATATAGCTTATGGTTTCACAGATCGAAACCCCCTCGATCGATGTCGGTCATCAACTCACCCATCGGGTTGAAGGGCTGGTACAGGTTTTTACGTGTTCGCATCGCAGCTTTTTTACCAACGTGATGGCGCAGGCGTTGCGGATTGCTGGACAGGGCACACCCGTATTGGTCGTGCAGTTTCTCAAGGGTGGTATTGGTCAAGGCTACGAGCATCCGGTGCAATTGGGTCAAAACCTGGACTGGATTCGCTGCAATTTGCCGCGCTGTATTGATACGCCCCAGTTGGATGAAGAGGAGACGCGATCGCTGTTGGAGCTGTGGGAGTATACGCAGGCGATCGTCCTGGAAGGTAAATACGAACTGGTAGTGCTGGATGAACTGAGTTTGGCAGTCAATTTTGGGCTGATTGCTGATACAGAGGTGCTATCACTCCTGCAACAGCGTCCGCGTCACGTGGATATTATCCTTACGGGACCAGAAATGCCGCGATCGCTCCTTGACGTAGCGGATCAAATCACCGAACTCCGGCGTAGCCATCAGCCTTAGCCTTTAGCGTTCAGCTATCAGCTTTACAAAGATAGTCATCACTCAGAGCCATCAAACCTAACCAGTCATGATTAAAAACGACACTTGGATTACACAAATGGCTGAACAGGGAATGATTAGTCCCTTTGAGCCACAATTAGTTAGAAAAGTCGATGGCTTGCCAGTTATTTCCTACGGGTTGAGCAGCTACGGTTACGACCTGAGACTTTCACCCTCTGAGTTTCGGATTTTTAAGCACATCCCTGGCACAGTGGTTGACCCCAAAAACTTTAACCCTGCCAATCTAGAACCCGCCCAACTCCATGCAGGTGAGGACGGACATCACTTTATTTTGCCTGCCCATTCTTACGGCTTAGGGGTGGCGCTAGAAAAGCTGGAAGTGCCTGAAAACGTGACGGTGGTTTGCATTGGTAAGAGTACCTATGCTCGTTGCGGCATTATTGCGAACTTAACGCCTGCCGAGGCTGGTTGGCGCGGTTATTTGACACTAGAATTTTCCAACTCGTCTAGCGCTGATTGCCGCATTTATGCAGGCGAAGGTGTTGTTCAATTGCTCTTTTTGGAAGGAGCGCCCTGCGCTGTAAGCTACGAAACTCGACGCGGCAAGTATCAAGATCAGCCAGAGAAGGTGACGCTAGCAAGGGTGTGATAGCGGTCAGCAGTCAGCGGTCAGCTTTTACCTTTCATCTTCTGATTCGTGGTTTCTGACTCCTGGCTTCTGTTTTCTGACTCCTTCTAAAAACTAACAACCAACCGCTAGCAACTACGCCTCAGTTTACCGATCGCCGCCAGTTGAAAAAGCCTTCCAGAAAATCCTGCAATCTAGTGTTTCTCTGCAATCGAAGGCGCTGCCATTCGGCGGCAGTTTGTTGAAGGATTACGGCGAGAGACGATGACGGTAACACGAGAGCAGCGATCGCCTGAATTTTGAGTTTTTGCTGCATAGCAAGGGCGATCGTGCTAATTAGTTCTTCCGCTTGCCAACCAACGATGTGTGCGCCCAGAAGTTCGCCATTGCGATGCACCAGCAGTTTGCAAAAGCCGGTTGTTTCATCTTGAAGTTGGGCTTTAGCCAGCGTTTTGAAGGGTTGGCGGAGGATGGTTACGTCATTGCCATAGCGTTGAACGGCAGCGGTTTCGGTTTGTCCCACTCGTGCTAAAGGTGGGTGGGTGGCAACAACGCTGAGAATAGGGCGATCGGTGACTTTGGCGATCGGCAGAAACAGCGCATTTTTGAGGGCGACTTTAGCGTCAGCGAGCGCAATGTGCGGAGTATCGTAACCAGCAATCCGTCCCCGACAGGCGTAGATGCAAGGATTGGTGGTTTGTAGTTTCGCATTGACCAGAATGCCTGAGGATGACTGTTTGACGTTTGCGGCTGGCAGATTGAGGCTGGTTTGGTCAAACGGTGGTGTCATAGCCAGGATGATTTCGTCCGTTTCGATCGCCCGATTGCCTGCCTGTACCCATTTTTTACCGTCAATTTCTCGTACCTGGCTCACACTCGTTCCCGTTAAAACCTCTACGCCTTCTGCTTCTAGCTGCGCCTGAATCAAAAAGGCGGCTTCGGCATCTTCGTGCGGGAGCAATTGGGCATCCGGCACAATGAGCATGACCGATCGTCCAAGCCGCACCAGGCTTTGCGCCAATTCAACGCCGATCGCTTCCCTGCCAATGATGACGAGTTGACGAGATGCCAGTGAAGGCAGTTTTTGTAAAACCACATCAGCCGTCAAGTAGCCAACAGTGGTCAGTCCATCAATCGCTGCAAGCGGCGGTAGCACTGTTCCAACCCCTGTTGGCTCGGTTTGGAAGCTGACACGAAGAGAATCGATCGCCAAAAGGTAAGCACACGATCGCAGCGATCGACCATTAACCAGCAAGCCGAGTTGGGGTTTGCGATGAAACTCACCAAAGCCAGCAATCACCTCGATTCCCATAGCAGAGAGGACAGCGGGAGAATGCATTTCAGTGCTGGCAGTCTTTGCCGCAACCGACCAGCGTTTTGCTTGCGTCCACACTGTTGCTTCAGACGGAAGCGTTGCCTCTATCGTCTCAAGACCTAGCTGTACCCCTCGCTGTAACTGTCTAAGCGTTTGCCCCATAGCACTTAGCACGTGAGCATCGCTTATCTTACTAGTAGCACAGCCCTGATCCACCAGCACTACACGGGCTTTGAGCTGAGCCGCCGCGATCGCTGCCTGAATGCCAGCCGCACTACCACCAATAACAACCAGATCGTAATCAACAGGCATAAAGGGAGAGAAGAAAGGGGGCAGAAGTTGAAACTATGAAGGCACACAACTTAACACTAACCCTACTTTCCCTTTCAGAGGATGCAACTTAAGCCGTCTATTAACCGCTGGTTTTCAGCCTCAGTGCGAATGGCGACACGGAAATAGCGATCGCCTAGTGATGGAAAACTCAAACAATCCCGAATCAGGATCTGGTGTCGCTTCAAAAGTTCCATTTGCAGTTGCACGACCGATCGATCCGACTCGACCAGCAAAAAATTCGCTGCACCAGGAGACGGCTGTAACCCCGGCAAGCTAGCTAAACCGTGAAACAACCGAGGCTTTGCTGCCGCCAGCCACTCCCACGTCTGCTGCTGAAATGCGGTGTCTTGCACCATCACTGCACCTGCTGCTGCTGCTAGTGCATTCACAGACCAGGGGTCGCGCCACTCTTGCCAACGCTTGAGCCGATCGGGATGGGCGACCGCGTAGCCCAACCGCAGCCCCGGCAGGCTGTAAAACTTCGTGAGCGATCGCAATACCACCAAATTTGGTTGCTCCAAAACCAGATCAATCACGCTCTGCTGCTTGTCTGGTGGCAAGAAGTCCATAAATGCTTCATCTACTACCACCAGCGCGTAATCATGCAAATGCGGCTGCAAGCAGTGCTTTGTTAAAAGGCTCCCAGTCGGGTTATGCGGATTGTTGAGCAATAGCCCAAGCGCTTGACCATTCAATCGCTGCTTACCGGCTTCGAGCGGCAAAGCCTGTTCAAAATTCCAATGGCGATCGTCCTGAGGTGCTAACGGACGTGCCAAGACGTGAGCGTTGAAGGCTTTAAGCGCTCGCTGATAGTCACTAAAGGCAGGCGTAAACAGGCAAGTAGCGTCCAACGCCGCTAAATCACGACACGCCCAGGTCAACAGTTCAGCCGCACCATTACCAGGAAGAATATACTCTGGTGGCATGTGATGGAATGCACCGAGCGCTGATCGCAACGCACTATATTGAGGGTCAGGGTACGCCTTCAGGTCGCCCAAGTGCGCTTGAATGGCAGCGATCGCAGATTCTGGGGGACCTAGCGGATTAATACTGGCAGAAAAATCAAGAATGGCAGAGGGGGAACAGTGAGCAAGCGATGCTGCCCAAACTAAATTTCCCCCATGCTGCGGACGGTCAGGCAAAGGCGCAATCGCCGAATCGTTATTGCTTTTCAGGAGCAACCTTCTCCCTAAACAGCTTTCCGGCTGAAAATGCTGGCACCTTCGTCGCAGGAATATCCATCTTGTCACCCGTTTTGGGGTTACGTCCCTCGCGGGCTTTGCGCTCCCGTGGCTCAAAGGAACCAAAGCCAACGAGCGTTACTTTGTCACCCTCGCTCACGGCTTCGACGATCGCTTCCAAAGCAGCCGTCAGCACCGCATCAGCCTGCTTTTTCGTCACGCTGGCTTTATCTGCCACAGCATCCACCAACTCTCCCTTATTCATAGGTTCTCCTTAGTTTTTTAGGGCATAACGCAGTGTTTATCGGGGTTTCGAGCGAAATCCAGCAATTAAAGATTCTGCTTGAATTTCTATAAAACGGCTGAAACACCGACGCACTCGAACTTTTAATGCCTTATTCTAAAGCGATCCATTCGCTCTGGATCGGCGAAACCTTTAAGATATGTGGCTTTTGAGACTTTTTTGCTAATTCCAGACACCCGCAGCTATAAGAAAGCCATATAGATAAAGGCTTTGGGGCGTGGATAGCGGCTAGCAACAAGAGGCTAGGGAAGCAGAGGCGGAAGGCAAAGCTGAACTACTGAACTGCTGCTAAAGCCACATAAGCCGTGCTCTGCCTCATTCACTGGTAACGCAGGGCAAGGCAAAACTCAAAACCTTTCCTACCCCTTACTCCTTACCCTTCATTGCCTACACCAGCGCTTTCAGCCGTTGAATTAATTGCTCCGCAGGCACAACGCCTTCAATGCGCTCTACAGGTTGCCCCTGCTTAAACAGCACCAACGTTGGCAGCGCATGAATTTGGTGCTCTGATGCTAATTGAGGGTACTTTTCTGTATCAATCTTGATGACCTTTACCTGATGCTTCATTTGAGCATTTACTTGCTCTAAAATGCCTGCCATCATTTGACAAGGACCGCACCAGGTTGCATAAAAATCTACCAAAACGGGCAATTCTGAGCCAGAAAGCAACTCCTCAAAGCTATCAAACTGCTTGTTTACTGCCATTATTCAAATTCTCCAAGTGCCACTCTTCTATCCTAATCCTGCTAACACCGATCGCCCCTCATCCCGTCGGCTCGCTCCCCCTTCTTTTGTTTCCCCTGCCCCCTCTGCCCTTTGCCCTTTGCCCTCTGCCTCGTCTGCCCTCCTTGTTTACTCCCGCTCGGCTAAGCCCTTACGTCGAAGCCTACTCCCTACTCCCCCTTTCCTCTATGATCATTGAGCGACATTTGGAGAAAGGACTATGGAAGCACTGCCAACTAGCCAGCAACGACTACAGGGAAAAGTGGCGATCGTCACCGGAGCCTCACGCGGCATTGGTCGTGCTACGGCTCTAGCGTTGGCGGCAGAAGGGGCAACGGTTGTGGTTAACTATGCCAGTTCTCGGGAAGCTGCCGATCAGGTGGTGGCAGAGGTTGAGGCTTTGGGCAGTAGCGCGATCGCCCTTCCTGCAGATGTGTCTAAAGCCGATCAGGTGGATGGGTTAATCAACGCTGTCATGGAGAAGTGGGGGCAGGTGGATGTGTTGGTCAACAATGCTGGCATCACCCGCGATACGCTGCTGCTACGGATGAAACCAGAGGACTGGCAGGCAGTTATTGACCTCAACCTAACAGGTGTCTTTTTGTGTACCCGCGCCGTAAGCAAAATTATGCTGAAGCAGCGATCGGGTCGCATCGTCAACATCACCTCTGTTGCAGGGCAAATGGGCAATCCTGGTCAGGCAAACTATAGCGCTGCTAAAGCAGGTGTCATTGGCTTCACCAAAACAGTCGCAAAAGAATTGGCAACCCGCGGCATCACGGTGAATGCAGTCGCTCCTGGCTTTATCACAACAGACATGACGGCTGACGTTAAGGCAGATGCTATCTTGCAATTTATTCCGTTAGGACGCTACGGCAAGCCTGAAGAAGTGGCGGGGCTGATTCGCTTCCTGGCGGCTGACCCTGCTGCTGCCTACATCACAGGACAGGTGATGAATGTTGATGGTGGGATGGTGATGGCTTAGGGGGCAGAGAGCAGAAGAAGGCTGAGGGCAGAGGGCAGAAGTAAAGAAGAAGGCTAAAGGATGAAGGCTAAAAGCTGACCGCTGACGGCTGAAAGCTAAAAAATTGCTCAAATGCTGATCACGACTTTGCCAAAGTGTGCGCCGCTTTCTAGATAGCGCATGGCTTCCTTCGCAGCAGAGAAGGGAAACGTCCGATCGATAACGGGTTGCATTTTGTGCAACGCGATCGCCCGATTCATTGTCTCAAACAAATCGCGGGAGCCAACATAGATGCCTTGAACGCGGACGTGTTTATGCAGAATAGCGCTGGTTTGAACGTCTCCAGCCGTGCCCGTTAGCACGCCAATTAAAGCAATTCTGCCCCCATAACGAACGGCTCTCAACGACTGAGACAAGGTGTTTGAGCCACCCACCTCAATCACATGATCAACGCCTCTGTGGTCTGTCAGTGCCCAGACCGCTTCCTCCCAGTGGGGTGTCGTTTTGTAATTAATGCCAACAGCGGCTCCCAATTGCTTTGCCCGCTCCAGTTTGGCATCGCTGCTACTGGTAATGATGACCGTTGCCCCCATCATCCTGGCAAATTGCAGTGCAAAGAGTGAGACCCCGCCCGTGCCTTGCAGTAAAACGGTGTCGCCCGCTTTTAGTTGCCCTTCAGCTACCAGCGCATTCCAGGCAGTAACCGCCGCGCACGGTAACGTTGCGGCTTCCTCATAGGAAAGATGAGCGGGAATTTTAACGATGCCTTGCTCACTAAACACCACGTATTCTGCCAGCACGCCATCGATCGCCCCACCCAGCGCGGATTTTGCTTTTTCTGAGGTCAGTTCGCCTGCCAGAAACGTTTGCATAAAGGCTCCTGCTACGCGATCGCCAATCTGTACACGGTTCACGCCCGACCCTACGGCAACGACTTCGCCTGCACCATCCGAAAGCGGCACGATCGGCTGTATCGCTTGGGAACCGTACGCTCCCTTTATCACCAGTAAATCCCGATAGTTCAATGAGGCAGCGTGCATCTTCACTAAAACTTGCCCTACTTGCGGCTGCGGATTAGGTCGCTCTACTAGAGTTAGTGCCTCTAATCCCGGCTGATCATTACGTAATTCATACGCTTGCATAGAAATCTCCTAATAAGGGTAAGGGAGGGGGAAAGCAGGGGACGCAGGGAAAGCGGGAGGAGCAAGGGAAGATTTAAGTTTTATGCTTTGCATTTTGAGTAGAGAGAGATTTGATTGCTCCTCTGCCTCCCCTGCTCCCTCTGCCCCTTCCGCCCCTTAGTCCTCCGAACACCTTGATTTTGGAGGTTTGCCTACATTTTGCCAAGTACGCACATTTTTGTAGAGTACTATCAAAAAGTATCCTGTCTGAGAACTGCTATGCGAAAACGACAGAACGTTTGCCGCTACGGATGTGCGGTAGAAGCTACTCTGGATGTCATTGGCGGACGCTGGAAAGGTGTGATTCTTTTTCACCTTTTAGAAGGCACAAAGCGTTTTAATGAACTCCATCGGCTGATTGATGGTTGCACTCAGCGTATGTTGACGCTGCAACTGCGAGAGCTAGAGCAGGATGGCGTAGTCTTGCGGACTGTTTATGCTGAGGTGCCGCCAAAAGTTGAGTATTCACTCACTGAATTTGGTCGTAGCCTGGAGCCAATTTTGCTGTTGATGCGGACATGGGGTGAGCAATATACCAGCCAGTTGACCCAGCAGAAGCAAGTCCATGCGGTCGATCGCGCCTCGGCAGACACCACCGCTTGACTCAAAAATCTAACTCGCAACGGAATTCCTGATTCCTTAGCACTCGATCGCAGAGAGTGCTAAAGTCAATGTGGAGAACTGAGCGAGTAGTTATGGCAAAAATTGTTGTCTTCAATGACGAATCGCGGCAGGCATTAGAGCGAGGCGTGAATGCGCTGGCAGATGCCGTTCGCGTGACCCTGGGTCCCAAAGGTCGAAACGTCCTTTTGGAAAAGAAGTATGGCGCACCCCAGATTGTGAACGACGGTGTGACGATCGCTAGAGAAATCGAGCTAGAAGATCCGCTGGAAAATACAGGCGCTGCTCTCATCCGTGAAGTTGCGTCTAAAACGAAGGATCTGGCAGGCGATGGCACTACCACTGCTACCGTGCTCGCCCAAGCCATGATTCGCGAAGGCATGAAAAATGTCGCCGCTGGCACCAACCCAGTTGCCCTACGACGCGGCATTGAGAAAGCTGTGATCAAACTGGTGGAAGAAATTCAGGCAGTCGCTAAACCTGTGGAAGGAAACGCGATCGCCCAAGTTGCTACCGTTTCATCGGGTAACGATGAAGAAGTCGGCTCCATGATCGCTGAAGCGATGGATAAAGTTGGCAAAGATGGCGTGATCACCGTCGAAGAATCCAAATCCCTCAGCACTGAGTTGGACTTGGTAGAAGGGATGCAGATCGATCGCGGCTACATTTCCCCGTACTTTGTCACTGATGGCGAACGGATGATTGCCGAATTGGACAATCCCCTTATTCTGATCGCCGACAAAAAAATCAGCTCCATCCAGGATCTGATTCCCGTGCTGGAGAAAATCGCGCGATCAGGGCAACCCCTGCTGATCATCGCCGAAGATGTAGAAGGCGAAGCGCTGGCAACCCTTGTCGTCAACCGTCTCCGTGGCGTGCTCAACGCAACCGCAATCAAGGCACCTGGCTTTGGCGAACGTCGTAAAGCGCTGCTGCAAGACATTGCCGTTCTGACGGGTGGGCAAGTTGTTTCCGAAGAAATCGGACTCAGCCTTGATACTGTCACCCTCGAAATGCTGGGTAAAGCACAGAAAATCACCATCACTAAAGACTCCACCACGATCGTCTCTGGGGAAGAAAACAAAAAGGACATCGACCAGCGCGTTGAGCAAATCCGCAAGGAACTCGATCGCAGCGATTCTGAATATGACAAAGAAAAACTGCAAGAACGCATTGCTAAGTTAGCAGGTGGCGTAGCGGTCATCAAAGTCGGTGCCGCAACTGAGACGGAACTTAAAAACCGCAAGCTCCGCATTGAAGATGCCCTCAACGCGACTAAAGCAGCCGTTGAAGAAGGTATCGTTCCTGGTGGTGGCACCACGCTGATCCACCTCATCCCCAAACTGGCTGAGTTTAGAAACAGCTTGAGCGCTGAAGAACAAATCGGAGCCGATATTGTCATCAAGGCACTAGAAGCCCCTCTGCGTCAAATTGCAGACAATGCTGGTGTTGAAGGCACCGTTGTCGTCGAAAAAGTCCGTCATTCTGACTTCAACACTGGCTATAACGCTCTCACCGATGTCTATGAAGACCTGATTGCAGCGGGAATCGTTGATCCTGCTAAGGTCGTACGCTCTGCCATTCAAGATGCAGCCTCGATCGCAGGCATGGTACTCACCACCGAAGCACTGGTCGTCGAAAAGCCTGAACCAAAAGGTGCTGGCGGCGGTGCTCCTGACATGGGTGGCATGGGCGGTATGGGTGGCATGGGCGGTATGGGCGGCATGGGCGGTATGGGCATGATGTAGTCCAACCGCGCTAGATCCATCCCTTTAGGATTCTTTAGAGCAGCTTGTTAACGACAGGCTGCTTTTTTGCTGGCGATCGCTTAGCCCGCTTACAGACGGTTCATTTGTATCTACCAGAGCTTCTATTCCTCCCTCATCCTTTATCCTTCATCCTTTTGCCATAACCCCTAAGCTCCCAAAACCGTTACTAAGCAACCTGACAAATGCTGTAAGACCATCATTTATCGAGCAAAGTTGATTAAATAGGGAAGACACTCAGTCAACTCGTTACGAGGAACTACTAGATGGTCGAGCATCGCTTTTCTACTACTACCCTGCCATCAGTTCATACGTCATCCGATGACGATTCCCACTTCGACTATTTCTACGACACTCCAGGCAGTATGCCGGGAACGCTCAACATCGAAGCGGATGCGTCTCCGCCTGTCATTGTGCTGATCGACTATAACGAAGCACTAGCGACTCGGCTAGAAGTTGAAACGCCCGAAGACTGCATTCCCTACCTGGATACTGAATCTGTCTCCTGGGTGGATGTAAAAGGTCTGGGTAGCGAAGATGTGCTGCGCCGTTTGGGAAATGTGTTTAACCTTCATCCACTTGTGCTTGAAGATATTGTTAATGTTCCACAGCGTCCCAAAATCGAGGATTATGACGATCAACTGCTGGTTATTGCGCGCATGGTGACGCTGAAGTCATCTGGCAATGGTTTTATTAGTGAACAAGTCAGTCTCATCTTGGGTCGGCACTACCTGTTGACGGTGCAGGAAGAACCAGAATACGACTGCTTTGGTCCCATTCGTGAGCGTATTCGTACTGGCAAAGGTAACATCCGCAAGCAAGGCGCAGACTATCTGGCTTATAGTCTGCTGGACTCGATTATTGATGGCTTCTTCCCGGTTTTGGAAGAATATGGCGAGCAGATTGAAGCACTGGAAAATGAAGTGGTCGAGAGTCCGTCGCGTCAAACTCTAGAAAAAATTCACACCGTTAAACGCGAATTATTAGGCTTGCGACGTGCCATCTGGCCCCAGCGTGATGCTATTAATGCACTCATTCGTGATGGCAGTGATTTAATTAGTCCCGATGTACATATCTATCTTCGCGATTGTTACGACCATGCCATTCAGGTGCTTGATATGGTAGAAACCTATCGTGAGTTGGCAGCCAGTTTGATGGATGTGTATCTCTCGTCAGTTAGCAATAAGATGAACGAAATTATGAAGCTGCTAACCGTGATTTCATCTATCTTTATTCCGCTTACGTTTATTGCCGGGATTTACGGCATGAATTTTAACACTGAAAAATCACCAGTGAATATGCCTGAACTCAATTGGTATTGGGGTTACCCGCTAGTCATGGTATTAATGGCACTGATTGGTGTGAGTATGCTCTTCCTTTTCTGGCGGCGAGGATGGTTTGAGAATTTCTCGACGGTCAGCGCTAAAAGCAGCACTGCTGAACAAAAACAGCTTCATTCTTCAATGCGCCGATGAACCCTGTTGATCCGATTATTCTGACAGCTTATGTGCTGTGTATTGCCTATTTTCTGTACCTGATTGTTGATGCCTTCAACGATGAGTTTACGATTCATTTAGATGCAGATTTTCTCAGGCAACAGTTAGAGAATCAGAACCTAGAGGGCTTAATTGACATCAGCTTCAAATTTGATAGCCGTTATGAGTTTGACAAGCTTAAGCAACTGGCGATTAGCATCAAAAATCAAGCAGCTTATGAACCCGTTGATGATAAACCGCACGGCATTTCGCTCTATGTGGATTGGGATTACTGTGCCTTCACGGATCTAGATGGTCGATCGCGCCGGGTCACCCGTTTAATGCCTGGTACCACTGTAGATCTCTTTCAAAATCAAGTGTTTAGCACGATTACGCCTAACAGTACACTTAAGGAAACTATCACGGCTGAAGATTTACTCCAGCGAAAAGGCGAACGAAAGGCAGACAAGCTTGATAGTACGTCTCCAGCAAACCTGGAAATTGAGGTGACCAAACCCCTGATCGACTTATCAAAGCCAGGTATAAAGGCACCTGCTAAGGCAAAAGAACGATACGCGCGGTTTATGCAACGCTATACCGATCTGACCTTCTTCCTCGAACTGGCATTTCGCATTGTGGGTCCGCATGGAACGGTCAGTGGCGATCGTGTCTATATACTCTGCAAATTCGTCATGCACAAGCTCCCCTGGACAGCAGGGCTGCCATGGAATCCAAAGTCTTAGGCAGCGGAGCAGAGCAGAAGAGGGGCAGAGGATGTCAAATAATGTAAGGTAGCGCTCTTACTTTGTTAAAAGAGGCAAGGGCTGAACAACGTTTGTGCTTACTTTAAGCCCTTTAGATAGCTGATCACCGATCCTTTCTCCATAGAAATACAGACATCAAAAAAAATGATGGAGGAAGATCCGCAATCTTCACAGGGGGTTTTAGGCGTAATTTTGGCATGGTTGTAGTGGCAAATCACCAAGCAGCGCCTTGCTTGCCTGTCGTGGGTGTTGCCCGCCCTTGCTACCTGGAATTTTTCTTATGTTTTCCTTACAACACGCAAAGCTTTACTTCCCATTCCGACAATTTCTGACCCAGCCAGTCTTTGACTCCAGGTTTAAGGTTGTACTTAACCCGCGTCACTTTTACCGTTTGCATCAAATTGCACTGTTCGAGCGTTGTCTGGTTCAAGAATGTTCCTCAAAAGATAAACGCTACTAAAGCGGTAATGTCTAGATTTATATGTTGACGGCAGGGCGATTGCTCTGCCGTTTTGTTTGGAAAAGTGTCCTATCCATCCGGAGAATGGATGAAGCCCCCGAATGAAGATATGAAGATAGTTTAGCCAACTAAATGTAAACGCAGGTTAGGCGCTGGTGCGATCGCCGCTGCCGCCACAGTTGCTTTGGGGTGTGCTATTGAGTGCTTAATGTTTTAACTAGGGGAGGCGATTGATGCTAGCACACGAGTCTACTTACTATGTGGGTGTTCCTGGAGGCAATGCCGAGATGTCTCTGAATGGACTGCGAGCCATTTTGGGTCAGGTAGAGACGGAGCTTTATCAAAGTGAAATTTATGGGCAGATGCTCTCAAGCATCAAGGCATTGCCAGAGGATCTAACGAGGCAAGTGCAGTGCATGGTGCGGGCAGTCGGTAGAGAAGCGATTCGACTGGCGTTACGTAAGCTGGTGCGAAAGAAACCGGCAGGGCTTATGCCATCAGGCGGTCAAGGCTTTAGCGGCTCAACGTTATCAGTGGCTGCACCCAAACTCCAACAACCACCTGCACCGCCACCACCGAACGCTAGCCTTAATGAGGTAGCTATGACCGCGCCCGCTCACAACCACCCTCCGACCACTGTACTTGCTGCACCTTCAGATAGCCCTCCAACCCACCTCCTGAATGGGCATATTACCGTTTACCCACCGCCAGCGATGCCGACAACAAAGCAACTCAGAGCCAATATGCCTAAAAAGCGTAGCAAAAAAGAGTTGGCAGCACAGTCAGCGCTACAAGCACGCGAGGCTTGCCTGCGAGAATTGGGTCAAGTGATCCGGCAGGCGCGGCAAGAAAAAGCCTGGTCTCCGTACCATCTCCATATGAAGACCCAAATTCCCGTTCATCAATTAGAAGCGTTGGAAATGGGGCGTATCGATCGACTACCAGAGGACATTTATCTGCGTGGCTTTATTCGCCAGATTGGTAATACTTTGGGTTTGGATGGCAACCACCTGGCAGCATCGTTACCGGAGATCGAGACTGCAACAGCTGTTATACCGTCATGGCAACAGCCAAAAACGCACGTTGGGTTACGCTTGGACTCGATGCACATCTATGTAGGGTATGCAGCCCTTATGGCTAGCGGCATCGCCTGGGTTTCGCAGCAAGCCGCCCCCCCGCAGGTAAATTCAGCACCAATGCCACCACCAGTAACAGTCGAGCCGTCAACGGCTCCTGCTCAAGCGGCAACTGCTAAGGCTAGCCAGAAAAATGTATCAACGCTCAGTGGCAAGCAGAGTACGGCAATGCCAAGCAATATGTCACCACCCGAACGTAGCCCTGTGCGGTAAAAACTGGGTTGCAGCCGCTAGAGCTACTGCCTTCTAACGTTTGCCTGATAGGATGGACGATAGGTTGTTTCACTAACGGCATCAAACGTGGTTGTTAAGCCAGAGTGGTTACGGGTAAAAGCGCCGCAGTGGGAGCGGGTCGGTAACGTTAAGGAAATCTTGCGTGATTTGGGGCTGAACACAGTTTGTGAAGAGGCATCCTGTCCCAATATTGGCGAGTGCTTTAACAGCGGCACTGCCACCTTCCTGATTATGGGACCTGCTTGCACCCGTGCTTGCCCCTACTGCGATATTGACTTTGAGAAAAAGCCAAAACCGCTTGACCCGGCAGAACCAGAGCAATTGGCAGAAGCAGTGCGTCGAATGCGGTTGAACCATGTGGTGGTTACATCGGTTAATCGGGATGATTTGCCCGATGGTGGCGCAGCTCAGTTTGATCGCTGTATCCGTGCTATCCGTGCAGCGTCACCAGGAACCACGATCGAAGTGCTGATCCCTGACCTCTGCGGCAACTGGGATGCGTTAGCAACCATCTTGCAAGCAAACCCAGATGTGTTAAACCACAACACCGAGACGATCGCGCGCTTGTATCGTCGGGTGCGCCCACAAGGTAGCTATCAGCGATCGCTCGAACTCTTGCAGCATACTCGTGCTTTCGCTCCCTGGGTTTACACCAAGACGGGCATTATGGTGGGCTTGGGCGAAACCGATGCTGAAGTGCGGCAGGTGATGGATGATCTGCGATCAGTCGATTGTGACATTCTGACGATCGGGCAATACCTCCAGCCCAGCCAAAAACATCTCGGTGTTGTAGAGTTTGTGCGACCGGAGCAGTTCAACGCTTGGAGAATTTATGGTGAATCGCTGGGCTTCTTGCAAGTAGTCGCTTCGCCGCTTACGCGCAGTTCCTACCATGCCGAGCAAGTCAGAGCGCTAATGGAACGGTTTCCACGGGAAAGAGGCGATCGGCTTCAAGCGGTTAGCCCACCGCAGTCTGCGATCAAACCATCGCACGCTGAGAGCTGATCGCCTTAGCTTATGTCACAACGTACGATCGTTATTCTAGGTGCTGGAGCCTGGGGCATCACGTTAGCGGGATTGGCAGCCGCAAAAGGGCACAGTGTACATCTGTGGTCACGCCAACAGGGTGACTTGCAAACTGTTCTCGGTGACGCTGATCTTGTCATCTCGGCTGTCTCTATGAAGGGAGTGAGTGCAGTAGTCGAGCAAGTGGGGCAGGTGGCGATCGCCTCGCATACGGTTTTTGTTACTGCAACCAAAGGGCTGGCAGCCACTAGCAGCGCTGACACCATGCCCCTGCTACCGTCCCAAATCTGGCAGGCAGCCTTACCATCGCATCCTATTGTTGTGCTGTCAGGTCCCAATCTCTCCCAAGAAATTCAGCAGGGCTTACCCGCCGCCAGTGTTGTTGCCAGCCACGATCGAGCCGCCGCAGCAACGGTGCAGGCAGCGCTCTCGTCTAATGCGTTTCGGGTTTATACCAATCCCGATATGCTGGGCGTTGAGCTGGGTGGGACGCTCAAAAACGTGATTGCGATCGCGGTGGGGGCCTGTGATGGTCTGCAACTGGGCACAAATGCGAAAGCAGCGCTAGTCACTCGCGGACTTACCGAAATTATTCGTGTGGGCACTTACTGGGGCGCGAAACCAGAAACCTTCTACGGTTTGTCTGGTTTGGGTGATTTGCTGGCAACCTGTAACAGTGCGCTTAGTCGCAACTACCAGGTTGGTTACCAACTGGCTCAGGGCAAAACACTCACCGATGTCATCGCCCAACTTCAGGGCACAGCAGAAGGCGTGAACACGACCCAGGTCTTGATAAAATTAGCCAACGAGCAAGCGATCGCCGTACCCATTTCACACCAGGTCGATCGCTTGCTCAAGGGCGATATTACACCACAGGCTGCCGTCGAAGCACTGATGCTACGGGACTATAAGCCAGAGATTCACTAAGGTTCATTTCAGGGATTAAGAGTTACAATGCCACTCATTACAGCGATCGCAGCCTTGTTTAGTCAGCCACCGATTCCGTTTAAGCCAGAGCAGCAAACGTTAAAGGGCTGGGCAATGTACTGCTTGCGCGATCGTGGCTTCAAAGTCATTTATGCCCAAAACGCCGATTTTGCTGTTGAAACGCGGGAAGGCAGCAAGGTTTATTTCAGCGTCACTGAGGATGCGACGAATCTGGACAAAAAGATTGGTTGGATTGTGCGCGATAGTGCGACTAATCAAATTACCGTGATTCCACCCCAGTCTTAACTAGCTACAAGCGCAAGCTTGATGCACTCAGGAAACCCTTGCTTTAGACGATGGTCGCATTTTAGAAGCCTGACTACGCATAAAGCGATCGGCAATTTTAGACCGTTGCTGCCAGCTTGACCGGAGCGGGTTATCGACCCTCACAGGACTCAGCAGATTAGAGATTTCATCCCAAAGCGAACGATCGGCTGTATGGAGATCGACGAGTACCAGGATAACCCCTAATAACAGCAGCGTGACACCAAACATAAACAGACCCAACGACATGGGCACGAGCCATTCCAGGTCGATCAACGTCCTTAACGCTAGCGCGAAGGTACTGGCGATCGCACATAACAACGCATAAGCATTTGCCAAAACCCCGTACCGCACGACTTGGTAGCGATACTGTAGTTGACGGAGAGACTTTTTGGCTTGGAGGATGCGATTAGTGCTGCGATCGACTCCCTTGCTATCGCTTCTTGCTTTGCCGCGCATATCACTAGCCTCCAGCAAATCAAGACACTGGCGACTAGCGACTTGCAGCGTTTCTTCGAGTGCTGTCTGGCGTAGACTGACGCGATTCAACAGCAGCACGCAGGCAAACGTCATCAGCACCGAGTTCAAAATTAGTTGGATTAACTGAGTAGTCTGCTCAACGCTCATGGGGATCCCCTCAGCCATGCGGCTATGTAGGCAAATGATACGGGTTGTTTGTCAACGACGCAACCAATAGTCATCAATATCATAGATTACTTCAGTACAAATGAACTATCTAGGTGGCAATTAGTTTAAGTTAGACGGCTAGCTTTACCAAGTTCCAACGGCTGATCAAGAGCCTTAAAGCAATACCAGAGTCCAGAGTCACAAAGCTATTCATCCTTACAAGTAAAAATAAATTGCATTATGTTGCTGCGCCACCTAATCAGTGACGTGAGGATGCGTTGCCAGGATAAGATCCCCCTTAACTACATTGTGATGGTCGATCGCCCGCTTAAGAGCAAATGCCAAAGAAAACGCTGCTAACCAATACAACGTGTGAAGAGAATGGCAGTTCCAGTCAACTGGTTGTCCTTCTTCATGCGTATACGCATACATCTCAGCAGATAGACGAGGTGCGATCGGCGGTGAAAGAGTCCTTACCCAATGCAGATCTGCTGGTGCCTGATTATCCAGCGGGGATTTTCGCGAATACAAACCCTAGCAGAGTTGCCGAGAATTTGGTGCAACATATTGAGGATGCCGTCACGCAGCGAACCAACCGATTAGACTACTAATCGTACGATCGCATTCTTTTGGTTGGGCATAGTGCTGGGGCGCTCATCCTTCGCAAAACCTATGTCATGGCAATGGGGTATGACAGTGACCATGTGATGCTGGGCAAGATACCTCAGCGCGCATGGGCAACGAAGGTCGATCGCATTATTTTGATGGCTAGTATTAATCGAGGGTTTTCGCTGGCGCAGCGACCTGAAGATATGAACTGGATCAAGTTTCAATTACAGCGGCTAGGTTTCGCCCTCCTCGCCCTCACCAACACTGGAAGATTTATCCGCCGCTTGCAACGAGGTAGCCCGTTTGTTGCCAATCTACGGATTGACTGGATTCGGCTTAGTCAAAACTCCACCGCTGTACTACCACAGACGATTCAGCTTCTCGGCGATCTGGATGATGTTGTCTGTGAAGAAGATAACGTTGATGTTGCAACCGATCAGAACTTTAAGTATCTCAAAGTCCGAGACACCGGGCATGAATCGATCGTGCGCTTTCAGGAACCAGAGATTGGAGCCTATCGCAAAGCCCGGTTTCAACACGCCCTTACAACCCCCTTTGAAGCCATCGAAGGCGACATCATTCCAGATGCAACCGTTGATCTATCGGTAGACCAGGTTGTCTTTATCATGCATGGCATCCGCGATACAGGGTTATGGACAAACGCTGTACGCCAAGCTATTGAAGCGCAGAAAAAAACGGCTTATGTCAGTGTTGCGGGCTATGGCTATTTCCCCATGCTACGGTTTTTGCTGCTAGGTGCACGGCAAACGAATGTGCACTGGTTTATGGACGAATATACTGAAGCGATCGCCCGCCATCCCAGAGCTGCCCTAAGCTATATCGGTCATAGTAACGGCACCTATTTAATTGCCAGCGCTTTAGAACGATACCGCGCCTGCACAATGGATCGTATTGCGTTTGCTGGCAGCGTTGTCCGTAGTGATTATGATTGGGATGGCTTAGTGAGGCAGGGGCGTGTCCAAACCATTCGCAATGATGTTGCCTCTGCCGATTGGATTATGAGCATCTTTCCCGGCTTTTTTGAACTTTTGCGCTTCAGTGACTTGGGCACCGCAGGACATAACGGCTTTGCCGCTCACGAAGGCAAGAAAAATACGGTTGCCTACTTCAAGGGTGGTCATGGTGCCGCCCTGCAACCGCAAAACCACAACTCGCTGGCACACTTTGCGCTGACCGGCGAAGTTGTGCGAGAAGACACGCTTCTCGTCAAACAACAGTCCAATGTTGTGGCTATGGTGTCGAAACTGTGCTGGGCAGTGTGGGCTGCGATCGCGATCGCCCTACTGCTGCTGGGCTTTGCCATCGTTTCCCTGCTTGCTCTACTGAGTGTTCCTGCTGGCGTTTCCTGGCTGCTTTATGCTTGTCTGGTGCTGCTGTTGCTCTATACGCTGTAGCGTTCTGTTTATACAGGTGAGCCGATAAACCGCTCATCGACTCACCTCCTATTGGAAACACTGCCTGGGTTTAACTGCTGACCAAAAGGGCAACTGGAAAATGCTGAAGTGCATCACCAATGGCGATCGTGTTCTGGCTTTGCAGCAACTGAGTTGTAATGACGTTTGTCCAGGTCGAAGGTAAGCCCGACGGCAGTATGAGATGGGTGTCTTTCCAGACTGCCGTACCAAGCGGACGTTCTCCAGGCTGAACCAACGGGGTGAAGAAGCGAGGGGCAATCGCGATCGCTGCCTGTCCACCTACCGTTCTAGCGAACGCAATAATGTGATTCTGCAAGTCGCCTGCCACCTCAAGCGGTTGATAATCACCCTGTTGAAACAAGTTGGCAAAGGCCTTCCGGGCTTGCAGTAACTGATAGGTCAAAAACAATTTAATGTTGCCTGTTGCCCGTGTTTCAAAGAGATCATCAATCAGCGCTAAAGGGTTATGCGGCAACTTGGTCTTAAGCTGATCTAGTACCGCCATACGTTGCTGATAGTCGATCGGACGACGGTTATCAGGATCAACAAAACTTAGATTCCAGAACTCGTCGCCTTGATACAAATCAGGTACGCCAGGAGCCGCATTTTTCAGTAAAACCTGTGAGAGTGAATTGAGTATGCCATACTCGGCAATCATTGCCTGGAAGGGTCTAAATTGAGCAAGAAACTCATTCGTTTCAGGTGCATCTAGTAACTTTTCTGCAAAAGCAATAAACTCATTCTCATACTCGCTATCAGGACGCAACCAAGCAGTATGAACCTTTGCCTCGCGGACTGCTTTAATCAAGTAATCTTTGAGACGCTCAACGAAGGCTGGAAACTCTGCCTCATCAAAGGGAAAAGAACCAACTAATGTTTGGTACAGAAAGTACTCATCATTGCGATCAGGTATGGTTCTACCACCCAGCCGTTCTTTTTTACTAAAGTTAATGTCTGCCCATTGCTTAACCTGCTCTGCCCACGCATCCGGTATTTCTGACAACACGTTTAAGCGCGCTCTAACATCTTCACCACGTTTTGTATCGTGAGTGGATGTTGTATTCATTGAATGCAGCCAATGGTCTACCTTTTGCTGATTAAAGGTATGAAACTGCTCTGGAAGAATACCAAAATGGCTCGGATTACCGCCCACTTCATTCAAAGACAGTAAGCGGTTATAACCATAAAGCAGTGTGTCTTCAATGCCTTTTGCCATCAACGGTCCAGTCAATTGCTGCATCCGCATCACAAAGTGCAAGCGATCGGCTTTTTGCTCGTCAGTCAGATAGTCTTCATTGTTTCGTAGCAAAATGGCTTCGATATATTCAAGCTCTCGTTGTAAGAGCGGTACTTGCTTCTTCGCTGCGGCGATCGTGGTCTGAATAACCTGACGATCGGTTTCACTCACTGCATCAGATGTAATGTAGGTTCGATAGATTGGAAAGAGTGCCAAAATTTCACTTAATGCACGTTTCAAGCCATAGGCAGTAAAGTCACCGCCTGATCGCGTTTGCCCTGCTATCCGCTTCAGCCGTTGAGCAAGATTTTCGACATCACCCGCTAGATTCTTTTCAATAATGAGCCATTTCTTCTCGGCTGAGAGGCGATCGTAACTAGACGCTACGCCTGTGAACGTGGTGTAAAAGCGATCGAACGCAGGTTCATTATTAGCATCGCAAAAAAGCCCATTCACGTAGTTAAGAAACTCATAGCCACTTGTGCCTTGAACCTGCCAGCCTGTTGGCAATGACTCTGTTAGTTCCAGTATTTTTTCGACTGTGATATAGACATCACCAATTTTTTCACGAAGCCGCTCTAAATATTCGACTGGATTATAAAGACCGTCAATGTGATCAATGCGTACTCCGGTAAAAATACCGTCTTCAACGAGTTGAGCAATGAGCGAATGTGTTTTATGAAAAACTTTAAGCTCTTCCACTCTGACTGAAATCAACTCATTGACAGTAAAGAAGCGACGATAGTTAATTTCTTCTGCTCCAACCTTCCAAAAGGAAAGCCGATAAAATTGTTCATTGAGCAAGCTATCGAGTAGGTTAAAGCTTTCTGGGCTACCGACTTCACCATTAAAAGACTGCACATTAGCTGCAATTAATTCTTTGACAGCTTCATTTTGTTCGTGCAGTTCCCAGAGTAGCCCTTTCACAAATGCCACCTGGTCGTACCGTTCTCTACCCTTTGCTTCTGCTGGCAGATTTTTGAGCAAGTAAAGGATGCCCAGCAGTTTGACAAAATCTGGGTGCCGTCTACCTAAAGCCTTCGTTAGCTGCCCCAAATTATAGGTGATGAAGCGTGCATACGATTCAATACGAACAGGCAACCGCAAACTATAGTAATTAACACTTAAGCCTGTTTCATCATACGCAAGTTTTATTTCGCCATTTTCAATACAATCGCTGTATAAGTTACCTAAAAGTGGTGCCAGTACACGCTCACGAATCTCTTCGTAAATGTGATTCCAGTCAATATCAAAATAGTCAAAACTATCCGAATCGGAACCATTTTCCAGCACATCCATGAGCCACAAATTTTGGCTATCGTACGCCATGTGGTTGGGCACAATATCCTGTAGCCAACCCATTTGATGCTGTTGAATAGCGCTTACTAAAGCATCAAATGCTTCGCGATCGCCTAGTTCGGGATTAAGTTGAGTTGGGTCTACAACGTCATAGCCGTGGCTGCTTCCCGCTCTAGCTTTAAAGATGGGAGATGCGTACAGATCAGAAATACCTAGCGCTGCAAGATAAGGTACGATCGCCGTGGCAGCAGCAAAGTCATACTCTTGGCGAAACTGAATGCGATAGGTTGAAACTGGAATTCTCATACATGGTTGCTCGTTAATTGACTCATTCAGTAGATTCAGGCATAGCGTGATCAAAAGGAAATGAGGCTATGCCTGAGTAAAGGAAAAATCAGCTTATGCTTGATAAAGGGCAAAACTCAGCCCAGGAATCGTAAGGAGCTGATTAGACTCTAATGCGGTTGGTAAGCTTGCCTTTGTTCCTAACCACTTTTCATCCGCCGAATCCAAAATCTTTTGCCATTTTGCATCAGGAAGTTTGGACTCGAAGCTAACTGCTTCCTGGTTGAAATTCATGATGCAGAAAATTTGGCTATCAGCAGACCAGCGGTGCAGCAAGATCAGTTTTTGATCTTCTAAGGCAGTCGCTTCTAAATTCTGCTTATCCAGCTTTTTGAGAGCAGGGATGGTGCGCCGAAGCTGAATGAGATGCTGGTAGAGTTCACGCAAGGTTTTGTGATGACCTTCGTTACGTTTTTCCCACCGTAGCTGCGATCGCTCAAAGGTTTCTTTACTTTGTGGATCAACGTATTCACCTTCCAAATGAAAGTGCGAAAATTCGCGTTTTCTGCCTGCCCTTACGGCTTCCACTAGATTTGCATCCGTGTGGCTAACAAAGTAAAGAAACGGTGCGTCTTCACCATATTCCTCGCCCATAAACAGTAGTGGTACATTGGGCGACAGCAACAGGACGGCTGCACCTAGCTTCAGCGCGTCGAAGGACACAAGATGCGTAAGACGATCGCCCAGCATCCGATTGCCTACCTGATCATGGTTTTGAATACAGACGACAAACTGCTGACCTGGAAAAGCGCTAGAGTCGCTACCATGCCAACGATCGCGAAACGGCGAATATTCCCAAGAAAAGACAAAGCCTTGCTTGATTGCCTTTGCTAACTGCCCACAAGTGCCGTAATCCTGGTAGTAGCCGATCTGTTCGCCTGTAAGCAGGGTATGAACACAGTGATGAAACCCATCATTCCATTGGGCATCCATCCCATAGCCACCCTCATCCAACCCACGCAAAATCTGGACGTTATTCACATCATTCTCAGCTGTGAGGTAGAACTTCCGCCCTTGCTGCTGGGAAAACTCAGCCACCCGCTCTGCCAACTCTTGAAGGAAGTGTTTGGCGTTCAGGTCAATGATGTGATCCGTCGCATCTAGGCGCAGCATATCAATGTGAAACGTCTCAAACCAATACAGTGCATTTTGCAGAAAGTAATTGCGGACTCCGTAACTTTGGGCGTCATCAAAGTTCAGCGCACTACCCCAAACGCCGTTGTACTTATCGGTAAAGTAAGGTCCGTAATCGCTGAAGTAGCTCCCCTCTGGTCCAAAGTGGTTATAAATGACATCCAGTACGACCGCCATGCCCTGCTGATGGCACGCATTGACGAGACGCTTTAAGCCCTCGGCGCCACCGTAAGAGTTTTGCACTGCAAAGGGATAAACCCCGTCGTAGCCCCAATTGCGATCGCCAGGAAACTGGGCAACGGGCATCAGTTCGATCGCATTGATCCCCAGTGCTTGCAAATCGGGCAGCCGGTCAATAATGGCATCAAACGTGCTGTCAGGAGTAAACGTGCCGGTATGTAGCTCATAGATGATGAGTTCGTCTAACGGAATGCCCGACCACTGCTGGTCTTGCCAGTCAAAAGCCGCATGATCAACCACCTCAGAGGGACCATGCACACCATCTGGCTGATAGTGCGAGGCAGGATCAGGGCGTTCGATATCGTTACCCAACTGATAAAAGTACTGTGTTCCCGGAGCGATGTCTTCAGCAGTCACTTGCCAATACCCTGAGCCAACAGGCTCCATCGGCAACAAGCGCCCGCTGGGAGAAACAAGATTAACTGCAACCTTCTCATGCCGTGGTGCCCAAACTGTAAACTGACAGCGATCGCCCTGATAAAAAGCGCCAACATCCATAGAAAATCGCCCTGTGCTTCCGATACTTTGTAGGGACTATATTTCTCCTCAATACAGCAAGGCAACCTATCAAAAAGAGGATTTTTGCCATGATTTACAAAAGGACGGCAACTTTATCCTGATCCCCTAACTCTATGCCACGTTTAAGAGGGGTGTCAGGGTGCCACAACTCACGCTTTAAACAGTTTCTCAACTAGGTGCATTAATTGCTTGACTCTCTGGTCAGCTGGAGAGTCCAGAATAACAACATCACTTTTCTGATCCTCTATTGCAGGCAAAAGAAACCTATGTCACATTACTTCTTTGCAAAAGGTTCTCTCGCTCTCATAGTAGGGGCGATCGCCACTGCCAGTTTTCTCAACGCTTGCTCCACCACTGCCCAAAACCAAACTCAAACTGCTAGCCCTACTGCCACTACTGCTGGAGCCAAACAAATGGATCACGGCAATATGCATCACGGTCGCATGAACCATGGCAGCGGAGACCATATGTCGATGGATCTGGGTCCAGCCGATGCTGAGTTTGATCTGCGCTTTGTCGATGCTATGACACCGCACCATCAGGGAGCCGTCGAAATGGCAAAAGAGGCACAGCAGAAATCCAAACGTCCTGAAATGCAAAAGCTGGCGGCTAACATCATTCAGGCTCAGGACAAAGAGCTGAACCAGATGAAGCAGTGGCGGCAAGCCTGGTATCCCAAAGCCAGTGCCGAGCCGATCGCCTACCACGCTGAGATGAAACACTCCATGCCCATGACTCAAGACCAGATCAAGAGCATGATGATGAGTGTGTCTTTGGGGGCAGCAGACGACCAGTTTGATCTGCGGTTTCTCAACGCCATGATTCCTCATCACGAAGGTGCTGTAGTGATGGCACAGGATGCTTTGAATAAATCGAAGCGACCCGAAATTAAAAAGCTGGCGCAGGAAATCCTTGACTCTCAGAAAGCTGAAATCCAGCAAATGCAGCAGTGGAAACAAGCCTGGTACAAGCAATAGTTCTGGCTACGAGCTTTCATCTTGCTTTCATTGCTACCTGAAACGCTGGTAATTAAGTGCTTGTGGAGGAACCTGCCAATGACTCATGCCTCTCAACGATCCCCGACTCAAATCACAGTCTCTCTACTCATGTTGCTGCTTCTAGCAGCTCCGCTGCGCGTTTTGGCTCATGCGGGTCACGGCAACGAATTTCAGGGCGGCAGTCATGCGGCTCAATCTGTTGATGCTGTGCAGGTCGATGCAGAAACAGCGAAACGGTTGGGGCTAAAGGTTGAAGCCGTGTCGCGTCAACGCTTGGCGTTTGGCATCAAAACCACTGGTCAGATTGAATCACTACCGAACCAACAGGTGGAAGTGACAACTCCAGTTAAGGGAACGGTGACGCAGCTTTTGGTGCAGCCTGGGGATCGAGTGCGTGCCGGTCAGGCAGTAGCAATTATGACCAGCCCAGAATTAGCAGAACTGCGAACCACGGCGTTAGACCGTCGATCGGAGGCGATCGGCTCGACCCAACAGGCACAGGCAGACTTGAGACTGGCGCAGCAAAACGTTGCTCAACAACAGAAAATTGCGGCAACGGACATCGCTCAAGCCCGCACCCAACTCAGCTTTGCCCAAGAACGGTTCGACAAAGATCAGGTGCTAGCTGCCAGTGGTGCCCTTCCCCGACGCACCTTTCTAGAATCCGAAACTAAACTGGCGGAAGCAAAAGCGGCTCTGACCAAAGCTACCAGCCGCTTGGAGGTCTCCGAAGCCGCTGCCCAACTGCAACGGGCAGAAGCCGCCGTACAGGTGGCTCGATCGCAAGTGCAACTGAGTGCAGAGACGTATCAAGCTCGCCTACGTCAACTGGGCGCGAGAGCAAACCAGGATGGCACCATCACGATCGCGGCTCCCATTTCAGGCACCGTTGCTGATCGCGAAACCACGGCGGGCGAATCGGGTGAGGATGCGGGCAAAAAGGTAATGACCATCATCAACGGCAGCAGCGTTCAAGTGAGCGCCAATGTTTATGAAAAAGACCTCGATCGCATCCAAACTGGGCAACGAGTCCAGCTAAAAGTTGCTAGCTTGCCCAAGCGAATGTTTCAAGGACAAATTAGCGTCATTGGTTCTACTGTTCAAGGTGAAACTCGCGTGGTGCCCGTGAAGGCGCAACTCGACAATCCTGATGGAGTGCTGAAACCAGGGATGTTCGCGGAGTTGGAAGTGCTCACAGATCGAACTCCCGTTGCTAGGTTGGCAATTCCTAAGTCTGCTTTAGTGACAACCAACGATCAAAAGACGATCGTCTTTGTGCAAAATGGCACTACTTTTCAACCGACAGAAGTCACCTTGGGTCGAGACGCAGGCGAGTTCGTTGAGGTCAAAAACGGGTTGTTTGATGGCGATCGCATTGTGACTCAGCGTGCAAATCAGCTCTATGCTCAATCGCTGCGAGGTGGCAAGCCAACCGAGGATCACGGAGAAACGATCGCTGCGCCTGTTTCTAACCCGCAAGCCTCAATTCCCTGGTGGATTGGTGTTCCCCTAGGAGGAGCAATGATGGCGGGGACATTTGCCGCTGGCATGGTGTGGGCAAATCGCCGTCACCGTAAGGCGTTCGTTTCACCATCTAATGGTCATAACCAGCATGAATCCGTCGATGACTTTAGCCTAACTGACGATGCTGGCAAGCCAACCCCTGCTTTAAAGTCGGCGATCGAAGAATCCCTTCCGGCAGCGTCAGAAAATCAGGAGTCTGCAAGACGACGATAGACTTCATTGCGCTCACGCTCTGAAGCTAAGTATGCGTCCCAGACTTCTTTGCGAACTAAAGGGTTTAGAATGTTGAGCTTTTCGATCTCGCACATACTCCAGAATCTCTGGCAGTGCGGACTCAGGAACGTCGTTCAGTGCTTGCATAATCAGGTCTTTCGTAGTCATACGCTTTTGAGATTACCTGCCGCCAGCTTATAACCTTGCTCAAAATGCTGCTTTGGAGGGGAATGGTTTGTATCCCCTATTCTAGAATCAGAGCCACTAACCAGCCAGAAAACGATGAGTATTTTGATTTCTGACGAACTTCTACAATCAGCGCAGATGACAGAAGCAGAACTACGGCAAGAGATTGCTGTCCTACTATTTCAGCAGGAACGACTTACCCTGGGACAAGCGAGTCGATTGGCTGAGATGAATCAATTGCGATTCCAGAGACTCCTTGCCGATCGCCACATCCCTTTACATTACGATCTGGCTGAGTTGCGAGAGGACGTGGAAAGCCTAAAAGCATCGGGTTGGCGATGATTGTTGTTAGCGACACATCTCCGATTAGTAACTTAGCGGCGATCGGACAGTTGGTCATTCTCCAACAACTTTATAGCGAAGTCATCATTCCAACAGCCGTCCATCAAGAACTGCTTAATTCTGGTTCTGAAGATCCCGCAGTGTTGGCAATTCAAACGCTTGATTGGATTCAAATTCGTTCTGTTACCAACGCTGCTTTACTTCAGCCGCTACAGACAATCCTAGATGTAGGTGAAGCCGAAGTCATTGCTCTAGCCATTGAACTAACCGCCGATCGCTTGCTGATGGATGAGCGGCGAGGGCGACAACAAGCGATACAAGCAGGTCTCAAAGTTACAGGGCTATTAGGCATTTTATTGGCTGCAAAACAGCAGAAGGTGGTTACGACAGTAAAACCGCTTCTTGATGCTCTGATTGCAAATGGATTTTGGGTACATGGTGAACTTTATGCAGAAACGTTGTCTTTAGTAGGCGAATGAAACCGCTCAATTTCATTCTGATCTCATCTCTATTTGTCACGGTGGTGAAACTACGTCACCAGGAAGGTTACTAATGAAAGCCTTATGCTGAGTTCCGTTATTCAATGGGCGATCGCCCGACGCTGGTTAGTGATTTTAGGCGCGATTATCCTGATGATTTGGATTGTTCGCACCATTAGCCAAATGCCGTTGGATGTGTTTCCCACTTTTGCACCACCGCAGGTTGAGATTCAAACCGAAGCGCCAGGACTGGCTCCCGAAGAAGTGGAATCACTGGTAACGTTGCCGATCGAAAGCGCCGTCAATGGTACACCGGGAATTTCGGCAGTGCGGTCTTCGAGCGCAGCCAGTATTTCAGTGGTGCGAGTGGTGTTCAATTGGGGCACTGATCTTTATCAAGCCCGACAGCTTGTGACAGAACGGTTGCAGTCGGCTCAAAGCAAGCTTCCAGCGGGGATCGAGACTCCGCAAATTGCGCCCATTAGTTCACCCATTGGCACGATCGTCACCTATGCCTTCACATCCAAAACCAATGACTTGATGGAGGTGCGGCGCATTGTGGATTGGCAAGTCACAAACCGCTTGCTGGCAGTACCGGGAGTGACGCAGGTGATCGTGTTTGGTGGCGATGTCCGGCAGTATCAAGTGCTGGTTGCGCCTGAAAAACTACAAGCATTCAACATCTCCCTCCAGGACGTATCAGAAGCAGTGGCAGCGGCAAACGTCAATGCGCCAGGAGGTTACTTGATCACGCCCGATCGCGAAAAATTGATCCGAGGCATTGGGCGGATTGAAGATATTCAAGCCTTAGAGCAGTCTGTAATTACGGCTCGCAATGGCACACCTGTGAGGATTTCAGACGTGGCTGCGGTCAAAATTGGCGCAGCCGTAAAGCGGGGAGATGCCAGCGTCAACGCTCAGAAAGCAGTGGTAGCGATCGTCAACAAACAGCCCCTAGCTGATACACCCACCGTTACCCGCACTGTAGAAGCCGCGATGAACGAGGTGAAAGCAGGCTTGCCAGAAGGGATTCAGGTTGCCGTGACCTTTCGCCAGGAAGCTTACATTGATGCGTCGATCGCAAATGTGCGAGAGGCATTAATCGAAGGCAGCATTATTGTTGCCTTGATCCTGATTCCCTTCTTGATGAATTGGCGCAATTTAGCGGTCTGCTTGGCGGCTTTACCACTATCTTTATTGGTCGGAGTACTGGCGCTCAACTGGCTCGGACAAGGCTTGAACACGATGACCTTAGGCGGGTTGGCAGTGGCGATCGGGTCTGCGGTCGATGACGCGATCGTCGATGCCGAGAATGTCTATCGCTGCCTGCGAGAAAATAAGTACTCTCCCCAGCCCCACCCCGTTTTAGAGGTAGTGTTTGAGGGGTGCCAGGAAGTGCGCGATTCTGTGTTTGGAGCCACCATCATTACGATCGTCGTCTTCTCGCCGATCTTTGCGCTGACGGGTGTCGAAGGCAGCATTTTTATCCCGATGGGATTGGGTTATTTAGCGGCAGTATTAGCGTCTAGCGCCGTCGCCCTCACCGTCACACCTGCCCTCTGCGCGCTTTTGCTGCCTTATGGTCGTTTGCCTGAACGGGAACCCTGGGTGGCTCGCTTTTTCAAACGACTTTATCTGCCGTTGCTGCACTTTTCGATGCGACGAGCGACCGTTATTTTAAGCATCGCGGCGGCAAGTTTGGTAACAGCCGCGATCGTCGTGCCATCGTTTGGACGCATCTTTCTGCCAGAGTTTCAGGAGCAATCGCTGGTCAACACGCTCTTGCTGTATCCTGGCTCATCGCTGGAAGCGACAAACAGTGCCGCCTCTGTGCTGGAACATAAGCTGAAAGACAATCCCAACTTTCAAAGCATTCAAGTGCGATCGGGTCGGGCAGTGGGTGATGCCGATGCCGCAGGCGTGAACCTGGCTCATGTGGATGTGGAGTTGAGCGAGTCAGGCATGAAAGATCGTCAAGCAAGCGTGGCATTGCTGCGCGAGGAGTTTGCCAAAGTGCCGGGAGCCGCACCAAATGTGGGAGGCTTTATTTCTCACCGGATGGATGAAGTGCTGTCGGGTGTCAGAAGCGCGATCGCCGTTAAAATCTTTGGTCCTGAATTGGAGCAGCTCCGCACTCTTGGACAGCAAGTGAATGATGCCATGCAAGCGGTGGAAGGCATTGTCGATCTCCAACTTGAACCGCAAATTCCGGTCGAGCAAATTCAGATTCAGTTCGATCGCGTTGCGGCTGCTCGGTACGGCTTAACGATTGGGCAACTGTCAGACACGATCGAGACAGCGCTGAATGGGCGAGTGGTTTCGCAGGTGTTGGAACAGCAGCAGACTTTTGATCTGGTGGTGTGGCTCAAGCCAGAAGCCCGCCAAAGTCTGGACACCATCGGCAACCTCATGATTGATACGCCCAGTGGCAATAAAATTCCTCTGGCACAGGTGGCAATGGTGCGAGATAGCACAGGACCCAACACAATTAATCGTGAAAATGTCTCTCGCTTGATCGTCGTGGCTGCTAACGCACAGGGAAGACCTTTGCGATCGGTCGTGAATGACATCCAGACTAAAGTGAAACAGCAGGTGCAGCTTCCCGCTGGTTACTACATCCAGTACGCAGGACAATTTGAAGCCGAAGCACGAGCATCCCAAAATATTCTGATTTTCAGCGCGATCGCTTTCGTCGTCATTACCATCATCATGTATCTCTCAGTGAAATCGGTCGCTTCCACTGCCATGATCATGATCAACCTGCCTCTAGCATTGGTTGGTGGCGTGATTGCGGTTGCGCTGACGGGCGGTATCTTGTCGATCGCTTCGCTTGTGGGCTTTGTCACCCTATTTGGAGTCGCTACCCGCAATGGGTTGCTGCTGGTAGACAACTACAACACTAAATTCGCCGCTGGAATGCCGCTAAACGATCTGCTGATTCAAGGCTCAATGGAACGGCTCAACGCCATTCTCATGACAGCGTTTACTTCAGCGTTAGGCTTAGCACCCCTGGTGATCGCGGGCGGACCCGGAAAAGAATTGCTGCAACCTTTATCGATCGTTGTGCTGGGTGGACTCTTCACTTCCACTGCCCTGACGTTGCTGATCTTACCCGCACTCTATGCCAGGTTCGGCAAAGCTCTCTTTCCCAAACGGTTGGCTATTGAGAACGGAAAAGTTCCTCAGCCAACGCTAGAGCAAATCCAAGGTAAAGCTTAGCCGTTTGAGTTAATTTTGTTCATTCACTTAAGAGGAAAATCATGCAATTGAAATTTGGTGTCATAGCTTTTTCGGCGATCGGGCTTCTATGCTTGAGTGCTTGCGGCAGTGGCAATCAGCCCACCACGACCACGAGTAGCCCTATGGCTTCCACGCCTGCAGCTCAACCGTCTACAACCGCTTCTCCTGCTGCCAAATCTAGTGGTGATCACGGTGGGCAAGGTGGACAAGTGATTGAATCTGGTCCCTATCACTTAGAGTTGGTCACGGCAAAAGAATCAACCGGAACACACATCGACTTCTTCTTGCAAAAAGGCGACAACCACGAAGCCATTTCCAATGCAAAGGTAACGGCTCAAGTGCAGTTGCCCGATGGCAGCCAGAAGTCCTTGCCTATGACGTATGATGCAAGCGATAAACACTACACAGCCATCTTGCCTAATGTTGTCCCAGGAGAATACAAAGTTGCTATTCTGTCAGACATCAGCGGTGAGAAGGTGAATGGGCGGTTTACCTTTAAGCAGTGACACTAAGCTGCGTTTCATCTGGATTTGATTTCTTAGCCTTCATCGGAAGGTAAGGCTGTTCTCAAAGGCTACTGCTAGCTCTTGCTCATTCAATTAGGAGTGGATATGCATAAATTACACGGAATTAAGGTTGTAGCTGCTGGAGCGATCGCGCTGCTTTCCCTGACAACGATCGCAGCCAGTGATGCTTTTGCTCAAGACACGCCCAAGCCTGCGGCTCAAGAGAACCAGAAACCTGCCGCTCAAACTGAGCCAATGGGTTGCTGCAGTTGCTGCAAGAAAATGGCGGCACAGAAACCAAACGATAGTCAAAACAAGATGCCAGGCATGAATCATCCGGCTCCAACCGGAAAGTAGGCGACGTCTGCTATGGCTCAAGCGATCGTAGGCAAGAGCCACTGGCAGAAACTGCACTCGATTAAGGAGCGGTGATTCGTCGTGTCCTGAATCGGAAAAAGTCGGTGGTGGATTGGGTTTAAGATGGCAGCACCGCTCAGGTAGATCTCAGGAGCCATGTTCCTTAAAGCGATCGATCGCCTGGGTCAGCAGTTGGTAAAACCCCTCTGCTTCAATGGATTCGATCACAGTGGCGTTGGCTGGCTGGTTCGTCACGTGCCATTGATCGATCACAGTACGCCCCATTGTGAGTTCGCTCGTCGTTTCGATCGCGACATAGGCACGGCGCCTGGTAAACAGATCAGGCTGCAAAAGATAGGCGATGACACACGGATCATGCAGCGGTGGACCGGGAAAGCCATAACGCTGCATATCATACGCGCCATAGTGATTCAGCAAACCGATGGCGGCAGCGCTGATCGGAGAGTTGATCGCTTCAATGGTGCTGAGTCGTTCTGGTGTCGCGATCGCCTGGTGTGTCACATCCAAACTCACGATCGTCAAGGGAATGCCGGCAGTAACGACAACCTGTGCCGCATGAGGATCAACGTAGACATTAAATTCGGCTGACGGTGTAATGTTGCCCTGAGTCGCCGCCCCGCCCATCATCACTACTTCTTGAAGGCGCTGGCAGATCTCAGGTTGCTTGACGATCGCTACGGCAAGATTGGTCAGTGGTCCCAGGGTAGCAAGCGTTATGTTGCCAGTTGATCGCATCACTGTATCGATCAAAAAATCCACCGCATGTTGCTCTTGCAACGGCATCGTCGGCTCTGGCAAATGAATGCCGTCCAGCCCCGTTCTGCCATGTACGTCTTCGGCAGTGATCAACGGGCGCAGCAACGGACGGGGACAGCCAGCATAAACAGGTAAATCAGCCCTGCCTGCCAGTTCACATAGGCAACGAGCGTTCTTTTGCGTCAAGTGCAGTGGTACATTGCCAGCCACCGTCGTAATGCCGAGCACGTCCAGCTTTTCGGGAAACGCCAGCGCCAGAAAGAGCGCGATCGCATCATCGGCTCCCGGATCACAGTCAATAATGATTGGTTTAGCAGCCATGCAGACGCTTACCTTTCCTTAAGCACGACGAGCTAGGACTGGAGCCGTCTGGACAAACTTGGTGATGGATTGACCAAAGGCGATCGTCACCTTGAAGGGCAATGTCTGAGCGCGAAAACCTAGCGGCAACGGTTGGAGATTGAGGAAGGAAACATCCCACCGTGCCTCTTGCAATGTCCAGGCAGTTAACCCCCCCTTGCTGGTAGGGCTGGGGTAAAGACTCTGTGGCACATAGGTCACGCCGATGGCATCAAAATCAGCTCCAGCATCATACAATGCGCTCCGTACCCCTTGCCAGCGATCGACCGTTACTTGATAGTGTGGTAACTCATCATGGCTGAGCGAAGCACCGAGTAAGTCTGTCAGCTTGGCACAAATTTCTTCAAGACGGGCACGATCGCCCCGTAACAGCATTGCCTCTTCTGGTAAAAGCGCTTTGTGTGCGTCGGGCATCCAAAGCTCAAAGCAGGTACGAGCATCAATGGGAATGGTCGTGAGTTTAAGGTTAAACGGTAGCCCCAACGGATTGGGCGCAACTGCAAGTTCTACTGGAATAAAGGAGTCAAGCATAAGCGTAAAATTCCTTCAAAATGCTTGAAGGATGAATAAAACTACAGCCAGTTGACATGAATTTATCAGTACAGACAAGTGGCTTACGCCCCTTATCAAGACAGAGCGGCTGTTCTACGCCTAAAGGTATAGGTGCCGTCTCTATTAGAATGGCTTTTGCCAGCCACTTTTTTGTTCTGTAATGATAAAAAGAGGGTGAAGTAGGGATGAAATCTGACAGCACATTGGTCTACCGAGTGGATGAGTCAGTGCTGCAAGACCCTTTAAGATGGTAGATAGAACGTTATCTAGATCACAGTTTGAACTTGATGCAGACCATGAACCAGGCTCTTGCCGATGCCACCGCGATCGATCAAAAGCTGTCTAAGCGTCACATTGACCTTGATCCTGGCGGCTATGTCATCATCTATCTCGATTATGAACAAGGGCTAATTTGCGCCAAGCATTTCACAAACTTTATTGACGATCGGGGTCTCGCCTGCGACCCGGAAACTGGCAAGCCTATCCCCATCCGCGGCAAGATTGAACGGCAGCCAACCCAGATTTTTACGGGCAGAACGGCGAAAGAGCTTTGTGTACAGCTTTTTGAGCAGGCAAAACCCTGCCCCATTACACTACTTGACCACGCCTCGTACCTAGGGCGAGAGTTTCAACGGGCGGAGGCAGCGCTACTGAGTGGGCAGGAATACGTGCAGGATTGAAAAAGTTGGTGAAGGCATATTTCAGCGGCAAGGGCTGCAAGGATAGCTTTTAGAAGCCATGCGATCGAGCTATCAAAGTTCAGCCTCAAAAGCAGCTTTCGCTCCAATTCGGTCAGCTCATCTACAAATTTGACTAGCTGCATTAGGATGAGCAGAGTAGTTTCAAAGAGCTGTGACCACCAGGGGGCGCAAACTATGAGTTCAATGGCTAGTAAAGTGGCAATTGTTACCGGGGCAAGCTCTGGGATTGGTCGTGCAACTGCGATCGCCTTTGCCAAAGCTGGAGCAAAGGTTGTGGTTGTGGCTCGCCGTGCCGACAAGGGAGAAGAAACCGTTCGACTGATTACAGAAACTAGTGGTGAAGCGATCTTTGTTCAGGCAGATGTCACCAAAGCCTCTGATATTGAAGCAATGGTTAAGAAGACGGTCGAAACTTACGGTCGTCTTGACTACGCCTTTAACAATGCTGGTTCTGGAACTTCTGGCAAAATTACTGAGCTGTCAGAAGCAGATTGGGACTATGAGATTAATGCGAATCTTAAGTCGGTGTGGCTGTCGATGAAGTACGAAATTCCTGTGATGCAGCAATCAGGAGGCGGCGCGATCGTCAATACTTCGTCCCAAGGCGCACTCCTTGGTGTTGCAAACTATGGAGCCTACGGAGCGGCAAAAGCGGGAGTCATCGCCCTCTCTCGTGCAGCAGCAGCGGAATATTCTGCGGATCGCATTCGGATTAACACCGTTAGCCCTGGAGCAGTGAAAACTGATTTGTGGGCAGAAGCACCACCTGAAATGCTAGATCAAGTTGCAGCCGGGATTCCACTACAGCGAATCGGTATGCCAGAAGATATTGCTGAGGCAGTCGTTTGGTTGTGTTCTGATGGAGCTGCCTTTGTGACTGGGCATAACTTAGTCGTCGATGGTGGCTTCACAGCCGTTCAGAAGTAGTCCCTCACATAACAGCCCGCTCCAACAGAACTGCTATGTGGAAGCAGAGATAATTGACAGCCACTTAACCAAAGTATGAACTGCCAACAGTTGGAAGTCGGGTTTCTCTAACAACTAACAACCAAAAGCTATCAGCTATCCCTCTCGTGATTGGAGGAAGAGGTAGAAATAGTAGGTTGCCATTGGTACGACGGTTGCTACGACAAGGAAGCCAATGACCCAGACAGTAGCGTTGCTTTCTTTGGTTTCTTCTGGTGTTGCAAACGTGCCTTCAACCTGAATGTTGTCAGTGAGCGTTGGCGGACCCGGATCGGGGCGACCAGATAGCACAGCCGCGAGGCGATCGCTGGCACCCAAAAGCGCTTGATTATACTTATTTCCTTCTTTAAGCGGAATAAGTACAGTTTCTTGCGTCACGCTTTGAGCAACATCGTCTGACAGTTTTGTTTTGACCGTTTCACCCGCATGCAGCGCTACGTTATTCGTAAGGTTATCTAACACCAGCACCGTTTGGTTTGCGCCTGCCTCTGCTGTTGGAAACCACAGGTCAAAGAGCTTGTTGGTAAAGGTTTCGATCGTTTCGCCATAATCCAATCGATGGATTGTGACTAGGCGCACCTCATTACCAGTCTGCTTTGCCAAATCCTTTAGAACGGTGGCAATTTTGCCTTCGTTAGAGCGACTAAGCACCTCAGCCTGGTCAACAATCCACGTGCCTGCTTTGGGTTTGGGTACTTCGCTCACACCTGTAGCATGGGCAGGAGTCACAAAAAGCTGTGTCGCCAAAACAAAAACTGCCACAAAAAGCAGTAGGCGTTGACCGATGTGCTTCCAATGGCATTGGTTGAGGAGGCGTTGCATAGTACCGCTCTAAGAAACGTATTTCTCCAAAATACTACGCTTAGGGTGAAGATGGACAATCTGGAGGTGAGGAGTAAGAGGAGAGAAGTAAGGAGTGAAGGGAGAGGAGTGAAGGATGAAAGTTTTGATTACTTACTTCCCCTACTCCCCCCTCCCTACTCCCTGCTTTCCACTAATGACCATTTAGATAATAGTCCCGCGTGCCTTTCGCGCTGATAGCTTCACCGAGGCGAGTGAGCGCGTGGACGTAGGCGGCGGTTCGCAGGTCGATCGATAAGTCGCGGGCAACTAACCAGATTGACTCAGCTTCTTCCACGATCCGAAGCTTCAGCCGTTGGTTGATTTCGGCTAGCGTCCAGTACAAACCGCTGCGGTTTTGCACCCATTCAAAGTAACTGACGGTCACACCACCCGCGTTGACGAGAATGTCTGGAAAGACGTAAATGCCTTTGTCGGTCAGAATGCGATCGGCAGCAGAGGTAATAGGACCATTGGCAACTTCGTAGATCAGTTTTGCCCGAATAGTGTCGGCATTCGCTTCGGTAATTTGATTTTCGAGGGCAGCAGGCACCAGAATATCCACATCCAGGGCTAACAACTCGGCATTGGTGAGAACCTCTTCGGCGGCGGTATGACAAACCGTACTGTCGCAGTAGAGCGCTTTGACACCTCGACTCGCGTCTTTGAACTGACGAAGGCTGGGAATGTCTAGCCCATTTTTGCTGTAGATACCTCCTTGAGAGTCGCTGACGGCAACGACTTTATAGCCTGCTCGAAAGAGCAATTCTGCAAGGATCGCCCCGGCGTTACCAAACCCTTGCACGGCTACAGTTGTATTGCTTGGATGACGATCGAACTTCGGTAGCGTCGCTTCAATGACAAAAAAGGCACCCATTGCCGTTGCGGCTTCACGCCCCAGACTACCGCCCATACTGACGGGTTTGCCTGTAACCACCGCAGGACAAATTTGGCGCTTGATGATGCTGTATTGATCCATCATCCAGCCCATGATCATGGCATTGGTGTAAACGTCGGGTGCCAGAATATCAACGTCAGGTCCAATGAAGTCGGCGATTGCATCAATGTAGCCACGGCTCAGACGCTCCAGCTCCATTCGGGACAGTTCTTTTGGGTTCACCGTGATGCCACCCTTAGCGCCACCAAACGGAAGGTTTAAGGCGGCACATTTAAAGGTCATCCAAAATGCTAGCGATTGCACCTCATCCAGCGACACATGGGGATGGTAGCGCACTCCCCCTTTGCCAGGTCCTCTAGTGTCGTCGTAGCGCACACGATAACCCTGAAAAATTTTGAGGGTACCGTTATCCATGCGAACAGGAATCGAGACCGTGAGACTGGTTTGGGGAAATTTCAGCGTTTCAACGGCATCATCTGAAATGGATGTGTATTTCAACGCTTGTTCCAGACGTTGATTGGCATCAGCTAAAATTGAACCGGGTAGCATAAGATTTTTCCTCTCAGTAAAGGTGCGATCGCACCGATCGTTAAAAAAGCAATGTTGTAATAAAAGCTGTTTGTTTCTTCAGTAATCCTGTCAGTGATAGTAACGTCTGTGACAGCAGCGAAATAGGACAACCCCTTGCTTTTCTCTATAGTTCCCAACTGCTGCATAACCTATGACAGTGTGATCCCCACCGTTTAGAAAAGAACGTTTGCGGGTTTTGGATTAACACGAAAGCCTTCTAAAAAGAGTAAATATTTGAAACGTTTTTTGGGTCATTGTTCATAGCGAGACGTGAGTTTATAACCACCCTCTTAAACGATAAACGACTAGCCCCAGATATTCTTTCAAAGCTCGTGTTGTGCGGCTAAAACGATCGGCTTCTGGTAAAGCACTAAGTACCATTGCTTGGGTACTGCCCTGCATCGTCTGCCAATCGCGCTCGGTCGTGTTGAAATCGGTGGGCGCGGCGATCGCCTCAATGCCCAGATGCTTGAAAATCAGGAGCGATCGTGGCATATGCATTGCCGATGTCACTAGCAAGACACGATGGATGCCCTGTGCTGCCATAATTTGCTTAACATTGACTGCGTTTTCGTACGTGTTAAGCGAGGATGGGTCTTGTAAAATCGCCGTTTTGGGCACTCCCATTGCCTCAATCAGTTGTGCCATATCATTGGCTTCTGACAGCCCACCGTCCCCTCTCCAAACAACCCGACCGCCGCTGAGAATGATACGGGGCGCTTTGCCGTCTCGATACAGTTTAGCTCCATACAGCACACGATCGCCCTCTTCACTGACTTCTACCCAGGGCCGTGGCGGTACGGCTGGCTTGGTGCAGCCACCCAAAATGACGATCGCGTCTGCCTGAGGCACTTCGGTCAGTGGGAGATGTTGAAACTCTAGCGATCGCACCAGCCATTCGCCAACCCAGCCATTGCTACCCCCTAGCAGCAGGACCAGCGATAGCACGATCGGCAGGACTGTCCACCGCGATCGTCGCCAAAGCAACACCAATGACAGCAGCAGTAGCAAACACGTCAACCCCAAAGGGTAAAGAAAGAGCGGTAGTAATTTGGAAAGATAGAGAAACATAGTGCAATCTCGCGTTTAGCGGTGTCTTGAGCAGGACGTTGGCTCAAGAATAATGGTCAGCCGTGACTTGTTGACGTTAATCTTAGGGGCTTGAGACGCTTGCTCCAAGGGTAAAACACAAAAGATGAACCAAAGGGCTGCAAAACGTCTAACATTTATAGTCCAGATTTAACTAACAGATAGCGTTGCGAAAGGATTGGCATGACTATTGATTTACAGCCGACGACCGGGTTAAAAGATTCGATTGAACAGCGTCGTGCTGCTCGTGCCTTTCTCTCAGATCCCATTCCAGAAGTCATTCTCGAACAAATCTTGCATCTTGGGCTGCGATCGCCCTCAGGGTACAATTTGCAGCCTTGGCGTTTTGTCGTTTTAAGGGAGCAGCAGAGCAAAGAAACGCTCCAAAACTTTGCCTTTAATCAAACCCAAATTGCCCAAGCGCCTGTTGTCTTGCTTTGTTGTGGCGATCGCACTGCTGGCAACAGTGACAATATCGAAGCCGTCATTAAGCTAGGGCAGGCAAACAACGCGATGCCAGAGACATTTGCGGAGTATATGAGATCGCAAATCCCATCCTTTTTTGAACATCACCCCAGTTTTGAGTCCCTCGAAGCCTGGACAAATCGCCATACAATGCTCGCCGTTGCCCACTTGATGATTGTGGCAAAAAGCTTTGGGGTCGATAGCTGCCCGATGGAGGGGTTTGTGGGCGCTCAAGTCAAAACTGCGTTCAACATTCCTGATACAGTCGATGTCTGCTGTATTTTATGTTTGGGCTATGCCGACAAGCCATTCAAAGCCTTTGGTGGTCGGTTCAGCCCGGAACAAGTTTGCTTTGGCGAAACCTATGGTGCTGCCTTCTCCTTGTAGAAACGGACGGTGAGAGAGGGAACGCTAAAAGCTAAAGGCTAAAAAGTACTTTTAGCTTTCAGTTACTTCATACCTTTCTCCCATGCCGCACTTCCACAACACCCGCGCTGAACTTAACCGATTGCTGCAAGAGCGTAACGACTACCCAGAGCGATCGACTGCGATCGATACTCAAATCTGCGCGATCTTTGAGCAAGACTGCGCCATGTTCATTTTGGATCTGTCTGGCTTTTCGCGGCTTACTTTGCGCTATGGTGTCATCCACTTCTTGGCAATGGTGCATCGTATGAACGCGATCGCTACACCCCTTGTAAAGCAGCATCACGGAAGAATCGTCAAACAAGAAGCAGATAATCTATTTGCAGTCTTTCCAACGGTGCAAGGAGCGATCGACAGCGCGGTTGCGATCTTAAAAGGGTTTGCTGCCGTAAATACTCGTTTACCTGACGAGCAAGATTTGTATGCTGGTATTGGCATTGGCTACGGCAAAACGCTGGTTATAGATGAAACCGATCTGTATGGTAGCGAGATGAATCTAGCGTGCAAATTGGGAGAAGATCTCGCTCGGCGGGGCGAAGTGCTGCTGACGGAAGCTGCTTTTGGTCAGCTTCAGCCAGACCCACAGCAATGGGAGCGGCTCGACCTAACAATTTCCGAGCTGGAGCTAATTGCCTACAAATTAAGGACAACACCAACAGCTCACTGAAAGCGATTACCCCGCAATTGCAGCAGCACTATCATTTCTAGCGGATGGTGGTACGTACCGATGGCAGGCGATGCAGCTTGCTTGTAAGAGGCTGCTTGAATAAGTATTTAGTGGTTAAAACCGCGACTACAGAAACAACGTTCATCGTCGCGGCTTACTGAAACACGAAGGTCTTGCAGCCTATATCGGTAGGTTATAGCCCTTTGGGCATGGCTGCGCTAATGTTTGTGTCGCTGCGACTTTAGCCAAAGCCACAGGAACTTGGACTTTTAAAGCATCCTCTCCAACAGATCCTTCCGTCGTGCGTCTTCCTTTACTGTGCTTCCTCACTGCTGAGGTTGCCACGCTGTAGAAAGTCCTCGGGACGAAGGTTGGACAAAAAGTCACGGAAGGCTTTGCGCTCGGCTTCATCGGCATCACGATCGACCGGAATAGAGGCATCGGCAACGACTTCTTCGAGTACCCAGATAGGGCTGTTTGTGCGGAGGGCGATCGCGATCGCATCGCTGGGTCGCGCATCAATTTCTTTTTTGGTTTCACCGTGAGTCACGGTGAGCACAGCGTAAAACGTGTTGTCTTGTAAAGAATGAATCACCACTCGCTCCAGACTCATGTTGCATTCTTCGAGGAGGTTGGCAAACAGGTCGTGGGTCAACGGGCGGGGTGGCGTTTGATTCTCTAAAGCATTAATAATGGCTTTTGCCTGATCCTGACCGATATAGATTGGTAACTGTCGCCGCTCGGTGGCATCTCTCAGAAGCACAATGGGGCTGCGCGTAGCGGCATCCAATGCAATTCCAGCGACTTTCATTTCAATCATTGTCTTAGCCTCTAGAATACCTGAAACAAACGGGAAACCAAGTAACGAAACCAACCCAAGCAGCAGGACGAAACACAGGCTTAAACCGATTTACTCTTCGTTCTAGGGCTTAGCCACCTTTGAAGCCTGTCGAGGCAGGCGGAGCCAAATGAGCCAAGGCATGAGGTCAAAAGAAACCGTTAGCACCGAGAAGAACAGAGCTAAGACCGACGGAAGCCAGCCATGTCATGATGAAAGGAACCTAATCTTAAGTATGCCCTGATTTCTGCCCTGATCCTAATGGATCAATTGATAAATTTGACAATCTGAAAAAGTTTCTCAAGCATCGATCAGGGCGGCATTTTGGCGCAAATAGAGCAAAACGAATTGTAAATTAGCAAAAGCTGAGAAAAACTGTGTTTACTGGTCTTGTTCAGAGTTTAGGGACGCTGCAACCCTTGGGAGTTGATCGATTAAAGATCACCTGTGCGCCTTCTACGTCGGGGCTTATTCTGTCAGACTTGGCGATCGGCGATAGTGTGGCGGTGGATGGCGTGTGCCTCACTGTCGTTGAGTGTTTGCCGCAGGGCTTTATGGCAGACGCTTCACCAGAAACGCTCGATCGCTCCAGCCTGGGGCAAGGCGACGATGTCCCAGTCAATCTAGAAACATCCCTACGGGTGGGAAGTAAGCTGGGCGGGCACTTTGTCACTGGGCATGTAGACGGCATCGGCTACCTACAAGCGTCTGTGCAAACCGCTACCTCCTGGGAAATGACGTTTACGACTGATCAGGAGCAGGTTGCTCGCTACATCATTCCAAAAGGCAGTATTGCGGTAAATGGTGTGAGCCTTACCATAGCGGACTGCGGCCCGGCGGGAAGCTGGTTCATGGTAGCAGTGATTCCCCATACCTACGCCGAAACGAATCTGCATTATCTCCGACCGGGCAGTGTTGTGAACCTAGAGGGTGACATCCTCGGTAAGTACGTTGAGAAGAGTCTGCGGCACGCTAAGGGTAGCGGAAGTATGTCAGAGCCATCTGCACCAGAAAGCCTCACGCCAACCTTCTTAGCAGAGCACGGTTATTTGTAGTAAACCTAGTGCTGCAAAGCTGTTTGTAACAAGCTAAATAGTGGCGGTACCGATAAGGGCGATCTTGCCTTTTATGAATCAATCAGGAACCAGGAAAGAGCTTGGCAAGCTGAAGTTCTAAAGCTGGGCGATCGCTAGTAACCATCCCTTTGTGTCGTTCCCTCTACCTTCTCCTTGCCTTGCTCACCATCTTGCGCGAAAGCCGCAAATGCAGCTTTTCGTCCTCTGCCCAATCTTGCAACAGACGATAAAACGTTTGGCGATCGTCCATCTTCAACACAGCGGTTTGGTCAGCGGTTTCAATCACATAGGGATAGCCGCTGCCGATGATCACTTCGCCACGTACCCAATCAAGTACGTTTTCTAGCAAACCTGCGTCAGCAATCCAGGTAGGCAACTCTAGCCGCACCGGAAAGCCATCGTGTGCTTTCAGGTAGGTAAAGCCGATTCGACTGGCGATCGCACTGGGGTATTGCCTTAAAATGCCGGGTCGTCTACAGCGGAATAAGGGAGTGCGATCACCCCACTGCATTCCCCGCAGCAGCGACGCATCATGAATAGCGGGTGCATCGGGTAAGCCGGGTGACACCCGTTGCAGCATCAGGGTCAGGTCACGTGCATAAGACGTGTCAATATAGCCAACTAGTGGTACCTGATACTTTTCGCTTGCTTGCAGGAGGCGTACGACGCAATCAATGTAGTGTTGCTGCGTCGCTTCATCAAAGGCTTCGGCAAACGTTGCCACCAGTGAACCATCCAAAAACGCCAGACAGGTGCCACAGCCTGCCCGGTCTTCCATGTATTGTACTAACCGCTCTGTTTCCATCTCAAAGCGGCGCATATTGACTCGGCGATCGACTGGATCGCCGCTGGTATTTGCTCTCAGATCCGCTGGAGTCATTACATCTACAGCGATATCCTTCTCGTATTGCCCACCTGGTTGGTGCCGATTTTCAAACCAACCGATTTGCACCAGCGCCACAGGAATCGAAAAATCTTTGCTGGGATAAATTTGGGAACCATCGACAGCAAAGGTCGCAATGCCTGTGAGGCAAGCACGCACCCACTCATGGCTCTCCTCACGACTCTGCCACGAAAGCCCAGAGGTCATTTGCCAATTTGGATAATTGCCCAATGCTTCTAAGGGTTCAGCACCGCGATCGTACGCCACATACTCCGCCAACCGCTCTAGCAGATCCTCACTCGTTTCCTGCGATGCCGATGCTAAAGCTCGGCGGTATTTCTCTAGTGCCTGTACTGTCGTTTGGTCAAACGAGGCAAAGTCATCCCGCTTCTCTTTCAGTAAGCTAAGGATTTGAGACGGTTTCAGAGTCATAAGCAGCGGTAGGACAGAATCGTTATCAGTACGGGCGTTCCAGTCAGTCTCTACTACCCTACACCCAAAAAAACAAACTCTACACTTAAAAATTACTGGCGTCGTAGCCAGATGCCACGCATTCCAACGGCTTTTGCTGCTTGGTAGTCTTCTTCAAAGCTGTCACCAATGTGCCATGCACCACTGGGCAAGCAATTGTGTTTTTGCAGAGCGATCGCAAACACCCTCGGATCCGGTTTTGCGGCACCCACTTCCGTTGAGATTGTTACCGATGCGAAAAACTCTGCCAAAGCAAGCGTCTCTAGCACTGCATACAGCCGCGAATCGAAGTTAGAGAGAATGCCAAGGGGTACTCCAAGGTGTTTCCAGCGTTCCAGCGCAGGCAGTACGTCAGGGTAAACAATCCAGGGGTCAGCAGTGGCAAAGTGAGCATAGAGTACAGCAAAGAACTCGGCAAAATCAGCAAACTGTTCTAACACACCTGCTTGCTGAAATGTATTGGTGGCGATCGCTAACCACCACTCAAACTCTTGCCTTTGTCTGGCTATGCGATCGGTGCTCCCAAAGGCTGGCATTCCCGCTGCCCGAAAGCTCTGAGAAAACGATCGATTGAGCGTCGTTGCTGGGACTACAACCCCAAACCGCTGCGCCACTTCAGCATAGATTTCACCCACGCTCCCTTTTACACCGAACAGCGTACCAACCGCATCCAAAAAAATCACGTTTGGAAGTTTGCTTCGCTCACTCATCGGCTTAGACATCTTGGGTATAGCGCTTTGCCATGTTGAGCCATTTTTTCACTACTAGGGTTGGGATGAAGCTTAAGGTTCATCAACCTGGCTACTTCTTCCTTATAGCCTGACCCCATCATACGCTGAGGGCAAGAGACATCGATAGTCTGGCTCGTGTAATGAATGCCAGCGCTTCATGCACAATATTCCAAAGAGCTGCCACCTTCTGCTCTTAATAAAAACAGGCTCTTTCTCGCTCCGTTTCCATTAACCGGGCGTTGGCAGATCTGGCATCACGACACCGCGCAGGTTGGCTCCAAGCAGGTTAGCGGCGGTAAGATTAGTTTCAGTCAGGTTGGTACCGCGCAGATCGGCACCGCTGAGGGTGGCACCGCTGAGGATGGTGCCCGTGAGCTTTGCCATGGAGAGATTGGCTTCATTCAGGTTCACCCCACTGAGGTTGGCATCGGTCAAATCCGCACCCCGCAGATCGGCACCTCGTAGTTTAGCGCTAGTCAAATTGGCACCAGAGAGATTGGCACTGCTCAGTTCTGCCTCACTTAAGATGGCATCTTGCAAGTTTGCCCCTACCAAAATTGTCCAGCTTAGGTTAGCACCACTCAGGTTTGCTTCACGCAAATCGCCACTTAAAATTGCCTGGCAGAGGTAAGCACCTCGCAAATTAGCAGTGCGTAAATCAATATCAATCAGTTTCGCCGCACAGAGGTTTGCGCCCCAAAGGTGAGCACCGCTTAAGTCTGCTTCGCTAAGGTTGACTGAGTTCAGGTTTGCCTTGTTTAGAATGGCTTGCACTAAACACGCTGTTCGCAGGTCTGCTCCGGCTAAATTGGCTTCGGTCAGGTTTGCGCCTTGCAAATCGGCACCGCGTAAATCGGCACCCCAAAGCTCGGCTCCAGTTAAGTCTGCCTCTGCCAACTTTGCCCCATTGATGGACGCTTCCCGCAGGTTAATGCCGCGCAAGTTTGCCCCTCTCAGGTCAGCTTGGCGCAGATCAATGCCTTTCAAATTGGCTTTGCTTAGGTTGACCCCCCACAGACTAATCTGGCTAAAGTCTCTTTCTCCTGCGGCGTAACGCTTCAGGAGTTCACTCGCACGCATCTAGCTATCCCTCAATACTTTTGGTATTTGCCCCTGGCTTCTTTGAATTCAGTATGTGTGCTGTCTAAATTTGCCTAATTCTCACCTCACCTATGACTAAAATGACTGGATAGCGACAACAATCTTCACAATAGAGCTTAAGGAAATTGCTACCTTTGGAAGTCTTAAGCGTTAGGGGCTAAAATGCTTGACTAAGCGAATGTCCGTTCAAGTAGCGTTAAACGGAACGGCAGCAGGGTCAACATCCACCATCAGCAATAGGGCTTTCTGGGTGGAAGATTGCTTGATCGGCTCGCCCAGGATCTAGTTGTCGTGTGAAGACGTTAGTTCTCTTAGCCAGTATGCCCGTAATGATGGATGAACTCTCTATGATCGTCACAAATACGCTTGCAACAGACTGTGCCACTACTAGAGCAATGGCATAAATTAATCATCGATCGCGGCTACTGCATCACGCAAAGGTTGAGCAATCCAGTTCAATCCAACGCGAACCTGATGTTCGAGTGTGGGCATCCGGTAGAGGTAAGCCAGCCGACGTGCCACGTAAGCAAGAGAACCGTCTAGCTTAAGCCCGAAGCCAGTCAAGGTTGCGTTATCAATGCCCAGAGCCATCATTTCGCCCAGATGCTGATACCGGAACGGCAGTAACGGACGCTCTGTAAGCGATGCCCAGAGATTCCAACCCACGTACTCGGACTGTTGGAAGGCGGCTTGTGCTGTACCGGGCACTTGTTGTCCGTCAGCATCTTTGCAATCAACAAGGTCGCCCAAAGCAAAAACATCCGGGTAATCAATTGCTTGCAACGTGGAAGATACCACAACCTGTCCCCGCACATTTTTCTTAAGTGGTAGAGCGTTGATGACTTCAGCGACGCGAGTGCCTACTGTCCACAGCACAAGGTCAACCGGGATAGTATCGACGTTACCTTTATAAAGCAGGGAAATGTTGTCAGCACCGATCGCCTCTACAGACGTTTCCAAATCGATCCATACATTTCTTGCATCCAAGGCTTTTGTAGCGGCAGTACGATTAAAATCGGGTGACGTTCTCAGGATGAGATCGGTTTGCTCAACCAGTCGGATGCGTCCACGGCTGCCCAATCGATCGGCAAGCTTGCAAGCCAGTTCCACGCCAGCATAACCAGCACCCACGATCGCCACTCGTAACTTGTCAGCCTCAGACTCTTCCAGTTGCCGCAGTCGTTCTTCTAGACGATAGGCATCCGCAATCGAGCGAAAGGGTAAGGCATGTTCTGCCGATCCAGCCACTAGGTCAAGCGGCGTTTCACCACCCAGGCTTACCACCAGACGATCGTAGGGTAATGCGTGCCCTTCCTGAAGTTGTACGTGTTTTACTGACAGATCAATACCTGTAACATGGCCCTGATGAAAACGCACTCCAGTGCCAGCTAACAATTCTTCAAACGGTGGCGCAATCTCCCATGTTTGCAATTCGCCTGTCATCAATTCATAGAGCAAGGGCGAAAAGAGAAAGCGATCGCTGCGATCAACCAGAATAATCTCTGGTTTCTCCTGCTTTGTCCAGGGCAACTGACTAAGGCGTAGAGCTGTGTAGAGACCACCAAAGCCTCCACCAAGAATGCAAATACGGGCAGGTTGTTGAGTCATGAATTCTGATGGCGCAGGGGCTGCTGTTAACGCTGCCCCTTCAGGATAACAATTGCGCCCTCTCTGCGAGTGCCTTTAGAAAACAGAATGCTGGGGAAGAACCCTGACGATTTGTCAACGCCATTGTACGACGGAGCAACAAAGCAGCTCATATTCTCTCTGAAATAATACTAATTAGAGCTTTTGAGCAAAGTCTTTCAACCAAAGACCCTTGGACAAAACTGTTTGCTGTTGGTTATGCAGCGGAACAGCCCATGAAAAATGCTTCAACGATAGCTGTCGGAGTAAGTTGAACTAAATAACAAATAATAATGAAGCATACTTCATCCATCTGCGAATTATTGTAACGTGAGTTCGGGATAAGGAATCGCTAGAAGCCCTGATTTTCTGCGGCTTGCCACCACGCTCTCGGTCAAGTTCTTGTCAATAAGTCTCACAGTTGCAAATACTTGCAGTAGCAGGTCTTATTGAGAAAGGGTGACTGGCTGGCTACTTAACTCAAGCTATTCATAGTAGGGGTTTTAGCCTTCGGCTTAACCCGAACTCACGTTATTGTAAGGCGCTTAGCAATTTGCAGCTAAACCGTGTATCTACTTGGCAAGGTTCAATTATGAAGCAGGTTCTTTCCTTAAAGACGTAAGCATTTCAGTGGTTCAACGCTGGCAGGATAGACTCAGCTCTGTAATTCTAGACATACTGTGCATCTATCCCTATCGTCACTTACCTATGCGTCAACTTACGATTTGTTTTTCTTTGCTAACCCTCATGCTATCGCTTGCGACAACTGCGACAGCAGCGGAGAGAGAGGGTGTACCGGGTCGCCGAGTTGGTGGTGGCACCCGTTGGACAGCACCACGGCTAAAGCCATCGCATTCAATGCAGGGCAGAATCAGCGCTTTGGCATTTGCTTCTCGTACAGGATTGCCAATGTCTTTGCGGCTTAAGGCAATTTACGGCTAGGTGTAGTTCGAGGTGAACTACACCTTAGCAAGCGTTTCACCATGTTACCTGTGTTTCTAATCGCTTCAGCAGTTTGGGACCTACGCCAGAAATACGGTCTAAATCGTCCAGGGACTTAATTGGACGCTGTTGTCGAGCAGTAATGATACGCGCTGCTAGTTTAGCGCTGATACCCGGAATTGCATCAAGCTCGGCTTGAGTCGCAGTGTTGATATTGACTAGCTGCTTTTGCTCCCTAGCGACTCTAGTAACTTTAGTAGGAGTTGGTGCTGTTGCAACTTGAGCGCGCTTGATCGTCTTTAAAGGTTGAGGGCTAGGTTGATTTAACTGGCACTGCCGTCGTTGAGCCTCTACTTTCTTTTGGATGGCGGGTGGTATGCCAAGAATGGCGTTCGTATAAAGCCGTTCAAATTCCCGTTGATAGTGGGCAGCAACGGTCGCGCTATGTACAACCAGCACCGTTTCGTCATTGCCTGTGTTGGCAGCATCCGTCCAGTTGTGAGAGCCAGTAATAACAGTTTCTTGATCGACAATGCCAAACTTATTGTGCAGCAAGTCTCCTGGTGGTAAGCGGGGCACGCCAACCGTAGTAATCGGGTTCTGCCAGGGACGGTTTTCTGCTTCAGTTTTGCAGTCATCCGCTAACGTAATGCCCAACATATCTAGCGCTTCGCTATACGGGCGATAGGCAAAGCCTGGTTCGATCAATCCTCTTACCTCGGTTCCATTTTTGCGAATGGGGTCTAGCAAGTTGACCAGTTTTTGGTCAGAGAAAACGAACAGCGCCAGGTCTACTGATTTTTTGGCATTACTTAGGGTTTTGCCAATCAAGCCATTGCTGCTGCTGCTCCAGGGAAGGGAGGCGCGGGTGGGCGAAAACTGGACTTCAACCAGGGTTGCGCCAATTTTGACTGGCTGCGCTGGGTAAAAGGGCTTTTTGACTCCAAACTTGCTGTCTGTTTTGCCGCCAGGCCCATCGCCCCACATAACGTTAAATTGCTGTGTAAATAGTGCTGCTAACTCGGGGCTGTTGATTTGCAGCAGGTTGTTAGCATTGCCACGGCTGGCAGGCGATTTGAAGTCACCATGTACATCGCTAGTAGTGAAATTTGCTGAGGTGACAATGATAGTGCGACCATCGACCACAACGAATTTATGATGCATTAGGGCACTACCAGCCGACCCATCAGCCATGTCATCGAGACGAGGTACTCTGGCACGATCAAGGATAACCAGTGCATCCCCTTGAGCAATTTCTTCCTGGCTCAGTTGTCCGTTCTCATCACGATCGACCAGTTGGCGAAATTCTTCGTAGCGTCCGCGATCGCGCTCTGGCTGCTTAGCAATCTCTTCTGGTGTTACTGTGCTAAAGGGGCGTGAGTAAGTATTTTCTAAAATCACGCGCACCTTTACGCCTGCGGCGCTTCGCTCTGCTAAGGCTGCTGCAATTTTGGGTAGACGTAGTTCCTGTACTGCTACATCTACAGTTGTTTGGGCAGCCGCGATCGCGTCAACGATTTTTTGTTCCAGGTCATCTCCATCGCGCGTCTGCTTACGGTATGGCTCGGTGTAGCGTGCGGCAGGTTCATGATTTGTATAGACCTGAATCAAGTCATCCTGGGGGAGGGGCGTAGGACGGACAGGCTGAGAGTATCCCTGCTGGCAGGCAGAAACACTAAGAGCTAGTAAGACGGCGAGTGAACTTTGAAGACGATGATGTAGATGTAATAGAGGCACGATTGGACCGGTAGCAACGGTAGATCAGTCTTGGTTGAGACAACGTTCTCTCGTACAAGAGTGCCCACGCAGTCAGTCAGAAGCACAATTGTCTTGAATAATTCTCAAACGTAGAATTATGGCGTACAGGTAACGATAAGCCTTTATTTAAGACCAACTCCAGCTTCATAAGCTGCACCTACCGTCCCTGCAACTGGCTGCTCTTTAAACCCTTTTTCTCTTTACAAGAAGTTATGGTTAACCCAGTTGAAACATGCTTTGAGTTGGTCAGCCATAAACGCTATGTCTAGTGCAGCTGCAACGCCCTAGGCTAGGAGGTCTCACTAAAGATTGATTTGGTCAGTTGCTGAATACTCTAAACTCGATTTACGATATTTTCGCTCCACACATTTAGCAAATCACTTTATATATCCCTATGCAGATTGGACGATCAGAACTGATCAAGACTCTTGAGGCTGGTACTTTTGCGCTTACTTTAATTTTGCTGGCGTTGGCACAAGCTCCTTCTACATCGAACTATGTCGGCCTTGTCGTTGATACTGCTGTGCTCTCTAACAGCCGCTAACGCTGGCACATCCCTACAGTGGTTGTAAGAAAGCTCTTAATTAGCGTTCTTTTGCAACAGGTAATATGTGGTCGTTTTCGGTTTTTCATAGAAGCATAACCATCTGGTAGAATTGCTAAGGTTTCTATAACTTTGACCAATGGGATCGACGCAGGCGCGGATTGCGATTGATGCAATGGGCGGGGATCATGCTCCGGCTGAGATTATTGCCGGGGCACTCCGTGCACAGGAAGAACTGGGTGTGAAAGTGTTGCTGGTAGGCGATCCAGCGGAGATTCGGGCGGCTGTAAAACACCATACAAACGCCTCTCTGCTTGAGATTGTTGCTGCGGAGGGCACGATTGAGATGGGTGAAGAGCCACTGAGCGCACTCAGGCGTAAGCCCAACGCCTCGATTAATGTGGCAATGGATTTAGTGAAACAGAAACGGGCTGATGCTGTTGTTTCTGCGGGTCATTCTGGTGCAGTAATGGCAGCCGCACTGCTGCGCTTGGGTCGTCTACGGGGCATTGATCGTCCTGCGATCGGAGCTGTGTTGCCAACGATGATTGCGGGCAAGCCTGTCATTATCCTGGACGTAGGCGCAAACGTAGACTGTCGCCCTAAGTTTTTAGAGCAGTTTGCTTTAATGGGTACGGTTTATTCTCAGTACGTTCTGGGTATCAACAGCCCTAAAGTAGGGTTGCTAAATATTGGCGAAGAACCGAGTAAGGGCAATGAGCTAGCGTTACGCACGCATCAATTGCTGCAAGAGAATCCTCAAATTCCCTTTGTAGGCAATGCTGAAGGGCGCGATGTGCTGTCGGGCAACTTTGATGTGATTGTTTGCGATGGCTTTGTTGGCAATGTGTTGCTGAAGTTTGCAGAAGCGGTTGGTGAGGTCGCGTTGCAAATTCTGCGCGAAGAGTTACCTCAGGGTGTTCGCGGCAAGATTGGAACATCAGTGCTGAAGCCAAACCTGCGACGCATTAAGCAACGGATGGATCATGCAGAGCACGGCGGTGGGCTACTGCTAGGTGTGGATGGTGTTTGCATTATTAGCCATGGCAGTTCTCAGGCACCAACGATTTTCAACGCAGTGCGACTGGCAAGAGAGGCGATTGACAACCATGTGCTAGACCGGATTCAGTCTTGCTATCAAAAGGGTGGTAAGCAATCAGCGGTCAGCGGTCAGCCTGACGGTTAGTGTGATGATGGTTGACACACTGGTTAAGCCCGCAAGCGATGGATAGAGCATGAACTTACAACAATCAGGTCTGGGTGTTGCAATTACGGGAAGCGGCTCGGCGTCTCCCCTGACAGCCCTAGATAATGAGGGCCTAAGCAAGCTTGTAGAAACCTCTGACGAGTGGATTGCCTCTCGTACTGGCATTCGTCAGCGCCGACTAGCAACCCCAGCCGAATCTGTCACTACGATCGCGACTCAAGCAGCTCAGGGCGCGATCGTTATGGCGGGTTTGACACCTATGGACTTAGACTTGATCATTCTGGCAACGTCAACTGCTGATGATCTATTTGGTAGTGCCAGTCAAATTCAAGCTGAACTTGGGGCGCAAAAAGCTGTAGCGTTTGACCTGACGGCTGCTTGCTCTGGTTTTGTCTTTGGCTTGGTGACGGCTGCACAGTTTATTCGCACAGGTACTTATCAAAACATTCTGCTGATTGGGGCAGATGTGCTGTCTCGCTGGGTGGACTGGAACGATCGCCGGACGTGCATCCTTTTTGGTGACGGGGCTGGGGCTGTTGTACTACAGGCAAATGAGCACGATCGACTCCTTGGCTTTGAGCTTCGTAGCGACGGCACTCAAAATAAGTGTCTGAACCTGGCATACCAGCCCGAACCAAAAGAATTAGTGGACGGCGTGACGATCGGGCAAGGCAGTTTTCAGCCCATTACGATGAATGGGCAAGAGGTGTATCGCTTTGCTATCCGACGGGTACCAGAGGTGATTGAAAAAGCCCTCTTTCGCGCCAACTTGAGCGTTGAAGATATCGACTGGCTGCTGCTCCATCAGGCAAATCAGCGCATTCTGGATGCCGTTGGCGAGCGCCTGAACATCCCTTCACACAAAATCATTAGCAACCTTGCTAAACACGGTAATACCTCTGCTGCCTCCATTCCCTTAGCGCTCGATGAAGAAATACGTCAGGGCAAAATCCAGGCTGGAGATACGATCGTCGCTTCAGGCTTTGGAGCCGGATTAACCTGGGGCGCGGCAATTTTCCAGTGGGGACGGTAAGGGGAAAGGATGAAGGATGAGTTAATTCTGACTCCTGCCTTCTGCCTCTCTTCACCAACTAACCACTAACTACTAATCACTTCAATGACTAAGACTGCATGGGTGTTTCCTGGACAAGGCTCACAAGCGATCGGGATGGGTATAGACCTCTTCGATCTGCCCGAAGCGACAGTGAAATTTGAGCAAGCAGAGCAAATTTTGGGTTGGTCAATCCCTGACCTTTGCCAGCATCCAGAGGATAAAGTTTCGCGTACCCTCTACACGCAGCCATGTTTATATGCGATCGAGAGCATTCTGGCAGACCTTGTGCGATCGCGAGGGCAGCAGCCTGATTTTGTTGCCGGTCACAGTTTAGGCGAATATGTAGCGCTTTACGTGGCTGGAGTCTTTGACTTTGAGACAGGGCTACGACTCGTCAAGCAACGGGCAGAACTAATGGATCAAGCCTCTGATGGCATGATGGCAGCGCTGCTTGGCTTTAATCAGGAACAGCTTGAGCAGCAGCTTCAGCAAACCCCAGATGTAGTATTGGCAAACGACAATAACGCAGGGCAAGTGGTGATTTCTGGCACGCCTGCTGCTGTTGAAACCGTATTGAGCCAAGTCAAAGCAAAGCGGGCAGTCAAGCTGAATGTTAGTGGAGCCTTTCACTCACCCTTGATGGCACCCGCTGCCGCTGCCTTTCAAACAGCGCTGGATGAGATCGTCTTTAACGCCGCTCAAGTCCCTGTACTATCTAACGTTGATCCGACTCCCAGCATTGATGCAGCCGTGTTGAAAACGCGGTTGAGCCAGCAGATGACCAGTAGCGTGCGCTGGCGAGAAATTTCATTGCGCTTACCCGAAGAAGGTGTGAGTCGTGTCGTTGAGATTGGTCCCGGCAAAGTGCTGACGGGTGTGATCAAACGCACTTGCCCAAGTCTGACGTTAGAGAACATCGGCAGTGTGGCAGAATTACCGCTGCTATAAAAGTTGTTAGTTGTTAGTTGTTAGTTGTTAGTGAAAAGAGCGGAGTCAGGAGTCAGGAGTCAGAAGTCAGAATTAACTCATCCTTCATCCCTCAAAGCTCAGCCTGACAAGCAAATTCTGAAGCGCTTGCCTTCGTTTTGTGCTTTGATTAAGACGCTTTCTAGTTCCTCTAACTCGGAAAGCGCCCCCTGATAGTCTTCTGTATCCTCATCTAATTCTCGATCGTCACTAGAGAGCAAATCCCACTCAGGCAGAAGAGATCGTAAATGATGAATCAATGCACGTACAGTTTTTAGTCCTTGTTCTGGCAAAGACCACTGAGGTTCGATCGACCATAATTCACGTCCTTCGTAATACCAGACCCCATCTATAAGTTCTCCTAATTGTTCAAATTCCTCTAGCTCCTCGTCATCGAAGGGCAGAGGACTTTCGCTACGAGTACAGTTTATAAATTCGCTTATTGGTTCAATCTCTATCTGCTCAGCTATTCCATCAAGCTCCTCCAACATTGAAGCTACTGATTTCCAATCTCCTGAACGGTGAATGAAAAAGTAGTCTCTTTCATACCCCTCTAAAACAGGAAATAGCTGAACGCCCATAATCTGATACTGTTGCTTACAAATACTTCTGGAACAGCCCATCAAAGCTAATTGAAACATTAGCAGTGACTTACCCATTATTATGCCGAGAAGTCGTGAGCCGTTTGCCAGCCTGTTGCTCTACCACTTGTTTAAGTGGTCAGTGGTGAGTCCAGGGCTGCATCTTTATTTTCGGGGACGTGTCTATGGCGCAGGGAATGTGCCAAAAACGGGACCGCTTGTTGTGGTAAGTAATCACGCGAGCGATTTTGACCCGCCGCTGTTGTCTTGCTGTGTCGGTCGTCCGGTGGCATATATGGCAAAGGAGGAACTGTTCCAAGTGCCTGTGCTAAAACAAGCGATCGCCCTTTATGGTGCCTATCCGGTCAAGCGGGGTTCAGCTGATCGCAGTGCCCTTCGAGCAGCAATGGGTTTTCTAGAGCAAAACTGGGCAGCAGGCGTCTTTCTTACGGGCACACGCACACCCGATGGCAAGGTAACTGATCCAAAGCTGGGTGCAGCATGGCTCGCTGCCAAAACTCAGGCTCCGTTATTACCTGTTAGCTTATGGGGTACTCACGCCATTTTTCGCAAAGGTTCTGCCGCTCCCCGTTCGGTGCCTTTAACGATCCGTATTGGTGAGGTCATTCCACCACCGCAAGCGGGCGATCGTGAGGCGCTAGAAGCCGTTACTCAGCAATGTGCGGCTGCCATTAACGCTCTGCATGATTTAGGACGCTAGGGTGTTAGCGGTCAGCAGTTAGCGGTTAGCGGTTAGCGGTCAATAGTATGATTTAAGCCTGGAAGCCGATAGCTGAAGTCAGGAGTAAACTCTACGCTGAAGGCTGAAAGCTGATCGCTGACAGCTTAAAAACGTTTATACAGCAAAAAGGATTGCTACATGAGTGATTTAAGAGCAGAGCTGGCTGAGGCACTAGCGGAAGCAGAATGGGACTGGCTTGCCCCTCATGCCCGTCGGGATTCTCTGATTGTGGTGGAGTCGGGACTGGATGTGGTGGATGTAGCTGTGGCGATCGCTAACGACGACACAGCGCGAGTCCAACCCTGGATTGAAGAAAACCTGATCCATAAGCCGTTTCCAACGCAATTGTCAGACTGGAATATAAACCAGTCCACGCGCTTCAACGCGCTCATTGTGCAGCCGTATGTGCTGATTCAGGAAATGTCTAGTTAAGCTTGACGATCACTAACGCCCCGAATGGTTGAACGATCGCTATACCTGCCAAAGCACCATGAGCGACACATCAAAAACCGAAAAGCAAAAGATGCTGGCAGGTGAACTGTACCTTCCCATTAATGATGCTGAGCTGGTAGCAGAGAGCCAGCGGGCATTACGGCTCTTGCGACTCTACAACCAAACAACTGAAACAGAAGGGGACAAGCGCATTCAGACCCTACGAGCGCTCTTTGGTGCGATCGGTGAGAAGCCCCAAATTGTGCCGCCGTTTCACTGCGATTACGGCAGCCATATTACGATCGGCGATCGCTTCTATATGAACTACGGTGGTGTGATTCTCGATTGCAACAAGGTACACATTGGCAATGATGTCCTTTGCGCTCCCTATGTTCAAATCTACGCCGCCTATCATCCCACCAATCCCACCGTGCGGCTGACAGGACGCGAACTTGCCGCACCGATTCGCATTGGCAACAACGTTTGGATTGGCGGAGGGGCGATTATCTGTCCTGGCGTGACGATCGGCGACAATACGACCATTGGTGCTGGCAGCGTTGTTACCAAAGACATTCCCGCGAATGTGGTCGCTGTGGGCAATCCCTGTCGAGTGCTGCGGTCTGTAGATGCGCCAGCCCTGGAATAAGGACTCCTGTCTAACCGCCCTTCTGACGCTGGATTGCAACTTTAACGATCGGGGTTAACTTTGCCCGCCAAAAGCGATTCTCTGGAAACGTTTGGACTTTGCTCAGTACGTCTTCCCAGCGTTTAGCTGCGATCGCTCGTTGCATTTCTGCAAAGGTGGTTTCTGCGGTCTTCCAGTCGCGCTGCCATTGGTTGACCGCACCTTTAGCGGGTTGATACGCTACGCTGGTCGCGGGGATTGCTTTTGCCAGAGCGATCGCGGCTTCAAGGTCGCCAGCTTGATAGCGTTCATTTGCTTTGGCTAAAACGCTTAAACCATCATCAGTTGCAACGGGTGTGCTCGTCTGTGTCTCTGCCGCCGCTGAAATGCAGCTTGTTACGGTTAAATTCTCATAAACCCAGCCCTCTTGTGGCTGCTTGATCCGTAGCCAGCCTTCATTGCGATCAACAACCGTTAATTGGGTGCCATTCCGCACAGTGCCCACGACATTATCAGGTGCAACGACTGGGCTGGAGCGAACATTCAGCGGTGGTGACGGATCTGTCGCTATTGTTTTGCAAATCGTTTTAGGTGCTGTTGCAGCTTTGCGGACAGCTTGTAGCCCTGCCACCAACGACGGTTGAAAGTGCAAGGTAGCAGCCGTAACACTAGCAGCCGTGAGAAAAATCGCTGCACCAAAACCAATCAGGGCAGGTTTAGGAACTGTAGTCATCCTGGATATCCTGTGAAGATGCGCCCGATCGCTGATTAGATTGAGTCTAGGCTAACTGACCATCCGCCAAATAGCGTACGTAGTTTTCCGAATTTTTGAAAGCAAAGAGTGTTGAGACCCATGGCTAAGAACATCGGCATCGTCTATTTCGTCGGGTCGGGACCGGGCGCTGCCGCTTATTTAACTGTACAGGCACAGCAGCTACTAACCAAGGCAGAGGTGCTGGTCTATGACGCACTGGTAGACAGCGCCTTGCTACAGCTAGCACCCCCAACCTGCTTGCTGCTTAACGTGGGCAAACGCGGTGGTGAGCTTAGTATGGTACAAGCGGAGATTAATGCTTTGCTGGTGCACCACTGTTTGCAAGGACAACACGTGGTTAGATTAAAGAGTGGTGATCCGTTTATCTTTGGTCGAAGCCATGCCGAAATCGAAGCGTTGACGGCAGCAGGCTGTGCGTTTGAGGTAGTGCCTGGGTTATCTTCAGCGCTGGTGGCACCGTTGCTGGCAGGTATTCCGCTGACTGATCCAGTCTTAAGTCGCTGTTTTACAGTGCTTAGTGGTCATCAGCCAGACGAGCTAGACTGGCTGACGCTGGCACGAATCGACACCCTGGTTATTCTTATGGGTGGGCGGCACTTGCCTGAGATTCTACGTCGCCTTCAGATGCATGGGCGATCGCCCCAAACACCGATCGCCATTGTTCGCTGGGCTGGTCAGTCACAGCAGCAGCTTTGGGAAGGCACCCTGCAAACCATCTTGCAGCAAACTGCAACCGCAGCACTCTCTCCCTGTGTGATTGTGATCGGTGAAGTCGTCAAGCTACGTTCCTATCTTCAACCCCGTTCCTTTGCCCCCTTTTCGACTGTGCTTACTACTCCAGATTCAACGTCCGATGCGATCATTGCTGATGCTACCACTGCCGCTCTGCCCCTGGCTGGCAAAACGGTGCTAGTGACACGATCGGCAACCCAGTCTGGTCAATTTACCGCACGCCTCCAGCGTGATGGGGCAACGGTCATCGAAATGCCAGCCCTCGAAATTGTGCCGCCTTCTAGCTGGCAGCCACTGGATCACGCGCTGGCTCGGCTGTCAGACTTCGACTGGCTACTGCTAACGTCTGCAAACAGCGTCGATTACTTTTTTGAACGTTTGGCGACTCAGATTCGTGACATTCGTGCGCTGGCAGGGTTAAAAATTGCCGTCATTGGCGATAAGACAGCGTACAAGCTAGAGCAACGCGGCTTGCAGCCTGATTTCGTACCGCCAGAGTTTGTTGCCGATTCGCTGGCTAGCCATTTCCCTGGTTCCTTGCAGGGAGCCAGAGTGCTTTTCCCCAGAGTAGAAAGCGGTGGTCGGGATATGTTGGTGAAAGATTTTATCGACCGCGGTGCCGCTGTTACCGAAGTAGCGGCATACCAATCGCGTTGCCCAGAGGCGATCGCCCCTGAAGCTCTGACCGCCCTCCAAACCCGCACTGTCGATGTGATTACCTTCGCTAGTGCCAAAACCGTGAAGCACTTTTGTCAACTGTTAGAACAATCACAGGTAGATAACTCCTGGCAAGCCTGGTTAGATGGAATCTGCATCGCGTCGATCGGTCCTCAAACGACCAAAGCCTGCACTAGCTTGTTAGGCAGAGTAGATGCAGAAGCGCAGGCATATACGCTAGATGGTTTAGCTCAGGCGATCGCTCAATGGGTTGCAGCCGCAGAGAGTTAAGTACTGGAATCTCCGTTGATCGCCTCTAAGGACGATGCCTGTAACGTCCCTACTAAAAGCACTAATTGGAAGCAACGATCGCTAAAGCATCATTGGTTTTTCAGTTCACACCATTTCAACGTTTAATGTCTAATAGGTTCAGCAGATTGTGTTAAAGTGATCATCTTGCTTCTCAAATTTTTAAGCCATCGCCAACCAGCTTGAAACACAGGCTGCGTTTTTTAGCGATAATTTGAGCGCTAATTGGCTTATTACTGTCGGTTGTCTTATAAGGGGTACTCATGGCTAAACGCCGCAACCAAAAGAAAGAAAAAGCTCTCCGTAATCAGGCGTACGCCCGGAAGTTCCGTAAGAAAACGAATACAGGTCGCTTTGGTAGACGACGCACTGATGGCGGTGGGCGTGACGAGGCTGAGGGTGGTGATCAAGATGGTGCAAATCGGGCTGGTGAAGGCGCTGCTGACGCGTAAAAGCGCTTTTTAAGCCAGAAAACGTATTTGCCATTGCTTAGTTTGCTAGCGGTCTCTGGTTGCGATCGCAGCCATAGCTTTAACGGTTAAGCCGCTGTAAAGCAATAACAAAATTACCCGAAGCTAAAAAGTTTCGGGTAATTTTGTGGCTGGATATTTGGGCTAAGAATTATCAGGTGTTAAAATGCTCTGCAACGGCTAACCCTGACAAAAAGGCTTGTTCCACCTTCATGCCGCCGCACCAGTCGCCAGCACAGATAAGTGGTACTGGGGTTGCTGCTGCAAGGTAGGGCTGTGACAGGGGTGTTTTGGCAAACGCGTATCGCCAGCGATGCACTTGGAGCCAGTCTGGCTTTGCTAGCCAGGGAGCCAGTTTTTCAGCCGATCGCTTTAGCAGTTGATAGCCTGCCGCTTGCAGATCGATCGCATCCAAATACTGTTCGGCAAACATACTTGTACTCTGCACCACAAAGACAGTCTGAGATAATGTCGTTTGAGGCAATGCAGTCTGGGGCACGAGAGACCGTTTGCTGCTGTCTAAGCCAAGCCAGGAAAGATTAGCATCCTTCATAAAAGTCAGCGATCGCACTTCAGGATACTGCGAGAACCAATCCTGCTGACGATCGGGCGTATAACCAGCCATCACGCTTAAGCAGGGCGTAAATGTGACCGCTCTTACCTGCTGCAAAAATGCTTCTGGCAAAACCTCCGAAGGCACGGATTGCAGTAGAACAGCAGCTTGAGTGGCTGGGATCGCTAGGACGATCGCCCCAGCCGTTAGGGTCTCAGTTGTTTTTGTTGCATCTGGATTCGTTTTTTGAATCGTTAGTTGCCAATGGTCGTCCACAATCGCTAACGCTTGTACCAGGTGGCTCAGGCGAATGTCCAAACTCTTGGCAAGCCATTTGGCGATCGCCGTCATGCCAGCAGGCGCAGCGTAGCGAGGATAACGGTCTGTCGCAGGTGATGCGCTGAGGGTGCCAGCGGCACTCAGTTCATGTACTGTATCTGTCCAGGACTGTACAACGCCTGCTGCTACCAATCGCTTAAGCAACGCCTGAAATGCTTCTCCTTTGGGCGTGAGGTAACAGGTGCCATGATCTGCCAACGTCTCATGCAAGCGCCGAGTCGCTATCCGTCCGCCTACACCCCGCGACTTTTCTAAAATGACTACGCGCTTTCCTGCCTGTTGCAGCTGTTGCGCGCAGGTCAGCCCTGCCATGCCGGCACCAATGACAGCAAGATCAAAGTCAAGCGAAGGGTTGGTCATGAAACGTGTATTTTTTGAAGCTCGATCGATTATATCGAGGAAGCCAGACGCTAGAAGTGGAACGCTAAAGGCTCAAGCTCTATGTTTGGCTTTGACAGCAGTCTTCAAAAGAAAACACCACAGGAGCGAACCCAAATAACTTAGGATCGTGAATTTGATTAATCCGCAAACTGTAGGGGCGAGCTTAGTAGACTAAACTGCATCCTGCCATGTCTTTGACAGCAAAACCCGCCCCTACCTCGAACTTATTTAGTTCCCATTCCTTAGCAGAGCAATGTCTCAAGGCAATGATTGCTCAACTGGTGGCAGAAGCAGGAGGGGAGAGGCAGGAGAAATGATAGATTACGGTTAACCGCTTTCCTTACTTCCTTTTGCCTCTTATGTCTCTCGATTGGTTAACGCCTAGCCACTTTATTATGTTGGGCTTGCTGCTGAGTTTTGCGATCGCTCACAGTGGTCTGGCAGCATTACGTCCTTGGGGCGAAAGCCAGATTGGTCCACGACTCTACCGGGTTTTCTTTGCGCTGGTGAGCTTGAGTCTGGCAGTCGTGCTGATTATTTACTTTTTTAATCACCGCTACGATGGCAAACAACTCTGGCAGTTGCAGGGCATCACGGGAATACAAACCATTGTTTGGCTTTTGTCAGCAATTTCTTTTCTTTTCCTTTATCCAGCCACGTTCAATTTATTAGAAGTAGCAGCGATTCAAAAACCAGAAGTTCACCTGTTTGAAAGTGGCATCATTCGCGTTACGCGCCATCCACAAATGGTAGGGCAAATCATTTGGTGTGTAGCGCACACGCTATGGGTGGGGACATCGTTTATGGTCGTGACTTCGATCGGGTTAATTCTGCATCATTTGTTTGGCGTGTGGCATGGGGATCGTCGGCTGCTTGCCCGGTACGGTACTGCATTTGAAGCGGTCAAGGCGCGTACCTCTGTCATTCCCTTTCAGGCGATTGTGCAAGGGAAGCAAACTCTAAAATGGCAAGAATTTCTTCGTCCTGCCTATCTAGGGGTCGGTGGTTTTGTTCTACTTTTTTGGTGGGCACATCCAATTTTAATCCGTGCAACAAATAGCGTTGGCTGGTAGGATGATCCCAAGGCAATTATTAAGCATCTATAAATCGTAAGGAAGCATAGAGTTGTAATGGGCGAACAGACTTTTGTAGAAGAAGTTTTGGAATCTCCTACCCCTGTCGTTGTGCATTTTGGAGCACCCTGGTGTGGTCCTTGTAAGATGATCGAGCCGCTCTTAACGCGCTTGCAGGCGGAATGGGGCAAGCGGTTTAAGCTTATTGGGATCAATGCCGACGAAAACTTCAAGCTCTCGATTCGCTATCGCATTACAACCCTACCAACTATTCTCCTCTTTGAGCGGGGTGAGGTTGTGCATCGGTTAGAAGGGCTGCATCGTCGTGACGAACTTTGGCGAGAGCTACAGAGCGTACTTGCGAGTCCGTCTCAAACAAGCATCCCCCCAGAAGCAATCCCATCCGATCGCAGCAGTTAGGTCTGAATAATTGCCAGCAGCTGTCCAGCGGTAACGAGTTGACCTGGAGTGCAGAGGATCTCGGTGACAATGCCCGCTTCCTCTGCTAATAGCGTCATTTCTTGCTTCATTGCTTCTAGAATCACAATGCCTGTGTCTTCGGTGACGCGCTCGCCTGGTTTGACCAAAATTTGCCACACGCTAGCGGTCGTCGCTGCGGTAATGGCATAGCAACCCTCTGGAACCGTGATTGTTGCTGTTGGCGGCAAGTCTGGTTCGTCAGCGATCGTGCTTTCATCGAGTGCGTTCAGTGCCCAGCGATCGCGCTCTTCACGAAAAGCAGCTTGCTGTCGAGTTTTGAAGGTGGCGGCTTCCTCAGCAATGCTTTGTAAAAACTGCTGATAGTCTTGCAAATTAAAGGTTGTTTCTTCGATCGTCAGTTTAAACTTGCCTTCAATAAAGTCTTCGCGCAGTTGCGTCAGTTCGGCATTGGAAACGGGGTAGAACCGGATCTGATCGAAAAACCGCAGCAGCCAGGGATTGCCATCCTTGAAATTTGCTGTTTGCTTGTAGCGATTCCATACTGGCACTGTACGTCCCACAAACTGGTAGCCGCCCGGACCTTCCATGCCGTAGATGCAAAGGTAAGCGCCGCCAATGCCAACTGCATTTTCGGGTGTCCAGGTGCGAGCGGGATTGTATTTGGTAGTGACGAGGCGATGACGGGGATCAAGCGGTACAGCAACCGGGGCACCGAGGTAAACATCGCCCAGCCCCATCACTAAGTAGCTGGCGTTAAACACAATGTGCTTCACGTCTTCAATGCTGTCTAACCCGTTGATGCGACGAATAAACTCAATATTGCTGGGGCACCAGGGCGCATCGTTTCGCACCGACTGCATATATTTCTGGATCGCTAACTGCGTTGATTCGTCATCCCAGGATAAGGGTAGGTGGACAATACGGGTTGGTAATGTTTCTAAAGCGGCGATCGCAGGCAGCTTTACTTCAATTGCTTGTAGTGCCGCCAGCAAGTCTTGTTGAGACAACACGCGGCTGTCGTAATGTACCTGGAGCGATCGCATTCCGGGCGTGAGTTCCAAAATGCCTGCCAGCGGGTTGGCTTGTAGATAGGTCATCAACTCATGCACCCGAAAGCGCAGATTCAAATCCAGCACCAGTGGACCATATTCAATCAGCAGATACTTATCGCTTGCCTGACGATAGGTGACAGCTACTTGCATCTCAGTGGCAGGCAGCGTGGCGAGAATAGCGCGGTCGCGGGTGCCGTCATCGTCCACTGTAAGAGTCTGACTGAGTTGCAAAGTTTGAATTTGGCGATCTAACTGCAACTCTTGCTGCAATGCCTGATTAAAGGTGAGGCGATGGAACTGAATCGTATTGCCTGGTTTGAGCTGTCCAATTTTCCACAGCTCCGCTTCGGCGATCGTTGCAGGGCACACAAAGCCACCCAGACTAGGACCATCCAACCCAAGAATGATCGGCATATCACCTGTGAAGTCGATCGTGCCAACGGCATAGGCATTGTCATGAATATTGGAGGGATGTAGCCCTGCCTCGCCGCCATCCTGCCTTGCCCACTGGGGTTTGGGTCCAATCAGCCGAATCCCAGTGCGTGCCGAGTTGTAATGAACTTCCCAGTGCGTACTGAAAAACGTGTCGATGTCCGTATCAGTGAAGAAGTCGGGCGCCCCGTGAGGACCATACAGCACGCCAATGTCCCAGTGTGTGGGATAGGTAGGAATAAGTTCTGGCGGTAGCGTTTGCGGTTCCTGTGATGAGACTGGATGAACCTTCAGCACATCCCCTACTTGTAGCGCCCTGCCACCGTGCCCACCAAACCCACCAAGGGTAAAGGTGGCTTTGCTCCCCAGATAAGCGGGCACATCAAAGCCACCTTGAACAGTAAGGTATGTCCGAAAGCCGTTGCCTTGAAGAGTGCCTAGGCGTAAGGTGCTGCCTGCTTTAACGGGAACTGCCGTCCAAAAGGCGATCGGCTCTTTGTCTAACGTTGCCTTCATCGTGGCACCCGTTAGGCAAATCACTGTGTCTGTATTGAAACGCAAGGTGGGTCCCGATAGCGTACATTCCAACCCTGCTGCCGTCTCTGGGTTGCCTACCAGACGGTTGCCTAGGCGGAAAGCTAGGGAATCCATTGGACCCGACGGCGGTACACCCACATCCCAGTAACCCACCCGTCCGGGATAGTCCTGTATAGTCGTCATAGTCCCTGCAACGAGAACATCGATCGTGCTGGGATGGTAAGCAAAGCGATCGAGAAAACGGGTTGTTAGAGCAGCCTCGGCAAAGGCAGAACCCGCAATAATTTGGCGTAGATACTCTAGATTCGTTTCAATGCCGTCCAGACGGGAGTCAGCCAAGGCAGCTTGGAGGGTAGCGATCGCTGCCTCCCTCGTTTCTCCATGCACAATGACTTTGGCTAGCAATGGATCGTAAAAGGGCGAAACCTCTGTTCCTGTAGCGATCCAGGTATCGCAGCGGACGGCATTGGGAAACTGGACGTTGGTAAGTATCCCCGCACTAGGCTGAAAGTTTTTGTTAGGGTCTTCAGCATAGACCCGCACTTGAATCGAGTGTCCGTTAGGTTGATAGCGGTACGTCTCTAAGGACAGCGCTTCGCCTGCTGCCTGCCGGATCATCCACTCCACCAGATCTACACCTGTAATGGCTTCGGTCACGCCATGTTCAACCTGGAGGCGAGTGTTCACTTCCAGAAAGTAAAACTGCTCAGTATCGACATCGTAGATAAACTCAACGGTGCCTGCCGACTGATAGCTTACCGTTTTACCGAGTTTCATGGCAGCTACAAACAACTGCTGCCGCAGCGCCTCGGGAATGTTAGGTGCAGGGGCTTCCTCAATGACTTTTTGGTTGCGTCGCTGAATCGAACAATCGCGTTCACCCAGAGCCACAACGGTACCTTGCCCATCGCCAAAAATTTGGACTTCGATGTGGCGTGCCCGTTCAACATATTTTTCGAGAAATACACCGCTCTGGTTGAAATTATTGCGGCTTAAGCGCTGCACAGTTTCAAAGAGTCCTGCCAGCGTTGCTTCCTCACGGCAAAGCTGCATCCCAATACCGCCGCCGCCTGCCGTGCTTTTAATCATCACGGGGTAGCCGATCGCTGCTGCCGCTTGTCTCACTTGTGTTAGATCATCCAGTAAGGGCGTGCCAGGAACCAGGGGCAACCCAGCCTGCTGGGCAATCGCCCGTGCCTCATGCTTTAGCCCAAACTGCCGGATTTGCTTAGGGCTGGGTCCAATAAAGGCAATCCCTGACTGCATACAGGCTTCGGCAAACGCAACATTCTCACTCAGAAAACCGTAGCCTGGATGGATGGCATCGGCTCCAGTTGACTGTGCTGCTGCCAGAATGGTATCTGCCTGCAAATAGCTCTGAGATGCTGGTGCCGCCCCTACACAAACAGCTTCACTTGCAGCCGCAACGTGTGCAGAGTGAGCATCGGCTTTGGAATAAACGGCAACGGAGGCAATACCCAGACGATCGAGTGTACGTATAATCCGGCAAGCGATCTCACCCCGATTAGCAATCAGCACCTTTGTAAACATGGTCAGGCTTCAATGGAACAGCGTTGCAGCGGTAATCTAGCATACGCTGTAAACAGGGGCATAGGGCGATCGCTGCTTCCTAAACCGCAGACCGCATCGTCTACGAAAACCGCTTCACCTACCTTGCGAATTAAGTAATGGCGGTTCTTATCCAGATAATATTGCACCCAGCAACCTAACTTTACCAGGTGTACAGTGATTAGCTGAAGAAGCGTCTCGAAGCAAGCGACAACTGCCCTGTAGCCTCCTAGAGCAAGCCAATTTGCTATAGCCGTTGTTAATTAATTAAGTGGCTCAGTTTGAGGTGGACCAGAAGTCGTCGATGGCGGTGCTGGCTCGGCTGGGGGCAACTCTGGTGCAGCCTCTTGAGGTGGTGCAGGCTCAGGGGCTGCTTCTGGTGCAGGCTCGGGTGCAGCCTCGGGTGCAGGGGCACTATCTGCGGAGCCGCCTGATGACTCGGCAGCAGGTTCCGACCATTGCTCCTCTTCGCGATAACCGTCTGAATAACCACTTTCCGGTTGCGGTGCTTCGCCATCATACATACTTGCGGGACGCACAGGTTTTGCTTTAAGGCTTCCTTTACGGTTGTCAAGCTTGGGCAGCTCAGGAAACTTCTCAGGCGGCATCCCTTTGACAACTGTGGTCATGAAGTTGTGCCAAACTTCAGCAGCGGTGCTGCTATAGCTCCAGGTGGGGCTGTTATCGTCATTGCCCAACCATACGCCAGTAGCCATCTGTGGCACAAAGCCAATAAACCAGAGATCGCGTGCTTCTTCAGATGTCCCTGTTTTGCCAGCAACAGGTCTGCCGATCTGCGCTGCCCGCCCAGTGCCGCTGTTAACGACGTTCTGCATCATCCAGGTCACGATCGCAACGGTCGTTTCATCAACCGCTCGTTTCGCTTTCACCTCAGTCGTGTAAATGACATTGCCCTTGCGATCAAGGATGCGACGAATGCCGTGCGATTCTCTATGAATGCCTTTTGCTGCTAGAGTCGCGTAGGCATTTGTGATCTCCAGCAAGTTAACTTCAGATGCGCCCAATGCCAGAGAATAGGTAGGCAGTAGCTTCGATCGAATGCCCAGGTTGTTCCCTAGCTTGATCACTGGATCAAAGCCAACCTCAATGAGTAGGCGGACTGAAACCAGATTGATCGAGTTGGTAAGAGCATCGCGTAGTGTCATCCAACCGTTATATTTTCTGCCGTAGTTCTGAGGCTTGTAACCATCTACCGTTAAAGGCGCATCTAAATAAGAGGCATAGGGAGAAATGCCTGTTGCGATCGCGGTTGTGTAAAGAATCGGCTTAAAGGACGAGCCGGGCTGCCGCTGCGCCTGAGTCGCACGGTTAAACTGACTGTTGATAAAGTCAGTTCCGCCAACCATTGCCCGGATCTCGCCGTTGCGGGGATCAACCGCGACCAGTGCCGCCTGCTTAAAGCCTTCTGCCGGACCAATGTTTTTCACGGCATCTTGAACCGCTTTTTCAGCCGCCTTCTGCCATTTGGGATTAAGACTGGTCTCAACGGTCAACCCACCCGCTTCTAGCTGCTCTTTCGAGAGCAATTTGGGCAACTGTTGCTGGATGTAGGAGGTAAAGTACGGGGTATCGCTGTAGAGTTTTTTGGGCGCACTAGGTTTAAGGGTGAGTGGTTGCACACGGGCTTGCTCGACCTCAGCGGCAGTGATGTAGCCTGCTTCCAGCATCCGCTCAAGCACAATGTCGCGCCGCTGGCGGGCAGTTTGCAGATTTACCAGTGGGGAGTAGTCACTGGGGGCAGGGGGCAAGCCAGCGATCGTCGCAATTTCTGGCAACGTCAATTGATCAACTGTCTTGCTGAAGTAAACCCAGGCGGCATCTGCTACGCCATAAGCGCCTGATCCCAAATAGACCAGATTAAGGTACTTCTCTAGCACCTGGTCTTTGCTCAAGGTGCGCTCAATCTTTTGTGCTAAAAACGCTTCCTGAACCTTACGCCCGAAGTTGAGATCTTGATTCAGATAAATAATACGTGCCACTTGCTGAGTAATGGTGCTGCCACCTTCAACCAGGTCACGGGCAAGCAAGTTTGATCCCACTGCTCGCACGATCGACTGATAATCAACGCCATTGTGCTGATAAAAGCGGCGGTCTTCAGCCGCAACAAAGGCTTTAACAACATGATCGGGCATTTGCTTGATCGTGAGCTTTTGCCGTGTTGCAGGTCCAAGCTGCTGCAACACACCGCCATCAGCTGCTTTAATCGTCAGCGTCCCATTTTGAGCAAAGCTAGCAATGTCTGAAACATCGGGCAGACCCTTATCAATTGCCCAAACGCCAACAGCTAGGGCACCGCCACTACCTAACGCCAGCGCTACCCAGAAAAGGGGCTGACGGTGCAGCTTACCCAGTCGCAAACGCTTGATGCGTCGAGCGATGGAAGCAGGACGATCGACCTCCTGTACTGCCTCTGACGGCGGTTTTGGCGATCGATTAGCAGCATTGTCAGAGCGTTGAAGTGCTCTCGCACCGTTTGAGCGGGTCGATAAGTTTTTGAGCTTTGAAAGAAAGTTTTCCACACTACAGCCTCATCACCACCAAGCGATCGCCGTTTTCATTGTACGGGTTGGGATTAAACTCCACCCTGTGGTATTAGCAAACCCTGACAGCTTCAACCCGTAGCCAGATCCCCACTCATAAAAGAAGAGGGGTTTGATATATCTTGACAGAATCCTAGCAGAGGTCAAGTCGGGGATCGTTGGTTGGATTAACGCCCTCAACGCAGTTAGTACTGATTATGATCATTCACACTCCAGCGTGACCAAGCGCCAAAGCGGCAACCAGCATACCTAATACAAGGAATGGTTGAGCGCTTGCCTGGTATTTCACGTCGTTCTTCAGAGGGTCGCGTAAAAAGTACATATCCTGAAAAGTAATTTGCGGAATCACCAGCAACAGCAGGATTGCCGCATACAAATTTTCATGAATGCTTACCAGGTAAGCCGCAATGCCAGCTTGAAAAAGGTCGATCATACAAACACAAATCCAGGCAGCAGTCGTGATGCCAAACATGACAGGCAGCGATTTCAAGCCAAACTGTCGATCGCCCTCCACGCTCTTAAAATCGTTGACAACAGCAATACCCAGACCAGCCAGGCTGTAGAACAGCGTTAGCACAACGATCGTCGCGTTCAAATCGCCAAATAGCGCATGACCCGCCCACCACGGCAACGCAATGTAGCTTGCACCAAGCGCATAACTACCCAGCCAACCATTTTGTTTGAGCTTTAGAGGGGGCGCAGAATAAATATAGGCAACGAAAGCGCCACCCAGAGCCAATACCGTCAGCGTTGGAAACGTATGACCTGCCCACTGATCGAGGGCGTAAGGGATTGCAATGCCAGCGGCAAGCAGCACCAGGATCTGCGTCACAACCTGCGACGGCGCGATCGCGCCAGAGGGAATCGGGCGGTACGGTTCGTTCACTGCATCAATTTCGCGATCGTAGTATTCATTAACCGTCTGCGTGTAGCCTGTCAACAGCGGACCCGCAAAAAACATACAGGCAGCTGAAATCAACACATTCTCTAGCGTCCAGCGAAAATTGCCCGACGATGCTGCCCCGCAGATAACACCCCACATCAGCGGAATCCAGGTGATAGGCTTCATTAATTGCAGCCGAATTTTCCAGATCGAGGTGTCGCCTGTCTGCGCCCCCTTCATGCCAAGCAGTTGACGTGTTCTAGCGCTGCGATCATCCGCAGGTGAAACAGACGCAACTGCCGCCTCTGGAGCAAGATCGGCAGCAACAGGTTCGTCTGACAGTGGAGCAGGATTCGATTCAGTCATACAGTGTCAATGTCCGCATCAGAACTTAAGTGGGCTTGAAGATGTATCGCTTGATTAGAGGCAGATTGCTAGCGTCTTCGTATGCAGCCAATGGCTTTAGTGCCAAACCTAAAGGTACTTTGTTTGCTAAAGCTCTTCCTTAAAATTCAGGAGCTAGAAGCCAGGGGCTACAAGGAAATGAAGCAATCAGAAAGAAATAATGAGGAAACTGTCTTGAAATTTTGCCCCCGTTACAGGTCTGCCGCTTAATTCGGGTGGTAATAGGATGTTGCGCCGCTGATCGCCCGCCTCGATCGTGATTTCTGGCCCAGACTGTGTGAGCTTGACTTGCTTTTTATCAAAACCAGGCAAAAAGAGGCTGACTTTACGTTCTGCAACATTAATAGCTATCGGTCGGGGAGCCTGTGACGCTTGCTCCAGGTCAGGTAATGCATCAATCAGCGGTTGCCAATCATCGACTGCTTGCGTCGGAATGGGCGTGACTGCGAGGGGTGCAAACGTCTGAGCTACAGCAGCACTGTCGTGGGCTCGGTTGAGAATGACTCCACCAACGGTCAGCCCTACCTGCTGTGCTGCACCCCAGAGATAGGTTGCAGTGGCGATGGCGGCTGGCTCTTCCGTTGTCACCAAATACGCTGCCACTCTGTTGGGATCAGCTAATGCCTGTCTACCTTGCTCCAGAATATTGGTTGCTTGCTTGGCGGCTGGCTGATTGAAAAGATCGTCTGTCCAGCTTACGTTCAACACAGCACTGGCAAGCGGCTGCAAAAAGGGCGTTACCGTCTTACCCAAATCTGAATCAGCAAAAACCTTACGAAAGCGACGGGTATACCAGCTTAGAATCTCAGGCATGCCGAACAGCCGGAGTGTTGCCTGGTCACCCGCACCGTCATACACAATCACATCGTACTGACCACTCGCATCGTACTCCCGGAGAGCATTCAAGACGAGCGCATTGTCCATGCCAGGTAAAACCCCTAGCTCTTGCCCAAAGACTTCTTTAAAGAATGGCGTACGAAGGTACTGCGCTTCCAGTTTTTTTACTTCTTCCCAACTGCGTTCGAGCAGGGCAGAAGCTTGAAACTGCACCACAAAAAAATTGGGCGCTAGTGCCTGCGGCTCAACACCAGGGACCTCACCTAAAAGAATGCCTACAGCAGCTTCTGGTTCCTGGAATGCCAGCAGTACCCGTTTCCCCTGGGCTGCGAAACGTTTAGCCGCCGCGATCGCGATCGTCGTCCGACCCACGCCACCCTTACCCAAAAAAGTCAAAATTCGCGCCATGTGTCTAACCCCAAGCCCAATGCCTAACGTGTGCCAGCCAAAAATCGCCAGCATTTCCCCTTATGGTAACGATTGCTCAGAATCCGCACACATCTGTCTGCAATGTGGCACATCTGTAAACATGAGCGATTGCACTGCGATGGCGCGATCGTCTGTTTAAGCCCAAAAAACGAGCCGAAACTTGATCAATTGTCCCCCGTTGCAGGTCTCACCTCATCCTCAAAAAACCACGTTGCTGAATTGTCCGTAAACTTCACCAAAAATCCAACGCCGCTTCCATCCGTCATCTTGTAATCCTGAACCACGCCGATCTGCCCCAGTCGCTTAGCAATTAATGGAGACACGCGATCCCGCAACCGATACACACACACTTTTTGACCGACTTCCATCGTCACTCCAAGACTATTAAAACCAAGGATTAGTGTATCAGCGTCAGGGAGAAATTGGGGCTTGGAGAAGAAAAGGGAGCAGGGGAGATGGGGGGAGAAAAAGGGAGCAGGGGTAGCCAGAACGTGCGGTACGAATAGTAAGAGGACGCTTAGCATTTTGAAACTTAAACTACTTCCCTTGCTTCCCTTGCCTCCCTTGCTTTTTCTGCTTCCCCTGCCTCTCTGCTTTTCCCACTCTTTTCTCCCGCATCCCTAAACGCATTAGAATTCATAGAGTTCAACCGTTTATAAAACACCATGCTGGCAAAACGAATTCTGCCCTGTTTGGATGTCAAAGCAGGGCGCGTGGTGAAAGGAGTCAATTTCGTCGATTTGCGGGACGCTGGTGATCCCGTTGAGTTAGCGCAAGTCTACAACCAGGCTGGAGCCGATGAGCTAGTGTTTTTGGATATCACGGCAACGCATGAAGACCGGGGCATCATTTTTGATGTGGTGTATCGCACCGCAGAGCAGGTTTTTATTCCGCTGACAGTAGGCGGTGGCATCCAAAACTTAGAAACTATTAAACAATTGTTAAGAGCTGGGGCGGATAAGGTAAGCATTAATTCAGCAGCCGTACGTGATCCTAATCTGATTGATCGTGCGAGCGATCGCTTTGGCAACCAATGTATTGTGGTCGCGATCGATGCTCGTCGTCGTGTGGATGTAGATAACCCTGGCTGGGATGTGTATGTTCGGGGTGGGCGAGAGAATACGGGTTTAGATGCGGTCGCTTGGGCAAAGAACGTTGAGCAACGCGGTGCTGGCGAACTGCTGGTAACAAGCATGGATGCAGATGGTACCCAAGCAGGGTATGACATGGAGCTAACACGCACGATCGCCGAACAGGTAGAAATTCCCGTGATCGCATCCGGTGGTGCAGGCAATTGTGAACATATCCACTCCATCCTCACAGAGGGCAAGGCAGAGGCGGCATTGCTTGCTTCTTTGCTCCATTACGGGCACCTAACGGTAGCTCAGATTAAGTCTCATCTTGCAGCTCAACAGGTGCCTGTCCGCCTCGTCTAAGTGTTCTTTCTACCCGATCACTCTTCGAGCACTTCCTAAAGGGTTAGCTTCAGCAGCACTGCTGAAGCCGATGTCGCTTGACTATATCTGACTCAATCTTAGGAGCTGATTTTAGCGATTAGAGTTGGTCGGTCTATTTTTCTTTGCAATGGTGACGGAATCTGAGTATCTGTTACAATACTTCAAGTATGCTGATATTTATTCTCGTTTTCGTTATCGCTCTGGTTGCTTGCTCGTTGCATCTAATGCAGCAGGCAGTCGATCGCGATGAGTTTTCGCTGATGCTGGCTGGTACATTGGTTGCGGCATCAGCGGCGGCAATGCTTGTAGTCTATTTTTTAATGGGCAACTACATTGGATATATTACTGCTACAGCACCAATCGCTAACTCTCGTAATGCTTCTACAGATTCTGCGGCATGGGTTTTAGAGGCAGATGGTAGCGAACTCCCTACCAGCTTTTTTCTGTCCGGTGCACTGACACCGCTTACGTTCCCAGCCAGCGAGCCGAAATCGTTGTAACTTTCGGTTGTAGCTCTTGGCTTTGGTGATTTCTCGCCTTTAAAACACTTTCTTAGTAGCGCTTATTCCGCAGCGATTGTAAGCATCGCTTTCTTTGTCGTGAGGAGAAGCGAGCGCGGCTTTGACTATTTAGGGTAGGCATTGTCGCGTTATTTTTGCGATTGAGTTAGAAACGTCGCAAAAGTGGCAAGACTAGGTTTCATACAGGCAGTAGGACAGTGTTGAATCAGGTAATTTAACTTGGTGCTGTGCTGCGTTTCATCAAGACGCAGCGTTTATGATAAAGACGTTTTTACTCAATTGCCTGACTGCTTTACTGCCCTGTATCTGTGGCTATGCAGAGCTTTGAATACCTTCCTCTCTCAGTCTTGCCAAAGGAGCTAGCTGGAACTATGGACTACGCCATTCCCGATCTCGATACCCTTAGCCGCCAGTTAACAAGCTTGGATCGGACTAAAAAAGCAAAAATGCTGGTAGTTGACGATGAACCGGACAATCTTGACTTGCTTTACCGGACTTTTCGACGCGACTTTCAAGTGCTGAAGGCAGAAAGCGGCGTGCGTGCCCTTGAACTGCTGGCATCAGAAGGTGAGGTTGCGGTCATCATTTCTGACCAGCGGATGCCAGAGATGAAGGGCACTGAGTTTCTGAGCCGTACGGTGCCTCAGTTTCCAGATACCATGCGGATCATTCTCACAGGCTTTACAGATGTCGAAGATCTGGTTGAGGCAATTAACTCTGGGCAAGTTTATAAGTACATTACTAAGCCGTGGGACCCGAATGAACTGAAAGCAGTAGTGCAACGCGCTGCCGAAACCTACGAACTGTTGAAACAGCGTACCGAAGAACTCCGACGATCGCAGGCACAAACGGCTCTCCTGACAACGATTGTGCGAGCTGCCCAAGATGCCACTCATTTAGAAGCCTCTTTAGAGCCGATCGCGACAGCCTTTGGCAAAAGCTTCCAGGCAGACGGCAGCATTTTGCAATTGGTAGAAGGCAATAGCTTGGTTGCCAGTCAGGGCAAGTTCAGCCTGAATGGTGCTTTAGACAATTGGCTAGAGAAAGATCCCTTAGTAGCCGCGGCGATCGAATCTCAAAAAATGCAGGTTGCTGTTAACATTCCGGGGGATGCAACGCTTGCAGCACTGGATCACTACACGGCTTCTGGCGTGCAAGCGCATTTGCTGGTTCCTGTTAGCTACCGTGAGGAAGTGCTTGCAGTACTCTCGTTGCAGTGGCACCAACCCTGCACCTTACGGGAAGATGAACTCGTCTTGCTGCACCTTTCTGCCCAGCAGGTTGCTTTAGCATTAACCTGTGTTCGGTATTACCGTCCCGTTACCTGAGCCAAAGACTAGAGACGGTAGACTGTAAGCGTTGAACTAGACGAAAGGTTCAGCACTTAGCGTCTACTGTTTAAAGGTCCAGTACTGAGAATTCAGCTAGCATGACTGCCGATCGCGTTCGCACACTTTTTAACCGCATTGCCCCTGTTTATGATCAGCTAAATACCTCACTTAGTCTGGGGCAGCACCGCGTTTGGAAGCAGATGGCAGTGAAGTGGAGCGGAGCCGCAACGGGCGATCGTTGTCTGGATGTCTGCTGTGGCAGTGGTGATTTGGCGCTTCTATTAGCTGAGTGCGTGGGCTTGCAAGGACACGTAATTGGCATTGATTTTGCAGCGGCACAGTTGGCGATCGCGCAGCAACGCGCTCAGGCTCGTTACCCCCAGCCATCAGTTACCTGGCAAGAAGGAGACGCCCTGGCTTTACCATTTCCAGCTAATCACTTTGACGCTGCCACAATGGGCTACGGGTTGCGAAACGTTACTGATATTCCACGTAGCCTCCGCGAACTCCAGCGCGTCCTAAAACCTGGCGCGAAGGCTGCCATTCTCGATTTCCATCGTCCGTCAAACGCGATGATACGCACCCTTCAGCAATGGTATCTAGAGGCGATCGTCGTACCTGCCGCACAGCAGTTTGATTTGACTGACGAATATGCCTATATCGCTCCCAGCCTCGATCGCTTCCCTACTGGCAGTGAGCAGGTAATGTTGGCGCGTCAGGCTGACTTCGCTACTGCCACACACTATCCCATTGCTGGCGGTACGATGGGAGTGTTGGTGGTGATGAAAGGTTAAAGCTAAAGGCTAAAAGCTAAAGGCTAAAAGCTAAAGACTAAAGTATTTATCCTTCATCCTTTATCCTTTATCCGTCTCTTCCTTGAATCTCTCCACGCTCTGGCTGTTTGTTGCTCCACCTGTAGTTGGCGGCATTATTGGTTATTTCACCAATGATATTGCCATTAAAATGCTGTTTCGTCCCTACACGCCGCGCTACATTGGCGGACGACAGGTGCCGTTTACACCGGGGCTGATTCCCCGTAATCAAGAGCGGCTGGCAAAGCGCATTTCAGACACCATTATGGGGTCGTTGCTTACGCCGGACGAACTGCAAAAACTGGCGAAACGGTTGTTACAAACAGAGCGGGTACAAGGGGCAATCTCGTGGTTGCTCAAGCTAGCGCTAGAGCAGATCCAAACGGATAAGGAACAAAAAACAGCGAAATTGCTGGCAAGCATTTTGCAGGATCTATTAGGTCAGTCGTTGCCACGGTTGCTGAAGGTGCTAGCCCGTCGCGAAGATTTTCTAGAGACACAGTTGAATCAAGTTTTTGATCAAGTGTTGCTGGAGTTTCAGCTTAATGATGAGCAGTCTGTAAAATTGGCGGATTGGCTGCTGCAAGTAGTTGTACCGCCAGATTCGATCCGGTTGGCGCTGATCGATTTTTTGACCGATCGCAATATCCAGGTCATTGACGAAGGCTTTCGTGAGCGCACCAGTGGTACTTACTGGGTAGTTGCCAACCTGTTTGGTGTCCGCAACTCTCTAACACGGCTCCGTACCTTCTGTCTGGATGAGAAAGAAGCCAGCAATATCCGCATTGCAGACTTGGTTTCGACACTGAACCTACGGCGACGGCTACAGGAATGGCTGCAAAATCTATCGTTGCAAAACCTGCCTATTTCAACCGTGCGGCAACTGCGAAAAACCATGCGTGACAGTGTGCGCGTTTACATTCAGGACAAAGGTTCTGATGTGCTGGAAGAATTGGGCAAGTCTGTTGATTGGGAGAACGTAGCCACGATCATTCTCAATCGCTTACGCACGTCTGAAGTAGTAAATGCGTCGCTGGAAGTAGTTAGCCTGGATTTGGCGCTGATCCTGGAACGCTATTTGGAGCGCGATTTGGAGTCATTGGTGATGCAAGCGATTCCCATTCTCAATATTGATCAGGTGATTATTGAGCGCGTTCAGGCGACATCGCCCCAAGACCTTGAAAATGCGATCAATGGTATTGTGCGAAGTGAACTACAGGCGATCGTTAATCTAGGTGGAATTCTGGGGTTTGTAATTGGGTTGCTCCAGAGTGGTGTGCTGCTGCTGCGCTAACCAGACGTCAGATTTTTTAAGAAGTTCGGCTTCTAGGCATTTACCAGGGCAAGCGACTGCCATCCCAGGAGAAAAACTCGCCACTATCGCTTTCTTGAAGTTGATCAAGTACGGTAAGCAATTGCTTGACGGTGCGATCGACGGTAAAGAGTTTTTCTGGCGGCACATGGCGCTGAAAGGGTTTCGATAGCTGTGTGTCGGTAGTGCCAGGATGCAAGGTGACGACGATCGCTCGTGGGCAGGTGCGCTTGTATTCGATCGCGGTTGATCGCATGAACATATTTAACGCGGCTTTGGATGCTCGATAGCCGTACCATCCACCCACGTGATTATCACCAATACTGCCAATTTTTGCGGAAATAGTTGCTAGAACGGCGCGCTCGCTATGCTTGAGCAACGGCTGTACGTGTTTTGCTAGCAGCACAGCACCAATGCTATTGACCTGAAAATAATGGAGCAGCTGATCAGTGTTGAGATGCCGCAAGCTTTTTTCGGGCTGCATTACGCCTTCATGTAACACACCGACGCAGTTGATGACATAGTGCAGGGCTGGGCTTTCTGCTTGAATCGCTTGCCTTACCGCAACAATTTGCGCTTCGTCTGTAATATCCATCGGCAAACAACGGAGACGCGGATCGGCGATCGCCAATAGATCCGCTTGCGGGTTGCGGTAGGTGGCATAGAGACGATCGACCCGGTTTGCCTGCAAGAACTGTCGCGCAAACTCTAACCCAATACCCTGACCTGCTCCAACAATCAGTGCTGCTTTGGGTGGACGATCGCTACTCAGATCCCCGACTTCTTCAAGAAGTTGGGGATCTGGCGATGTCAGGGAGTTGAAGCTAACAGCTGTCACGACACGTACTGTACCAACTGTTGAGCTGGGTAGCGTACTTTCGCCTGCGATGCACTTTTATCATCCTCTGCTCGATAGCCTGCCGGACAAAGCACGACAGAGGCATAGCCTTGCTCTGTCAACCCTAAAATCTCATCGTATTTTGGTGGGTTGAAGCCTTCCATGGGGCAAGTATCAATGCCTAACAGAGCGGCGCTTGTCATAAATTGCCCTAACGCGATGTAAACCTGTCGCTTCGACCACTCATCAATATCAAGAGGATAGGGAGGCTTAGCCATAAAGCCGTTGATTACCTTAGCGAATCCCTGCAAGTTTTCGATCGGCACCTGACGCACGTCCGCCATATTTTGCATAAAGCGATCAACGTCGTCTGTATTCAAACCCTTTTTGAACGCTAGTACTACTAGATGGGATGCCTCAACGACCTGGGTTTGTCCCCAGCTATGCTCAAGTAACTGCTGACGAGTTTCGGGGTTGGTGACGACAAAAAACTTCCAGGGCTGTAACCCAAATGAAGATGGAGCCAGAACTAGGCTCTCTATCAGGGCTTGCCAAACATCAGGCGTAATCGTCTTTGTCGAATCAAACTTTTTGGTAGCGTAGCGCCAATGTAGCTGTTGCAGTAATTGTTCGGTTGAAACGACAGCAGTACTCATATGTATCGCTCTGTAAAGGCACCCCGATTATAGCGAACACAATCGTCTGAGCGTTGAATAATCTAACTTAACGCCTCGAACTGTTGCCAGCAGAGGTAAAGCGCCCGTGGAACATGGAAGCAGCCTTTCCATTTGCCACCTTTAAGGTTTAAGAGAACTTCGCCACGACGATCGAGGTAGCCAAACCACTCTCCGTATTGAGGATCAGCAAAGTGTGACCAGGTGTAGGTATGCAGTTTTTGATACCACTCCCAGCACGCCTCTCGTCCCGTCAGGCGATAGCTCATTGCCAGTGCTACCAGCGCTTCTAAATGCACCCACCAAAGCTTTTGATCCCATTCCAATTGCTGCGTCGGATGACCCTCTGCATCCATAAAGTAGTACAAGCCGTTGTATTCTTTATCCCAGGCGAAGTTGAGGCTATTAAGCACAACATCTACTGCCTGGTTAATGGTGTTGGTATCGTTACGACGCTTCGCAATATCCATCACAAACCACATTGCTTCAATGCCGTGACCCGGGTTGATGAGCCGTCCCTCAAACGAATCAACATGAGTACCGTCAGGCGCAACGTTTTCGTACATGAGTCCTCGATCGCCATCCAAAAAATCGGTCATGACTTCTTGAACCGTAGCAGCCAGAACTTCCTCTAACTGGTCGCTCGGCAACAACCAAGCCATTTCCAGAGATAAGTTGGCAAGAATCATTGGCACTGCCAGAGATTTCAACGGACGGGTGCCAGGAAACGTTTTGTTGTAGCTTCCTTTGGGGTTGTCCTTGCGCCGGAGCACGTTGTTATACGCCTGCAACGCGACTTCTTTTGCCCAGTCTTCATTGGATGCCAGCGCATACTTACTAAATGCCATTGCCGCAAAGCAGTCAGAAAAGATGTTGTAAGGTTGCACCAGTGGATTGCCCGCACGATCGAGCGCAAAGTACCAGTTACCATCCGCATCGCGCCCATGTTTGGCAAGAAAATTCGCACCATTTGCCGCAACTTTTAACCAGTGGTCACGCTGCTCAGACTGGTTTTCAAGCTGGTTGTAGAGCATGGAGAACAGCCACACCTGACGGTTTTGCAACCAGATGAATTTGTCAGTGTCATAGACTTTGCCAGCGCGATCGAGACAGGTAAAGTAACCACCTTTCTCCCAGTCGATCGAATGCTGCTCCCAAAACGGAATCACATCATCCAGCAGCGCCTTTTTATACTGGTTAGCCAGCCCCTTAAAATCTTTCTCCATGCCTCTACCTCTATTCCCGACTCCCTATTCCCGACTCCCCAAGAAATTCTCGCATCAATTGATTGACTAACTGCGGTTGTTCTTGCTGTACCCAATGGCTGCAATTGGGGATGTAGCGGATGCGGAAATCCTGCACGTATTTTTCGGTGCCGTAGGTCAGTTCTTTCCCCAAAGCCGCATCCGCTTCGCCCCAGATAAGTAGCGTGGGAACGGTAAGAATGCCCCAATCGCTGGTTGTTAAGCCTTGTTCGAACATATTGCGGTAATAGTTGAGTGTCGCCGTTAAGGTATCCCGTTTTGCGAACGCATTCTTATACGCCTCAATATCGTCATCGCTAAAGGTCGTTTTATCAACAGCCATGCCTTTAAAGGCGGCTTCCAACACTTGAAAATCGTTTAACTGAATCAGTAATTCGGGCAAGATAGGAAGCTGGAAGAAAAAGATGTAAGCGCTACGGAGCAATTGCTGGGGCGTGCGTAATCCTTCAGCAAACTTGGCGGGATGGGGTAGATTCAGCACAATCAGGCGATCGATCAACTCTGGATACGCATAGGCAAACGACCAGGCGATCGCGCCACCCCAATCATGACCGACTAAGACGCAGCGAGCGTAGCCCAAACCTTCAATCACACCTTTGATATCCTTGATAAATTCCGCCATCACATAAGCAGACTGTGCTTCTGGCTTGTCGCTATCGTTGTAGCCACGCAAGTCTAACGCCACGACTTTGTGATCTCTGGCAAACTCTGGAATTTGATGTCGCCAGGAGTACCAGAACTCTGGAAAGCCGTGCAGCATCAGCATGAGCGGACCTTCGCCTTGAGTCACATAATGCAGCTTGATGCCGTTGGTGTGAATCGTGTCGTGGTGCCAGGATGCTTCAGACATAATCAATCGGGGGCTAACGGCTTGTGTTCAAGCGCAGTCTAACAACCGATCGCCCTTCGCAGACAGGAACTCAAGTAAGAAATCCCTTTTATTTGTCACTCTTTTTAGTTGGCAAGCTGCTGTAGCTTGCTGAGAGCACTTTTGTAAACCGCAGTTGTCGGATCGAGGACGATCGCCTGCTGATACGCTGCCTGTGCTGTTTTTAGCTCTCCCTGCCGTTCTAGAATCACACCTAGACTGTAGTGGAAAGCGGCATTTTTAGGGTTGAGCTGTAAGGCTTTGCGATAGGCGACGATCGCTGACTCTAGTTTGCCCTGCATCGCAAAAATGCTGCCCAGGTCGCTGTATGCAGCTATGTAGCGAGGATCAAGCCGGATAACGTATTGATGGACTGCGATCGCCTCTTGTAATTTGCCTTGCTTTCTCAGCGCTACACCCAGATGGTTGTAAGCCAATATGTGCTTGGGATTGGTCTGAATGGCTTGCCGATACGCAGCGATCGCCTGACTAAACTGCTGCTGTTTGCTATAGAGATCACCAATATTGGTGTGTATAAACGCATAGGTTGGGTTAAAGGCAACTGCTTTTTGGTAAGCCGCGATCGCATCATTCGGTTTCCCCTGTTGCTCCAGCGCGAACCCGATGTTGTTGTAGGCAAAAGCGTAGCGAGCATCGTGCTGAATGGCAGCCTTGTACGCCACGATCGCGCCATCTAGCGTCCCCTGTTTCTCTAGCGCCGACCCCAGGTTGTAGTAGGTGAACGCATCCTTAGGGTAAAAGCGCAGAGCAGTTTCATAGATTGCGATCGCCTCGCCCAATTTGCCCTGATCTTCCAGAGCAACGCCCCGCTCAACATAAGCATTGTAAGCAGTGGGGCTTGCCAACAACAGTAGCGTGGCTGCTAAAGTGCTACCCCCCACCAGCCAGTAGCGTCTGGTCCGGTGTGGGTTGGGCTGGTGCAATGCAGGAGCCGATCTGAAAAGAGTACGCTTTTGCGAAAGAATGCGCTGCACTGCCTGATAAAACGTCATGCGATCGAGCTATTATGTTGCCCTGATTCTAACTGACACCCCGTGGCTCCACGTCCTAAGAAGTACGGAGAGACATTGAGAGAATTAAGGTTGTTGCTTGCTTTGCATTAAGCGCACGATCGTCGCCACGAGGGTGTCTGATTCTACTGGCTTGGACAGATGCTCTTGAAACCCTGCTGCCATTGCTTGCTGATAATTCACGTCTCCAGCATAGGCAGTGAGGGCAATCGCCAGCACTTGACCGCCTTGCTCTGGCGGTAGGGTTCTTATTTGACGTAGCAACATATAGCCATCGGTAAGCGGCATACCAACATCACTAACCAAAACATTAGGTTGAAACTGGCTTAACGCAGTCAGTGCTTCATTTGCTGACGTGACCGCCTTAACAGTGGCACCATATTGCTCAAGTAGAAAGGTGATAAATGTACGTGCATCGGCATCATCATCAACGACCAAGATCCGCACGTGCTGAAGGGGTCGATCGTGAAAGGTGATGCAGGAAGCAGCATTAGTTTCTGCTGGAGTGCTGCTGCCATTCTCTAGCGATGGTAGCCTAACCCTAAAGGTTGCCCCCAAGCCTTCACCAGGGCTGTCAACCTCGACTGTGCCGCCATGTAGTTCAACAAAGCGGCGGACGATCGCTAGCCCTAGCCCTAAACCACCAAACTTTCTGGTTGTGGCTGCTTCTGCTTGACGAAAATAGTCAAAAACATGGGGGAGAAAGTCTGGCGGGATACCCTTGCCCGTATCCGCGATCGTGATCTGAGCCTGACTCTCTAGTTGCTCTAGTCGAATTGCCACTCGTCCGTGAGACGGTGTGAACTTAACAGCATTGGACAACAGATTCCAAACGATTTGCTGAAGCCGATTGGGATCGCCAGCAACAGGTTTTACGTCCGGTGCCAGCGCTATCTGCACCTGAATTGCTTTGGCTTCCGCTGCCAGACGCACCGTTTCGATCGCGGCTTGAATGACGGTTGCTAGAGCCACTGGGACAGCATCTAAGCTAATTTTGCCCTGCATAATCCGCGAAATGTCTAACAAGTCTTCAACTAGTTCGGCTTGTAAGCGAGCGTTGCGTTCGATGACTTGCAACGCTTCTGTCGTTTGAACCTCGTTTAATTTGCGTGTTTGAAGTAGCCGCGACCAGCCCAGAATGGGGTTGAGGGGCGATCGCAGTTCATGCGAAAGGACTGCCAGAAATTCGTCTTTGATGCGATTTGCTTGTTCGGCAACTTCGCGGGCAACTTGTTCTTGTTTCAGACTGCGATTACGCTGCTGCTCCAGCCGTTTTTGGTCGTCAATATCAGTTGCAGTGCCAAACCATTTCACTACCTGTCCCTGCTCATCCTTCAGCGGGATCGCCTGGTGCAAATGCCAACGGTAAAAGCCATCAAGATGGCGTATGCGCCCTTCAGCACGGTAGTAACTGCCACTTTGTTGAGCTGTAACCCAGCGATCGCTGAGAGTTGGTATATCGTCGGGATGAATAACCGCTTGCCAACCCTCCAACTGAACCTCGGTAAGCGTTAACCCTGTAAAATCTACCCACCGTTGATTAACGTCGAGCAGCATACCCTTAGGTTCAGCTGTCCAAACCAATTGGGGAATGGATTCAACTAAAAACCGATAGTGCTCTTCGCTTTGACGTAGGGCGATTTCCGCCTGCTTTTGACGGCTAATATCCAGGTTAATGCCTGCCCAGTGAATGATTTCGCCACGTTCATTGCGAACTGATAAGCCTCGTGACAGGACAGGATGCCAATTGCCATCTACACCTCGAAAGCGATGTTCCCTATCCCAGGTGCCTTCTGTGCGAACACATTCTTTCCAGGCAGCGATCGTCGATTCTGCATCATCAGGATGCAGCGCCTTGCTCCAGCCAAACTCAGAACACTGTTCTTGCGTCAGCCCAATCAGTTGCAGAAACGATTCGCTGGCATAAAGATTACGCCCAGCCGGGTCGCAAACCCAGATGCCGTAGTCCAGCGTTTCGCCGATCGCCCGATACAGACTTTCACTCTCGCGCAGTTTCGTCTCTGCCTGCTGACGCTCAGTGATGTCACGAATGAGCCAACGAAGGCTAGTCACGCTGCCAGTAGAGTCATATACACAACCAACCGTTACCTCAGCCGGAAAGAGCTTCTTTTGTCGAGTTTGTAGCTGCATCGTCCAAGACTGCGGCTCTGGCTGTTCCACCTGCTGCCGTGTCGCTAAGTGATGAAGTCGATCGCGGTATACCATCAGGTCTGAGCTGGCGATGAAGTTGAGCAACGGCTGCCCCAATAAGCTTGCTAGCTCGATCGCCAACTGGGTTCTAATCGCCTGATTTGCCTCCTGAATTAGCCCCGCGACATCGGTGACTAGATAGCCGTCGGGTGCCAGGTTAAATAAATCTTGATAGCGTTGCTGTTCGGTTTGTAGCTGCTCATTCTGCCGTTGCAGTTCTTCTTCGGCGAGTCGCAGTTCTTCCAGCGTTGTTTCTAACTCTTCGTTGATGAGCGTTAACTCAGTATTCTGCTGTTCCAGATGGATCTGAGTCTCAAGTAGGCTAGTTTCAGCCTCTTTGAGGGCGCTGATATCCAGCACAAAGCTCATTACCGTTGCCTCATCTACCAGGGTAGAACCAGTGAGCACAGGCACATGCGTACCATCCTTGCGGAGATATGTTGTTTCAAGCGGTGTAGCGTAGGCGATCGCGGTTGGTGGTTGCAACGGCTCATGCAGATTCAATGCTTCAGAGGGAGCGATTGATCGCCATTGCATACGTCCAGCACGCAAGTCTTCTAGGGTATACCCAAGACTCTGCAAAAACGTACGATTTGCTTCTACCAGTGTGCCGTTTAAGTCACTCGTGATGATGCCAATCAGGTTCGATTCTGCCAAGCGGCTAAAGCGCTGTTCACTTTGACGAACTAACCTTAAGCTTGCTTCGGCTTTACGTTTAGCAGCCTGCAACTGTGAGCAGAGAAAAGTAATAAGAAAGGACACGAGCCAGAATGTTGCCACTTGCACCACCCGGCTGACACTAGGAAGCTCCAGTGAGTAGATCGGCTCGATGAAAAAGTAGACGCTGTAGAAAGTGGAGAGCGCGATCGCTAATAAGCCTGGTTTTATGCCGCCAGCCCAGGCGCTTACCGCCACTGCCCCAAAAAACAGCGTAAACACAAGTGGGTTTAGCAGTGGCCATAGTAGCTGTGTCAGTAAGAGCGCGATCGTTGCTGCTACAACTGCATTGCCATAGTAAAACAGTTGAGAGCGCTGCACCCGGAACAGTCTCTGCAAGAAGCCCACTCTCATGTCATGCGTCATAGTCCTGCTTTGATTCGGGTTCCGTGCGGCATTTGCAAGCTGTCTTCAGGAGAGCGCTTGATAAACAGAAATTTATCAGGACCATAATCAGCCAGGCAAACGAAAGAGCGATGCAGGCTGCTTTCCTACCTAAAGGTAGAGACAATTTTAGCGAAATAGGTAGATGTACACAATCAAAAACACCTTTGATCAGAAGGCATTAACGACTGTGCAGGAGGTTTATTGAATCTTCCTCAAACCAGAAAATGTTATTTTTCATACAGCCTAAATTCAGAGTGCGATCGCACTCGATCGGATACAGCACTGCCATGCCCGATCGAGTCTCTGCTCCATAACGCTTATGGTTCAGCGCAACATACGAACGCTTTTTAGCAACTGTGATGCAAGACGCACGATCAGGCGATACCCTATTGCGTCACTGGTGGCTTCACTGCTGCCTTAACGTAAGCAACAGCGCTCGGTGTAATGGCTTGTACTACTTGCTCGATCGCTTCCTGTTCTGTCTGTGTCCAGTGCCGTGGCTGACCAAAGACGCTGGGCTGTAGGACACCCCAAAGCTGTCCTTCACAGCAAATGTGGGCATGAATGAGGGCACGATGCCCAAAATTTTCCTGCTCAAACTGTTTGTTTACAGTGTCGGCACTGGCAGCTTCTACATCGTCAACCACAATGGAAGGCTCTGTACGTAAAGCAGCAGCAAACATTGGATCATCATCAGGCAAGGACGGTGGCTCAAGCTTCCAGTCTTCGTCGTACACCGTTGGAATATCAGCATGGCGTACCCAGTAAAAAGGTACTTTGCCCAAGCGTGTATTTGGCTCTCGCAGATAAAGAAAGCAGCGATCGCACGCCAAATAATCTCCAAGTGCAGGCATCAAAGCATTGAATAGCGTTTCGGGCGTTGAGGTTGTTGCCAGGACGTTAGCAAGGGAAGCAGGCAGGCGATCGAACTTAGACTTGAGCAATGGCTTATCCTCTGACAATATGTTTCGGCAACCACACTTTCTTGCTAATCAATCAATGATGGCAGTGTGGCTGACGCAAATGACAAGTGTGGTTATGTGCTAACTCAATGGATTCTCTTGCATTACTTCAGGAGCTTCCTTTACAAACGTCCATTCCAGTAGCTTGCGGGGCGCATGTTTTAAGGCTTCTACTAGTTGCTCGTTATCTTTAAAGGTTACTTGCGAGAGCGCTGTTGCTTCCACATTGACCGTAAAGCGATCGTCTTCAAAACACCAGGGCGTGACTGTCACCAAGCCGTTATCGCTTTGGATTACATAGTACCGTTGGCCATCGGGACCTTTGCTAATTTCTAACGCACGCTCATCCATTGGTAGCTCTTGCTGACAAAGAATGAGTGAAAGGCGATCGCACCACTGCATAAATGCATAGGCACTATCGGCATCTTCTTGCGATATTGACAGGTCTTCACGCCACCGTGTCTGGTTTTCTAATTGTTCATCCAAAAAAGCATCGGCTTCAGCAGACGTACCACGCTTACTAGCGTTTAAGTGAGATTGATGCATGGAGTTTAACAAAGCCACCCACCGCCCACGATACAAAGAACGCTCTATATGCTCCCGTAATGGTTCAAAAGAGCCGCCCTCATCCATCAAAAAGTCTTTAGGTGTTTTTGCTTCTGTCAGGTTGTCGTGTTCCCACTCTTTCTCTAGATCATCATGATGCGATATCGCTGCTACGGTTTCATAGAGTCGAGGGGGTGAATCTTTACGTCGCCAATGCCCTGCTATTTGAGCGGCCAGCAAAGCATGAGCACGATGATAAATGATCTGCCAGCCGTTCTGAGTCTGATGAACAATCACAAGGACATTCTCCTGGTTAAACGTTGCCAAAGGTAAATCTTATCTGAGTTTGAACCCGCGATCGGCTCACTCAGCACGGTCTTAAACCATGTACAAATGTAACGAAAGAGACCATTACTAATATCTACCAGGCGGCTGAATCATTTGATTGAGTTTGACTCAATGCCTTTTTATCACCCTTTTCTGGTTTGCTGTAACGTGCTGCTCAAGGCATCTCGTAGTTAAAACCACGACAACACGTTCAACCTTCGCTTATACGGCTTACAACAGCACCAGAGTAGTAATGCTCTAGATTCGTGAAAACAAGGGAGAACGAAGCAGAAGCTTTTCCCTGCGTTGACATCTGGTTTGAGCACTTACCTTTGTTCCACTTGCAGCAGCAATGAGGTGGTAAAGCAGATCACGTCGAAGCAAGCAAACAGATTGATGGTGAGTACCTGGGCGTAATTAAATAGTGAAAGTAATGTCCATAACAGCAACGATCACCTCGACTAACTTTACAGAGACGATCGCACGGTAACTTAGCTATAACTCTGGATTGTATATATCTCAGGTTTTACTATATAGACTCTTGCCACTAGCTCATCTGAGACATACTGCCCCAAGCAGGTGCAGGTTGCGTGATCTGCGTAAATGGCATAGCTCCTCGCTGTGGTGCTGGGTGTGCTACAGACGGGTAGCTGCTGATCTGTACAAAGCTGGGCGTAAACAAGAAAATATGCTCACCAAGGCGCTCTTGGTGCCCGTCAATGGCAAACGCAGCACCAGCGACAAAATCAACGCAACGCTGAGCCGCGTCAGCATCCATCAGGCTTAGGTTCAAGATAATCGATCGCCGCTCACGCAGAGCAGTCACCGCTTGGGGCATTTCCTCGAACGATCGAGGCTCCATCAGAAACATTTCTGTATGCACTGTCTTTCGGTTTGGCATACCCACTACATTGCTGGCATTGCTAGGCGGCATTGATTGCTGCATAGCATCCATCGTCTCTGAGCTGTAGTAGGCTGCGGGAGAGCCTTCTTCTTCGTACTCGTACTCGTACTCATTCTCGTCGTAGCGATCCTCGAAGCCAAACGAATCCCACACGCGCCGAAAGATATTCATGACGACCAACCTCTAGATTAGTTCATGTGTTCCATCTTAACCCGATTTGAGACCGAGCGTTATTTGTCGCTTCGTCTATCTCTGCAAGAAGATAGCTAACTAGCAACGGCTAACCTGATTATTCTCTGTGTTCATTATGTATCGAAAACGCCTTCTTCATGTCCTCTTGCGAAAGAGCAAGCATTTGTGAAAATGCTTGATGCTGCTGTCGATCGCTCCGCCTTGCTCCGCGGGTCGATTGGGCTGTACATAAAGGGGAAGCGTAATGAATGTTATGGAGCCTGGTCTTGAGGGAACCGATACGTCTGTGTTTGTACTCTGTCCTATGCAGTTAACTAAGGCAAACGATTTGTACTGAATGAGCACAGGGTTACGTAGCCAATAGCCTAGTTTTGATACCAAGCAGTGAGCGCGACGGCTAACCCATCCGCTGCGTCATCAGGTTTGGGAATTTGGTCTAGATGCAGTTCGCGCGTAACTGCTGTTTGCACTTGATGCTTGTCGGCATTGCCATAGCCTGTTAGCGCTTGCTTAATCTGTGCGGGGGTAAACTCCACATAGGGTACGCTGTATTGCGCCAGTACCAGCATCACTACACCCCGCGCCTGTGCTACGGCGATCGTGTTGCCCATCCGGTAGAAAAAGAGTTTCTCGATCGCTACCAGATCTGGCTGCCACTGCTTCATCAGCGTATGCAAATCGTCATGGATAATAATGAGGCGCTGCCCAATCTCCTTGCCTGCTGGAGTCTGCACCACGCCATAATCCAGCACAGACACCTGCGCTTCGGTGCTGCCTGCTGCCAGACCCGAACAAGCGATCGCACCAAAGCCTAACGTTGCCAGCCCTGGATCTAAACCAAGAATCTTTTGCATAAAGTTAAGAGTGTTAACTTAAGGGTTTTAAGTTAAGCAGGAGACTCAAAACTTGATACTGTCGAGCGCAGTGGCACAAAGTGCTACTCAAAACTATTCTCCGACCTCCAGCCCAAACACTTGATTGAAGACCTTTTCAACCTTGTAGCCAGAGTCGATCGATTCTAGCGGATCTTTACGCAAACGGTGGCGCAAACAGAGAGTGACAACACGACGAATGTCCTGCACTGTCACTTCATCCCGACCTTCAAAGGCAGTTAACGCTTTAGCAGCACGGTTAGTTACAATGTCGCCTCGAAGACCGTCTACATCAAGTTCAGAGCAAACCTGAGAAATCTTGACACGCAAATCGTGGTCGATCGCCACCGTCTTCAGTCGCTCTTGAGCCAGCACTAGCCGCTGTTGCAATTCATCTTGCTGCGTTTGGCAGGCTTCCAGAAAGACCTGCGGATCTTGGTCAAACTCTGTCCGTTGCTCCACAATTTCGACTCGCAGCGCTGGCTCTTTCACCGTGCGAATTTCGGCGTGCATCCCAAAGCGATCAAGTAACTGAGGACGCAACTCGCCTTCTTCAGGGTTGCCAGAGCCAACGAGCACAAACCGTGCCGGATGCCGCACCGAGATGCCTTCTCGCTCAACCGTGTTCCAACCCGAAGCGGCGGAATCGAGCAGTACATCCACTAAGTGGTCATCCAGCAAGTTGACTTCATCCACATACAAAATGCCCCGATTTGCCTTCGCCAGTAGACCTGGTTCAAAGGCTTTTACCCCCTCTGAGAGCGCTTTTTCGATGTCGATCGTGCCGCACACACGGTCTTCCGTTGCACCTAGCGGTAGATCCACCATCGTAACTTTTTGCTTTGCTACAGGTACATCTAGCCCTTGTTCTACCTGCTGTCGCACCGCATCGCCCATCATCTCTAGGTCATGGGGATGGCTGTTGAACGGGTCATCTGCCACTACATCAATTTCGGGTAGCAGATCTGCCAGAGCGCGGATAGTGGTGGATTTGCCAGTACCACGATCGCCCATAATCATTACCCCACCAATTTTAGGGTCAATGACATTGAGCAGCAGTGCCAGTTTCATTTCTTCCTGCCCGACGATCGCCGTAAACGGAAACACCGGACGACGACGGGTGGAAGTGGGCTGCACCGATCGACCATTTTCAGCTATGACGGGATTCGCAGTTGGACTCACGGACTTACCTGATGTTAGTGAAAGCGAGTGGATTACAGTCTTTTATTGTGCCATAGAGGGGATGGAGGAAGGTAAAAGCAAGAAGGCAAAAGTAAAGCCTTCAATCCCTAGCGTTTAGCGTTCAGCCCTCAGCGTTTAGCGTTTAGCCTTCTGCCCTCTGTTCCCTTCCGCCTTTTGCCTTCTGCCTTCTGCCTCTTGCCTCCTGCCTTTCGCCTCCTGCCTTCTACTTTTTGTCTTCTCCTGGATCATCACCAAACCGCGTAATGTCGTCCTCGCCTAGATATTCGCCGTTTTGCACCTCAATCATGACTAGAGGAATCACGCCAGGGTTTTCAACCCGATGGGGCGTACACATCGGCACATAGGTCGATTGCTTTTGTGTCAGGGTTGTTTCTTGACCATCGCAGATAACCTTAGCGGTGCCCGAAACAACGATCCAATGCTCGCTCCGGTGGTAGTGCATCTGGGTGCTAATGTGCTGACTAGGTGCTAGCTCAATCCGGTTAATGCGGTAGTGGTTACTTTCTTCTAGCAGCGTTACAGTACCCCAGGGTCGAGAGCGAACGGTGTCTGAGTCAGTAGGTGGCACGGAGGAGAGATCGTGATTGCCTTTTTCGCCCATAATCTTAGCTACCAAAATCCACACTCCTATCATGCCGGATTTTTAGTCGCTCTCATCAATACACCATGCCCTATAACCCTTAACTATCAAGGCTTACCGCTCATTTGCGAACGATTTCACGCTCTGGGGGTGGCGATGGCTTAAAGCTGGCAATGAGTAAACAGACGATGCCAACATTAATGAACGTATCTGCGATGTTGAAGATCGGAAAGCGAATCAACCGGAAGTCCAAAAAGTCGATGACTTCACCAACTAGAAAGCGATCGATCCCGTTACCCAGCGCGCCTGACAAGATAAACCCATAGCCGACCTGCTCCCAGCGATTGAGCGTAAATCTTTTTGACCACGCCAGCACCATCAGTCCAAGGCTGACTCCCAGGGATAGCCAGCGCAGCCATACTGAACCGCCAGGAAAGATGCTGAAGGCTGCTCCGGGGTTTAACGCATACGTAAAGTGAAAGACGCCTGGTATAACCGGAATGGTGTAGTTCAAAATGGGCGGAAAGATGTAAGTGACGAACAGCACCTTGGTCAGGCGATCGAGCGCCAGTCCAACCAAAGCAGCAAGCCAAAAGAAGCGGTTTTTAAAGAACATTAAAAGCGACCAATGCAAAACTCATCACTCAACGCCCTCTCAGACTAGCAATCATCTCAGACTATCAATAAAACATCAGTTGACGCAGTGTAAAGGCAAGGACCGTCACAGCACAGACGATCGCCAGTTGCCCTGGCAGCGGGTACAACGAATATTTCATCAACGACTGCTGCAACGGCAAGCCAGACTGGTTGACAAACCCTAGCCCATACATAGCCGCCAGGTAAAGCATACCTGTCACATGAATGCTCAGCAGCCCGCACAAGCAGCTAAAAGCGAGTGACTCTAGCTTGGCTGATGCTTTGAATGCCAGATAGCCACATAGCCAAGCGCCGGGGATAAAGCCCAGAATGTATCCAAAACTGGGTTCCTTAAGGTAGCCCAAGCCACCACCCTGAGCGAACACTGGAAACCAGGTCAACCCCAGCATGATGTAAGCGATTTGGGACAGAGCAGCCGCATTTTTACCGCCGAGGCACCCCACCAGCAAGGCTGCCCCAAACTGGTAAGTGACTCCTAACGAGTGGGTTTGATAGCCTATCGCCCCTAAAGATGGGGTCGTCATAAAGGCTTCCAAAAACGTACCCCCGATCGTCAGGATGAGACCAATGAGCGCCCACAGCAATTCAGTGGAAAAAGCCATGACGTGCAAAAGTAAAAGTGTAAAAGCAAACTTGCGGCAGAGTCCAAAATTTTACCGTCTGCGTTTTGCTTTTTAACAGCTTTATCTCTACTGACTTGCACTAAAAGGGCATTGTCTCCCTTACTTAACCTGGCAAAACTTATTTGCTAGCAGCACGTACAAGCGGTTGGTTTCTTGATGCTTAAACAGCGATCCTCCATTTGTGTCAGTTTTACAGCCCTTTACGCACGCAGATCATCATCCCTCACAGCTCATTAGTACAAGAGCCTGGCATATTGCAGAAACGGCTGTAACTACAGATAGCTAAGGCGAAAAGCAGGCAACTGAATTGCTTCTACCCTCCGCCTTCTGCCTTCTGCCCTCCGCCTTTCACCCTCCTACACGTAGGACGCGATCGTTTCGCGATATTGGCTCTTCGGTTTCACGCCCTTTAGTTCTGCCACCTTGTCTTTATCCTTGAAGAATTGGATCGTTGGCGTACCGACAACGCCAGCCGCCTCAGCGATTTCAGGGTCTTGTTCGATGTCGATTTCGATGTAGTGAATCTTGCCATCAAACTCATCGACAACTTTGTTCAGAATCGGCTTAAGCGTATGGCAGGGACCGCATTGCGGGGAAGCATACTTGACCATGATCAGGCGATCGCTGGCATGATACAGCTTGCGCAGTGCGTAGCCTCCTTCGTGCCGGGTACGTTCCCCACTGAATTCGGTTTCTTGTTCGGCTTCTGTTTTCTTAGCAGTCGGTTCTGCGGCTGGCTTTTCAGAATCAGTCTGGTGAAACTCTTGAATCAGATGATTAACAGACAACCACCGTTCTGCCAGCATCGCTGCCTGGCAGCCTGTGCCCGCTGCTGTAATTGCCTGACGAAACTCGTGATCTTGCACATCGCCTGCGGTAAAGACACCTTCGACGCTGGTTTCAACCGAACCGGGCTTGGTGACGATGTAGCCCACATCATCCAGTTCTAGCTGTCCTTTGAAGAGGGATGTGTTGGGAGTATGCCCGATCGCGTAAAACAGCCCCTTGACGTGCAGCTCGCTCTCTTCGCCCGTCTTAGTGTCTTTCAGCTTGATCCCTTTCATGTGGTCTGCTTCACCAAACACATCCACGATATCGGTATTCCAGTGGATGGTAATTTTTGGGTTATTCAAGACACGATCTTGCATCGCTTTGCTGGCGCGCATCTTTTCGGTTCGCACTAGCATGTGCACGTGAGAGCCGTACTTCGTCAGATAAATTGATTCTTCGGCTGCCGAGTCGCCGCCACCGACAACTGCCAGTTCTGCCGATCGAAAAATGGGGGTAGCGCCATCACAAATCGCGCAGGCGGAGATACCGCGACTCCAAAATTGGCTTTCGCACGGTAGTCCCAGTCGCTTGGCTGTTGCACCGGTCGCAATCACAATGCTGTGGGCAAGGACTTCGCGTTCATCCGATCGCACCACAAAGGGACGCTGGCTAAGATCAACCGATGTGACATCTTCAGTCACTAACTCTGCACCCCAGCGAATCGCTTGTGCTTTCATCCGATCCATCAACTGCGGTCCGGTGATGCCCTCTGGGAATCCAGGAAAGTTTTCAACTTCGGTGGTTGTCATGAGTTGCCCACCCGGCAAACCGCCCGCCTGATAGCCCTCAAACATAAAGGGCTTGAGGTTAGCGCGAGCTGCATAAATAGCTGCCGTATATCCGGCTGGACCGGAGCCGATAATCACTACATTTTCAACGGTTGGAGTGGTCATTGCCCTATACAAACTCATAACGACTACGCTTAGTATAATCTATTTCACCCCTAATGCAACCCTTCCGTCATACACAGCCATAACAACCGGGTTTCCTTTAGGATTAAAAGTGTTCACGGCAAGGAAACAGAACTTGTGACACCTCACGAAAACAAGGCAGCGATGGTGCCGGACATACCGCTGCCTCTGGCGCGGACCCCCCTCTTTGATGTTGGGATTAGCCTCAAGGCGCGCATGACTGAGTTTTCTGGTTGGGAAATGCCCGTGCAGTACAGCGGCATTACCCACGAGCATCAGGCAGTGCGATCGTCGGCTGGAATGTTTGATATTTCGCACATGGGCAAGTTTTTGCTGACGGGCGATCGCTTAGTAAACCAACTCCAGCGACTGGTGCCCTCTGACCTGAGCCGTTTGCAGCCCGGTCAGGCACAATATACAGTGCTGCTCAATGCCCAGGCAGGCATTATCGATGACCTAATTTTTTACTATCAGGGGTTGGATGCAGCGGGTCAACAACGCTGGTTTGCGATCGTCAATGCCGCGACACTGCTGAAGGACAAGACCTGGATGCTAGAACAGCTTGATCAGAGTCGGCTGACGTTTCAGGATCTTTCCACAACGCATGTGCTGCTGGCAGTGCAGGGACCCGATGCCGTGAAGCACTTGCAGCCCTTTGTGCAGGCTGATCTAGCCCCAGTGCCAGCGTTTGGTCATTTGGAGAGCAACGTCTTAGGACAACCTGGTTTTCTGGCGCGGACAGGCTATACGGGTGAGGACGGTTTTGAAGTCATGGTCGAGCCATCGGTAGGGATAGAGTTGTGGCGATCGCTGCTTAATGCAGGCGTGACCCCATGCGGGTTGGGCGCTCGCGATACCCTGCGTTTGGAAGCTGCAATGGCGCTTTATGGTCAGGATATTGATGGCACGACGACACCGCTTGAAGCCGGTTTGGGCTGGCTGGTGCATCTGGACAAAGGGGACTTCATTGGGCGATCGGTGCTGGAGCAGCAAAAGCAATCAGGCGTGCAGCGACGTCTCGTTGGGCTTCAAATGCAGGGACGCAACATTGCCCGTCACGGCTACCCAGTGTTTCACGATGGTCAGCCTGTTGGGGAGGTCACGAGCGGCACCCAGTCTCCAACCTTGGGTCACGCGATCGCGCTTGCTTACGTGCCTGCATCTTTGAGTAAACCGGGTCAGGCGATCGACGTAGAAATTCGCGGTAAACTTTATCCGGCTGTAGTGGTCAAAAAACCGTTCTACCGCCGTTTGCGATAGCTGTCAGGCAAAATTGCTTTAAGGAGACGACATGACTTTTGACTATCCCGGTGATTTGAAGTACCTGGATTCGCACGAATATGCCCGTTTAGAGGGGGAGATTGCGACGATCGGCATTAGTGCTTTTGCCATTGATCAACTAGGCGACATTGTGTTCTTAGAGCTGCCAGAGATGGGAGACGCAATCACAAAAGGTGAAAAATTTGGCACGGTCGAATCAGTCAAAGCCGTAGAAGACCTCAACTCTCCTGTTACTGGCACCGTTATTGATATCAACGCACCGCTGATTGAAGCACCAGAGCAGCTAGCCGACGACCCCTATGGTGAGGGGTGGCTGCTGAAGGTGAGAGTAAACGATCCAGGTGATGTCGATGATGCACTCTCGGCAGATGAGTATCGTCAGCAGGTTGAAGGCGTATGAGGGGATACAAGGATGAGGGATAAGGGATGAAGGCTAAATGTTCTGAGTTGGGCGAAAGGAGGGATGAGGAGCGTTTGAGTCAGCTCTGCTGACTGAATCTGACCTCTTAGCCTTTCGCTTGCCTTATTCCTTCTTCGGACTCACTGTTTTTACCTTTTCTCTGTCTCCCAGCGCTTTTTGCTCAGATATTGCAGAATATGAAAGTAGTCTGCCGTAGTGTGTAGCATTGCTAACTGCACCCGATCAAGCGCTACTTGTTCGCTACCCTCCTAATGCCAGAGCCGTCTATGTTAGAGCCTTCTCCGTCCCAACCCAGTGCGAGTGAACGCCAATCGGAGGTCAAGGGCACCGATCCGAAAACGGTCAGCGGCTCTACCCATCAGCCCTCATCCTTTAGTTCGCATCCCTTACTCAACCCCCTCGTTTACACTGATTCTTTTGTTGATCGCCACATTGGTCCGCGCGACAGTGATCTTGACCAGATGCTAGCTGCGATCGACTTCGATAGTCTCGAAGCTTTGATGGATGCAGCCATTCCGCGTGGGATTCGGCTACGGAAGCCATTGCGTCTAGAAGCTGGCAAAGCCGAATACGAGTTACTGGCAGCACTGAAGGAACTGGCGCAGGAAAACCATGTGTTCCGCTCTTTCATTGGCATGGGCTACTCCAACTGCATTACGCCACCTGTCATTCAGCGCAACATTCTTGAAAATCCCGGTTGGTATACCCAATACACGCCGTATCAGCCCGAAATTGCTCAGGGACGACTGGAGGCTCTGCTCAACTTCCAGACGATGGTGACAGATCTGACGGGGCTAGAAATTGCGAATGCCTCTCTGCTTGATGAAGCAACGGCAGCAGCAGAAGCTATGGCAATGAGCTACGGCGTAAGCAAGACGAAGGCAAATGCCTTTTGGGTTTCTGAAGCGTGTCATCCCCAAACGATCGCTGTTGTGCAAACTCGTGCCAGACCGTTGGGCATTGAGGTGTTTGTGGGCGACCACCGTACGTTTCAGTTTGATCAGCCCGTCTTTGGTGTGCTGCTGCAATATCCGGCAACCGATGGAGCCATCTACGACTATCGAGCATTCTGCGATCGCGCTCATGCTGCTGGTGCCTTAGTCACGGTAGCAGCCGATTTACTGAGCCTGACGCTGCTGGTGCCGCCTGGAGAATTTGGGGCTGACATTGCGATCGGCAACACTCAACGCTTTGGTGTACCGCTAGGCTATGGCGGTCCTCATGCTGCCTATTTCGCGACGAAGGATGCCTTTAAGCGCCAGTTGCCGGGTCGCCTAGTCGGAGTTTCTAAAGACGTGCATGGCTCTCCTGCTCTGCGTCTTGCCCTACAAACCCGCGAACAGCACATCCGACGCGACAAAGCTACTAGCAATATTTGTACGGCGCAGGTGCTACTGGCGATCATGGCTAGTATGTATGCGGTGTACCACGGTCCCGAAGGTCTGCGGCGGATTGGCGATCGGGTCCATCAGCTCACAGTTATTCTGGCAGAAGGTCTGCGGCGGTTGGGTTACGCGCCCAGTGCCGAACCCTTCTTTGACACGCTGCGAGTGACCGTCCCCAATGGCAAAGCATCCGAAGTTATCCGGCGGGCACATTCTCATAAGATTAACCTGCGGCAACTGGATGCTCACACCTTCACCATTTCTCTCGATGAAACCGTTTCATCGGATGATTTGCTGGCGCTTTTTCAGGTTTTTGCAGGCGCAGAAGTCACCCACTTTACTCCAGAAGACTTGCTGGCTGCTTCCTCCCGCTCCCTCCTTCCTGCATCGCTCCTACGGTCTACGCCTTACCTGACACACCCAGTTTTCAACACGTACCACTCCGAGACAGAACTGCTGCGCTATCTGCATCGCCTGGAGTCCAAAGACCTGTCGCTGACCACGGCGATGATTCCCCTTGGCTCCTGCACCATGAAGCTCAATGCCACGGCTGAAATGCTGCCTATTACCTGGACAGAGTTTGGGCAGATCCATCCCTTTGCACCGTTGGATCAAACCCATGGCTACCAGGCACTCTTCGGGCAACTGGAGCATTGGCTGGCAGAAATTACGGGCTTTGCTGGCATCTCGCTCCAGCCCAATGCAGGCTCTCAGGGCGAGTACACAGGGCTACTGGTGATTCGTCAGTACCACGAACAGCGGGGCGAGACGCACCGCAACATTTGCCTGATTCCGCAGTCGGCGCATGGCACCAATCCTGCAAGTGCAGTGATGGCAGGGCTGAAGGTAGTGGCAGTGGCGTGCGATCGTGATGGCAATATTGATGTTGCAGACCTGAAGGCAAAAGCCGAGCAGCATCGGGACAATTTAGCCGCGCTGATGGTAACGTACCCCTCGACGCATGGCGTTTTCGAGGAAGGCATTCAGGCGATTTGTGAATGTATTCATGCCAATGGTGGGCAGGTGTACATGGATGGTGCCAACCTGAACGCGCAAGTTGGGCTGTGCCGTCCCGGTGATTTTGGCGCAGACGTCTGCCATTTGAATTTGCACAAAACCTTTTGCATTCCTCATGGTGGGGGTGGTCCTGGCATGGGACCGATCGGCGTGGCAGCGCATCTGCTACCCTTTTTGCCCAAACATCCGATCGTCTCGGTTGGGGGCAAGCAGGGCATTGGTGCCGTGTCAGCCGCTCCTTGGGGCAGTTCCAGCATTCTGCCAATTTCCTGGATGTACATTGCGTTGATGGGTGCCGAAGGGCTTACCAAAGCGACGCAGGTTGCCATTTTGAACGCAAACTACATCGCCAAACGGTTAGAGGGGCACTACCCTGTGCTTTACAAGGGTAAAAACAGTCTGGTGGCACACGAATGCATTCTAGACTTGCGCCAGTTCAAAAAGACGGCTGAAATTGAAGTGGATGATATTGCCAAGCGGCTGATTGACTATGGCTTCCATCCGCCTACCGTGTCGTGGCCTGTGGCAGGCACTATCATGGTAGAGCCAACCGAGAGCGAATCGAAGCAGGAGATTGATCGCTTCTGTGATGCCATGATCGCTATTCGTGCCGAGATCCGCGCGATCGAAGAAGGCACAGTCGATCGCCAAAATAATCTCCTGAAGCAGGCTCCTCACACCGCCGCCGCGCTGCTCACTGATCACTGGGATCGTCCCTATACTCGCGAGCAAGCCGCTTATCCAACCGCCTGGGCGCGCGACAATAAGTTCTGGGCAGCAGTGGGGCGCATTGACCAGGCGTATGGCGATCGTAATCTCGTCTGCACTTGCTTACCGATGGAGGCTTACGAGAGCTAGGCAAGGCGAACTTTAGGCGGGGCAACCGCTCCCAATTTAGGAACAGCGGTTGCCCGTATCGGTCTGGTGTCAGACGTGTTTTAGTCGGACGTAACAGTAGCTCAAGCCATAGCGGCTTCTGTATCCGTCAACATCTGCAAGCGAATCGTACGATCGCCGCCTCCTGTGAGGGCAGTTTCGATGATGTCACCGGATAACGGAGAAAGGCAACTCAAGAGCGATCGCAAATGAGGCGTACTGGCACCGCTATCGAGATAGAGCCGTTCTGACAAGGCATTGAGGCGTTTCCAGGTGAGGTAGAGTTTTGTCACTGTCTGCTCAAGCTGGGCTGCATGGTTGACTAGATCGGCAGCGGAACTAAGGCAACCCAAACGGAGTGCTTCTTCGAGCGCCAATTCTAGATCTAGGGATGGGTTATTGAGCGCCTGCACGTTCGTCGCCGCTTCGAGATAGCGCCACAGGTAACGGGCTTCGGAGGTGGCTTGCTTCAGCGTATCTACATCGGGCGTTTCGGCAACCGCGTCGCGAATGGAGATTTGGTGGCTTTCTGGCAGCTTCTGCATTTCCTTCACTAGCGGAGCCAGGTATTTTGCCGGAATCGTGTGATCAGCCGCTTTCTGCTTGACTTCTGTGGGCAACAAATCTGAGGTCATAGCAGTCCAGTCATCCGAAAGCTGACGGACTTCGCGACGAGTGATGCGATCGCCCCGATGCGCTGCATCGCTGACCATTTGCTGCACTTCGGGAGCTGACTGCGCCGTTTCGACAAAGGCGCGTTTGCTAAACTGGTTGACATCCTCTGGCTCTAGATAGCCGCCATCCAGCAGCGTATCGGCGCTGTTTGCCAACTCAATCATTGAGTACGCTTGGCTTTTGCTGATTTCTCGGTCTTTCAGCCAGTTAAGAAACCCTGTGCCACGTCCATCGCCATGTCGCTTTTCGCGATCGCGCACTGCCCGCAAGATGCGCCCGCGCCAGATGTTGGTTTGTAGGTCGAAGCGATCGCAGACCTGCCATGCCTGCTCCACTTGCTCCTGAAAATCCAGTTCGGGGATTAGCTCATCTTCTGGGTCAGGCAGCCGAAAGTGCATATCGACATTCGGTTCAAAGGCTCTAGAAACGCTATGGATAGCGTCTAAACTTGGGGGTGCTTGTACCATTAGCGTGCTCGGACGACAGTCGCATCATTATGGCACGCCTTGAGAGAGGCTGGGAAGAGAAGGAGGAATGTGTTTTTGCCTTTTCCCTCACAGATACTCTAGATCAAGATTCATTGGGGTTTAGAGGTGTACGATCGTGCCAACAGTTGCTTGTGTGCCCTAGAGGTGCTGGATGGACAACGGCGCCCTTACAACAAACCGAATGTGACAAAACGTTGCTCTCCATAACTATCTGACGGATAACCTTATGAGTAGCTTTGGGACGGTATATCGCTCTTTGAGCATTTTTGAGTACCGCAAATAACCTTTATTTTGCGCGTTCTAGTTCGACAGTTCGGTAGAATTCTTTCACATGCTTAAGAGACTGAAGATGATGGACCCGCTTGCTTTCCTTCGCTTTGTCCACATACTCTCGATACTTTGGCGTGAGCTTCTTATTGCATAGCCAAACCGTATAGTAACTGTTCAGCGTACCCTTCAAGAGCGGACTATTCTTAGGCCAATTTTCCGGTGGAACTAGAAAGCCTTTCAAGAATCGCTTTGTTACCCACCAATAGTGCTGGAGAACTGGCATATCTACATATATTAAGGTGTCCGCAACCTCTAGTCGTTCCCATACCGTATCCAATGATCCATATCCATCAATGATCCATATCCATCAATGATCCATTGCTCTTGCTGGAGGAGTTGATCATGAGCAGCTTTATATTCTTCGTAGGGAACTTCTCCATCGCCAGGTTTATACTTCAAAAGGTCTAAAGCGACCATAGGCAAACCTGTTATTTCTGCTAAGCGTTTGCTGAGCGTAGACTTCCCGCCTCCAGCATTACCAAATACAGCAACTTTATTCATAGGCGGCTCCTTCATGAATGTTGCTTTAAACTACTCTCCGGTAGTGAATTTTTACGGTTTAACTAACGGTAGACCAATAAACTCTTTCAGCGTCTAAAACAGATTCCAAGGGTTGTATTACCTTTGTGAATACTTTTGGATAATTGGTGGGAATAGCAGGTACACGAATGGCTGTGCCCACATTAATACCTCAGCTAGCTAACTATGTATTAAGCGTCACATCTGCTGGATAAAAGTCTAATTTTTCAGAATTATCTTGCAGAGCTACGGAACAATACTACTTCCTTAAGAAATTAAGAAGGGAAAGTTAAAGGCGGGACGTTTGCTTGGTGTTGTGCTTCAGAGGTTACAAACCTGGCAAGCCAAGCTGCTGGCTCAATTCCTGTCGCAGGCGGTAGATGATGGTGTTAGGTTCTAGCTGATTGATAATGTCCTGAATGACGGTATTTGAGCCTTGCGGTCCCCAGCTACAGCCCTGTTCTAGATAGACCTGCACCGCGCGACCAACTGCGTAGGCTCCGTAGCCTGCAATGCCACCCTGGACGATCGCTGTCCCTGCATACGCCGAAAAACTGGTGGAGGTTTCGATCCCGGCGGCAGCAGCGGCAGCACTTTTACCCAGCCCTAGCAAGAGACCGCTGCCCAATTCAGACACAAGAAGGCTACCAGAGCTTAAGAAGATGGTTTGCCAAAGCTTGCGGGCTTCGTGGCGGGTGACGGGTAAACCGTAGAGTTCCGACAGAGCGCGAATCATGGCGAGATCGGATACGGCTCCACCCAGGAGATCGACGACTGCGATCGGGTTGATGCCCACTGCGATCGCCTTGTAACGGGCAAACTTCCAGATCAGCGCCTCAGCGTCGGCATTGCGAACATCAAGAATTTTGCTTGCCAGTGCTGCCTCTGCGTCCCGTGCTTGAAACAACGCATTTAGCGCTAGCAGCGTCCGTCCTTCCTGCCGCAGAATTGCCAGAATTTTGTGCTTCAGGCGATCGATTTCTACAGGTGGAGCTTCCCACTCATAAGTGATGCGACCATCTGGCGATTCAACCCGAATTTGTAGCGGAGCCGGATCAGCCGCTACCAAAACGATTTCATTTGCCGATAGCAAGCTCTGAAGTTTCATGCCACCAACGTGCTTGGCGGCAAGCTGCTGTAGGTTTTGGTAGATCGCCTGTCGCGTTTGGTCAGGATAGAGATCGACTTTGTTAAACACTAGCAGCAGCGGCTTTTGTGCCTGACGCAAATCACAGAGCGCTTGATATTCAGTGCGTGTAATATCACCAGCGACGACAAATAGAATCAAGTCCGCCTGCCGCGCAATGTCCTGCGCCATTTTTGCCCGTGCCTGCCCGTCGATTTCATCCAGCCCTGGCGTGTCGATCAGTTCAACCGTGAGGCTCTTTGTATCAGAGGCTAGCGCCATCGTGCCAACGGTCGTTGCAGCGCTCTCCACAGTGCCTCCTGGCGACCAATAGATCGATTGCGGTGCCTGAGTTACGCCGTTGAGCGGTCCAGTCGGCAGCAGCTTTTGACCCAGCAGCGCATTCAGCACTGCCGATTTGCCGCGACTGACCAAACCAAAGACAGCAACGCGAACCACCTGGCTTTCCAGCTTATTTAGCGTCACGGTCAGTTGCTCCAGGTCGCTGCGAAGCATTTCGCGATCGGTGCCGCTGGGCGATCGATTTTTGTCAGCTCGAAAGAACGCGTTGTAGCGAGTCAATGCCTGCCGTAAACTGCTCCGGGCGCGGTTCAGGTACGATTCTTGCAGGTCAATGGCTGACCCCGATCGCGGCGTCTGGTCAGTTGGAGGCAATTCAGTTTGAGGCAATAGAGGTTGGGTCAAGGCTGGAAACCGAAAGACGAACGCTAGATCTATTCTCATCCAGCATACTAACTTCTTGACGTTCACCCAGCGCTTCACTTAAGGCAACCACCGTTTTTAGGGGCAGACGTAAGGGTTCTGCTGGTGCTGTCGGTGTAGAGAGCGGCGGCAATGCCGTAAGCGGAGCCTGCTGGGATGCTGCTGGCGAAACAACTCGCTCCATTGCCTGCCAGACAAAGTTTTGCAGAAACGCCAACTGCTGATTTTTTTGGAAGACCGATTGCACAATTTGACTAAAACGCTCGATCGCCAACGGGCTAGCCTCCGTAAGCGTGAGATTTGGCTCCTGAGCATCGAAATATTCAATCAGGCTCAAGCCAACAATACGGGTCAAGTAGGCAGCGCTGACGCCCTGGATGCAGCCACCAGCAACGTAGGTAAGGGCATTGACTTTTAGCAGGCTAGCGATCGCCTGAGTCGAAAGCTCTACCAGACCTAGCTTCAGGATCAGGCTACCCAGCGTTGTTGCCATTTTCTGCGCTTGCTGGAGCGAAAACTTTTGTCGATACAGCGTGCCTAAGTCAAGAATCATCTGAGCATTGATTGCAGCCGTCGCCAGCACATCCAGCGTTGGGATTGGGCTAGCAAACGCCGCGCCTGCTGCCACCCACTGAAACTGTTCCACCACAGGCAATGCACGGGTACGACGGACATCACTCAACACTGTTTTTGCCTGGGTTTTAAGAGTGACCGCATGATTGAGAGAGCTTGCTAGCACCAGTTGCTGGCTTTCTTGTGCCAAAATTTGCTCTAGCCGCTGTGTCAGATCAGTTAAAGCGGGCGGTTGTGCTTCTAGCCACTCCTTCACTGCCCCATCGGGCTGATGCTGCCTCACTTTGATGGGGTTGGGTGCAGCAGCGATCGTGACCACATCCCCAGCAGAGAGTACTGCCCCCATGTGCAGGCGGAGTTGCTCCAGGACTATTTGGCGATCGGTGGGCAGGTATTGATCCAGCTTGTTAAAGACCAGCACCGTGCGCTTGTTAGCAGCCAAGCGTTTTACAACTTGCAGTTCCGACTCGGTAAGGTCGCCTGTGATCACAAACAACACTAAATCTGCCCCGATCGCCGCTTGCAGTGCCAAAAGGTCAGCAGTTAAGCCGATCGTTGTAGTCGCATCAAAACCAGGCACCTCAGTAAAATGCAGTGTTTGCGACACCTCGTTACCCCAGGCTGACTGCAACAACTGGCAGAGAGTGGTCTTGCCTGTGCCCTTTGCGCCCATCACGGCAATGCGAAGCTCCTCCCGATTCAGGTCGTTGGTCAGTTGAGCGACCTGGGACTGTAGTCGCGACACACGAGGCTGTGCTGCCGCGCAACTAACTTTCTCGGCTGGATCATCAATCTCTGCTTTAAGGTGAGTAATCACCTGCTTGACCTCTGCCAGCGTTCGCTTCATGGTCGCAGAATCAACCATCAGCGGTGCTTGAGGGGTTGTTCGCTTCTGCTCTGACCGTTTGTTCGACCACTGCACACCAGCTGCGCCCAACAGCGCAAACACCGCATAAAGACCCCATTCGCCTGCAAGGTGATGGAGAATGTCCAAACCCCCAGCGCTCAGTGCTAGCAGGCTACCGCCAACAAGAAGGGGACGTTGCATGAATAGGCGTTGCAGGTTCGCAGTCATAGCCAAAGATGTAGAGGTGCGGTCATCCAGAGCGGGCTACCGTTTGCACATAAACCTACAGATGACACCAGATTCACGACCTGGCACGCATCTCACACGTTAAATTGACGGTCCCTCTCTCATTCTATCGGGCATTGATCGGGTCAGAGCGATCGCTGTGAAATCAGGGCTGCAAAATAAAGAGTGCCTGTCAGCAACGGCTCCTTAAGCAAACGTAAGTTTAAAGCACCGATCGCCTCGCAATCCAGTCTTGCAAAATTGGGTTCACCAATGCTGGCGCTTCATCTTGAGGACAATGACCCACCCCTTCTAGCGGTATGAACTGCTCCACTTGAGGATAGTCGGCAAACGCTTTACCCAGCGCGATTGGCTCCCAGGGGTCAGCGTCGCCCCATAAGATAATCGCAGGGCAGGGCAGTTTCTCCAGCAAATCTTCTGGCAGCGGTCCTTGGGAGTAGCCTGTAAACGCGATAAATACTGCCGCTGCACCCACATCACTTGCAGGAGACATCAGCAGATCCACCAGTTCATCCGTCACCATATCGGCATTGCGATACGCCTTCAGCAAAATTTTTCGTACTGTTGCAGGCTTAGCAAGCTGGTTAAAAAACGTCTGACCCAGCCATTCATTCTTAAGCACACGCTGAAGGATCGGTGTGCCCATACGCTTAAACCAGGGTTGCGTTGCCCGACGACGATCGTGCAGCAGGCGCAGTGAACAATTTAATAAGGCAATCGATCGCCCAATTTCTGGATGATCTACCACTGCTTGCATCACGGCGATACAGCCAACTGAATTGCCGACCAAAAAAGCAGGCTCTCCAACAACTTCCTTACAAAAGTCTGTAAGCTGCTGTCCCCACGTTTCAAAGGTGTACTCCACCTGTTTGCCTAGTTTGAGTACACCTGGAGTCGGTTTTGCAGAACCACCAAAGCCAATGAGGTCGATCGCGTACACTCGGCAGCTTTCTGCTAGCACAGGTATATTCTTGCGCCAGTGACCGAGCGATGCCCCAAAGCCATGTACCAGCACAACGGCGGCTCCCTGTGTACCTTGAGCCTGATAGGTGATGGGAAAGCCTTGCCACATCCAGGTTTGAGTCGCAGTTGGAGAATTTGTCGGCGGAAGCGATGAGGAGACGGTCATAGGATGAAGAGGGACGATGTTGCTTACCCTTATTCTGACAAACTTTGCTTTACAAAAATTGACAATCTTAGGAGTAACCTAAGGTTTTGAGAGCGACTTAATTATTTCTGTTTAGACCTGAAGGACTGAGAGCATGGCTAAACAATGTGCCTCAGTTGTTTGAATTGCTCACCCCTATCTTTTAGGAGATGAAGCGATTGGTTTCCATTTCTACCCTGAGAGTAGAACTCATGCACTCCTCATTTGATCATTGTTGGCTATGAAGACGCTATATATCTGGCTTGCTGTTTTACTCAGCTTGGTCAGCTACTGGGCTTTAGTTAACTTTCTTTTCTAAATACGCACACGTCTTAACTAAAAACGTTTGTTTAGAAAGCGCATCGCCTGCGATCGCTGCCCAACAGCGTTGCTTTTTCTATAGATAAGCAATGCTTCGTCTGTAGTGTCTTTACTCGCATTAGAAGGTTAAATAAATGGCAACCGATACAACGTCTGACGATCAAGGTATTCCAGATAATATTGCTCAAAATGCCGGAGCTAGAACAACTGCTGTTAATCATGATCCGTCAATTTCACTCAAAGAAGGGGAGAACGCAGCAGCAGGAGAAGGTCCAAACGCTTCTGGCGGTCCTGCCCCTAGCACAGCAGAGGAGCATGTTCCTGGTACCTCTAGCTCAGAGGCTACTGACCTTCCTACAGCAAATGTGCCTAACCCTGAAGCCTTGGAAGCTGATATAGCAGAGGAACGCTCTTAAAGTGCAGGCACTCCTGGAAAGCACAAACCTCTTCTTGCTGCTCCTGGCAGATTTGCTTAAGGTTTCTTTTGAGCGTGTAATACCAACTCAAAAAATGCTGCCTACAGCTTCCCGCGCTTGATCCTCCTCTATTGCCCTTAATAGAAGTCGCAGGCAGAGGGATTTTGCTTTGTAGCGTGTCAAAAGGGAATTAGTATTACTCGTTTTCTGGCGATTGTGGTAGGACTGCTGTCACCTGAACCGTAACTTGACCCTGACCTAGCTGAAGGTCGAGTGTTTGTCCGGGTGCCACTGCCTGAGCCGTACGGACGATCGCGCCATTTGCTCGTACTACTGCATAACCACGTTTGAGGACGGCTGCTGGGTCGAGCGTGGCTAGTTTTTGTCGGAGCGATTGACAGTGCTGGTTTGCCTGTTGAATTTGCAGCGCACTACCTTGCATCAAGCGTTTACGCATCCAATCAAGTCGTTGTTGCTCTTGCTGAAGCTTGCGATCGAGTCGCAGTTTGGACAGGCGATCGCCGAGCCGTTGCTGTTGCCGTTGTGCCGCTTGCAGGCGATCAGTAATAGTGTCTCTAAGCGCTACTACGCGCTCTTGATGTGCCGCCCGAAGGTCAGCTAGCTGGGGCACAGCTTGCTCTGCGGCAGCAGTGGGTGTGTGGGCGCAAACATCGGCTGCTAGATCTGCTAACGTCTCATCGCGCTGATGCCCAATTCCAGCAATGACAGGTATAGGGCACTCAGCGATCGCCCTGACTACACGCTCATCATTGAAGCACGCCATATCTTCGATCGCACCGCCGCCACGTGATAGAATTAGTACATCCGCTCTACCGTCTCGTCCAACGTGTCGAATGGCATTGCCGATCGAGACTGGAGCCTGATCACCTTGCACTAACGCTGGAGCAAACAACACGTGCAAACCCGGATACCGTCGCCGCAACGTCCGCTGAATATCGCCCCATGCTGCTGCCTGCGGTGATGTAACAACCGCGATCGTTTGGGGATGTACTGGCAACGAGCGTTTGCGTGCTGGATCAAAGAGACCCTCTGCCTCCAGCCGCGATCGTAATTGGCGGTAGCGCAATGCTCGCAGACCTTCGCCTGCTGGTAAAGCCTGCCAGACAATGAGTTGATACTGCCCCCGTTGAGGATGCACATGGATTCGCCCTAGCACAATGAGTTGCTCTCCTTGCGCAGGCAGTGTCGTTAGTCGCTCTAGTTGACTGTTCCAAACCACACAACTGATGGCGGCTTTGGCATCAGGATCTTGCAGGGTAAAGAACAACCCACTGCGATAGCGGGTGGCGCTAGAGACTTCCCCTGTCACCCAAACTTGTTGGAGGTGGTTGTCTTGCTCCAGCAATGCCTGGATATAAGCAGTGATTCCTTCTACCGACAGCGCTGTATCTGGTATCAATAAGTTAGGGAGATAGGAGGTCATTGTATGTAATTTGGAGGCTTGCTAATGGCATTAATACAGTTCTACCAGCGTTTTCTTGGCATGGCAGCTTGAGCAACGGCAGCAAGATCGTTAAGGAGTTGTGAAACGATCCTACTTACCATTCATCTCTTTTAGACTAGCCAAACTTGATGCCTTGCGATAGTACACTTGCCCTCTACTAATCGCCGTCTGTAAGCAGTTCACGGCTGACCAGTTAGCATAGAATGCCTCTAATCCCCGATCGCGTCCTAAACTATAGACTCTGCATCAGTCATGTTTTTTCAACTAATGGCTCGACTGACAGCTAGCCTAACCAAGCTGTCATAGCAATGCTTGCTGGCATCGGTCATCCTGAAGGACAAAAGCCTTTCCCTCTACAGTTGGGTATGTAGAATTGCAATTGCTAACTGCCATAGGGTTCGTTGTCTAAAGGCTTTGATCTCTCTCCCTCTCTCCGCTTTACTAAATCCGCACTGAGGCGCTCATGGCTACTAAAACTGATAACTCCGACAAGAACAAAGCCTTAAACCTCGTCCTAACTCAGATTGAGCGTAACTTTGGCAAAGGCAGCATTATGCGTTTGGGTGATGCGACCCGAATGCGAGTCGAAACGATTTCTACCGGAGCGCTAACGCTGGATCTTGCCCTCGGTGGCGGTCTTCCTAAAGGTCGGGTAATTGAAATTTATGGTCCCGAAAGTTCAAGCAAAACGACGCTAGCGCTTCATGCCCTTGCAGAAGTTCAGAAATCAGGCGGGATCGCTGCCTTTGTGGATGCTGAACACGCTCTTGACCCGGTATATGCTAAAGCACTTGGGGTTGATATCGACAATCTACTCATCTCTCAGCCTGATACAGGTGAGGCAGCGCTCGAAATTGTTGATCAGTTGGTGCGATCGTCTGCGATCGAAATCATTGTCATTGACTCCGTTGCAGCGTTAGTGCCCCGCGCTGAAATTGAAGGTGAAATGGGTGATTCTCACGTTGGTTTGCAAGCACGTTTAATGAGCCAAGCCCTGCGAAAAATTGCGGGCAACATGGGTAAATCGGGCTGCACAGTCATCTTCATCAACCAATTGCGGCAAAAAATTGGTGTTACATATGGTAGCCCCGAAACCACGACTGGTGGTCAAGCACTCAAGTTCTATGCCTCCGTCCGTTTGGATACCCGCCGGATTCAAACCCTTAAAAAAGGGACAGACGAATTTGGCATTCGGGTCAAGGTGAAGGTTGCTAAAAACAAAGTTGCGCCGCCATTCCGCATTGCTGAATTTGATGTGATTTTTGGTAAAGGCATCTCTACGATCGGCTGTCTCGTTGACCTTGCCGAAGAAACAGGCGTGCTGGTTCGTAAAGGAGCCTGGTACAGCTATGGCGGCGAGAATATCAGCCAGGGTCGCGATAACGCTATCAAATATATGGAAGAAAAGCCTGAGGTTGCCCAAAAAGTTGAGGAAGAAGTGCGCCATAAGCTAGAAATTGGTGCCGTTGTCTCGGCAAACTCGGTCGCCCCGGCTGAGGTGGACGACGAAGACGATGAACTGCTCGACGACGATGAATAAAGGCAGTCAGTGAAGTGCTTAGTTGCGGTTATCTGGTGTAGGGCGGTGCATAAATCTGTCTAAAATGTCCGCCTGCTCGGTCATGCTAATAGGGTAAGGTAGTGGCTCTGGCGGCAGAGCCTTACCGGAACCTGGCGATCGTAGGAAAATAGATGTCTCTTTTGCATCAGCGGTCAGTGGTTTTTCCCAGTCAGCGGAGGGATAAGGCAACCCAGACTCTGTAACCGTTGAATCATTCGTGCTGCTGTGGTACGTGTGCCGAGCGTCATTCACCTGATTGATCAGGTTATCTGGCAGTGCCTCCGCTATTTTGGGTTTGTGGCAGATAAAGAACGTAAATGCAAGACTGCCCAGACGAATTTGATCGCCATCTTTGAGCAAGACGCAGTGCTGCACAGGTTCACCATTAACAAAGGTACCGTTTGTACTTTTGAAGTCAATCAGGTAAAAGCCTTGATCTGCAATATGTTGAATTGCAGCGTGACGACGAGACAGGCGCTTATCTTGGATTGATAGTGCCATTTTGCGATCGCGCCCGATCACCCAAATGCTTTGAGGTTGCAGCACCGATTGCGTCTTGCCATTAAGTAAATTTGTAACAATGCGAACCTGTTGGTCCTGTACAAAGCCCTGCACATACTGCAAGGCGGTGTGCTTACGTGACTTTGTGCCAGTATTTTCTAAATCCAGGATTTCATCCAACAGGCTGCGATGATGCTCATAAAGCTTCAAAAAGACGCGGTATAGCCCCAAGCGCTGCTCCAGCTCGGCATTGCCAGAGGCATTCAGCACTTGTGAAGAGTATTCAGCCAATGATTGTGAATCGAGCATAGCTAACCCCAAATGTAGGCAGTGTGAGACCGAAGCACTTTTCTCTCACAATTTAAGACGGGCGCTTGAACGTGCAGCACTAGACAGATGGATGAGCATTATTAGTAAAGCGTCTGTCTCGACTGAGAGCATTGCTTGCCTCCATATCTTCTTTCATCCTAGTGTCCAAAGCGGTTTGATGACCGTTGAAGGGCAAGCATTGTTGGCAGACACTTTGGTTGTAGATACTCTATGCAAGAGTTTTTGTCAGCGTTCTGTCGATAAAGGCAAACTCTGGCTAGCGCTGCCAGAAACTAACCCCCGTTTCTACCTTAGAGTGCCCATCTTGAAGACATAACCGCATGATCACTGGATTACTGCCATACTTTTCTACTGCTCTACGTGCGTACTATGTTGCTCCTACCTCTTAAGTATGAAAAGTGCTCCTACCTCTTAAGCATGAAAAGTGCAAAAACTTAGTAAGATTTAAGCTATTAATTGCGTTTGAAAAGTCCTCTTTTATGGCTCAGGCAGCGGATCTTAGCTTTGATGCTACAGTGCTGTGGGATGTAGTGCATACAATTGATAACCGCTATATTTAATAAAGTGATGATGGTTTCTATCAGCACTTGAACGATCTTAGATTGACTGTAGTAGTGGTTGTTAAAGTCATGATTACAGAGTAGTAAGGTTGGCCTTTGCTTCGGTACGAAACTGTCATACTTAGAGGTCTGGTGCATTGGCGAAGTTTGCTGGATGAGTACGTTAGCTTTCACTGGGTGTAAAGGCTTAAATGCTTGGTTTGTTACGTGAAATCAGCGCATCTACTGAAAATTACGTTGCTTTCTGTAATTGCTCTTGTCGTACGTTCGGTCTTTGGGCTAGGGGACGCGAGCGCCTTTTAGTGGTCGCAACGGCAGAGTTTTTTTGGTGCTTACCATGTTGTTTACTTCACCAGAGGACGATAGAGCCTTTGTGCCTATTGAACTTTCTCAAGAGCCGCCTGGCTTAACCGCAGGCTATCAAAGCAACTTGGAGCGTGATCCAGCATCACCCATAGCTGCAACGGCAACGATAGCCTCAAAGCTCTTGGCAGGCGATCGCTATGAGATGCCAGTCAGCCGATCAGTTGTGCAGCCTTCGTCCTTAGTGCAGTCACCCCACCATCAAAGTGCCTCACTAAAAAATACGAGCCTGCCAGAAACTGATCTAGATGGACTCTACGCCTTGCGGCAGGTCGCAAAACGGCAGACAGTAAGGCGACCACAACCGAATAAGTGGAGCAGGGTTGCCTTACCCACCTCGCCTGATAACCTGAAGGATAGTGAGTCGTTAGGTAGCTATGCGGCACCGCTGTCACCCCTTAGAGAGCGAGACATTTTAGCGCTGGCTGCACTGTTTCAGCGAGATGATATGTATGCGATCGAAGCTGATGTGAAACACAAGCTACTGTCGCTCTTGCCAGAACCCTGTTGGGACGATGATACCTTCGCTTTTTTAGGTAGCAGTTTCTCGTCAAGGGTTGAAGACAGTTAGGCAGTCTACGCCAAGCAGAGAGAAGTGTTAGGCAGTCAGTCGTTCATTGCGTCGGCTTGCTGAAAGCACTAGGAGTGCTCGAGCGTTAAAAATTTGCTCAACTGTTTCGTGATCTCTAGTCAACTTTTAATCTCTTTTTGACGTTTCGCAAGAAAGTGATGAATGGAGGTGTATGGTGATGCCACGCCTTGAGTGCGAGGCTATGCATCTTCATCAAAAGGGTAAGCGCAGCGGTCTATAAACTCACCGTTGGGTCACTTGCGATCGCCCATTTATCACTCACTAGTTGTCTTATGCTTCAACAGTTTACATTCAGCTTTAACCAGGTTGATCGTCATTCCAGATCCCGATAACCTAAAGCGTTAGCTCCTGTAGCGATCCTATCTGGATCGTGAGCAAGGATTCCACTGGAGTTCTTGCTCACAAAGCCTCTCAATCTCACAACTGATTTATGACTGCTTATGGACTTATGACAATTTTTAGCTCCTACGCCTAGACAGCGGCTTCAGGCATATGACGTTGAGCGATTCCTGCTTTACCTGAAAAGCAAAGGTCTGCTTATCTATCAATGGATAGACCTTTACAGATGGCTATATATAAGGTTTTTAACACGATAGTTATGGTTAACATTAAGTGATAAGGAAAGCTTTGTTATCGCTCCATTAAGAGCTTCAAAGTTGCAGTAGATACGTATTTCTACTGCAATACTTTCTTTTATTTAGTCTTTATGAAGCGTAAAGCTGACTTATGGGCTTGAAAGTAAAAATAATTACAGAATAAGTAAGAGACTGGGCTCCTAAATTTAAGACTGATGATAAGCATTAATCGAAATACCCTGAGTTATGGTGCAACGGCATTCATTGTTGCCCTCCTACTCCTGCTGGTCTTTCCGGGATGGTGGAACGCCCTTTTAGCAGTCAACGGGTTTATTCCTCATGGGCATTGCTATTTGTGGAAGCCAGGGCTGGTATGGCTCCATGTCCTTTCAGATTCGTTTATTGCCCTTGCCTATGTTGCTATTTCGGCAACCCTGGCTTACCTGGTTTACAAGACTCGCCGAGAGATTCCCTTTCACTGGATGTTTTTGGCGTTTGGCTCCTTCATTATTGCTTGTGCCAGTACCCACTTCATGGATGTGTGGACGTTATGGCATCCGACTTATTGGCTTTCGGGAGTGTTAAAGGTGATTACGGCGATCGCCTCTGTCACTACAGCCTTTATCCTTCCCTTTCTCGTTCCCCAAGCGTTAGCTCTGGTCGAGTCTGCCAAGCTTTCAGAAGAACGGCGATCGCATCTGGAAGCGGCTAACCATAAGCTAGAGGCAATGAACGAGCAACTTAAGGAGGTTGACCAACTCAAGACGCAGTTTTTCGCCAATGTTAGTCACGAACTCCGAACGCCGCTTGCCCTAATTCTGGGACCTATTGAGAAACTGCTCAAACATGGAGCACTGAGCCAGGAGCACCAGCATGATTTAAAGATTGTCGATCGTAATGCTCGCCTATTACTCAAGCAAGTCAATGATCTCCTTAATGTCTCTAAGTTGGAGGCAGGTAAGATGGCACTACACTCTACGCAAGTTGATCTGGCTCAACTGGTGCGCCTTACTGCCGCGAACTTTGATGGCTTGGCACAAGAAAAGAACATTGCCTTAACTATTGATGCACCAGAATCTTTGCCTGCTGAAATTGATGCCGCAAAAGTACAGCGAATTCTACTTAACTTGATTTCCAACGCGTTCAAATTTACACCTAATGGTGGCATCATTTCTTGCACGCTGGAAAGCAATCAAGCTGAGATGAATGCTGCCGACGGTGGTTCCACCAACTTGCCAGTCCAGGCCGATCGAGCCATTCTTTCTGTTCGCGATAGCGGTCCGGGTGTTTCGGCTGCTTTACGGGAAACGATCTTTGAGCGGTTTAGCCAGGGGGAGGGGGGCACAACCCGTCGCTTTGGCGGCACTGGTTTAGGCTTGGCGATCGCAAAAGAATTCGCCGAGCTACAAGGCGGCACCATTGGTATAAGTGATGCACCCGAAGGCGGCGCACAATTCACTGTTGAGTTACCTTTGCTAATGCCGTCTGGCAGCAGCATTACTGCTTCAACCACTGAGCTGAATCAGGGTGAAGAGATCGCAAACCAATTAGTCGAAGAACTCCGGACGGTTGCGCCAATCGACTCCAAGCTTCAGGCACCAGCAGTCGGCAAACCGTTAGTGCTGGTAGTGGAAGACAATCTAGAAATGAATCAGTTCATCACCTCAACGTTGGCATCTGAGTATTGCACTGCTACTGCTGTCAATGGACAAGAGGGCTTGGAGCAGGCGATCGCGCTCAAGCCTGATTTAATCCTGAGTGATGTGATGATGCCTTACCTCAGCGGTGCTCAGCTTGTGCAACAGATTCGGACTTACCCAGAGTTGGATACGACTCCAGTTGTGATGCTCACTGCCAAAGCTGATGATGAACTGCGGGTGCAACTGTTGCGCCAGGGCGCTCAAGACTACCTGATGAAACCCTTTTCGGTTGAGGAGTTACAGGCGCGAGTTGGTAATTTAATCGCAGTGAAGCGAGTGCGTGACTTGTTGCAACAAGAGCTTGCCAGCCAGAGTCACAGTTTAGAAGCGCTGGTAGAAGAGGTGAGCTTGCGGCGACGAGAGCTACAAGTTGCCCTGAATGCGCTTCAACATCAGGCTGAGGAACTGGAGCAAGCCAACCGTTTGAAGGACGAGTTTTTAGCGATCGTCTCTCATGAACTTCGTACGCCCTTAAACTCTATTCTGGGCTGGGCGGAAGCATTGCGGACTCACCAGTTCGATGCAATCATTACTGCCCGTGCGTTAGAAACGATCGAGCGCAATGCCCGCTTGCAGACTCAACTGATTGAGAATCTGCTCGACATCTCCCGTCTACTGCGTGGAAAGCTGCTGCTGCAAAAGCACCCTATTCCTCTACGCGCAGTGGTTGCAGCGGCGATTCAAACGGTGCAACCAAGCGCTACAGCTAAGTCAATCCGCTTAGATGCTTACTTAGATGAGACGGTAGGGCAAGTCTCTGGTGACGGCGATCGTCTGCGACAGTTAATAGAAAACCTGCTCTCGAATGCGATCAAATTCACTCCACAAGGTGGGCAGGTTGAGATCCGGTTGGCGCAGCAGAACAATGAGGCGGTGATTCAAGTTAGCGACACGGGACAAGGAATTCGGGCAGAAGCTCTCCCCTACATCTTCGACTACTTCCGCCAAGCGGATAGTTCAACCACGCGTCAACATGGAGGTTTGGGCTTAGGGCTAGCAATCGTACGGCAACTGGTCGAGTTACATAATGGTGATATTCAGGTAGAGAGTCAGGGCGAAGGACAGGGCGCTACCTTTACAGTTGTTCTGCCATTAACCACAACCACAGCCCCACCTGTCTATTTGCGTTGACGGATGTTGGTCAGTTGTCTGCAAAGTCCTTGTCTGCAAAGTCGTTGACTTTAGCCAATGGCGACAAGTGGGATCACTCGTGCCACCCAAAACTAAGGTAGTCACGAGCAACTAAGCTGATTGACTAAGACTTGTGATCGTTGCAACGAGTTCAGTTGGATCGATCGGCTTACTAAGATGGCGCTGGAATCCGGCAGCAAGAGCCTTCTGCTGGTTTATTTCCCCTGCATAGGCGGTAAGGGCGATTGCCTTTGGTAACAGGTTACTGGCAGCAAGCGGCTCTCCTTTCTCTGCAAATTGAGCGATCACGTGCTGCATCAGCGTATAGCCATCCATCATAGGCATCCCGATATCACTGATCAGCACATCAACCTCTGTCTTCTTTAATGCCTCCAGTGCTTCTACAGCAGATGCGGCTGAAACAACCATTGCACCTGCATCCTCCAGGATAAAAATTACTAACTCACGGGCATCAGTTTCATCATCTACCACCAACACTCGAACACCTTCTAAAGGATGTGAGGCAACATCGGCAGGCTGAAGGCTCTTTGTCTCACTATTTACCTGTCTAGCTTGATCCTTCATTAGCGGTAGGTGGACCGTAAACGTGGTTCCCTGCCCTTCGCCGGAGCTTTCTACATGAACCGTACCGCCATGCAGTTCAACCAATTGCCGTACGATCGCCAAACCCAGGCCCAAGCCACCAAACTGACGAGTGGTTTTACTGTCTGCTTGACGAAAGCGATCGAAGATATAAGGAAAAAACTCTGGTGTGATGCCTTTGCCAGTGTCGGTGACAGTGATTTGAGCATAAGAGTGATGAGTGGATGGCTGATCTACACTCCCACCCACCCAATTCTCCACGTTCCCATGCTCGACCTGCTCTAACCGCACCTCGACTCGTCCGCCGTCTGGGGTAAATTTGATCGCATTCGCTAGCAGGTTCCAAACTACTTGCTGTAAACGGCTGGCATCCCCTGCAACGTATCCCACCTTTGGGGCAAAGTAGGTCTGAATCTGCATTGCCTTCGCTTCTGCCGCTAGGCGCACAGTCTCCATTGCGGCTTCAATCGTAAACTTCAAGTCTACTGGAGCCACATCAAGGATGAGTTTGCCACGTAAAATGCGGGAAACATCCAGTAAATCTTCAATGAGCTGCGTTTGCAATTTGGCATTGCGTTCAATTGTTTGCAAGCCACGAGCCAGAGTGGCAGGGTCGTGCTGCTGTTTTTGTAAGAGCGTTGACCAGCCCAAAATGGGATTAAGCGGAGTACGCAATTCGTGGGAGAGCACTGCCAAAAATTCATCTTTCACCCGGCTTGCCTGTTCTGCCTCTGCTCTAGCACTGCGCTCTGCCTCGTACAATTGAGCGCGGAAGATTGCCTGAGCACACTGACGGCTAAGAGTGAGCATAAACTCGCGATCGTCCTGGCTGAGTTGCTTGAACTGTTTGAAGGAAAGCGACAGCCCTCCCACCGCTCTGCCGTCAACCATTAAGGGCAGCGAAATCCATGCCTGGAAGGGAAGACTCTTGTAGATTTCTGCTAAATGAGGATAGCGGGCAAGGCGTTCCGCTAGAGGCTCTGACCAAACAGGCTGCTTATTTCGTACTGCGTCCGCTAAGGGAAAGGGTGCAGTGAGGGGAAATTGCCGATGGCTTTCTACTGGATTTACGGCATACCCGACTGCTTGCACAATTTCCAAAACGGTTCCATCCGGGCTTAGAAGTGCCATGAGTGCTGCATCTGCTTCTAGAGCCGCAGTGCTTTGCTCTACAATCACCGCCGCTACTTGAACGGGTGTCAGAGATTCTGAGAGGGCGGCTGTCACCATTTGTAAGCGAGTCGTGCGATCAGCAGCGGTTTCAGCCGCTTGCTTTGCCTGTTGAGCGGTGTGATAAAGGTACGCGTTGTCAATGGCGATCGCGGCTTGACGCGCCAAATCTTGAGCTAGAGCAAGATCTGTGAGGCTATAGCGGCGATTTGATTCAGTAAACACAAAAGAAATGCTGCCTAAAACTCGTCCACGCGCTTGCAGTGGGGTAATAATGCACGACCTTAAGCCGACACTTTGCAAGATTGCTAGATACTCAGGATTCAATACAGTCGCCGTGAGTTGTTCATCGGTAATGTCGATCGCAATTTCACTTTGCCCGCTTTTCATGACCTGAGAGATGCCATACCCATCATCTAAGTGCCTGGGGAAGCGTTGTGCTAGTTCCCAACCCAACTGCACCTTATCGGGATTGGCATGCGCAACTGCAACACGACTAATGGTGCCATCATCATTCAATAAATCTACAGAACACCAGTCTGCGAAATAAGGTACGACTAACTTGGCAACGCTTTGAAGCGTTTGTTCATAATCCAATGACGATGCCAGTGCTGTACTGACATCAACCAAAAAAGCCGATCGTCGCTGCTCCGTTTCAGCTTCCAGACGAGCCGTTTGTTCCTGAGTTTGCTCTCGAATTAGTTGGGCACGTTCCTCTGCAAGGCTTAAGCGAACGGCTTCTGCTTGTTTGCGATCGGTGATGTCGTGCATAACCACCACTGCGCCCTGTTTATTGCCTTGAGCATCAGCAATGCTTTGCCCACTGCTGAGCAAGGTTCGCGTCATTCCTGCTTTGGGGGCAATCACCATCTCAACGTTGGCAACGGTTTCTCCCTGTAAGGCACGAAACAGCGGAATCTCGTCTTTAGGCATCCGCGTTTTGCCGTCCGGCAGATACAAGTCATAATATTCTGCCCACTGGTCAGGGGGGAGCGGTTGCTCTGGTAGTCCATGAAATCTTCGTGCTGACCGATTAAAGAGCGTTAAAAGTCCATCGGCGTTACAGGCGACAATACCTGCCTGCACGTTATCTAGCAACACCCGCAGCATTTCTTGTTCTTTTTGCAGGGCAGCTTCTGCTTGCTGGCGATCGACAATTTCTAGTTGAAGGCGTTGGTTTACTTTAGACAATGCAGTCGTTCGTTGTTCTACCTGGCGCTGCAACTCTTGCTGCACTTGTTGCCGGGCAACCTCCGCTTGTTGGCGCTCCAATTCAGTAGCAATCCGCAGCGCAAAGATAGTCAGTAGAGACTCTACAAGCTGAAGATTGATTAAAGGTTTGCTGTCCATGATGCCCAGCAGCCCAAGCGGTGTACCTGCCGAGTCAAAGAATGGAATTGCCGCGTAGCTCTCTACCCTGAAAGGGGCTAGCAGCGGCGCTTGAGGAAACTGCGCTTGCACGCCATCGGGATAGCAACACAACTTTTGTTTTTGAATCACCTGCCAGCAAGGTGTGTCGCGCAGTAAGTACTCAAAGTTGGCAATGATTTGACCGTTGGCGCAGGCAGCGATCGTCTTAATAGCATCCCGGTTTGCCCCATCCACCAGACCAATGTAGGTGTAATCTATCCCCAAAGTTTTGGTGAAATGTTGTACCAGAGCCGAGAAGAAAGCTTCACCCGTGGCAACAGAAACCCCCTGCGTGATTTCTAACAATGCTGTATCAAGCTGGGCGACTTTGCGAGCTGCCAAGCGTAGCTCTAGTTCATCCATCACCATTGCAGCAAGATCGGACAACACAGCTTGCTGCTCGTCAGTTAACGTCGTGCGTGGTTGAGTATCGAACAAACAAAGGGTACCGAGGTTAAAGCCATCCTGAGTTAGTAAGGGTGCACCTGCATAAAACCGTAGACCAGGTTCATTCTGCACAAAGGGGTTGCAAAGGAGGCGATCGTCCTGGCGGGTATCGGGAATAACTAAAACGTCGCTGGAATACAGTGTCAGACTGCAAATAGTGGCATCTCGCTGCACTTCTTGGATATCAAAACCGTAAGCCGACTTGAACCAACCCCGCGACTCATCAACTAAGGAAACGAGCACGATCGGCATCCCAAACAAGCGTGCAGCTAAAGCAGTAATGCGATCAAATGCTGCTTCCGGCGGTGTATCAAGAATGTTGTACCGTCGCAATGCTTTTAAGCGTTCCGCTTCATGAGTAGGCAAAGGAACCGAGGGTAACGGAGGTTCTGGTAGTGGTTGAGTCATGAATCGGATTAGCAAGCAACAATAGCTAACGGTTAGAAATAAGAGCAGACATCAATCCTAGCCAGTTTCTTTTGTTAAGGAAGCGTGCATTGTGCTTAATGACGTGCTTACCCTGCGTTATGCTTCTAGCTCTACAGGTCTTGCAAGTGACGTTACCGCAGGGTGCTAACTGCCTACTGGCTTGCTCCTGGTTAGGCACAGATCGTAAGCAGCAGATCTATAAATGGAACGTGTGACATTGGTAGATGAGACAATGCAACGAAGCTAGAGGTAAAAGTGCAGCCGTTGGTGTTGAAGCCGACAGCTAGTGTTGGAACCGATCTTACGATCTTTGGAGTTGTCGGTTCTTACGCTATTTGGCTGACTCAGGTTTTGGAATACCCTGAAACGTAATATCTATACGAGCACCATGAGCAATCAAGCCCATTTTCACTAAGTGAGTATGAACCCGTCTAGCCTGAGATGCGACAGGCGAAGCATAAACTGTCACCACACGTAACGATCGCTGTACAGGCGATCGAAACGGTGTCTATTTCAAAAATGCTAAACCGATGCTGAAGCTCGGCAACGGATATTGTAAGTTGCGATCGGTTCAAGCCAGACTCTTACTGGGCTTGGTACAAGCACGTTGCCTTACGCAGACTCGATCGCGCAGCGAAAAACTAGTCCAGCTATGACAACGCTCTAGCGGTTGAACCGACTGTTGAAGAGCTTGGACCAATTGCAGTAACGCTTTTAATCCCCTGAGTTTGCTGGAAGCAGCGTCAGCAAGATATGTCAAGGCGAAATACAGCTATAAGCCTAAGCTGTTTGAACTAAACAACTTAGGCTTACAACCAGATAAAAATAACGATCGTAAAAAGATGCGGATGGCGAGACTCGAACTCGCAAGGGCTATGCCACACGCACCTCAAGCGTGCGCGTATACCAATTCCGCCACATCCGCACAAGCTGGCTTCCAAAAACCAGTCTCTTCTAAGCAACGTCTCTGAGTCTGATGTTTCTGATTAAAAAACCTTCAACATCAGGTAACACAGCAAGCCACTCGACTAAGAATGACTCAACTGGCGCAAACTTGAGGTTTGGTTTGCTTTGAGACTTACTCAGCATAGCAAAAAGCGGTCCGAGGTTTGCGATCGTGGCACTAAATTTGTTGAAAGTATTTGGGAACTAATCAACAGTCGATCAGTTCTATGCAGAAGTAGATGTCTAAGCAACGATAAAAGGATACGCTACGAGAAATTTGTCTTGGGTCTACTCGTCGGGAGCAAAGCCTGTGGTGTTACGCAAACAGATCGGTTTAGGAGTGATGGGAGCGGTCGTCAGCCTATCGCTTGCCTTTCTTGGAGGGAGTGAGCGCACTGCAACGATCGCTCAAACAGCGCCAACCCCAACCCCTACAGAAAATCCTATTCCTATCAAACCAGATGTGCCCTATGTGCCAACACCCGAAACGGTTGTCACAGAAATGCTAAAGCTAGCAGGTGTGAGCCGTGAGGATGTAGTGTATGACCTCGGCTCTGGCGACGGTCGGCTAGTGGTTACAGCCGTTAAAGATTATGGTGCCCGACGTGGGGTAGGGGTAGATATCAATCCAGGGCTAGTGCGCTTAAGTAATGAGAATGCACAGAAAGCAGGAGTGAGCGATCGCGTTCAATTCCTCCAGCAAGATCTCTTTCAAACTAACCTTCGTGATGCCAGCGTGGTAACACTTTACCTACTGCCTGAAATCAATTTGAAGTTGCGCCCCAAACTCTTAAACGACCTACGACCCGGCACCCGTCTTGTCTCCCACGCTTTCACAATGGGCGACTGGAAACCAGATAAAACGGTTACTGTTCCTGCAAGCGCTGGCTCTTCGTTGCCACGCAATATCTATTATTGGGTTGTCCCTGAACGTGTTGCGGGCGACTGGCAGGGACGGGTCGAATTTGCGCCTGGTCGCAGCCAACCCTATACCTTGCGGTTTACACAGCAGTTCCAGCAGGTGAAGGGCGATGCGATCGCGGATGGCAAGAAGTACAGCATCCCCAACATTACGCTGACGGGCGATCAACTCTCATTTAGCCGCGCTGAAAAAATCCAGGGACAGCAAGGCGCTATTCAATTTAAGGGACGCATTGAAGGCGATACGCTTAAAGGTACTGCAAGCGTTAAGTGGGGTCCTTTAGCACGAAACTTCCCGATTGTTGCTAAACGCAGCACTCAAGCAACCAAGTGGTAACTAGGAGCACGATCGCCCCTTAAGACGCTGGTGGAGTTACAGCAGTTTTTGTGCCAGTGATTTAGTGGGTTGCTAAATGCGTTGTGTTTTTAGCACCCATCAACTCCATTACTGCATAGTGATGGCTCCACTTACCTTGATCCAAGCACGCTTTGATGCTGCCTCTAAGTGCGATTTGGCGCTGCTAAGTTGCGGAACTGAGTAAACTGCGACTCAAACAGAAGTTTGACGGTTCCAGTTGGGCCATTCCGATGTTTCGAGATGATGACTTCCGCGATACCCCGATCGGGCGTGTCAGGGTTATAGTACTCATCGCGGTAAAGCATCATGATCAGGTCAGCATCTTGCTCGATTGCACCTGATTCGCGCAAGTCAGACATCATTGGTCGCTTATTGGTGCGCGACTCGACGCTACGACTCAACTGGGAAAGCGCTATGACGGGCACACTAAGTTCTCGTGCCAGTCCTTTAAGCGCACGTGTAATGCGTGACAGCTCTTGCACCCGATTGTCGCTACCGCCATCCATTAACTGTAAATAGTCCAGCAAGATTAAGCCGAGCGCACCACCCTGTTCAGCCTGAAGTCGGCGTGCCTTCGATCGGATCTCAGTGATGCTGATATTCGGCGTATCGTCGATAAACATTGGTAGTTGCGACAGAGTGCTGATAGCATGACCCAGCGGCTCCCATTCATTTTGGCTCACACGCCCTGCCCGTAGTCGACCACTTTCAATCCGCACCTCACTGGCTAGCAATCGCTGAACCAGTTGTTCTTTCGACATTTCCAGGCTAAAGACGGCAACAGGTAACTTGTGAAAGGCGGCGATATTACGGGCAACGTTCATCGTAAAAGATGTTTTGCCCATCGACGGTCGCCCCGCTACGATAATGAGATCAGAGCGCTGAAAGCCCTGAGTCATCGCATCTAGATCATAGAAACCGCAGGACAACCCAGGCAACACCATGCCCAGCGATCGGCTCTCAATATCTGAAAAAGTGTGCGTCAAAATATCGGACGCTGCCATTAAGCCTTGCTGCGGGCGATCTTGCGTCACACCAAACAGCTTTTGCTCGGACTGATCAAGTATTACTTCTAGATCATTGGATGTGTCGTGCCCCAAATGTGCAATCTCGTTGCCCGCCTTGATCAGCTTACGGCGCATATACTTGTCCATCACCAGTTGAGCATACTGGTCAATGTTGACAGCGCTCACTGTGCGATCGATTAACTGTGCCAGCTTACTTTGCCCGCCCACCTTTTCGAGAAGACCACGATCGATCAACCAGGATGTAATGCTCATCAAATCTGTAGGGCTGCCTTGTCCTTGCAGCACCAGAGCAGCGCGATAAATTTCTCGGTGAGCACTCAAGTAGAAGGCATCGGGATGAAGCAAATCTGCAACCCGATTGACACCCTCTGGGTCTAGCAAAATGCCGCCCAGAATTGATTCTTCAGCATCAATGTTCTGAGGCGGCAGGCGATCGCTAAAGGCTTGGAAATTGAGTTCCTGAACCATAAGAAACAGAGACGGCAACAATATGTTGGAGAAGTAACCCACACATCCAGCATGGCTCACTTCACTATACAGGGAAGACCGCACTTGCTCTACTACATGTAGCGTTGCTTAACGCTCGCTCAAGACTAAAACGCTAAGTGTAGTGAAGTGTTAGCATAGGCAGACGCTAACGTATATTTAGTACCTGCGTACTATTATAGCAAAGCCAAACTCCCTGGACAACCGCCTTGAGCTGACGCTCTAGCTAGCAACAACCTGAATTTCAACCGTTGCGGTAACGTCAGGATGCAGCTTGATATCTGCCTTGTAAGAACCAAGCTTGTGAATATCGGGTAGCGTAATACCACGGCGATCGACCTCTTGCTGAGTCGTCTGCAAAATTACATCAGCGACATCCTGGTTGGTTACAGTACCAAAAATCGCCTCATTTTCGCCGACCTGCTTGGCAATGATATAACTTGCCACAGCTTGCAAAGCTGCTCTGCGCGTTTCTGCTTCCTGCTTTTCTTCCAGCAAGCGCACCCGCTCTAACTCTCTGCGCCGCTCGACCTGCTTCAAGAGACCAGGAGTCGTGCGCGCCCCAATGCCTTGCGGAATGAGATAGTTGCGAGCATAGCCAGGAGCGACTTCAACCAGATCTCCTGCTTTACCCAACTTACTTACATCTTTACTGAGAACTAACTGTACGCGCTTTGCCATAACCTTCCCTTCGCCGCAATCTTTCTAAATTTCTAAGGTGTAAAAACCCACAGAAATACAATACTACCCCATGAAAGAGTGTTCGCTCTACAGTTTTGTTGAGAATGAGTGAAGAGATTTAGCTCAAGTTATGCCTTACTTAAAAATGCTTGGGCAAACTATCTGCATGCTAGGAGTCTAACCTGTCCCCTTGCCTGCTAGAGAAGAGAGCCGGAAAGGGTCGTGAAAGCTGTTTTTAGAGTGGGAGGAGCTTCTCTACAGCAGGCAGCGATGGCATTCAAGGTCAATTGCAAGATTGAGAGAAGCAGAAAAAAATTAGTTTGAGTGCCTGGAGTCCCGCGCTCCGTATTAATGTGTTCTTTCCTGCATGACTTTCTGGAGTACACAACTATCGCTACTTCACCATCACTCAATCTCGTGATGTTCTATTTCTTTTGAGGGAAGTGTTAGCAGCCGAGTCGTTTTACGCTAAGTTTGTATAAAGCTATCAAATTTTGTTGATCGCTGGCACGTTTATTGAATCGCTAGAACTGCCCCCGGCTCCCTGTTTATTTGAATGGGTACTGGATTCCAGAAAATTGAGCCATGCTTGATACCGGTCAACTTCAACTCAGTGGTGATGCTCTTCTGTGGTTTAGACAGGGACTAGCAGCGGCTGCGACTGAAGCCTACGAGCGAGCCGTAGCGCATTATGATCGCGTCATTGCTATTAGACCCGATTTTTACGAAGTTTGGTACGAACGTGGTTTGTCTCTCGAAAAGTGCGGTTCTTATCTAGAAGCGATCGCCAGTTACGATCAAGCGCTCAACCTGCGACCTAAAAGTGAGGTGTGCGTCCAGATCTGGCATGACCGTGGTAACGCCCTGCAGTACGGTCTGGGGCGCTATACTGAAGCGATCGAGAGCTATGATCGGGTATTACAAATTAACCCACGTCACGAGCACACATGGCAGAGCCGTGGCAACGCGCTGCTATATGGGTTAGACCAACCGACTCAAGCGATTGCTAGCTACGATCGCGTACTGCACATTAACCCAGATAACTCTTTAGCATGGCGCAACCGTGGCAATGCACTCATTGAGTTGCACCGTTACGTCGAGGCGATCGCTAGCTATGATCGTGCCCTCGCTATTAAGCCAGACGATGATGTTTCTTGGCACGCTCGTCACCTTGCCTCTGAGCGCTCAGGGCTAAACTATCGACCACCCACTACTCACCCAGCCTGGTATGGCGCTGGCTTTAGCGACTCACGAACGTTTGTGGAAGGCGATTTGGATAGCAGCGCGACGTTTGCACCGATGTCCGATCGTGGTATTCAACCGTTTCTGGGGCGTCGGAACGAGTCAATTTTGGTTGTTGAAGACGAGCGAGGCAAGCGAGACATCACTTTGGATCGCGATCAGTATCAAATTGGGCGTGATCCGCAAAGCGATATCTGCCTCCACTCTCAGTTTGCCTCTCGTCATCACGCGATCCTGACAAAGGTTCTTAAAGAAGATGGCAGCTATGGCTACCAGATTACCGATGGCGACCTGGATGGAAAGGCAAGCACCAATGGGTTGGTGATCAATGGTCAAAAATACCGGACGTGGGAGCTGAAGCCAGAAGACGTAATTGTTTTTGGTCCCAAAGTGCGGGCAACCTATCGTCGCTCTTCTCTTTGAAGCCCTCTAAACATTCTTAAAACAATAAGCTTTGATTGCTAGGAACGATAGACGGGAAGTGTGAAGTGGAAACAACTGCCCGTGTTGGGCGTCGAGTCTACCCAAATCTGACCATAGTGCGATCGGATAATGCGCTGACAGAGCGATAGCCCGATGCCATAGCCGTCTTTTGCCTCATCGCGTTCGAGCCGGAAGTGCTCTTCAAAGATGCGATCGCGATTTTCTTTAGGGATGCCCGGACCATTATCGCAGACGCTAACCTGTACTTTTTGGGTGGTGCGATGAAGGATTGAAACGGCAACCGAGCCGCTGACAGGCGTATATTTAATGGCATTATCAAGCAAATTAACCAAAACCTGACGGACTCGCTCGCTGTCGGCATACACGTGAGGCAAGTCAGATGGAAGATCTTGCTCAACGCGTTGTAACTTTGCCTGAAAACGATCGCGAAGAGACTCTAAGACCTCAACACAAAGCTGTCCCAGGTTCATCTTCTGAGGCACAATGCGTAGTTCAGCGCCGGTACCACGTGCTGCCTGTAGAATATCAGTAATCATGTGATCGATCGCGCGCGTCTGTGTCCGAGCGTGCTTTAAAAGCTGTGCAGTAAGGGTAGGGGTTAGCCGTGAAGACCAACCATCAGTAATACTGTGTCCCATCTCCAGGGTTTCCATGGCGATCGACGCAGCAGTAAGTGGGTTACGCAAATCGTGCGCCAGCATGGCGATAATTTCATCCTTAAAGCGAAGCTGATGCTCAAGCTCGGCTTTTTCTTGCTTCAGGCGAAAGACATCGTCGGTTAGCTCAATAAGTTCTGCCGAGCGGGCGATCGTCTTCAGGGCGCTGATTGATTGCTTGGTAGCATCTATCCCAACGTCCGGCGAATTGGCTACTAAGCCACGTTCAATCGCAATATTTACTCTGGGATCTTCATTCTCTTGTGTTCGGTGGTCTTCCCCAAAGACTTGCTGAGAGTTAGTATTCACCAGATAATTCTCTACAGAGCGTTGCCAGTAAGACCACCAATGCTGCAATTGGGCAACTAGATCACTGCCTGCCAGCGTTTGCTGCGGAGCAGGATGAAGTTTGATCAACGCTGGAGTTGCTACAAGCCGAAAGTGTTCAGCCAGATAAGGCTGCTCGCTCACGTCAATGACTTCTAGCTCAAAGGGGTAGCCCGCTCTAAGGTTTTTGAGCGCCTCACGCACTTGCCGAATGCGTTCTCTTGAGGTCGGACGTTTATCAATAAACAGCAAGAGCTGTAGGGGCATTTCGTTGCTGGGTTGCTTCTCAGAAAATGCCTGCATACCATCTTGTTCCAGCACTTAAAACAAATAAAGCTAACTTGCTCTTGACTTTAATTTGGACTAAACCTTAAGAAATTCAATTAATTCGCTTGAATCTCTACTCTCTAGATTACCCTAATACCTTTAAGTTCTAACGGAATCAATCTAGCTACTGTCAGAGGCTTGAGCGCTTTCTAGCCAAGAAATGAGCTAAAAATTGGCACGCTTGATAGGAGCACACAGGCATTTCCTATAGCAGTCGAAGCGAACGTTAGGACAGACATAAACCTTGAAACTTCTTTTAAGCAAAGGTTTCGATTTATCCCTTATCCTTCATCCTTTTGCCATACCACAGCAGTAAATTTTTGAGCATGGCAACATAGTAAACGTCTACAAGATGAACGCTTTAGACTGCTAGCGTAGCCATGTTGCCTTACCCATTACAGTCTTGCAAGGAGTGGGGCTGCTTGCAGTAGCGCCTGTGTATAAGGATGCTGTGGGCGCGTAAAAAGATCTTGAGTGGCACCCAACTCAATAATTTTGCCAGCTTGCATCACGGCAATGCGATCGCAGAAAAAGCGCGCGACCCACAGATCATGCGTAATGAACAAGTAGGTTAGGTTGAATTCATCTTTGAGGTCTTGCATGAGCGCTAAAACTTGCGTCTGCACACTGGCATCTAGCATACTGACTGGTTCGTCGCAGATCAGTAATTGCGGACGTGTGATGAGGGCACGAGCGATCGCCACACGCTGCTGCTGCCCACCCGAAAGCTGTGCAGGATAACGATCGTAAAACGCTGTCGCTGGACTCAAGCCTACCCGTTCCAACATTTCCAACACCTGGGCTTTCGCGGCTTGGGGATCAGCCAATTGGTGAATCCGTAGCGGGTCTGCAATGCTTTCCCCCACCGTCATCATTGGATTCAAGCACGCATGAGGGTCTTGAAACACCATTTGCATTTGCCGTCGCTGTTGCTGCATAGCAGTTCGCGATAACCCGACTACGTTTTGCCCCAAAAACTCGACTTTGCCGGCTGTGGGATGAATCAACTGCAAAATTGTGCGCGACAACGTACTTTTACCGCAGCCCGACTCGCCAACCAAACCCAACGTTTCACCTGGATAAAGATCCAGAGTCACACCGTCTACAGCCTTAATTGTTTGGTTCGTCTTCGAGAACAGTTGCGCGATCGGGTTTTGCTCCAAGGTGTAGTGCTGGATAAGATTATCAAGGTGGAGGAGGGGCGTCGGAAGAGGGGCGTTATGAGTCGGGTCTACCACTTGCTGCCCTTTGTCTACGCGCTCCTCTCTTTCTCCTTTCTCCAAATCAACGGCTTGCAGATGGAGTGCTGCCTTCAGCAGCGATCGCGTGTATTCATGCTGAGGCTGCTTTAATACTGTTTGAGTGGCACCTGTTTCGACAAATTTGCCGCCGTACATAATGGCAATGCGATCGCAATACTCGCCAATCATCGCTAGGTCGTGAGAGATGATCAGCAGTGCCATTTGCCGCTCAGCACAAAGACGTGTCAGTTCGCGCAAAATCTGGGCAGAGACGGTCACATCCAAACTGGTGGTTGGCTCATCCGCCACGATGAGTTTAGGATTCAGCAGTAGCGCCAGAGCGATCGCCACTCGTTGCCGCATCCCACCGCTAAACTCGTGGGGGTATTGTGACCAGCGACTCGCAGGTATGTTGACCGCTTCTAAGGTTGCGATCGCCTGTTCTTTTGCCTGTCGCCGTGAAAGTTGAGGCTGGTGCGATTGCAGCGTTTCCAGGCAGTGATCGCCGATCGTCATTAGTGGATCAAGCCGCGTCATGGGGTCTTGAAAAATCAACGCAACGGCTTCGCCTCGAAAGCGCCGTAACGCTGCTGTCGAAAGGTCAAACACAGATTGCCCTGCAAAAGTGACATGCCCTTCGATTTGGGTATCTTCGGACAGTAACCGCATGGCAGCTCGACCCAAGGTACTTTTGCCGCATCCTGACTCGCCAACTAACCCCAATTTTTCGCCTGGATTGAGGGTAAACGACACATCATCCACTGCCCATGCGATCGCTTCCGATCCACGTTGAGGATACGCGACCCGCAAATGTTCAACCTGAAAGAGAGCGTTTGTCATGGCATAAGCCGTCAGTGTAGTAAGCAATTAGCGTTCAGCTACTTTACCAGTTGTACGCCATGACAGCCGGATTGACAGGCTAATTGCTCCTAGCTGACGGCTGATCGCTCACCGCTACTTGTCACATCGTCGCATTAGGTAAGCGACACCAAAATCACCATTGGGATGCTGTTTTAAAACGTCAGCCAACTCAAAAATTTGTGCCGCCAGTTCGGCTCCTAGTTTATCGATCGTGGCGCGACGTTCCTGAGCCAACTGCTCTCGTTCGCGTGTGCGCGTTTGCCACTCTCCCAAAAACATCTGGTCAATTACAGTATGTAGCGACAGCGTTTGCAGCGTGTTCCATTCGCCACGATCGCACCAAATGCCTTTACAGTTCGGGCATCGCTCGACATAAAACGGTGTTTTGGCACTTACCTTCGCCCTTGCTAGATAAGCATTACATTCAGGGCAGAGTGCCGCCCGTGCATCGAAGGGCGATCGGTCAACATTCATTTCCAACGCTTGATCAATGAGCGCAGAGAGACTTTCCGTCAAAGGTTGCTGCACCTGCCAACTTTCGTACCCAGCGCCCGGAATCCAGACACCCTCACATTCTGGGCAATGGTGAGCCGCTAACTGAGCCGCCAACTGACTTTCCACCAAACTTACTTGCTTATCCTTTGGGCACTGCACTGGCGCTCTCTCCGCTTCAACCGATCCCTTCTATTTAACCAAGCAAGGGGCAGTCTTTTAGCTTTTGCATAAGGAAATTGGCAGAGGCAATGGTGCGATGCAGGCTGAAGTCTAACAACGAATGCACCTCTTCTCCCCTCGCGTCCCCTGCTCTCTCACCCCCTTACTCCTTCACTCCTCACCCTTCTCCTCCCCTCCCAGCAGTGCCTCACAGTAGCGTTGCAAAGTGCTAAGGCGATCGCACACCTGTTGCTGCCGTTGCAACGCTGTAGCTGCTTGCTTCGCTGCCTGCAAAAAAAGTACATCCATTCCTAGCAACCGAAGCTGCTTATCCATCTCTACTTGGTACGATTGCACCCACTGCTGCGTTGTCGTCGAGAAGGTATCTGTTGACAAACTCAAAAGCTGCTCGTGAAAATACTGTTGCAAGGCTGTGACTTCGGACCGTAGCATTAGGCTGTTGGCATTAGGTGAAACCGCCCTCTGCTGCACCTGCTGTAGTGTTTGCTTAAATGCTTCATAGCGCTGCTGTTGAGCCGACGGTAAGGCTTTCTCTTCCTTTCTCACTGTTGCACCTGTAAGTTCATGTAAAGAATTCTGTCCTTTTTGCTAGGATAGATGGTACATAGAAATTAAACCGTTGAGAGCAGGGCACTCTTCAGGTTCTCGTCTTTTAGCTACAGCCGTTAGTTGTAGATCGGAAAGAAAGTTATAACCCTTCCGTATTTAGCGGCTCTACTACAAGCAACATTTGTAAGCTCTATATTTATCAGCGCTGTAAGTTCGATGCAGGGATACTTGTATCCTATTTTTGATTTCAAACTTTTGAGAGGTTTTTTCTTACTGCCTAGATGTTTTCATTAAGCTGCAATCTGTATTGAGCAGCACACTGTGCAGTAGAATCAGCCAGTATAACGAGCCTTTTGAGCCTTTCGACCTCTGAGCTTGACAGTATGCACCTAACCGTTCCCGCCTCTTCCACAGCATTTGATCTTCCTGTTTGGCTAGAAGAATGCTTCCAAGCGCGGCGATCGAGCGCCGATGCTACAGCATGTGATGGCACCAATGCCGATGCTGATCTAGTCTGTCGAGCTTTTGAGTTTGCGTATCAGCTTCATGAGGGGCAATACCGTGCCTCGGGTGAGCCTTACATCATGCATCCTGTTGCAGTAGCTGGGTTGCTGCGAGACTTGGGTGGTGGCGGTGTCATGATTGCTGCTGGCTTCTTACATGATGTAGTCGAAGATACAACCGTTACGGCTGAAGAGTTAGGCGCATTATTTGGTGAAGAAGTTCAACTGCTAGTTGAAGGTGTTACTAAGCTTTCAAAATTTAATTTTTCTAGTAAAACAGAGCGGCAGGCAGAAAACTTTCGTCGTATGTTTTTGGCAATGGCGCAAGATATTCGCGTTATTGTCGTCAAACTAGCAGACCGTCTGCACAATATGCGGACGTTAGAGCACTTACCCGATGCAAAGCGCCGTCAAATTGCTCTGGAAACACGCGAAATCTTTGCTCCCCTTGCTAATCGTTTAGGGATTGGTCGCTTCAAATGGGAACTGGAGGATTTAACCTTCAAATACTTAGAGCCTGATTCCTATCGGCAAATTCAGGGACTGGTGGCTGAAAAGCGGGTCGATCGCGAAACAGGGCTGGCTCAAACCGTCGATCGCCTCAAACAACGCCTGGATCAAACAGGGCTTGCTTACGCTGATATTAGTGGTCGCCCCAAGCATCTGTATGGCATCTATCAAAAGATGAAGCGGCAGCAAAAGGATTACAACGAAATCTACGACGTTGCAGCGATTCGGCTCATTGTAAGCGCTAATGATGACTGCTATCGCGCTTTAGCCGTTGTCCACGATATGTTTCGTCCGATTCCGGGTCGATTTAAGGACTACATTGGCTTACCCAAGCCTAACCGCTACCAGTCATTGCATACTGTTGTTATTGGCAGTTCAGGGCGTCCTTTAGAAATTCAGATTCGGACGCTGGAAATGCACCAAATTGCTGAATATGGGATTGCTGCTCACTGGAAGTATAAAGAAACGGGCAGTAGCAGCACCCAGCTGACAACGACTGATGAGAAATTTACTTGGCTGCGGCAATTACTAGATTGGCAAAGCGACCTCAAAGATGCCCAAGAATATCTAGAGAACATCAAGGATGATCTCTTTGATGGCGATGTTTATGTCTTTACTCCTCAAGGCGATGTTGTATCACTCAGTCGTGGCGCAACGCCTGTTGATTTTGCCTACCGCATTCACACGGAGGTGGGCAATCACTGTGCTGGAGTGCGGGTAAATGAGCGCATGACCACGCTGGATACACCGCTCAAAAACGGCGATATTGTTGAGGTTCTGACGCAGAAGAACGCCCGTCCTAGCCTTGATTGGCTTAACTTTGTGGTGACACCGGGTGCACGAAACCGCATTCGTCAATGGTACAAGCGATCGAACCGTGAAGAAAACGTCGATCGTGGTCGAGAAATGTTAGAGAGAGCCTTAGGCAAAAATGGCTTTGAGGCGCTCTTAAAATCAGCACCAATGCAAGCCACAGCTGAACGATGTAACTACCACAGCGTTGAAGATTTGCTAGCAGCGCTGGGCTATGGAGAAGTCACCCTCAACCTTACACTCAACCGCTTGCGCGAAGCAGTTAAAGCACAACAACCTTTAGAAAAGCTCTCAGAGAGTTTGAGTGCCTCGATCCAAGAGCTTCCTGTGCTGCCAACAGGGGCTAAGATTTTGCCGTTGCAGTCATCTAGCAAGTCCCCCATTATTGGTGTGGAAGGACTGCTGCATCATATTGCAGGCTGCTGTACGCCAGTTCCTGGTGAAGCCATCATTGGGGTTGTAACGCGGAGCAGTCGCGGCATTTCCATTCATCGCAATAGTTGTCCTAACGTTGAACTTATTCCTGGCGATCGTCTCGTTCCTGTCAGTTGGAATACAACTGACCAGGACCATGGTCGTCCTCAAACTTATCCTGTTGACATTCAAATTCAGGTGATCGATCGGGTTGGTGTACTAAAAGACATCTTGTCGCGTTTGACTGATAACAATATCAACATCCGTAATGCTCAGGTTAAAACCTACCCTGCTCAAACTGCGACGATCGATCTAGGTATCGACATCCGCGACCACGATCAGCTTGAGCGCACTTTTAGTCAAATCAGAAAACTGAGTGATGTGCTTAACCTACGCCGCTTAAGCCAATTAGAGGGTTAAACTCTGCGGTATTAATAGAATAAACAAAACTAGGAGTGCTCAAAACTTGGGGCTGGCATCTAACTTCACATTTTCCCTAAGTAGATTTACGGATGAGTGGACTAGTGCAAATGTTCTTAATTTTGCAGGTTGCTAACACTCTTCATCGTTGCTCTTGAGCAATCACAAGGCTCAGATTGTGGCGTGAGGTAGCTTAAAGTTTAAACAGCAACTGTGGTTTAATTGAGTTTGTGTGATTCAAGTCACAACACCTCTGTGGTTGTTACGGATACGATTGAGAGCCGTAGGGCGTAAAGTTGCGTCTAAAGGCAGTTGTTGAACATTTTGTTCAGGATTACAACGTACCGTTCTATATTTTTTAGTAATAGAGCCAATAACGCTGACTAGCACCCTCAGCGCTTTCTAGACAGTGCTATTTTGACCCCCTATCTCTGGGCATGGGAGTTCTACCGCCGTGAGTACCTGGACACCCAACTTTCATCGTCCGATCGACCAGTCAGAGCAGCAGCTATATGACCACTTGCTGCGATTGGTGCAATCTGAGCTACCTAGTCAGTTGATTAGTCGCTTTCGGGCGTTGTTTATTGATGGTGTTGGTTATCCCGATGCTGAGATTACCGCAGCGATCGACAAAATTGCTACATCCAAAGCGGCTGAACAAGAGTTTCGGTTCGTGTTGAATCGTTGTTGTCATATTTTGATCAATCGTTGGCAAACTCGCCCTCAACTTCAAGCGGCTATCCCAGAGTTGGTTGCTCTCTTTGAAGCGGCTCCAACTAGGAGCATCACTGAATATTCCCGTTCGCGTTCGATCCGACGAGTGCGCGAGCTGGTTAAGGGTTTTGTCGATAGTGAACAGTTTGTGACCCTCCGCCGTTTGTCTCAGGTGATGAGCCAGACGGGCGACCTGCATCATCCGCCCGCTCATGAGCCGATTGGTGCGCTCATTCGACGTTATCCTTACCTTTATGAACATTGCCTGCTGACAGAAGGCAGTACCTACGAGCAGCAGCAGACAATTCGACAGCTTCAGGCAAAAGCACAGCATCAGTATGAAGTTGACCTATCCCAATATGTCACTTATCAGGTAAGGCGATCGCAGTGTGATCAGGATGCTCTGTCCTTGCCAGCGCATCGTATTCTTCAACCAGTAAAGAACCCAACGCTGTTAACTGACCAACAGCTATGTAGTGCCTTGAAGCAATTTGCGGGTAAATCTCAAGGTGCTGGCACTTACCGCGATTCAGCCCAACGATTTCTAACTCACACTAATCAAGCGCCATCTTACCAATCGTTTAAGGATGACCTTTACCAATACATTACGGTTTCGGTTGATTCAGAATATGGTAGACGGCAGTTCAACAATCAGCTTTACAACCAACTCAAAAACACGCTGCCAGAAAGCCATAATCAAAAGTTAAATGACTTTCTTCTAGTCCGAACCTGTAGCCAGTTGCTGAATTTTCTTGTCGTTGAAAGCCCCCAAAAACCAAATCATTTTGTTTTTGTTGATCTCATCTCTAACATCGGTTCAACGTTAACGACTGGGCTATTACTCAAAATTGTGCTGATCTGTCGCAAAGTAAAGCCATGTTTGGAAAAGCGCTTCTCAATTTTGTTTAACCATTATGAACTGTGCCGCCGCGATGGTGTGCAGTGGCTAGTCGAAGCGATGGAAACCCTCAACTTAGCGCTGAGTACCAACTTTAGTACGATCGATCTTTCGTTTGTGAACCAGATTGCTTAACTTCAAAGCATAGGGAGACGACAGAGCTGATTCAACGTCTGAATGAGAGCGCTGAATATTTGAACACGCTGCTTAAGAAACTCAACACGAGCGTTGAGTACTTGAACACAAGCTTCAGGATTTCTAATGCAGTAGTGTAAGGACGCGGGAGCAGCAACGGGTTAAGGCACAGGGGATTTTCTGTGTCTAGGTACTTATGGTTTAATTTTCGTTAAGATACACAACAAGCAACGGGTAGGCATTCGAGATGCAATCGATTGCTCGTTAACACTATTGGCTTGCTGTCTTTGCTTTGACACGAGCCGTTCTACATAAGCTTTCTATGTGGGCTTTGGTATGTTTGACCTTTTCCCGTTTGATCTTCACTTAAGCGCGATCGCGATCGCTGGTACAGGCTTATGGTCACTGTCGCTGTATCTAGGGCTGGCAACTACTAGCGACTGGGTAACACATCAGCTTAACCGCTGGTTTAATTTTGCTGAGCGATCGCTCTACACGTCGACCGAAGAATTTGAGCGCACCCGCAAAGGCAGAGAGGCACAAAATGCTTTCTACGCTTCTATTTTTAGCATTGTGCCCTTTCTTCTAGCTGGAGCCTTATGCAACTACGGTGTAGAGCTAACGCTGGGTCGCAGTTGGGCAATTAGTGTAGGAATGCTTGCCTGCATCGGTTGTGGTATCTATGAGTTGGGACGACGGGATGGGCAGGGGATGGAGTAGTCAGAAGGCAGGCTTCCTAGAGCGTCAGCCGACGGGAGGCAGAAGGCAAAAGGTAAAAGGCAGAAGGTAAAAGAAGATTGGGAGCTGGAAGTTGCGGGGCAGAGCTAACTCAAAACTCAAAAATTTTATCCTTCATCCTTCAATCCTGTTCGTCATTTACAGCGTTATGAGGTGAAGGCAGCTTACCATCAGCAACGTGCGGTGGGTCCGATGAATTGCGGAACCAGAGCGACTGTTGCGGCAACCCGATCGCAATACCTTCGTCATCCAGCGATCGCTTCAACCGACGACGAAACTCGCGGGCAACATTCCATTGCTGTAGCGGCAGGGTTTTGATCCACACTCGCAGGGTAATGCCATTGTTACCAATATCATCTACTCCTAAGACATCTGGTGGTTCGGGGATTTTGTCTTTCCATGCCAGATCATTAGTCATGTCTTCGCCAACCTGTTTGACGACTGTAATCGCTCGATCAACATTCGCGTCGTAGGCGATCGTGATGCCTAGGTCAACTCGTGACCAATCCTTGGAGAGGTTCTCGACCACCGTAATCGAACTGTTGGGAATGGTAATCAACCGTCCTTCGGAGTTACGGAGTTGGGTAATGCGGAGGTTTAAGGATTCTACCAGCCCAGTGGCTTTGCCAATTTGGATGACATCCCCCACAGCGTACTGATCTTCCCAAAGAATAAGCAAGCCGTTGATCACATCCTTAATCAAGTTTTGAGAGGCTAAGGAGAGTGCTAAGCCCAAAATGCCCGCACCTGCAAGTACTGGACCCAGTTCAACGCCCACAATAGAAAGCGAGGTGAGAATGCCTGTGCTGATCCAAACGGTGGCAACAAGGCTCCGCAGCACCCGTGAAAACGTAGTAATACGCTGTGCCAAGCGTTGAGACGTATCCGGCGGGAGAAGTTCGTTAGCAGTGAGTGCATTAAAGAAGCGATCGATAAACGTGTCGCTTACTCGAATAAGAAGGTAGACGGCGATAACGATCCCCAAGATTTTGAGTGGACCTGACAGGATGAGCGACTGTAGCCATCGGGTATAGGGAAACAGCCCCAAAATAATGAAAAGACCGCCTAACCAAATGCTTAACTGCATCACTTGCAGTAGCCGGCGCTGTACATCATTTAGCGATCGCTGCCGCCGTTGCTTGATTTGCTCGCGCACAATTGCCATTGCTGCTGTGCTGGTAGGATCGACCACGGTGGATGACTCGATCGCTGCATGAGCTTGAGCCACTAACTGCTCTCGTTGTGCCTTGATCCAGCGCTGTACTAATGCCAAAATGCCGCTTACTGCTACTATGCCGAGTGCAAGCTGCCCTGCCACTGAGCCTTGTCTCATCAACGATTGAGGTTGGCGTTCCTGTCGGGCGACCGTTAGAGCGTCCCTAATAATTTGGATGAGTTCGGTTGCTCGTTGTTCAGGGTCTTGCGCCTGAAGTTGGGCATCCAGTGTTGTTACTGTCATCAGATAGCGGGTTCCGATCGAGATAACAGGCAAGCGACTTTGTTCATCCACTGCCGCTTTTACATCCAGCGTTTTAGGTTCAGCAGTGTTTTTGGCAATCCGGTTCAGTGTTTCCTCAATGTTCTTGACTCGTTCTTTGATCGGCGGTGTACCAGCGGACTGAGTACCTGCCTGAGTCGTGACATTAGGCGCAGCGATCGTAAACAGGGTTCGTCCATCTAATTTGACATCTGCCGTGGCGATCGCGGGCGTGGCACTGGCTACACTTGGCACAGGAGGTTTAGGTGCTTCAAGTTTAGGCGCTTCAAGTTTTGGTACTTGAAGATGAGGCGGCACTACATTCTGCCCGAAGCCGCTTGATCCCGCTAGAACAATCAGCGCTGCCGTCAGCAAGCCGAGTCCAAAATTAACGACTTGCCAATGATGCCTAGTGAATGGAAGGGCATCTGGCAGTATACGGAAGACTCTAGCTTTAAGCAGGTTTAGAGTGCGATTTACGTACAACGGCATACAGTTCTCTAGCGTACAGCCAAGGCTATCAAGTTAGTGTTAGTCATCCTGGCGGAATGACTACGTACCTACATTAGTTTGCTCTGTCGCTGAACCATCCAACTAAGGGAAGATTGACTAAAGCATCGCTTTCTCAACTAAAGTCAGGTTTTGATTACTCACCCGTTGCTTTTGTCGGGTTAGAACGCGCTCTAGCTTCTATGATGAACGAGGCATTTTGTAAGTATGGTCAAACGGGAAACACCATTGACCATTCGCGTTGCTTGGCGGCACAAGCCTATTCACTGAATCCTTTCTCCTACCGGCACTATGTCAATTAAGAACCTTGTTTCTCTGGGCTTGTTAGTCTTTATCCCCATCTCTGTTGCGGCAGAGCATTTGGAATGGGATGCGCTCATAGTCTTCATTACCTCTGCGATCGCCATTGTGCCGCTTGCTATCTGGCTTAGTACAGCGACAGAAGAGGTTGCGGTAGCAACAGGACCCTCGATCGGTGGCTTGTTAAATGCTGTGTTCGGTAATGCTACTGAATTAATTATTGCTCTCTCGGCGCTGCGAGCAGGTTTGCTCGACATCGTAAAAGCCAGCATTACAGGCACGATTATTAGTAACCTGCTTCTGGTCATGGGGCTATCTATGTTCCTGGGGGGATTACGCTACAAAGAGCAAGAATTTCAGCCGATCGTGGCACGGGTTAGTGGTTCGACTATGACGCTGGCGGTAACGGCGATCGTCCTACCCGCTATGGTCATTTCAACCTCGAATGTAGTGGATCAGGTGACTATCAGCCGCCTTTCGATTACGGTGGCAGCTGTGCTAATTGTGGTCTACGCGCTGACCCTACTGTTTTCGCTCAAGACCCACAGCTATCTCTACGATGTCGGCATCGTGGAACTAGAAGAGGGTACCGCTGAGGCAGCCGGCGCACACGCGCCACACAAGCCAAATTTACCTCTCTGGATTGGAGTGCTACTCATCGCGACGATCGCTGTTGCTTTTGAATCCGAGATTTTTGTCGGTGCCGTCGAAGAAGCAACCAAAGGGCTAGGCTTAACGCCACTCTTTACAGGTGTAATCTTGCTGCCCTTGGTCGGTGGAGCCGCAGAGTACGTTACAGCGGTACGAGTCGCTATGAAAAATAATATGGATTTGTCTGTTTCGGTGGCAATGGGGTCAAGTTTGCTAGTTGCCTTGCTAGTGGCACCCATTTTGGTCTTGGTTGGGCAAGCGATCGGGCAGCCAATGGACTTAAGCTTTAACCTGTTTGAAGTCGTTGCAGTAGTGATTGCAGTGGCGATCGCCAACCTGATTAGCCTTGATGGACGTTCCAATTGGCTGGAAGGCGTGCTGTTGCTGGCAACCTATACAATTCTTGGAGCCGCATTCTACTTTCATCCAGCATGAGGGGGAAGCAACAAATCTCTTTCATTCTGGTTATTCTAGATTGACAGATGGCTTCATTTGCTTTCACCACGTCTTATACTCCGAACTCAGAATTCCAGGACTATAGCGTATCTTGATGAAAAACCTTTATCAGCAATAGTTTGGGTGAGTTCAGCTATCAAGAGATCAAATCTCTACAGCCTAGAGTGGCATATTCTCGTGAAGGCATAAACGTCAAAATTTAGACTAAAACAGCCCTGGCTATACGCTGGGGCTAGTGGCTGAGTCAGTCAAATGCTCCAAAATCATTCGGGCTCGTTGATTAGCAACTTTTTCATAGGTAAACTCTGCCGCTCTTTGCGAAGCATTGCGACCAAGCTGATGTCTCAAATCTGGGGAGGCAGCAAGTTTTTGGATGATCTCAACCCAGGCATCTCGATCGAACTCAGAGCGGATAAAACCATCAACGCCATCCCGCACAATTTCTCCGCCACCCATGGGAGAGACCAGCATCGGTAAACCATGAGCCATTGCTTCATAGCTTACTAAGGGGCTGCCTTCCTCCAAACTAGGGAAGGCAAATAAGTCCGCGTCCTGGTAGAAAGTAGAGATATTGTTCACGTAGGGTTGGTGGATAATATCAGGACGGCGCAGCCAATCTTGACAAACTTCTGCGATCGCGGGTTCCATCTCTCCACACAGAATCAATTTCCCCTTGATTCCTGAACGAACATACGCATCCATCAACAGGTGAGCACCCTTACGAACGCAGACCGTACCGACAAAAAGAATCGTAAAGGGTCGATCGACAGCTTTTGGTGCAGGGCTTTGATGAAGCAAATCTGGAAAGCGACTGGGACACCACCCATAACTGCTGAGTAATAATTTCTCGGCTGGTACGCCAGCGTCTAAAAAGCTTGATCGCACGTGCGGACTAGGGCAGAAAATGAAGTCAGCTAGCTTGGTTTCTTCCAACTCATCCTGTACCGTTTGATCAGTCGTGGGATGTCGAGGTCCAAGCCCTAACCGAATATATTCACTATTCATAACTGATTTGGTAAAACCAGTGAAACAGTTGATTCGCTCTATGAATATTGGTTTCCCCTTGCTTTTCACCTTTCTGATCGTTGCCAAAGAGAACCCCGGCCACAAATAGGCAGCATCAAAATGTTTTAGTGCCTGGAGATAGCGCCATTCGGTCATAGCATCATTGGCACGCAAGCGAAACACAAAGGGTCTGATTAAGTTAGGGATAGCCTTGACCACATTGGAGCGCTCAACGTTGGGATCACAGCTTGAGACAAGGCAGGTAAACTGAACAGGAACCTCAACTTCTGGACGGCAAAGGGATAGAAAGATATGGCTAATTGCCCGATTAGAAGCATAGGTAAGGTAAGAACTAAGAACACGTAGCATCATCACCCCCAAGATGTAGAGTAAATAAATATAGAGACTTGCAATGAAATAGCTGCAAAATGCAGAGAGAACATCTTGAGATCGATGTAGCCTTTGCTCTGTATGATTCTACTTCGGTTGCCCCAAGCCTTAAACGACTGCCTAACGATCATAATTCTTTAATGATCCCTTTAGCCTTTAACCCGTCTCAAGAACCAGAGACTAAAGCAACTGAAGGCTAAGATCGTACCGCCTATTTCAGATGGCTCTGGGACAGCGGCACTATTGCCATAAGTGACGGTACCCGCTAGAGTACCGCTATTGAAGTTGTCCGTCGCACCAACATAAAAGAGTTCCCGAAAGATGCGAAAGCCAAGCTCATCTTGTGAAGCTTGAGATGGCGATGGGACGACCAAAAAGTCGAGTCCTAGCAGCCTTCCATTTGAGAAAAAGGCAACCGGGTAGTCATAAAGATAGGCATCACTACCGTAGTTCAGGTCGTTTTTCTGTGTATGAAGCTTGCTTAAGAAGTTAAATTCTAAGGTGAGGCTTCCTGGTGCAGCAGAGACATATTCGCTACCGATTCCCGTTAAATTAGCGTTGTCGTAGGTGAGGCTACCGTATTCAGTAGCACCATTCATCAAGCCGTGACTTTCGTAGGCAGCGCTAGTAATTTGAACGGTAAAGTTATACGTAATGCTAAAGGCCTGGGCAGGCTTGAGCACTGTAACAGAGCCAAGGGTGAAAATGCCTGTGATCGTTGCCCAAAGAGGCTTGAGAAGAGTTTGAGCCATCGTTTTATTCACAGCAAGCTTGGCAAGGTGAGCGTTTTGTTTTGTACAAAACGACTTTTATTAAGCAGAACATAGGTTTATGTTCTACTAGCAGGTGTCCTGAGACTCAAAGTTAAAACTGGTAAGTTCATCAATTCAGTCGTGTTTGCAATTAATGCTTAGTGAAGACGCTTGGTGAAAGTGTGCTCGATGAAGGCTGGGTGTTTAGACACTTCAGAGCGTGAATCCTAATCCCTCTGTTGGTAAATTATCTAATTCTCGATCGCCTTGCCTAGTGCAATTACGGAGACTTCACAAGCTAGCACTGGTTAAAATCAAGAAGTGCTCTGGCAAATGATTGAACTGTGTGGATTTACAGAGTTCCGGTTGCTTCCTGTTCCTGTTTTTAAGCGCTAGTACTTTATAAAGGCAGCATAAAGAAATGTACGAAGGAGAACCCTCTCAACCGTCAACATCAAAGGCAAGATGCCGTGGGTAAAGGAGAAAACCAAAGGAGACAAAATAAAAGCTAGCGAGACAGATATTGAGAGGGTTCATGTCTTGTAATTGTCTTATGCATAGAGACTACTAGCTGGTGAGTCTCTCTTCTGATAGACGTTGCAGACGTTGAGCGAATGGCGAACTGCGCTTGCTAGCTCAAGCCAATTGCCAAAACACCTTTCCACTTCACCGTCAGTCAAAGCAAAATTCAAATACTTTAAAGCGCTATCATAGCGTTTGTTACAGGGGTCACAGTATGGGAAGACAGCGATCGCTCTTAGGCTTAATTTTAGTGCTGCTGATTGCCGCCATTGTTGTTATCGTCAAAGTGCCAGCACGTCTGGGCTTGGATCTGCAAGGTGGTTCACAGCTCACGATTCAGGTAAAAACAACGCCAGAAATTCAAGAGATTACCGATCGAGACCTTGAAGGCGTTCGCAAGGTGATCGAAGGGCGAGTCAATGGATTGGGCGTATCCGAACCGCTCGTACAAACCGCTGGCAACAACCAGATTCTGGTGCAGCTACCGGGCGTGAACGATCCGAAGCAGGCAGAGCGTGTATTGGGTGGCACGGCTCAGCTCGATTTCCGCAGGCAAAAGCCTGGTACAGAGGCGCAGTTGCAAATTGAAAAACAAAATTTGCGTGAGAAGTTAGAAGTACAGGCGCAGCTAAGAAAAAACCCGGATCAAGCCGCGATCGCGAAAAATCAGGCAGAGCTAAAAGCGACCAATGACTCGATCGCTACCCTCTTTGAAAAAACGGAACTGACAGGCAAAAATCTCAAAGATGCCTATCCTGAACCTGCTGGTGCTGCCAGCATTTGGCACGTTGGGCTGAGGTTTGATCCACGCGGCGGCGAACTTTTTGCAGAACTAACGAAAAGCATTGCCGGTACAGGACGTGCGCTCGGCATTTTTCTAGATGCTGCCCCCATTAGTGCTGACTTTGCTTACACCGTCGATGTGCAGTACGCTCAAACGGGCATTACGGGCGGCGGCGCAGTTATTGAGGGCAGCTTCACAGCTGAACGAGCTAGCGACATTGCGGTACAACTTCGAGGTGGCGCTTTGCCTCTGCCTGTAGAAGTCGTGGAAAACCGTACTGTTGGCGCGACCTTAGGACGAGACAGCGTGCAAAGCAGCATCTATGCAGGCATTGGCGGCTTGGTGCTGGTGCTGATTTTCATGGTGGCTTACTATCGGCTGCCCGGACTCGTTGCCGATGTTGCCCTACTAATCTATGCCGTTCTCACCTATGCGGCCTTTAATCTCCTAGGTGTGACCCTCACTCTTCCGGGTATCGCTGGCTTTATTCTCAGCATTGGGATGGCAGTAGATGCCAATGTGCTGATTTTTGAGCGCACGCGAGAAGAGCTACGCGCAGGCAAGACCCTTTATCGATCAATAGAAGGGGGGTTTTATCGAGCGTTTCCAAGTATTTTGGACGGTCATGTGACGACTCTGATTTCCTGTGCAGCTCTCTTCTGGCTTGGTGCTGGCTTGGTCAAAGGCTTTGCCCTCACTCTGGCGTTAGGCGTTGGCTTAAGTCTGTTCACTTCTTTGACCTGTACCCGAACTTTGCTGTTTTATGTACAGAGCATTCACAGGCTGCGGAAGCTAGAATTCTACGGTCCTAAACTGCCATCAGCGAATCAATCTCAGGTGGAGGCAACCCCATGAAACTGCAAATTGTGCGGCAACGCAAACTTTGGTGGACGGTGTCGTCTGTGCTGATTCTGGCAGGCATCATTGCAATGCTGATCTCCTGGCAGCAGTTGGGTTCGCCTCTGCGCCCAAGCCTGGATTTTGTTGGTGGTACTCGTCTTCAGGTTGAGCGAGATTGCTCAAAGCCTAATGCCTGCGACCAGCCGATCGACATTGCAGCAGTGCGAGATGTCATGACGGCTGAAGGGCTTGGCGATAGTAGTATCCAACTGTTAGGGAAGGAGCAGCAAGCACTGTCGATTCGTACGAAACCGCTTAACCCAGACGAGCGGGTGAGAGTGTTGGAAACACTAAGTAGTAAGCTTGGGGCGTTTGACCCAACTAAAAACCAGATTGATACAGTTGGTCCAGTGATTGGACAGCAGTTGTTTGCGTCTGGAATGCTAGCGCTCATTGTCTCGTTTGCGCTAATCATGGTCTACTTGAGCTTCCGGTTCCAGTTAGACTATGCAATCTTTGCGATCATTGCGCTTTTTCATGACGTTTTGATTACAGTCGGCATTTTTGCCATGCTGGGATTGACCATGGGCACTGAGGTCGATAGCCTGTTCATTGTGGCGTTGCTGACGATCGTTGGTTTCTCGGTAAACGATACCGTTGTTATTTATGACCGTATTCGCGAAACAAAAGCTGAAAGCCCAACGCGCCCGATCAATGACATTGTGGATGAAGCCGTTAACCAAACGCTAGCACGTTCCATCAACACGACTGTCACGGTACTGCTAACGCTGTTTTCGATCTTTTTCTTCGGTGGTGAAACCCTGAAAAACTTTGCGCTCGCGCTGATTATTGGCTTTGGAGTTGGCGCGTATTCCAGCATCTTTATTGCTGGCACACTTCTGGCCTTCTGGCGTGAGCGAACGGAGGTTCTGACGCCCGCGACTGCCACTGTGGATCTAGGTGGAAGTAATCTTGCTTCTACCAACGATATTTCCACAAGAGCAGATGATGCCTGACCGAGCCATAGTATGGATCAATCAGAAAAGAACCCATCGGTAGCTGTAAATGCTGATGCGATCGACCCTACATTGCAGCAGGACGTTGCACGGCTCTATCGTCTCACCATCTATGCACGCTGGTGTGTGGTTGGAGTTTTGTGGCTTACCGTTGGCTTATTAAGCCTGTGGGGCTTGCGCTATCCCATTTCGCTCTTGCTGGATTACTTTACGTGGACTGCGGTGCGTTATGGGCTAGCCTTCAATCGGCTTCCCACGATCGGACTCGCTACTTGCATCGGTTTCACAATCGCCACACTGCTCTGGCAAAGTCGCAATGCCCTGTTTGGGCTTTCGCCTCGCGATCGACATCGGCTAGAGCAGCAGGTACAGCGCATTCGCTTACAGGGAGTGAGCCATCCTCTCTGGAAAATTGTCTGTCGGCATTAGCTATAGCAAAAGGATGAAGGATGAGGGATGAATCGAAGCCCTTACTCAAACAGAGTTTCAAGGTTTACGTTTATCCTAACGTCCTCTTCGACTGCTATACCACCAGCATCAGTACGATCAACGCAGGGCTGGTATTCAATAGCGACGCGGCTAACTAGCAAACAGTGCCTAACGACAAACTTTGCAAACCCTGTCTACCGCTCAGTCGTATACTATCGCTGAGAAGGCAATTTGCAGCGATAAGTGAATGATGCAGAGAATTTGGAAGGGGGTTGGAGCCTTAGTTCTAGCTATGCTGCTGACAGCTTGTGGGCTGCCGATTGGGGGACCCAGCCATCAGCTAGTAGAACGGGCGATCGCGCAACAGCTTCATCAAACCCAAGCAGCGCTCAATCAGCAACTTCGGCTCAACGTGCAACCCACTGATCTAGAAATTAAGCGAGTGGTTATTGCCGAACAAACACCTCTCATCATTGAAGACCTGAAAGCCTTTCGTGTGCGCGGCACGTACAATGTCACCACCAAGCTACCCACTCGACGGATCACCCAGCAGAATCCGTTTGAAGTCTATCTGCAACGGCAAAAAGAGGGCAAAACCTGGCGTTTAGCTCATCTAGAAACCGATGATAATGGTCAATCGCTTTGGGTGACACAGCGTCTTCAGTAGCAAACCCGCAGCCGGAATGATGCAGTATTAAGCCCTCTTCCAGCGATCGCCAGCTTTTTATCTTTTCTAAAAACTCTCCCTTGCAGTGCCGTAGAAACTGCATAAGTGGCTTATGTGCTAACCGCTTTCCAGCCGTTTAGCTGCACTCTGTGTTGGAAAGCGGCTTCGTTAAAGAAAGCTTGAGCATGACCCAGCTAGTCGTGCTGTTAGGCAGCATTTTCAAAAGAGACGTGAACAGCGGGTAATCTGTCACCTTCATGTCACTTTTATCTATGAAACTTGAATGGTGTCCCAAAACAAATGAAGCATAGGGTATGGAGCACGAATCTAACGAACGAGACGAAGACTGACCCCTTGAAGAAATTAACCCAATTCGAGCAGGCAGCACCGATGGCTGACCCTTAAACTGAGGCAATGCCCTTGGACGATGAGCAAGAAAGCGACGGTTTACTTCTGTTTATAGATGGCACCAGCGGCATTATTTGACAGGTGTCGACATGGGCTAAAACGAAGAGCGAGACATATGAAAGCACTCCATATTCACACACCCTGGCTTATTCTTACTCTAGTAGGGCTGTTTGCCTGCACACCAACACAAGAGTCAGTCAGCGAAACGCCCAGAGCAACAGAGACAATAAGTCAGGAGGCTCAAACAGTTGCTAAACCTGTAGCGGTGCAACCAGCAAGCTGTAGGCTAGTGGAAAACGGCTTTGGTCCACAAGGGCAGGTCAAGGTGCGAGTAGAAGAAGTAGTGACAGGGCTAGATGTGCCCTGGGGACTTGCCTTTCTACCAAACGGCGACCTCCTCGTCTCAGAACGACCAGGGCGAGTGAGGTTGGTGCAAAAGGGCAAATTGCGCCCTCAGGCGATCGCCACTATTAATGTCAGCGATCGTGGTGAAGGTGGCTTGCTGGGCATTGCCGCTCATCCTGACGTTGCTAACAATCGCTTCTTTTATGTCTATTTCACGGCAGACAAGAATGGCTCTCCAGTTAATCGAGTAGAACGATGGCGGCTGTCAACGAATGGCTTAAGTGCCACCCGCGATCGCACCATCATTGACAACATTCCAGTCGCACAGTTCCACAATGGCGGACGGATTCGCTTTGGTCCTGACGGCATGCTTTACATCGGCACTGGGGATGCTAGAAAGCCTGACCTTTCTCAGAATGTGAAAAGCTTGGCAGGTAAGATTTTGCGCGTCACTCCTGATGGTCAAGTGCCCGCCGATAATCCTTTTCCGGGCAACCCAGTCTACATTACGGGTATTCGCAACACTCAAGGGTTTGATTGGGTCAATGCCTCAACTCTGTGGGTTAGTGATCATGGTCCCAGTGGTGAATTAGGGCGATCGGGACACGATAAAGTCAGTGTTGCTCAGGCAGGCGATAATCTGGGCTGGCCTACCACCTACCGCTGTGAAGCACGGCAAGGATTAGTAACACCTGCGATCGTCTGGCAGCAAGCATTACCTCCCGGAGGCGCAGCGATTTACACTGGCAACGCGATTCCTGAATGGAAAGGCAGTCTTATTGTGGCAGGACTGCGGTCAGAACACTTACAGCGCGTAGTCATTGATCTGCAATCTAACCAGGTGCAGCAGCATGAAGTGTATTTACAGGGTCAACAGGGACGGCTAAGAGATGCTGTGATGGGACCCGATGGCGAATTGTATATCACCACCAGCAACTGTGATGGTCGTGGCAGTTGCCCTGCGGAAAAAGACAAAATTCTTCGCATCACGCGCTAGATTTTCCTTAAACTCCTGGTTATTCGCCTCTCGTTTGCCGACAATAGAAAGGGAACATAAAGGCTACCGATCATGACTGCTTTTGACCAGTCCCAACCAGAGTTTTGGCATGACCAGGGTTGCCGGCTTTGTGAAACAGAGCAATATGCGGCTGCGATCGCAGCCTTTGACCAGGCGATTGCCCTTGATCCTGGTAACTGCAAAGCTTGGAGCAATCGCGGTAATGCACTGTCAGGCATGAAACGCCAAGCTGAAGCCCTGCATAGCTATGACCGGGCAGTCGCAATAGAACCGAATTATCACCAAGCATGGTTTAACCGGGCGCTTTTGCTAACAGAGATGGCAGCCTACGTTAATGCCGTTGAGTCGTATGACCGTGCGATTGCTCTCGATCCAGATCCCATTTATCAGCATGGCAAAGCAGCTCTTTGGCTTAAGCACAAACTGACATAGCATTCTCTGGCAGTTTGTAAAAGGAGAGTAACTTAACCACGTTCCTTACAGAGACACAGAGCCGCAAGCGCCGCCCTAGGCTATAGTGACTCAAGGGCTGCCTTAGGCTGTAGTGACTCTTCAGCAGGTTAGCGCAGCTTTTGATAATATTGGGTCACGGTTCGCACATAGTTAGCGGTCGCGCCACTGGTGCAGCCCTTGTCTTTGCCAGTCATCCACCAACAGGCAACAGCTTGTACAGTACTGCTTTCGTTATTAGCATTAAGCTGTAGCCTTTGGTTGAATTCATCCTGCACGACGCAAGTGATGACCTGTCTTGCTAGAGCCGGATCGCGGTCAAACTGGGCTGGTGTTACTTGCCGCTTCAGACAACTTTTTGACCAAACGGCAAGCGTACCAGGCTTAACTTGCCAGTCACTATATAAGCCGTCGTTAGACCGACCTGTTTTAGGTGCCGCCTGCCGCAGCGCTTCTACCATTGCCGTTACTCGCGGTTTAGCGGGTGTTTGCGCCTGGACTGGTGCTAATGCAACGGCTAAACCCATGCTCAGCACGAAGCTACCTAAGAGTATACGCATATTTCGCTGCCTCCGCTTACTGTTCGTTTGCGTCAATCGTACTGAGTCAAGCGCATTCCTCACTCAGTACTTGCACTTTTGGCTCAGTATCAGTCACTGCATAACGGCAAGACATTAAGGCGATCGCTATAAGAGCAATCAGCAGTTGAACTTTACAACATTATGTCAGGCAGTAAACTATGGAACAGGAATGCAACAGGATAGAGTGCGCGCCTCATCATCGCTTGAAAAGCTGATCGCTCATTTTTTCCAGGTGGTGAGTGGATATAATCATGCAGCTCAAATTTAGTCTTTAGCCCTTAACTCAGTTTAAAGAAATATCTAAAGTAAGCAAGTTTGTCTAAATTTGAGCTAATTTTGCATGTGCTGGGCATTCTGTGCAACATATATCCCCATTTAGTACCAACTTTAAAGAGCCTGCTAAATAATCAAAACAAGGGCTAAGCGATCAATTGCTCTCATATATTGTTTTAGCAATTGTTGTCTTTTAATTTAACTGTAATATGCTAACCCTTACTGAAAGTGAAAGGCTAAAGCTTTTAGGCAACAATCGTACCCATCAGCACTTAAACACGCCGCCCCTTATTCTTATTGTTGATGATAATGACGCTATACGTCTCTCACTCCGTCAGGCGATGGAATCTGATGGCTACCGTGTGATCGAGACTGACAACGGCTCAGAGGCACTTAGTGCGTACGCAACCTATCAACCGCAGATAGTGCTACTCGATGCCCTTATGCCTGGTATGGACGGCTTTACTTGCTGCCGTAAGCTGAATGCCCTACCCGAAAGCCATTCCACGCCAATTATCATGGTGACGAGCCTGGATGATCGCGAATCGGTTGACCGAGCGTTTGAATGTGGTGCCACCGATTTTGTTACCAAGCCTATTCACTGGGCAGTGCTGCGCCAGCGAGTACGGCGCTTATTGCAGCATGTTGAACTCCATCGGCAGGTTGATCAGTTTAATGCTGAGTTGGAAGACCAGGTTGGCGAATATAGCCTAGAGACGAGGCAGCGCACGCTTCAACTCCACCGTGCTTTAGAGTTTGAAGCCACCCTAAAGCGAATCACTGATAAAGTGCGCGATAGTCTGGACGAGAGTCAAATTTTGCAGACAGCCGTGCAAGAACTAGCCTGGGCGCTAGATCTGGGCTGTTGCAATGCCTCGCTGTACGATCGCGAGCGCCTCACCTCTAGCGTGCATTACGAGTACGCTGCCTCCATTGCTGGCTACCACAATCAGGTGATTGATATGGAGGTCTATAGCGAACTGTATGCACAACTTACAGAGGGCTACCACTTTCAGTTTTGCTCACTGGTGCCAAGCCCAGTGCGTGGTCAGGTTGCTATGTTTGCCTGCCCAATGATCAACGAAACTGGAACGATCGGCGATCTGTGGCTCATTAACCCCAAAGAACGCAGTTTAAGTGAGCTAGAAATTCGTTTGGTGCAGCAGGTTGCTAATCAATGCGCGATCGCCATTCGTCAGGCACGTCTTTACCAAGCATCGCAGGCGCAAGTGCAGGAGCTAGAGCGATTGAGCCAACTCAAAGACGATTTTTTGAGCACTGTCTCTCACGAATTGCGAACACCTCTATCCAACATACGCCTCGCGATACAGATGCTTGAGCGATCGCTGCCCCAAGATAATGTAGACATTGCTCAGGAAGACGGCAAACCAGCCAGCAAATGCCATACCTATCTAAAAATCTTGCACGACGAGTGTGAACGCGAAATTAGTCTAATCAGCGACCTACTAGAACTACAGCATTTAGAGGTCAAAACGCCCCTAAGCTTTGAGACCCTGAACCTGTATGATTGTCTGCCTGCGATCGCTACAGCATTTCACAACCGCGCCCAGCAGCAGCAGCAAACCTTGCAGGTTGTCTTGCAGCCGGGTTTGCCGTCTCTAGTAACGGATCTTACTGGGCTGCGACGCATCCTAATAGAGCTACTTGACAATGCGTGCAAGTATACGCCGTCAGACCAAACGATTACTCTCGCTGCTAGTGCTACACCAACGTGCGTTGAACTCAAAGTCAGCAATACAGGTGTAGAAATTTCTGCCGACGAAAGAACCCGTATTTTTGAGAAGTTCTATCGCATTCCCAGCAGCGATCCCTGGAAACAGGGCGGGATAGGCTTGGGATTAGCACTTGTAAAGCGATTAGTCACGCACCTCAAAGGAAGCATTCACGTAGAAAGTAGCAATGGACAGACCCATTTCATTGTTGCTCTACCACGGATGCATTCAGACAATCACTTAGAACAAAAGTGACTTAGAACGGGTTAGGGCGTGATGCCGTTAAGCTTGCAGACTCTGATGAAGCGGCTAGGTTAGCTGCTTGAGCATTCGACCCAAACGTTACTTCTTCAACAGCTCCTGGTTCTCCTAGCGGTTTTGGTAGACCCTCATTGAGGCTAACCATAACCCCACCAGCATTACCAGCTCGTAGAACCAACTGCTTGTCCGCTTCCCAGGCACGCTGGGTGCCTTCCGATAGAACGCCCTCAAAGTCAGTTTTACCATCAACAACAATGCGAACCCAAGACTGAGATGTCATCGTCAACCCAATGCGAACTGACTTTGGCGACACGACGGTAGGCAGCTGTGCGGTCTTATTACCTGCTGTCGGGCTAACAGTAGGTTGGGCAGCAATATTGACTGGTCCATTGGGTAGCACAGGTGTAATGACTGGTTCGCGCTTTTGTGCGGTTGCTACAAGCCCAGGAATTTGTGGGGTGGAGGAACGATTTAACAGGTAAGATAGCCCACTGACAGCACCCACGACTAAGACTGTGTAGAGACAATAGAGATGCAATGGGCGTAGCTGCGCTTGCACGGTACCGCGCCACGAAGGTTTGGGTGCCCTCAAATCTGTTTGGGCTGGAAACGCATTCGCCAGCTCGGCTCCATCAATACCGATCGCGTCCGCATAACGACGAATAAAACCCTGAATGTAGACAGGCTCCGGCAATTGCTTTGTGTTGCCGATTTCGAGCGCTGCCAGCAAACGCACCGGGATGAGCGTTTTCTTTGCCACCGTTTCTAGCGAAATTCGCTCTTTCTGACGCACTTGCTGCAAGTAGGCACCCAATTCTTTGAGCCTTTCTATCTGCTCCGGGCTGATCTGAGTCATTTGGTTACTCATCGGCTGTACTCCTCGCGCGTCACTGTCTCCCCTTCTGATAGTAAGTCAAGTTGAGTTTTCAAGAAACTGATTTCTGCATCTTTCAAGGGACGGTATTGCCCACTTGCTAATAGTAATGCACTCGGATCTTGCAGTTGAATGGGACCGATTGCTGTACGATGCAGAGAAAGCACTGGATGTCCTAACTGTGCAGCAACGCGGCGAATCTGACGGTTTCTGCCCTCGGTTAAGATCACCTGTAAAAGTGTTTTACGCGCTGGATGACGCTTAAGGACTGTCACTTGAGTTGGTAAAGTGAGACGATCTGCCAAGAGCACACCCTGCCGCCACTCTTGTAAAACTGCCTCAGCAGGATAGCCTTCAACCCAAACTTCATATGTTTTAGGGATATGGTGCCGAGGATGAGTTAGATAAAAGGTCAACGCCCCATCATTCGTTAGTAACAGCGCACCGGTAGAGTCTTCATCTAAACGTCCGACAGGATGAATGCCATGACCTTCTTTAAGGGACGAGGGTAGTAAATCAAGCACCGTTGGTCGGTGCCAGGGGTCTGTGCAAGTAGAAAGAACACCAACAGGTTTATGGAGCAGGAGGTAAATCAGTTTGGGGCGCTGCGCTGGTTGCATCAGCACACCATCTACCGTGATGCGATCGATCTCAGGATTCGCTTTTTGCCCAAGCTGAACGATCGCGCCATTGAGCTGCACCCGACCAGCCAAAATCATCTGCTCTGCCTGACGGCGCGACGCAATACCCCATTGGGACAATAGTTTTTGTACCCGTTCATCCATAAAAACGTGCTTCATCAAGGCAGCAGAGTGGCAGCACGGGCTAAGTAGCTAAGGGCAAACATAGGACAGAGAAGCCTTGCAAGAAAGATTAACTGTTAGGTAGAAGCAGGTGTTGCCAGAGTCTTTACCTTTAGCTGCCAACCTTGTTGTTAAACCTAGCCCCTACAGATGTTTTGTTAGCTAAAAAAGTTTTGAGCAGGCAACCCTGATGATGTGTAAGAGAGAACGGTAGGCGCTTTGCCTCTTGGCAGGAGAGTTACAGTTCGGCTGACCGTTTACTCTAAAGCCCGCTCCATCCAGAAAATATCCCTAATTTCTTAATTTAGTGATGTCCAAATATTTATACACTATTTTAGTTCGCTTTACCATAAAGGGATGTACCAAAAGAGCCGCAATCGTTTAGGGCAAATTTTCTATAAGTAACGGGGCGGGTTGAGCGCAGTCGAAACCCGGTCTGCTTAATCTAGCCATCCTACTTATTTACTACTTATCTAGTAGATGAGCCATAGTGTTGGTGAAAAGGTAAGCCGTGAAACCTAGGCACACGTGTCGTTACTTTGCTCAAGCTCTAGGAATAATTAGGCGGCTACAAACATAAAAAAATCAGAATAAGAAGAAACAGCATAATGAATCGACGCTAACGTAGACTCAAGGTAGTGCAAGCAATGAGGCACACTGACCGAAGCGGCTCTGCCATTCCTTGTCTAACCGCTTATTAACGCGATCGTACGGAATTTTTTATGACAAGCCAACAGATAGTTCCAGCCCCAAGCGCCTTGGATAATGAACCAGCGAACCAGAATGCTGAGAATGCCGCCGCAAATATTGTGGACGTAATTGAAACAGTCATTGACAGCCTGGATAGTGACAACACAGCCATGGTGAGTGAGACTGATGGCGGCTATGTCTGGAAATTTAAATACGGTACGGTTGAAGTCTTTGTGCAGCTTACCGGGCTATCAAATGAGGATACGATCAGTGCATGGGCAGCCGTTTTGAAGCTGCCAGCCAGGGATGAGGCTAAACTGACTCGCAAACTGCTTGAGTTAAATTGGTCAGGTACGCTAGAAGCACGTTTTGCCATTCTGGATAATGAAATTGTGGTGCTTTCAACACGATCGCTCGCTGATCTCTCTCCTGGTGAAATTTCGCGCGCCATTACCCTGGTAGCGACGATCGCCGATGACCAGGACGAGCCGCTACAGGCTGAGTTTGGTGGTAGCTAGGTCTTAAAGGAGTTCTTACCGCTCCTCCCTTCACCCCTTACTACTTCAGTCCCTTATCCCTAAATTTCTTCATGCAGACCTGGCGTTTGATCCCCTTGCTGGAAGCGCCAGGAAGCATTCAAATGGCGTTAGATTCTTGGTTGCTGACACAGCATCTTCAGGAGCAACACCCGCCAACGCTACGCTTCTACACTTGGAAGCCTGCGACAATTTCATTAGGCTACCATCAGCATCAATGGTCAGCAGGCTGGCAGCAGTTGCGTTGGCAAGACGTGCCGCTAGAGGTAGTACGCCGACCAACTGGAGGACGAGCCGTGCTGCATCAAGGCGATTTAACTTATGCCGTAGTAACATCCGGTTTAGCTGCTGGTCGCTTACAGGCATACAAGACTATTTGTGAGTTTTTGATTCAAGGATGGCGATCGCTCGGCGTACCCCTGCGATATGGGCAGGCAGGACGCAGTTATGCACGTCAAGCTAACTGCTTTGGCACAGCAACAGGTGCTGATTTGGTGTTAGTAGATGGTTCTAAACTCATTGGCAGTGCTCAACTGCGTCGCGGCTCAGGGGTATTGCAGCACGGCTCGATGCCATTGCTTACTGATGCTGCCTTATTCCAACAGGTCTTTGAAGGAACATCAACTTTGCCCACACTGCCACTAACGTTACCCAAAGAAGCAATCATCGAAACAGTAATGACAGCACTGATTGCAGCGGCGAGTGAATGCTTTGCTGCTAATCTGCAAGTGCAACCGTTATCTGACAGCGAGTGGGAAGCAGTATTAAGCCATAGTGGAGAATGGAAAGTAAAGAGCGAGGCGTAGAAGATCGTCAGCACCTCTTCACTTCCTCCCCTCTTTACCCCTTTACCTCTTCACTTCCTTACCCACTACTTCTGCCCAGCTTCAGCGGCAGCCTGAGCGATCGCGCCCAGTTGAAAGCCCGGTGGGTAAACCCCTTCTTCTTTAATTTGCTTGATAAGTGCGTCTGAAAGCGGAATGTTCATCTTTTTAGTCAAGGCACGTACTACATCACCACGATCGATAATGCCAGCGACTGCATCCGCCGGAGAAAGTACGGTGATCCGCTTAAGTTCTTGCGACTCCAGAAGTTGAATCACGTCAACCAACGACGTAACTTCCCGAACCGTTGGAATGGTGGTCAGTGGTTTAACAATGCGGTGAAGGGTCTGCGTTTCCCATTCGCTGCGTTCAACCATTTGTAAGTCATTAGCACTAACCATGCCCCGGTAGCGCCCATCGGATGCAGCAAAGTAGACTGTTGGGCGATCGGTTTCAAGCAAGTAGGCATCAGCAAACTGGCGCAAACTCATATCGGCATCCACCACTCGAAAGTCGCGGGTCATCGCCTCGCCTGCATTAATTTGCAGCAGGGTTTCCTGAAGGTCGGTCATGCGATCGTAACTAGTCGCATTACGGATACCAAACCAGCCCAGAAAGGCAATCCATAACCCACTAAAATCGCCTCTCACAAAGCTGGATGCGCCCCACAAAACTGCCAGCCAGCCCAGAATTTTTCCGGTTCGGGCTGCCCAGTGAATGCCTTTAAAGCGGCTGCCTGTAATCTTCCAAATGGCTGCTTTCAATACTTGTCCACCATCCAACGGCAAGCCAGGAATCAAGTTAAACAGCGCCAGAATGAGGTTTGTCAACGCCAAATTGACTGCCAGCACGTTAATTGCATTGGTTGGATCAGGAATCGCGTAAGCCACAGCACCCAGTAACAGCGCCAGTACCAAACTTACGGCGGGACCCGCGATCGCTACCTGAAAAGCTTTCCCTGGTGTTTTTGATTCTTGCTCGATCGACGCAATACCGCCAAACAAAAATAGCGTGATAGAGCTGACCTTAATGCCTTGTGCTTTAGCTACCAGGCTATGCCCTAACTCATGCAATACAACTGAGCTAAACAGCAGCAACGCCATGACAACACCCATGCTATAAGCAAGAGCAGCGCCCCACTGCGGGAAGTTGGCTTGCCATAGCAGCCCTCTGGGAATAGCGATTAAAACCAGCACGCCAAGCCAAGATGGATCAATGAATAGTGGAATGTCAAACAGTGAACCGACCCGCCAACCTGACCGCATAACAAACCTCTAGTTGCAACATGAGAATAAAGCACTGAGAAACAATTGCTGATTGACACGATGCAGGGTCGCAATCGGCATGATCAATCAGGCGTTTGTTCTTCAGGCAATGCGCTACTCTCTCCTTCTAGAGTAGAGGATGTACCTGTTAGACAGTCTCTTTCCTTAGCACGGTTAACCGAACGCGCTCGCAGTAATAACGCGTGATCAAGCCGTTTCCTAAGTAACGTCAATCCAACTTTTGGTGCTGAGGTTGGGTACACCGCTTACAGTAGGTTGGGTGCCACAGCGCGTTAAGGACATTTCAAAGAAACCAGTCTCGTTCTAACTCTTCAATGATCTGCAAGCCGCGAGGATCGCCGACTTTAAGCAAGGCAGCTTTGGCATCTTCTCGTACGCCCAGTTCACCATCTTCGGCAAACACTTCCAAAAGCGCGTCGATCGCCGTGCCATAGACAACGTTAGACGGTAACTCACGGCAAAGCTGCCCGATTGCCCAGGCACAATTACTCCGCACCGCTGCGATCGGGTCTTGGCGCATCGACTCAATGAGTGACGGTATGGACGCTACAACACACTCGTAGCCTACGTCTGCCATCTGTGCTAGCGAGCTGGCTGCCCACAGCCGCACTGCCGAAATATCGGTTTTAAGCGCCTCAATTAAGGTTGGCAGCGCACGACGATCGCGGCAGTTGCCCAGTGCCCAGACAACACCCTTGCGCACATAGCCATTCCAATCCTCGTTAAAGCGAGCAATCAACGGTTCCACTGCAGCCCGACTGGGGTTGCGACCCAGCGCATAAGCGGCGCTGACACGAACCAGTGGGCAAGGCTCGGTCAATAACCGAATGAGATGCGGCACGGCGCGAGTGTCTTGAAGTTCACAAAAAGCCCTTGCTGCCAGCATGCGCTGATTGGTGTCAGCCGCTTCAAGTAGTCGCAGCATTTCCTCCGGGTCAGGCTTTGGCTCCTCCGACCCAGAATCAATAGGCTCCATGTGATCCAGAGGACTCTCTAGATCACCCTCAATATCAAGGACGCTCAGATCATCGTCATCATACATATCTGTAACTTTACCGTACCAAGTGCCCTTCGCCGAGAGTCACCGACCAATTTTGCTGCTTGGCTTCAATCGCTCCTCTGCGTTTAACCCAGTGAACGGACTGGTTAAACCGCTTGTCTTTTGACAGCAAGGGTATAAAAGGCTCCATGGCAAAAGGATAAAGGATAAATAGAAGCCCTTGCTCAGAGGAAGTTGCAAGGTTGAGGTCTGTCCTAATATTCCCTTCGACTGCCACATCACGATTGCATAAGAATGGCGATCGCACGCTCTAAGGAGATTTCTGAGAAAGAATGTACCGCTTGTAGAAGGCAGGTTTTGCCAGAAGCTTTGCTGATAACCGATCACGTTGGTATCAAACCTGCCCCTACGGGTCTTTTGTTTGCTAGAAATCTGCTAAGTCCCTGGAAACACCTGCACCGATCCGCCAGTTATGGAGAGCCGGACAGCTGTACCAATTGGGAGGTTTACGCTTACAGGTGTACGGGCGTAAAGCGTTTGACCACTAGGCGTTACAAGCCAGTAACGGTACTCACGTCCCAGAAATTGACGATCGCGAATTACCAGCTCACTTGTCTCATCGGCTGTCAACAGCAAGGCTTCCTGACGCAACATGACAGTGGCGTGATTGGAAGTTGGGCGATCGTCCTGAACGCCATTGCCCTGAACGCCATCACCTGGAAACCAGCCAATCTCAGTTTGCCAACCGTCTTTTTGCCAGTGAGCGGGTAGAAAATTTGCCTGCGTGACAAACTCGGCAACAAATTGGGATTTGGGCGCTTGATACAGTGCTTCTGGCGTGTCGATCTGTTCCAATGTGCCCTGGCGCATGACTGCCACACGATCGCAAATAGAGAGCGCCTCTTCTTGATCGTGGGTAACAAAAATGGCGGTAGTCTGACTGGTTTTAAGAATGTCGTGAATCTCCTGACGCAGCCGCAGCCGCACCTGTACATCTAAATTGCTCAAGGGTTCGTCGAGCAAGACCAGAGCTGGTTGGGGAGCTAACGCACGTGCCAGGGCAACGCGCTGCTGCTGACCACCTGATAGCTGATGGGGATAGCGCTTTTCTAGTCCAGTCAAGCCAACCAGGGCGATCGCCTCTGCGGTTAATGCCTGTCTTTGCTTTGCCGAAAAGCGCTTCTGACGCGGTTGCTGCAACCCGAACGCAACATTTTTTGCCACTGTAAGATGGGGGAACAGCGCATAGTCTTGAAACACCATACCCACATCGCGGCGCTCCGGTGGTTGCCAAATACCCTCACCTGCAACCCGTTGCCCTGCCAGATCAATCGTTCCAGACTGCGGACGCTCAAACCCAGCAATCAGTCGCAAGAGAGTCGTTTTACCGCAACCCGACGCACCAAGCAGCCCTAACAAATCGCCTTGCTTGAGCGTTAACGAAACCTGCTTGACGGCCGGAAGGGACGCATTTGGAAACTGCTGCGACAGGTGATCGAGGTGCAGAATAGCATCAGACATCTAGTTGAAATTTATAAGCAATAGTCTCACCCTATAGTAAGGTGATCGTTGGTATCTTCCGCTATTGTTCTACTCGGTTTTCTGTATGCGATCGCCGCTGTCTCAGTCATCCACTAACCGCTTTTCGCTGCCCCATTGGGATGGCTGGACTGTTAGCACTCTATTGATAGCATTCCTGTTATCGCTGCCGCTTTGGGTCGTGTTAAGCAGCACCTTTGTTGATGCGCGATCGATCTGGCAGCATTTAGCAACTACCGTTCTAGGCACTTATGTCGGCAATTCTCTAGGGTTAATGCTAGGAGTGGGCATGGGTACTGCCTTTATCGGGGTCGGCACTGCCTGGTTGGTGACGCTCTGTTACTTTCCAGGACGACGCTTGTTTGAGTCGGCGCTGCTGCTCCCCCTTGCTGCTCCTGCCTATATCCTGGCGTACACCTATACAGAACTACTGGAATATTACGGACCAATCCAAACTCAGTTGCGGCAGTGGTTTGGTTGGGAGACAGTGCAGGATTACTGGTTTCCTAATGTGCGATCGCTGCCAGGGGCGATCGTGATGCTGACGTTAGTTCTATATCCCTATGTGTATTTGTTAGCGCGATCGGCGTTTCTCACCCAATCCAGTAGCCTGCTGGAAGCTAGCCGCAATCTGGGTTGCAATCCCTGGCGCAGCTTTAGGACGGTCGCCTTACCATTGGCGCGTCCGGCGATCGTGGCAGGTTTATCGCTGGCATTGATGGAAACGCTTAATGACTTTGGCACGGTTGAGTTTTTCTCAGTGCCCACGTTTACCACTGGCATTTATCGCACCTGGTTTAACATGGGCGAACGGTTGGCAGCATCGCAGCTAGCAGCGTTACTCCTGCTCTTTATTTTTGGCTTGATTGCGCTGGAACGGCTCTCGCGTCAGCAGCAGCGCTATTTTCAAAATGCGAGGCAGGGACGAACGGTGCCTCGCTATGTGCTCTCTAGGTGGCACAGTCTGCTGGCGATCGTAGCCTGCGTGCTGCCCATTCTTCTGGGCTTTCTGGTGCCTGCGGGGGTGCTGGTACAGTTGATGGGATTCGGCAACAGTACAGCAGAAGTAGACTCGCGTGCCGATGCTGACTTTCCCAGTGCAGCGGGTTCCAGTGAGGCAATTGTACAGAATACGAGCAACAGCTTTTGGGAGTTTGCTCGCCATAGTCTGCTGCTGTCACTGCTGACGGCGGCGATCGCCGTACTGCTAGCTATCATCCTTGCCTATGGGCAACGGCTGCGTCCTGCCAACCGCTGGGCAACTCAAGTTGCTACTTTGGGCTATGCAGTGCCCGGAGCCGTGATCGCAGTTGGCATTTTAGTACCGTTGGGTCAGTTTGATAATACGGTAGATGCCTGGAGCCGTAGCACGTTTGGCGTTTCGACCGGACTGCTGTTAAGCGGAACGATCGCGGCGCTAGTGTTTGCCTATCTAGTACGCTTTTTGGCTGTGGGGTTTGGCGCAGTAGAATCGAGCCTGGAGCGTGTGAAGCCGAGCCTTGATGATGCCGCACGCTGTCTGGGCTGTGGCACTGTCAGCACCTTACAGAAAATACATTTGCCGCTGGTGCGCGGTGGCTTGCTCACTGGTTTAATTTTGGTGTTCGTTGATGTGATGAAAGAATTGCCAGCGACGTTGATTGTGCGTCCCTTCAACTTTGATACGCTGGCGATTCGTGTTTACAATCTGGCATCAGACGAGCGGTTAGCAGAAGCCGCCGCTCCAGCCCTAGCGATCGTGGTCGTCGGCTTGTTGCCCGTAGTGTTGCTCAGTTGGCAAATGGTACAGGGCGATCAGCATTGATGATGCCGATCGTCCCTGACACTCATCGCTATGCCCAGCCAGCCCGGTCCATCAATTGCAGTGCTACACGGTTCTTTTCGCCGAAAATACTTGCGTTTAGCTTATCTTCCTTAAAACTTCCAAAACTGGTCAAGACTGCATCTTTCGTTACGCCTCGCCGCACGGGATATTCATAATTGCTCCCTGCAAAAATCTGCTGTGCCTCGGGGCTTGCCAGATATTCCAGATACTGGATGGCTGCGTCTCGGTTGGGTGCATTCTTTGCAATGCCGCCACCGCTAATATTGACATGGGTACCACGATCGCGCTGGTTAGGGAAAAGCACCCCTACTTTGCTGGCAATCTCACGATCTTCTGCCTTGCTTGACTTGGCAAGCCGTGCCAGGTAATACGTATTAGCAAGTGTTAGATCGCCAATGCCTGCTGCCACCGCTTTAATTTGCGACGTATCATTGCCCTCAGGCTTACGGGCAAAGTTTGCCACGACTCCTTTTGTCCATGCCTCTGCTTTTGCTTCGCCTAAGGCTGCCATGATGGAGCCAACAAGCGATTGGTTATACACATTGCCGGACGAGCGCACTAGCACCTTGCCGCGCCATTTTGCCTCTGCCAAGTCCTCGTAACGGGTAATCTCGGTGGGTCTAACTCGTGCTTTGTTGTAAACAATGACACGGGCGCGCTTTGTAAAGCCAAACCAGTACCCATCTGGGTCTCGCAAGTTTGCAGCAACGTTGGTGTAGAGAGCACTACCAGTGGGAACCTTTTGCAGCAGGTCTTCCTGCCGGATGCGCCACAGATTGCCTGCATCAACCGTAATAATGACATCGGCAGGGCTGTTTGCCCCCTCACTCTTGACACGCTCAATTAATTTATCTGCTGGCGCTTCGACGAGATTCACCTTAATGCCAGTCTTTTTAAAGAAGCCTTCGTAAACTTGATTGTCAGCATCATAATGCCGTGCTGAGTAGAGATTAAGGACTTTACCGCTTTGTGCAACGCCACTCATTGAGTTCCAGGCTTGGTGAGCCGCAACCGCTGTGATTGCAGCACCAGAAGCCAAGAACGTCCGTCTTTTCATGCTCATCGTAGATCCTCAACTGGTCAGAAAAATGATTGATTTAAGCAGCAAGTACTCAATAGAGCGCGAAACTATTGAGATTAAATGTCAGCAGTTCGCATCATAGCGAAAGCAGTGCTTAAACTCAAGCGATGCGATCGAAAACGGGTGGCCGTGCCAGAAGAGAGTGATCGCCCCTACCATTCCCATCTCTAGGGAGTATCTATCCAGAACAGAGCCTTTTTACGTGGCTTACACCTAATTTGACTGACCGCAACGAACTCAGATGTCAAGGATATTGCAACAATTATTTACATTATGTTATATTCCGTTACATAAGATTAATTGCGAGGTACAGCATCATGGTTCGTGGACAAGTGATTGAAGAAGGCGGACGCGCGAATGTATATGCCGTAGAACCCAAAATGTATGCTGACGACACACAGCAATTTGGGTTTAACGAGCACGCTGAGATGCTGAACGGACGGTTAGCCATGATTGGGCTCGTCTCGCTTTTAGTGCTAGAAGTTGCCACCGGGCATGGCGTGATTGGCTGGCTGACAGGTTTATAAAAATTCTTAATCGGCAGGTTAAACAAATTGGTTATCGAGCAAACGCTCAATAGAGGAAACTACAAGATGAAAACTGACTTCGACATTACAAACAATCTTTCGCTTAAACCCGTTGTCTTTAGACCGGATTTCAATAGCCAAGCTGAAGTTATTAGCACCAATCAAGCTTGGTCACTCTTCTTCACCGCTGGTAACGAAGATAAAGCCCTTGGGTTCAATGCTGAAGCCGGTCAATTTTTCACAAACCTGCTGCTGGCTGTTGGTGTAGCTGGGGTACTCTGGGCATTTTTGTTTGGCAACGTCCTATAAATCTTGAAACATCCTTGGCGCTGTTAAAATTGCTTTGTTAAAGTCTCGGCTAGGCTTCCTACCGGGACTTTTTGATGTTTGATGACCTTTGCCACTTACATACGCTACTGAAGCACTCCTTTATCCTTTCCTACACCTAAGGCTGCGGCTAGCCCCTTTAAAGTGACGCTCTATGCCCCTTTCTCCCGCCCTGATTACGCTTGCTCGCTCTATGGCAGGCGAATTTGATAACCGCGAACAGGCGATCGGTGATCCTGCCTGGTACGTTCATCTACGCATGTGGCAGCGTCCCGTGCCGCTCTTTCGCGAGGACAGCTTGACGCTCTTTGCCGAGCAAGCGAATGTGCTGTATCCAGAGCAGGCATACCGTCAGCGCTTAATACGACTCAGGCAAGTTGATGATGCCGAAGCGCCACTGCAAGCACATTACTATGCGTTTAAAAACCCAACAGCTGCGATCGGCGCAGGGCTGAAACCAAAGTTTTTGAACGCAATCACGTTGGAGCAACTCGACTATTTACCTGGCTGTATCCTCAAAATTACACAGCAGGATGCAGAGAGCTTTATAGCTCAACCTCTGCCCGGTTCACAGTGTCTCTTCTCTTATCAGGGTAAACAGTCTCAGGTACAGCTTGGGTTTGCGGTACGCGCCCAGACGTTTGAGAGTTATGACAAGGGCATTGATGTTGAAACGCAGAAAGCAACGTGGGGAGCAGTTTTGGGTCCGTATCGCTACACAAAACGACGTGATTTTGGCGCGGAGTGGGCGATCGAAAACGTCTAAGCAGCTTTAAGCGTTATGAGCAAAGCGGTTGCTGAGTGACGATGTTGATCGGGCGGTAGCTGTTACCCCAGAAGCCCTAGAGGGGCAGTTCCTAAAGAGCAAAATTTTGTGCTGAATAACGATCCAACTAGCGCTGGCAACTAGAGGCGTGAGTCTAACGATCGCCATTTTGATCAGTTCTTCAATAGCGCTGCCGCCATCAAGCGATGTGGGACAATGGTAGCTGGGTTTACCACTCCATCCAACGTTAAGACCAGTCATGTCCGACTCTCAAGCTATTAGTGCCGCTGTTGCCAAGCTCTATAATACCTATCCCTTTCCGCCCGAGCCATTGTTGGATGAACCGCCTCCGGGCTATAACTGGCGCTGGAATTGGCTGTCAGCTTACAACTTTTGTACGGGGCAAAAGCCCGCCCATCAAACAGCGCGGATTTTGGATGCGGGCTGTGGGACGGGTGTAGGAACCGAATATCTGGTGCATCTTAACCCAGAAGCCAGTGTAGTGGGCATTGACCTGAGCGCTGGAGCGCTAGCGGTGGCAAAAGAGCGTTGTCACAAGTCGAAGGCAACGCGGGTGGAGTTTCATCACCTCAGTTTGTTTGATGCCGAACAACTGCCCGGAGAGTTTAATCTCATTAACTGTGTGGGAGTGCTGCATCACACGCCTGACCCTATTCGCGGCATTCAGGCATTGGCAAAAAAGCTGGCACCAGGGGGCTTGCTGCACATTTTTGTGTACGGCGAATTGGGACGATGGGAAATTAAGTTGATGCAAGAGGCGATCGCGCTGTTGCAGGGAGATAAACGGGGTGATTATGCGGATGGCGTTTCAGTAGGGCGACAATTATTTGCGGCGTTGCCTGAGGATAACCGACTCCGCAAACGGGAACAGGAACGCTGGTCTTGGGAAAATCAGCGCGATGGCTACTTTGCTGATATGTACGTGCATCCGCAGGAGATTGATTACAACATCCAGACGGTCTTTGAGTTAATTGATGCCTCTGGGTTGGAGTTTGTTGGCTTTTCCAATCCGCAGGTTTGGGCTCTGGAACGATTGCTGGCGAACGCACCGGCACTTATGCAGCGATCGCACGGGTTGAGCGATCGCGAGCGTTATCGCCTGATTGAGCTACTCGATCCACAGGCAATTACTCACTACGAATTCTTTTTGGCGCGTGCTCCTTTGCCCCGGCAGGACTGGTCAATAGACGCAGAGCTACTGGCAGCGAAACCAGAACCCAGCCCTTGTATTCAGGGTTGGCGCGAGAGTCGGCAATTTTTTAATTACGATTATCAGGTAGTTGACCTGGCTGACGCAGAGTGGAAGTTCTTGCGTGCCTGTGATGGCAACCAAACGCAGCAAAAAACGGTTGAGGAACTGTTGCCGTTGAGCGGAGCCAGGCTAGAAGATGTGCGATCGCTACAGCGGCAACAAATCATCCTCTTGACGCCATCTGCCTAATAGTTAGAGATCTATCAGCATCAGCATCAGCTTGTCACTCTACTCGCGCGATTATCTGTTTCGTTGGGTACGCCCGACGACTTGTTTTGCTTAAGCAATGCTTTGAAGGCGTGTGACTGAGCGCGATCACCAATTTTCTCAATTCTGTCAATAACAATCTGGCAGTAGCTTCTCTTGAGCTTTCTTACTGCCATAAATTTTGTCAAGTACAGTTTATACAAAACTGCATAGATTGCTTATTGGTTGATAGTAATAGTCTTTGCCCTTGATTTTTATGCTGAACTAGCATTGTTAAGATTTGAAAATAACCAACAAAGACGAAGTAACCAGGGTTACAAGCGCCTTGTATATAATGTCACGATTTTTTGGTTAATACAATTTTTCTGATGTGAAACCATAGGTATTAAACATTAAATTTAAGCGAGTTGCCTAAGGGTTTTTCTAACAATGTAAAACCGCTTTATCTACACCCTGAAGGCAGTTGGGAAATACTAAAGAAGAAAAGCCACTCTTAATTTGGTTTTTGATTATGAGTGGAGAGTGGCTAGAAATAGTATCGAAAATAATACAAATCGAATAAGGCATCTCTAAATATTTTTTAATAAAAAAGCCTGATTGGCTATTGTATAAAAAACCTTGTAAGGGCTTTGAGTAAAGGGAGTAAGGTTGTGGCTCAGCTTAGAGCGCGCTTTTAGTATCTTTTTCTTTGACAATCATGATCCTTGATCAAGCTACATGAGAAAAGGCTCGCTTTAGGTGCAGTTTGCACTACCGTAAAGTTTAGATTTTAAACTTTTTAGTCCAAGTCAGATTCTTGACAAGCATGATAATTGGCTTGAAAAAGATTAAGACAAAACTCCCTACCTTCTCTATTAAGTTCTTCCGCAGCCTTAATTAATCAATATTCAGGAGATTGAAAACGATGGTGCAAGATGCCTTTTCTAAGGTTGTTGCTCAGTTTGATGCGCGGGGAGAATACCTGCCTGCCTCTCAGTTGGATGCTCTACTGGGTTTAGTAAGAGATGGCAATAAACGGGTTGATGTTGTTAACCGGATTTCTAGCAATGCCTCTGCTATTGTTGCCAACGCCGCTCGTTCCTTATTTGCTGAACAACCTCAACTGATTGCACCTGGAGGCAATGCTTATACAAGCCGCCGTGCTGCTGCCTGTGTACGAGATTTGGACATCATCCTACGCTATGTGACCTACGCCATTTTTACCGGTGATGCCAGTATTCTGGAAGACCGTGCCTTGAATGGTTTACGGGAAACCTATCTAGCTTTAGGCACTCCGGGGGCTTCTGTGGCAGTTGGCATTCAAAAGTTGAAAGAAGCATCGATCGCGCTTGCAGATGACCCAAATGGCATTACCAAAGGTGACTGTAGCGCCATTATTTCAGAAGTTGCATCCTATTTCGATCGCGCAGCAGCGGCAGTTGGTTAAACCCTCTTTGCTGATGCCACTGGGATAAAGACATTAACGAACAATCAGGTTCCCGAGACGGATGACCTACCTGCAAGTAGGTTACTCAGTCCATCGTTTGTAAAAGAAATTAGGAGATCATAAAGTCAATGAGTAAGACTCCGTTAACTGAAGCAGTTGCTGCTGCTGATTCACAAGGTCGCTATCTGGGTAGCACCGAGATCCAGGTGGCATTTGGTCGCTTCCGGCAGGCAACTGTCAGCTTAGAAGCCGCAAAGGCACTCTCTCAAAAGGCACCAAGTTTGGCGGAAGCGGCGGCGGCGGCTGTGTATCAGAAGTTTCCCTACACTACTCAGTTGGATGGTCCGAACTATGCGTCTAGCTCGACTGGCAAAGCAAAGTGTGTACGGGATATTGGCTACTACCTGCGGATTGTTACCTACGCTCTAGTGGTGGGCGGCACAGGACCGATCGATGATTATTTGATTAGCGGACTGGCTGAAATCAACCGCACCTTTGAGCTATCGCCCAGTTGGTATCTCGAAGCACTTAAATACATCAAGGCAAATCATGGCTTAAGTGGAGATGGAGCCGTTGAGGCTAATTCGTACCTTGACTACATCATCAATGCGCTTAGCTAAGTAGCTAGATGTCCCGAAACTAAGAATACTTCTAGGAGGGAGTAGGTGAAGTCTCTATTCAGGGGCACCCCAAGCTCCCTTCCTGCAACTCATTATTGCTTTTGCACTTCGCTATTAGCAAGGGCACTAATGGTTGGGCTGTAGGGACTAATCGTTTTATTATGCTCATCTACTGACTATGGATTTTTCGGTTTTTGCGCGGTTGTGGCAAGAACTTGATCTTGTGCGAGCCACTGCCAAGTTATGGTAGAAAGCCCACTATCCTGTTGCAAAAACTTAATGCTAAAGCTTGCAACCGTAAGACGTTGCAAATGCGTCGAGCTTTTGCGTAGTAAGCCTGAAGCGTTATTTACTCATAACCAGAAGCGGTGCTTGATCGACTTTATTGGTCGAGTTACCAACGCTGTTATGGTAATAGCGGTTCACTGACTACGCAAATGCTTTCCTATTTTAAGTTTTTGACTGATGGGAATAACAACGATCGAGCATTGATATAGCTTGGCTCATGCTCTTCAACCTCTTAATAGGTGTAATACGATCGACAGCATAATCCTGCTTCAAACCTGAACACCGTCAGATGGTTGAGCTATAGACGCTGCCAAGTCACGATAGCGGCGTGGATCGCCTTCTGCTAACACAAGTTTCTCTTGCTTTTTGCGATCGTACAGTTTCTCTAAAATAGTCTGCCAATCTGTTGCCGACAGGGGTGAAGGCTTCGCTACAACCGCTGGTGTAGGCGTTGCTTCCGTTTGGAGGTGCTGCTGTGCCATCCAGATGCGCGCCCGCACTGCCCAGTTTTCATCGTTGGCGGCAATTTGCTCAAGGTGCGACTGAATGCGCGATCGCCAATCTGGATGCGTTGCGGCAATCGCCCTTGCCAAAGCTTGTAAACCCATGATGGCAGCATAGCGCACCACCCATTCTTCATCCTGTTGTGCGACAAAAAGCAAGGCTTCCAGTGCTTCTTCTTGAGCGATTTCTAGAAGATCATCTGGGAACCAGTGCCACTTCATCATCCCCAGTCCCCTGGCTGCTGCCCGTCGCACGCTGGGCGAAAAATCAGCCGTCGCCACTCCTAGCAAGGTGACTAAGCCTCTCGGATCGCCAATGCCTGCCAGAGCACGAATAGCCCAGGCTCTAGCGGTGTAATTATGAAGATCCAGTTGCTCCAAAAGAGCCGGTATAGAGGGTTCGCCTAGTTGAATTAACCCATCTACTGCTGCTACTGCCGCCCCTGGATTGTTATAGCTCAGAGCAGCGATCAGCGTCGGAATGGCTCCTTCTAAACGGGCTGCTGCCAGCTCTTGGACGGCGGCTAACAAACGATAAGAAGAATCTGCGTCTTCTACAGCCTGAATCAAGGTAGAAAGGTGATCAGTCATGACGGAGAAAAGGAGCCATAAAGTCTGCTGATTTTATTCTCGCTCTTTCTGCAAGACATTGCTGCTTCTAGCAATAAAAGCACTGGAGTTAGGTGCCGCTCTTGGTGCTGTAACGCTAACGTCATTTTGGCGTTGCTGAAGCTTAGAATGAGGGCAAAGCATTTTGCCTCACAGCAACGTCGTCTGCTAAGAGCATCGGCTACAGTAATTCGTCCATTAAGGTCATGACTTTCATTGCGCCATCGGTCAAGTGAGGCGGCGTAGTGTGCTGGAGTTGTTTTTCCAATAAGCCCTTGAGGGCAATCAGCTTCAGACTGTTTTCTGCCGGGGTTTGTGCGATCGCATCGGCAGCAGGTAAATACCCGATCGCTCCCAAATCGGTCAGGACGGTGCGGCGGAGTTGCAATTCCTTGTTAGAGAGAGCTTGCACCAAGCGATCGCCATACTGCTGGGCTTCAGGACTAGGCGTGAGTTGATACATGGCTCGTGCAGCAGCATACTGAATCCGAGGAACATCATGCTCTAAAAAGGGCAGGATGTCAGGAATCGCCGCAGTTGCGCCCAACGCGCCTAATGCCTCTAGAATGGCTTCAAATGGTTGAGTTAGCTGAGGCGGTTCTGGTGCAGGCAATGTTCCGGGCACTTGGTTGTTAAGCAACTCAATCAAGCGGGGCAGGCACGATGCATCACCTAACGCCTCTAACGCCTGTGCTGCTGCTTCCCGCACATAGAAATCAGAACATTCTAAAGCTCGCACTAGCGCTGGGACGGCTCGACGATCGCCCAGTTTACCCAATGCCCTCGCTGCATTGCGCCGTAGCGGATAGCCACCAACCGTCGTCCGATCGTCCTCATCATCCAAAGCGGCGATTAACACGGCAATGGCTTCTGGGTCGTTGACCCGAAACCGACCAATCCACCATGCGGCATAGACTCGCAAGCCCAAGTCTTCGCCTTGCAGGTTAGCGATCGCTTGTTCCACAGTCAGTGAACTATCACTTTTTATGACAGACTCGTCATCCATATCGATCGAAACGAAAGGTCGGCGAAAGAGCGTCTTGGTAAGCTCACTTTAAAAAAGCAATGCCCGGAATGATGAACAACCTTAAGCGGCTGCTATGCATCTCTCCGGGCAGAAGCATTAGAGACTAGCTCAACGCATTGATGGCGTAGTCAATGTAGGAGTTTGCTTCAACAGCAGGATCACCACTCAAACCGTGGTTAGCTTTGATGTACTTCAACGCTTCGATATACCAGCTAGGAGACAGATCAAAGGTGCGGTTGATTTCAGCAACACCAGCAATCAAATAGTCATCCATGGGACCTGTACCACCTACAACTAGGCAGTAGGTAACCATGCGAAGGTAGTAACCGATGTCACGCACGCACTTGTCCTTACCACGTTGGTCAGACGCGTAGTTAGGACCCTGCATTTGGGTGGTGTAGGGAAACTTGCTGTATACCGCATTAGCAGCGCCAGAAGACAACGAGGAGGCTTTCGAGGTCAACGCTTTAGCAGCTTCTAGACCGGCAGAAGCCTGACGGAAACGACCAAACGCGCTTTGAAGTTCGGTGGAGCTAAGAAAGCGTCCTTGAGAATCAGCAGCAGCGACTGCTTCGGTTAAAGGGGTCTTCATCGTCAAATAATCTCCAAAATAGGCTTGTCTTGCGGGTGCCTCTGATGATGATCGCGCTCAGAGGCTAATCGAAAAAAGGCTGTGTACTTGACTAAGAGACGGCAGCAGCAGCCTTGTCAAAGTAGCTACTAACTTCACTCATCAGGCTGGAGCAATCGCCTTTGGTCACGCCATTTTGGTCACCTGCGATCGCCAGTGCAGCATCCTTCATCTTGTGCACACCAGCTGCAACGGAACCACCGGGAACGCCTAGCGCTTGGTAGGTTTCGCGCAAGCCATTGAGGCAACGATCTTCGAGAATGCTGGCATCACCCGAAAAGATTGAATAGGTAATGTAGCGGAGGATAATTTCCATGTCGCGCAAGCAAGCTGCCATACGACGGTTGGTGTAAGCGTTGCCACCGGGTGCAATCAGACCAGGCTGTTCTTCAAACAGTGAACGAGCCGCGTTAGCAACGATTGCAGACGAATTGCTGGTAATGCGGTTCACGGTGTCCATGCGCTTGTTGCCATCTGCGACCATAGCGCTGAGGGCATCCAACTGCGAAGCGCTGAGGTAGTCGCCTCGTGCGTCAGCTTGGGAAACCACTTTTGCAAATGCGTCCAACATAAACTTCAATCTCCTAATGGGTTTAGTCGAGGATGGCTCAGGTCACAACCAGACCAAATTAAGCTTAGAAGTCAATCTGCCTGAGCAGAAAGAAACAAGCAAACTCAGTGGATGGAGACCGACGAAATGTTTCTTGCTCTTCCAAAAAAGAAGCGGGAGAAAAGTTACATTTCTTAAACGATCGAGAAATTTAACTCATCTGGACGCTTGTATAAACCGCATCCGTTTTCTAGTAACTTTCTCAACCTCTATGTTTATACTATGCCGTTGGATCGTTGTTTGTTAAAAATTGTGAAAGGCTAGACCGCAATTGGGATGGGCAGCTTCGCTGAAAAAAGAGTAACTGTGGCACTTACACAACAAAATGCACCCTACTCCCTAACTGTAACGACAATAACCATTTGCATGCCGTTCTCAAGTCGGCGCAAAGTTTAAGAAAGGTAAAGAAGATGAGAAGGCCAAGCGTGTTCACTCTGACCCTAGAGGCTGCACTCCTTAAAAATGAACTTAGCGTTGCTGTTGTCGGTGCTTGGCTAGATTGCTTGGATCAGACTGCTTCCAACAAAAAGTGGGGTATGACAACGCCATACCCCACTTCCTTGCAGACGGGACTTCTAGATCAGTTTTAGTTCTGGGAAAGGTTCTCTAACGTAAGGCTAGCAAGGCTTCTCGTTCCTCTGCTGATAGTTGGGTGAGCAAGGCTTTAGCTTTGCCAACATCATCTGGCTTGAGCAAATGCAGCAGGGTTTCGATCGTATTCGTTCCTTCCCGGTCTACGGCGTTTGCTGTAACCGCATTATGCGCCTCAGGGCGGCGGCAAACGCCATTTCTGCACAGCAAGCCAAGCTGTCGCCAATACATTGTGGGTATGGAGTGCCCGCGTTGACCAAAGTGTTCTTCGTTGAGGAATTTTGATTCCAGAAAGACTTCGGGCGATCGATAACAGGTTTGTTCGCGCGGATAGGGCACAGTGAAGCAGCCAAAAGCTTTGCGGTATTCTTCTGAATCCAGTATGGCTGTAACGAAGCCACCACAGCCTTGCTTGAGCAAAATCTCGTTGTAAGCCTTCATTTCCTGGTGATCTGCGATCGCACGTCCTAGAAAATGCTTGAAACAGACCTCCATAAACTTGACATTGGAGAGCTTGTCGTAATACTGGTTGCGATAAATGTCAGTGCAGGCAAACTGTTTTAAGAAGCGGCGCACACCAATTTTGTCTGTTAGAAAATCTTTTTCCAGTGCTGCAACGCTTTGCCGCTCTGCCATGTAGAGTTGTCGTTCCAAAACTTGGCGATAGATTTGCGTCAGTGCAAATTGACGTTCTTCAAGGGAAGACCGTCGGCTGACAGTCACTGGTGTAAAGTCGTGCATAGAAAATTCCTCTAACCTTAAAAATTGCAGATGTGTCTCGGCGAATGACACCAACCGAGTACTAGCAGTGGCTTCATCTGTATGGGAGAGAGGTGCTTTAACCTCTTGGGGCAATGTCAACCCATGACGCTCTATGGTAAGAGAGTGCCCGTTGTCCAGAACTCGATCGCACTGGCAGGCAAATTCTTAACAAAGCGTGATTTCTGCTCGCACGGGTATCTTGAAGATGCAGTCTGGTGCACCATCAGAGGAAGGGCTAAAAATTTCAGCCTTTAGCCTTTTAACCTTGGACTTTGTCTTTTGAGAGCATATCGATCGCGTCTCCTAGTGCTGTCGTCAAGCCCTGACGCGTTTGAGCATGATTCTTTTGTTCGGTTTGGAGCGCTTGAGTCAACTGATCGCGCATGATTAAAGACTCAAGCAGCTTGTCCTGAAGTTCAGCAACCGTTTGCAGTTTTTCGACTTCGGCTCGAATCGTCGTTGAGTCTGCTGCCTCTGCAGTTGCGATGGACGCCATGCCCTTTAATTGCTGGATCTCTTGCTTCAACTCGGCGATCGTTTGACGTGCCAAACTTGCCTCCGTCCGACGCTGCTGCGCTTCGGTTTCATACAACCGCTGCCAGTTCGCCGCACTGCTATACGCCTGTTCGCGATCCTGCTGGGCATCTACCAACTGCTGCCGCAACGTCTTGATCTCAGTCAACCACTGGCTTACGTCATGGGTCATCAGCAATGGCTCCTTGGGCGATGCTAGAGAGTTTAACGGACTGGAAGGGGAATTTCTATAGCGAGGGATGAGGGATGAGGAGATTGAGGAGCAGAGGGGCTGGGGAAGTTTTGAGGTTTAAGTTTTTAGCAATTAGCCTTTAGCTTTCAGCGATCAGCCTTTTGCCTTTTGTCTTCAGCCTCACTCCCTAATTTCTCATATGCATTCTCCACCAAATATTTGCCGCGCAAAAAGCCTGTATTTGCTCCAGGGCAAATGATTTGTAGCGTTTCTGGCGTGAATTGTTCCACTAGCTTTTGGACGTTTTGCAATTGTCTGCGCCAGTGGAAAGTTTTGGGCGTTTTGAGGGGCAGCAGGTTGCCTTGAGGGTTGGGCAACAGATGCCGACCTGAGAAAAGGACACCACCAAACTGGCTGTAATACAGGCAGGCAGAACCGGGAGAATGCCCTGATGTCCAGATTGCACGGGTTTGAGGCGTTAGCGTCAACGTTTGCTCAAAGGGTGTGACGGTCAAGCCTGGAAGAAGGTAGGCTTCTTGCTCCTGAATGACGATAGGGCAGCCAAAAGCTTGCTGAATTTCGTGGGCTTTGCCAATGCCGCCACGATGGGTGAGGAAGAGCCATTCTACGCCGCCTTGTGCCTCTAAAAAGGTACGGTTGGCATGATCCCAGGCAGGACAGTCCACGAGAATGTTGACTGCTTCTACAATAAGATAAGCAGTTCCTCCTAAGGTGTCTCGATTAGGGGGGAAGGCGAAGATGGATGGGCGATCGCCCTGAGGCCGGTGCAGCAGCAAGCGGGGTTGCTTGGCTACAGTGGAGCTTTGGCTGATAGGGCTTTGGTCGATCGCGGGTTGTGGGGGCAAGAGGGGTGCAGAATCGCTCGGTTGGTTTGATGGCACTGTTGATTTAATGACACTGTTGGTTAGAGGGCACTGTAAGGTGCAAAGTTAAAAAGAAACTGTCTGGCGCAGGCTACTTTAGGAGGGGGTACTTAGACAAGCACCTTGTCGCATTCTGGATATGTTCGCATTTGTGCCACTTGGCTTTTAAACTAGGTGAGTTCTGGATGCTAGCTGTGATGGAGTGAATGTGTCGTTAACGAACACTGTTGTCTCGTAAGGCGATTATCTTGTAAGGCGATTGTTCTGCAAGCCGATCGTGCTGTATCGCTCCTAGCCACACTGATTCAGACTATTAGCATTCTTTTCAGACCGTATATTCTTCCAGACCGACGAGACTAGACGCATGAATCCGTTACTTCTGCTGGTCCTTTTAGGACTCATCACCTACTTTATCGTGCGGCGTGTGGCTGGCGTGACCCGAACGCCTGTTTGGCTGCTGTGGTTGGTGGCAATGGCTCCAGCGATCGTGTCGAGCGGTTGGGTTTTGGTGAAGGGCAAACCAATGCCATCGCAGCTCATCCTTCTTTTGTCGGCAGTTTGCTTGCTGCTGTATTGGTTTTTGATCCAGCGGAATCGCCTTTCGTCACCGCCCGTTAATTCATCGGTCGCAGAGGGGGAAGGGCAACCAATCGAGGTGACGAAGGAAGCGGTTACAATTCCAGCACTGCCGCGCCCGATCGACAAAGCAGAGGAAACAACCCTGCAAAACTGTTTTCCCTGGTCGGTCTATTATCTGCAAAACGTGGAGTATCGTCCGCAAGCCATCGTGTGCCGGGGGCAGTTGCGGAGTAAGCCAGAAGTGGCGTACCAAACGATTCAGGAAAATGTGGCGGAACAGTTTGGCGATCGCTTCTACGTCGTGTTTCAAGAGGGTGCTAATCAGAAACCATTTTTTGTCTTGGTGCCCAATCCCCAAGCGCAAGGTGCGGCTGATGCCAATGGTCTGCCCGGTGCAAAACCACGCAAACAGACAGTGGCTCGACCGTTTCTGGCGATCGGTCTGTTTCTCGCTACCTTTTTTACAACAACGCTGGCATGGCTGGATCTAGAGAAGCAAACCGTACAGCTTTCACCAGCGACGCTGGTAACGGGCTTGCCCTATGCGTTCACGTTGATGACAATTTTGGGCATCCATGAGCTAGGGCACTATCTCGCTGCACGTCGGTACAAGATTCAAGCAACGCTGCCGTATTTTATTCCGGTCATCCCTATCCCGCTCTTTCCGTTTGGGACGTTTGGCGCGTTTATTCAAATCCGTTCGCCGATTCCCCATCGTCGTGCCTTGTTTGATGTTGGCATTGCGGGTCCACTCTCAGGTTTTGTCGTAGCGCTGCCGCTGCTGCTATGGGGCTTGGCGCATTCGGAGGTGGTAGATCTGCCTGAGAAGCTTGAAGCCTTTAATTTGCAGGCGCTGAACCCTAACTTTTCGCTGCTGCTGGCATTGATGAGCAAGCTAGCGTTGGGCGGTGCGCTAACGGCTGGTTCTGGTCTTGACCTGCATCCAGTTGCAGTCGCAAGTTGCCTGGGTATTGTGGTCACGGCGTTTAATCTTATGCCTGTGGGGCAGCTGGATGGTGGTCATATTGTTCATGCCATGTTTGGGCAACGGGTCGGCACGGCGATCGGTCAGATTTCCCGTTTGCTGCTGCTGTTACTCTCGCTGGTGCAATCCCATCTACTCGTTTGGGCAGTGCTGTTATTTTTGATGCCTGCCTCTGATGAACCCGCGCTTAATGATGTCACCGAGTTGGATAACCGTCGCGACCTGTGGGGCATTTTGGCGTTAGGTCTGCTGGTGCTAATTATCCTGCCGCTGCCTGCAGGGTTGGGTAAGCTGTTGAATCTTTAGAATGGCGGTTTTAGCTGGCACAGCTAAAATTCAGCTTCCCGATCAAGGTTAGCTTTCAGCCTACATAGAGTGCTGCTTCTACCAGGCAATCAGCATGGTCGTGTTGGCTTAACCGTTGCCATTACTTCACCTGTCTGGCTAGTGTCATAGCCACCCAAAGCTTCAAGCTGCAAGAGCACTCGTCGATGCCCCAACGTGCCGAGTAATTGCTGCACGGGAGCCTCATCGAGGTACGGTTGCAGGACGACCAAATCGTAACGAGAGCGGTGCAGCGGCACGAATCCCAGCCCAAAGGCTGCGGCTACGGCTGCGGTGCTAACCCCTGCTGCGGCTTGACCAGTTGCGATCGCTTGCGCGACTTCTAGATGCCCATACACGATGCGATCAAAGCCTTTGACAGCTTGGTTGTTGATTCCTGCTTGCTGGAGCGATCGCTCCAAAACCTGACGGCTCCCTGCACCTGGTTCTCGGTTAACGATCGTCACTCCAGGCTGGGTTAAATCTGCCACTGTTTTGAGGTTTAAGGGGTTTCCAGGCTGTAGGAGTAAGCCTTCTTCCCAACTGCCCAGGTTGATTAAGACGGCTGGAATCTCTTGCAAGACCGCTTGTACAAAGGACACATTATGTTCTTGAGTAACGGGATCGTATAAGTGCATCCCAGCTACATGAACGTCTCCTCGGCAGAGCTTTTGTAGAGCGCTCATGCTGTTATCAAACGTCCAATGGACGCGCAGGTGCGGATGCCACCGTTCTGCTGCCCGTGCCCATAGCGACAGTGCTGGGGTGCAGCCTGCTAAAACAACCGTTTGATGAAGGTTCTCCAGGTCATCCAGCAATTTAACTCGCATAGTGGGTGCATTGGCAGTATGGCTGCCTTCCCCATCAGCAGGAATCATCTCCAGCCGAAAGGCTTGCTTGCCTTGTAGCGGGTGAGCAATCCAACGTCCACCGACCTGTGCCAAGCTTAAGCGCAACGGTCTGCCTACTGAGAAATCCTGGCTGGGAATCGCTTCAATTTCGGCAGTGTCTTGTTCTAGCCAGAACAAATCTTCGACCTGGCAACCCAACGCTTTTGCTAGCCGGAGCGCCACGGTTGTAGAGGGGGCATATTGCCCTGATTCCACGCCTCCAATGGTTTGCCGCGATACGCCCGCGATCGCTGCTACATCCTGCTGGCTCATACCCAGGCGCAACCGAATCTGCTTCAAGTTATTGCAAAGGTCGTTCTCTTGCTTCACGCGCGCTTATCCTGCTTGATTGCAACGAATTGGCATAAGTCATGCTTCACGGTAGTTTTGCTTCATGGTGGTCAAATCAAGGCTTTAGCAATAGTAATTGCAATGGCTCTATGCAGACAAACCAGGGGGAAGGACGGTTTTGCAAACGCTCCCACTTTTCTTTGAAGACTTCTGCCTGGAGGTGATAATCGTCGAGGTCGATCGGTGGTTGACCAAGTTTCAAGTACAGGGTCATGCGGTGAGGGGTTTCGCTAGTCCAAACCAGCCAACAGGGAAAGGTATTCTCCGACTGTGGCTGCTCAGGAAAGGTCAGGTGATGGGCGCGAATGCCGACATGGGTATGTGCTGACGCGGGTTCTGCTGTGTGGAGTGTACAGTGCCAATCAAGGGCATGGATAGTGTGGGCATCAAGCTGTTGGATGCGAGAGTAATTTTTGCAGCCTGTGAGTTGAGCTACGGTAAGTGTACCGGGGCGATCGAAGATGGCTTGTTTCGGTCCATTCGCTACGACTTTTCCATGGGAGAGAACCAGCAGTTTTTGACAGACACGGTAAGCTTCTTCCAGGTTATGGCTGACGAAGAGGGTAATCCCCTGGTAGTGAGTTAGTGTTTTGATGAGTTGCTTTTCGAGCTCATGGCGTAAATGCGTATCGAGAGCGGAAAACGGCTCATCCAACAACAGCACATTAGGGTCGGTTGCCAATGCCCTCGCCAGCGCCACTCGCTGCTGCTGCCCGCCTGAGAGCTGATGGGGATAGCGATCGCCCAAACCTACAAGCTTCACTTGCTCTAGCTGAGCTGTCACTCGTCTAGCAATGGCACTGGGAGACAGCCCTTTCAACCCATAGGCGACGTTTTGCGCCACCGTCAGATGGGGAAAGAGGGCATAGTTTTGAAAGAGAAATCCCACTTTGCGATCGCGGCTCGGCAGATTGATCCCCTTACAAGAGTCATACAAGATCTGTCCATTTAGCACGATCGTGCCGCTGCTGGGGGTATCAATGCCAGCAAGACAGCGGAGAGTCATACTTTTGCCAGAACCCGAACTGCCCAAAATGCCTAGCGCTTCGCCCTCAATAGTGAACGAGACTTCTAAACAGTAATTGGGGAGCTGTTTCTGAATATCAACGATTAATTGCATGCTCTCTTTCCAAACGCCTCACGCCCCACAAGAGGACAAAGGCGATCGTGGTCATTAGCATCACCATCACGTTTGCCAGCCCATAGTCTTGGGATTGCACTGCGTCATAGATTGCCAACGGTAAGGTTTGAGTGCGTCCGGGAATGCTGCCACACACCATAAGCGTGGCTCCAAACTCCCCCAAGCCTCTCGCTACGCTCAGCCCAAAGCCAGCCAGTATGCCGCGATAGGCTAAAGGCATGGTGATCCGCCAGAGTACCTCCAGTTCACTCGAGCCTAAGGTACGGGCGGCAGCTTCCAGTTCGGGGTTGATGCTGGCGATCGCGGCTCTCGTTGATTCCACCATTAGGGGCAACGCTACTACCGTAGATGCGATCGCCCCAGCTTGCCAGGTAAAGAGCAGGTCAATTCCCAGCCATTCCTTGAGTGGGCTACCGCGTCCCAAGACCAATAGCAAGAAATAACCCACCACGCTAGGCGGTAATACCAGCGGCAAGTTCAGCATGGTAGAGACAAAAATTTGACCTGGAAATTGTGTTCTGGCTAGAAAAATTCCTAGACTCAGACCGATGATCAGAATCAAACCACTCGCAACGATCGTGACCTGTAACGACAACAGCGAAGGTTGCCAAATCATGCCCTATGCCCTCTTGTTCCTTTTAGCCTTCAGCCTCCCGTCAGCTCACGTTCTGGGAAACCTACCCTCTGCCTTCAGCCTTTTACCTTGTGCCCTCTGCCTTATAAAACAGCCTTTTCTCCGGGTAGCACAAAACCATATTTCCGCATCAGCGGTCTTCCCTTCTCGCCGTTGATGAACGCAGCAAACTGTTTGGCGACTTCAGGATGGGGAGCGCTTTTCGGCACTGCCAGCATTTGTTCTAACGGTTTGTGCAATGTCGCAGGAATCAAGGTCCACTTTCCAGGCTTCTCGACGCTAAGAGAGAGGGCTGCGATCGCCACCTCCACATTCCCCGTTTCGGCATATTGCTGCGTTTGCTTGATGTTTTCTCCCAGAATCAGCTTAGGTTGAATTTCGTCCCAAAGCCCCGCCGCTTGCAACGCCTCCTGTGCTGCAACGCCATAGGGGGCATGGTTGGGATTCGCGATCGCTACGCGCTTAACCGCTGGCTTAGTGAGATCTTTGATGTCTTTCAGCTCAAGGGTACTGCTGTCCCTTTGCCAGAGTGTGAGCCGTCCCACCCCATACAGCGCCTTCGTCTCAGAGAAAATCAACCCTTCCTTATCCAACGCCTCAATAAATTTCTTATTGGCTGCTGCGAACAAATCAACAGGCGCACCCCGCTCAATTTGCTGTGCCAGTTGCCCGGTTGAACCCAGGTTAAATGTCACCTTGTTCCCTGTCTCTTGCTCCCATAGTTTGCCGATCGCTGGAAAAACGTCATTCAAATCGGCAGCAGCAGAAACGGTTAGGGTAATGCCATTTGTAGTCGGTGCAGGAGACGCGACAGGGGTAGGCGCTTGGCTGCTAGAAACTCCACACGCTGCCAGCAAACCCACTAAAGCCAGCACTAAAAACCATCGCCACTTTTTCATCATCAACGCCTCAGTAGCCGGACACAACTAAAGCCTCCCCTGTAGGCTCCCTACTAAAGAGCGCGACTACTTAGGATTGCACAAGGTTATTCACGTCTGAGTACGTGTTGCCTTTATGCTAAGAGCTTATGCAAGTATTATTAACACGCTGCCAATATACCTGCATAGGTCTTGTCTTTCGCTTAAGCCACCGAGCGACTAAAAGCGGTATCGGTTGGGCGATCGTATCCGTCAGTCTGAGCGACCTACTACTACGCCATAACTCTCTCCTGACGATTGTTATGAATACGTTGTGACTATCCTTATGGGGACTTCTTGCTCAAAACTCGATTCCAGGTTGGGCTTTCACGCCCTGTTCGCGGAAGGGATGTTTGACGAGCGTCATTTCGGTTACGAGGTCAGCACGATCGCACAATTCCTTCGGTGCGCCTCGTCCAGTCAAAATGACATGGGAATCAATTGGTTTTTGTGCCAATCCTGCTAACACTTGCTCAATGGTCAAATAGCCCAACTTAAGCGCAATATTGACTTCATCAAGTAAGACGAGTTTGAAGTTGGGGTTTCGGATGTAGGTAAGGGCGGTTTCCCAAGCTTCTTGCGCTTTTTGGGTGTCGCGATCGCGATCTTGCGTTTCCCAGGTAAAGCCTTCACCCATCGCATGAAATTCCAGCTGGTCTGACCAGTGGCTAAAGGCAGCTTTCTCCGCTGGTTCCCAGGCTCCTTTGATGAACTGTACGATCGCTACTCGGTAGCCATGACCCAACGATCGCAAAACCATCCCCAGTGCAGCTGTGGTTTTGCCTTTGCCGTTTCCAGTATTCACGATGATCAGCCCCTTTGCCTCAGTCATGCCAGCAAGGCGTTGATCCTGAACTTCTTTGCGTCGCTCCATTTTCTGGCGATGTTGCTCAGCAGTGAGAGAAGAGGCGCGATCAGATGGTGTTTGATTAGCGGTAGGTGATGTCACGGTTGTTTCCAAAGCTATAGTGTGCACTGAGAATAGGTTAAAGAATAGTTGATGTCGTTTTAGCTACAGTCTTAAACATCGACATGAAAAAATCATCCATTTGATGAAGAAGCCCTGAAATATTAGTGTTAAATTAGTCGTGCTAGTGTTTGAAGGCTGTGTAAAGAGCATTGAAACTTCCTTCCTTGACTGGGTATCCGTGGAGACCGCTCTGGTACCTGGAGATGAAACTGAAGCGGAAGCGGCAATGCGACCCCGCTCTATCCTGGGTTGACCGCTGTGAAGCGCCCAGTATGAACTGACCGACCTGTAACTTAAGGTTCACGATTAGTAGGATTTGGCTTGAATAGTTCCTTGTTGAACGATTCTTGCACCTACGGCTTGCGAACTGGGTCGGTCATGTTCTCTAAGGGAGAATTTTTAAATCAAATAGAAATCTGTTGCTATGCTGCCTTTCTTATAGTGGGCTTGCAAGCCGTGCAGTTGTTTTTTGGCTTGAACCGTAATGTCGTGGCTTGAACAGCGCGATAGTCACTGGAAGAAAGCTTCCCTGTTTGCATATGACTAAAGTTCAGGTTTTTCCCTCCTAGTCGGGAACCCTGAGTTTAGCTAGCTGTGTTGCAGCCAGTCTGTTTTAGTCTGCTTTTTAACAGCCCACCGATCGTTGTGTCGCTCGCCCTTACTTGCGTTGGGGTGTCGGTTTCGTTGCGGTGCTGTCTGTAAACCCTCTCAATGCTTTTATGCTGTCCATTTTTGCTGGAGTCGAAAAATGTCGAAATTGCTCAGTCACAAAATCGCACCCTCCCCCATGCCTGCCTCGATCAGCGTCGTTGACCTGATTGACGGTTACTTTACGGCGTACAACTCTGCGCGTTTGCGCGAAATCTGCCATCTGTTGAGCCGCGAAGTGATGCAGCCGGGCGTTACAGTCGGGCTGAGTCTATCCGGTGCTATGACACCCGCTGGCTTTGGAGTCTCGGTACTTGCACCCTTGATGCGCCACGGCTTTGTGGATTGGATCATCAGCACAGGTGCAAATCTCTATCACGATATGCACTATGGTTTGGGACTGGAACTGTACTCTAGTAGCCCCTTTTTGGATGATGTGAAGCTGCGGCAGGAAGGGCGCATTCGCATCTACGACATTGTGTTTGACTATGACGTGCTGCTCGAAACTGATGCCTTTCTACGCGAACTGCTGAAAGCAGAACCGTTCCAAAAGCGCATGAGTACGGCAGAGTTTCATTACCTGCTAGGTAAGTATGTGAGCGAAGTAGAAAAGCAAGTGGGTGTGAAAAATTCCTGCTTGTTAGCGACTGCATACGAATGTGGCGTGCCGATCTACACTTCGTCTCCTGGCGATAGCTCCATCGGTATGAACGTCGCGGCGATCGCTCTCGAAGGCTCTCAACTGGTGCTAGACCCATCACTGGATGTGAATGAAACCGCTGCGATCGCCTATGCAGCGCGTGACAGTGGCATTGCTGACGTAGAGGGAAAAAGTGCAGCGTTAATTATCGGTGGCGGTAGTCCCAAAAACTTCTTGCTGCAAACTCAGCCTCAGTTGCATGAAGTGTTGGGTCTAGAAGAGCGTGGTCACGACTACTTCATCCAGGTGACGGATGCTCGTCCTGATACAGGCGGTTTGTCAGGAGCCACACCCAGCGAAGCGGTAAGCTGGGGCAAGGTTGACCCAGATGAGTTACCCAACACGATCGTTTGCTATACCGACAGCACAATCGCGCTACCTATCATGACTGCCTACGTCATTGATCAGTGCGAGGCTCGTCCGTTGAAGCGCTTGTACGATCGACGAGAAGCGCTGTTAGCTAAACTCCAGGCAGACTACCTAGCTGCAAAGGCGAACCCCACCCATTCGGTATCGTCTCCTATTCCAGTTGTGGAATCTGCTGCACGGGAATTGGTCGCGACCTATCCTTGCGGTACGCCCATCCGCAACGGACACCGGAAGTAAGAAGCATCTGTAGGGACGTTACATGTAACGTCCCTACTACAAGGCGCAAAAGCTTTGTATTGCCTGCCAGATTTCGGTGCTAACGTCTGTAAGGGCGTGGCTGCTGTCAAGTTCCACCAACTTTATCCAGGGTCGAGTTCTCGCAAAGTCAAGGCTGGCTTGTAGGGGAATCACGTCATCATGCCTGCCGTGCAAAATCAGTGTGGAGAGCGATCGCGTGATGCTTTCCTCCTGGTACTGTGCGGCATCGGTCACAAACGCATAGTGGAGGGGCAGTTCTTTTGCCTCGCTATAGTGATAGACCGACAGATAACCATCTGTTTGCCACTGCTCCACCTGATCGCCCAATCGCGGCAGCCAATGAGCCAAAAAGCTAAAGGCAGGTGCTAGCAAGACAAGACGATCGACCTGTAAATGTCGCTCTCCTAACCAGGCAGCGGTCAGTCCGCCAAAACTAGAGCCAATCAGCGTCACAGGTGCAGGTGCGGGTGGGAAGAGTGCTTCTACCTGCTGAATCTGGCGGCTGAGGGTGAGATGGGAAAAGTCGTTCTGGTTCAGGTCTGGAATACTGAGGGACATGTCTAGAGCAGCAAAGCGATCGCTTAGGTCTCTTGCCTTTGTCGATCGTGGACTGGATGCAAACCCGTGAAGGTAAATATAATGCATGAAGATCCCACGACACAGGCTAGAACGCTGACTGGCTAGAAGTATAGCCTGGAAAGACATGTGCCAGTTTGGTTAAAGCTGATCTATCGCCTTAGTATAGCGAGTGATGGTACAGCAGTTTCACTAGGCAGTAAGGTGTGCTGATGCTGGAGACGTTCAGCAATAAGCGGTGTCCGTTGCCGTTCGATAGATTTCTTCCTGCACAAAGTTGATTGTGAGACAGGAAACTCCTAAAACAATGCGCGCATACCAGCGCAGTTGATCAATTTGGCTCAGGAGTTGATCAACAAATTGCGGTTCCAAACAATGAATGATTAAAGTTTGCTGCTCATCCAGTCGAAGCAGGCACGCACTGAGAGTGCTGAAGAAAAACGAGCGGAACCGTTGTAGCCGATACTGCTCTAGCGTAACTAAATCATTGGTGGTTAGTTCTAGGGACATAGCTTCCTTAAGAGGCTAGTGTGCATGGTCTTTAAGCGCGAATCCGGGCAACTCTATGAGTGCGATCACAGCAGATGTGGCGTAGCTGCTAACTCAATAAGGGAACAGCTAGCTTTGTGGTGGCTGCATTCGTTCTGGTCTGCGATCGTCGCCTTGTCGTCTCTTCATCACACGGTTAGCAAACGTACGACGCTGCTCAGCGTTTAGCACCTTGCGCGTTGCCAGCATACTTTCAAACTGGATATCGCCAACCTGCTGTTTGAGCGTTTTGACCTGACCGTACTTGGTGCGAAGCTCGGCTTCTGATGCCGTTCCTGCCATTAGCTCTCGCAGTTCCTGCTGGGCTTGACGGACATTTTGCCGACCCTGGCTAATTTTGTCTTGATACTGACTTCGGACAGCACGCATTTGCCGCACCTGATCAGCACTGAGGTTCAAATCCTCTAACCATCCTGGTTCGTCTGGGCGAGGTGGCTTTGAGCTAGGAGCCGCTGTGGGAGCCTGAGCGATCGATGGCAGCCTTAGCACAGAGGGATTAGCGATCGCCACTGCCCCTCCAAGGGCAGCTACGGCAGCAATCAGTGCAAAAACATAGCGAGGAGACATGAGCTTCATATCCTTGAGAAGAAGAGAGGAAAGAGGAGTGGGGGAGAAGGGGAGAGCTTTAACCACTAACAACTGAGCACTGACCAAACTTTTAGCCTTCAGCCCTCCGCCTTGCTGCTTAGTTGGTTGCCACGTCACCAAATGGCGCTTCGTCACTAGTGTTGTTGAGCGTGCCTTGCCAATTGCTCTCAACAAAAGCTTCCAGGCTCGCCAGTTCGGTAGCACTGGGTTGGGCAGGCATCAGTGTACGGTAGCCAACTACCGTTGCGACTAAACCTGCTGCGATCGCTGAGGGGACTAGCCACGCTACTGATCGCTTGGAGCGAGACGCTCGACGATCTGCCAGCGATGTTGGTTGCGCGGTAGCCGCGATCGCGTCAAAGAGCCGATCTTCCAAAGCGGGATCAGCCGCGGGAACGGAAGGACGATGCTGCTTGAGAAAATCGACCAACTCATGGTCATCATTTGAGAAATGGCTCATAACTGAACTCCTTCCTTCTGGAGAAATTGACGCATCGCTGCGCGGGCGTGAAACAGACGAGACTTGACTGTACCAACGGGAATACTCAAAATTTCGGCAACCTCTTTCTGGGGCACTTCTTCCAGGTCATGCAGCACCAGAATCGTGCGGTGGTCGGCGCTCAGGCTTGCTAAACCCCGTTTGACTAAATCCTGATAGTGTAACTGGGTGACACCAGGATCGTCGTACTGAGTCAGGGTTTGACTACCAATCACCTGAAGCCGCGTTCGCCCTTGCGCTACCGCTCGTCGTTGGTCTGAGGCAACGTTCCAGGCAATGCGGTACAGCCAAGTGGAAAACTGAGCAGACTGGCGGAACTTTGGTAAGCCTTTCCAGGCACGTAGAAACACATCCTGCACCAAATCATCTAACGCTGACGGGTCGCAAAGCTGGTAGAGGATTGATCGCACCCGCTGTTGATGACGACGATAGAGAACCCGAAAACTCCGAGTGTCTCCCTTTAGACATTGCTGCACCAGATAATGATCAGTCTCACCGTCTGGGCGATCGCTAGACGCAGTCGGCACAACTAACACCAGGAACGTTCACTCCCTTCATTTTGCCGTTCTATAGAGTAAGACAGTGCATTGACCGAAAAGGTTCAATAAAACAGGTAAGTCGGTGTAAAAAAGTATCGGTATCCATAAGGGTAGTAGTTGATGGGTAATAGCCAGTAAAAATGAGTCAGTAGTGATCGTACAAAAGGCTACAACCAAAGCTCTTAGACTAAAAGGCTTATATCTTTTGGCTTAAACTGGCTGCAATGACCTCCAATCGACAGATAAAGCCCACCCACGATCGCGTGTAAAATTTCGCCATTCCCTTATTCCCTTCCTCACTCTTTCCCTTCCTTACTCTTTCCCTTCCTCACTCTTTCACTCCTCTTCCCTATGTCCCATTCCCTAACTACACAAGTTGTTCTAATCACAGGTGCTTCAACTGGCATTGGTGCAGCACTGGCGAAAGTTCTGGCAGCGCGCTTCCGGGGCATTCGGTTAGTGCTAGCAGCGAGACAGGGAGACAAGCTGGATATGGTAGCAGAGCACTGTCGGGAGGCGGGTGCGGATGTTTTGACTGTGGTGACAGATTTAGGGCAAGTAGACCAAGCGATCGCCCTTGCTGAGAAAACGTTGAGCCACTTTGGGCAAGTGGATATTCTGATTAACAACGCTGGCTATGGGCAAATGGGACCGCTTGAGTTGGTGCCGATTCGGGCTTGCCAGCAGCAGTTTGCGGTGAATCTTTTAGGACCACTGGCGCTTACTCAGGCGCTCATTCCTCAGATGCGCGATCGTGGTGGTGGTCGGATCATCAACGTTAGTTCCCTCGGCGGTCGCCTTGCCTTTCCGATCGGCGGGCTTTACAGCGCCTCTAAATTTGCCCTCGAAGCCCTCAGTGATTCTCTACGTATGGAACTGCAACCCTTTAACATTCGGGTCAGCGTAGTCGAACCAGGACCGGTCAGCACAGAATTTATTAGTGTATCTGGTGAACAAGTGAAGCAGGGCATACCTGATCCAGAAGCAACACCGTATCGTGCCGCGCTGAAAAAATTGACGCAGCTAGAGCAGCAAACTAGCGCCAATGCCTGGACTTCGGAACAGGTTGCCGATGTAATCATCAAAGCGATGACAGCACGCCGACCACGATCGCGCTATGTCGCTGCAACGGGTGGTGATTTTTTGCTGTTTATGATGCGCCGTGTGCTGCCAACCTGGATGGTCGATCGCTTCTGGCAGCAGTTTTATGGCATTGATCGCGTGGCGAAGGACTGGGAAACGAGGAGGAAAGGACTAGGAGAAGGATAAGGGGAGAACAAGAACCGCATTGTAAACATGGGCGCTGCTTAGGGCTTTGGAGCAGGCAATTGCTTGGTAAACTCGAGCCATTGTGCCGCAAGCTCTGGACGGGTTGCTACATTACGCTGTAACAGCACAACATTGTCTTGAAACGTCTGGATACCGTAGGTCTGGGTTTGCAGCAATTGATTAATGGCTGTGACACTGGCTTGCAACAGATCACGATCGAGCCTAAAGGCAGGTTGATACTGCTGAAACTGCCACAAATCAGCCACGATGTAATCAACATTTTCAGCCTGTAACGCCTCATTGCGAAACTGAGTGGAATGCGGAAACCGGACGATCGCCCGCCGACCTGACAACGGTGGCACTAAAGGGGTTGTTGCAGCCACGCTGGCTTGAGCCGGGATCTGTGCCATGACGCTACGCGCCTGCGCTGCGTGCGGTATCTGCTGTGTCAGCGGTAAGTAAACCCACGGACGAATCGAATCAGGCACCAGGAACGACAACGTCCGATTGGGATTAGAGGTCACTGTAAACAACAGCGAGAGCGCCAGACATACGCTCCAAATCCTTTGGATTCTGGGTTTGAAAGCTGTTGGATGCTTCGACCACCAAAGAATCGCCCCATAAAAGAAACCTGGTACAACCAACGTGGCATAGCGAATATTAATTGCCAACGGAGTTTCCCCTTTCATCAGCAGCAATTCCAGCAGTGGAAACGCTGCCAAAAGCCAGGCATCCGCAGAAATTAACGGCACTAGCACCAGCGGTAGGGATTGGTCAAACAGGTAGTACAGCTTTTTAGGAAAGCGCGAAAATAATTCTGCTAGCAGTTGACCCGGCTGTGCCAACATCGCACCGATCGCCTCCACTGGGGACGCTGCTTTCTCGCCTGTATATTGACCAAAGCGCTCCACAATCATGCGTTGCGAAACATCGGGCGAAAAAGCAGGCATAACCAGATTAGTCAACAGCAGAATATAGGCGACTGCAAGTGCAAAGAGACCCACGCCCACACGCCAATGGCGGCGGCTAATGACGAGATAGATGCTCACACTCAACAGCGGGACACCCGCATCTTCTCGCACGCTCAAAACAAGGAGCGCAAGCACCCAAAAGAAAATCCACCAGCGCTTTTCCATCGCCAGCAGCAAGCTAAACATCAGCAGTGGCAGCGCATTGTAATCATGGAAATTGCCCAATGTCGGACCCACCACCGCATTGGCACCATAAAAGCTGATAGCGATCGCGGCTGAAAGCTTTGGTGGTAACGACTGCCGTGCCAGCACATAGAGCACCAACCCGGCCGCCGCGACCAGCAACACTTGCAACACACTTAGGGTTTCTGGAAACGGCAACAGCGCGTAAAACGGCAACCAAAGTAAAAAAATCGGATTAAAATGCTGCCCCAGATGACGGTACGACACGAGGGGAATCGCACCCTGAAGCGTTACCTCTGCCGATAATCCAGACGATAAGGAGCTTTCAAAGAACCTGCTATGCAGACTGTTCCAGAAAATTTGATTGAAAATGCCCTGGTCATAAGAGCTAAAGAGGCTGTAATGGCGATACAACAGCAGCAGTACACAACACACAACGAATAGCAAGGCAACTCTGATGACTGGATGAGCCACCCATTGCCGCAGAGCAAACGTCGATCGATTCACTGCTAGCTGTAAACGCATTTTGGGACTCATGCCTCTAAGTTCTAAGAGGGTACAGGGTTTTGGGTAGGGTATGACCGATCGCTCGGCGAGTAGAGAATAGCCTATAGCATCCTACCCCACCACCTTGCTCAATCTAGCTGTATCAAAAGCGCAAATTGCTTTTATGCAGGCATCTGTGACTACCACGCACTGATTAACGCCACAAGTTTGGTCGGCAAGTTAGAAAAAGGGTACAGGCGATCGCCACTATCACCAGTGATAAGGGCAACTGAAAGAAACCATGAGGTTAAGTTTTGCTAGAATTCTGAAGGAATTGATTACCGCTGTACAGGTCTAAATTGAAGCAGAAACGTTCAAAATTCCTTCTGGTAGCCCTGCTTAATTCGTTAGCTGATTTTGATGGGGAACTATCTGAGGAAGCGATTGGGCTACTAGACGAATTGGCAAAACGGGCTGATGTCGTGCCGCCACTATATGCTGATGTTTTTGTCTTACCAAGCTCTGTTACCTGTGCTGCTTTAGTAGAGCGGGTCAGGTCGCTATCTCAAGAGCAGGTTGCGATCGCTAGCTATGCGTTTCAAATTTTTCGCTACTATGAGCAAATTTTAAGGGCTAACCCAGGCGATGCGTCGCCGCAGCAAAAAGCTGCCTATGACTCGCAGATAGAGCGAGTACGGCTTTCGGTAGCGCGATCGAAGACGGCTTTAGCTGAGTCTTTCAGGTAAGGGTTGGAAAGAGTGATAACATCTCCCAGGCAAAGGAATGGCAATAGTTATATCTGTATGGATGTAGCTAATCAACCGGGAAACCTTACAACGCTTGACCGTCGTAAAATCGGTTGCCGCCACTAATAGCGTTCAATTTTTCACTGAAAAATACTAATCTGCTACCAGTAGCTCAGCGGCAGCAAACTATTACGACGACAATCACTTGTCACAGATGACACTAGCTAGTCACTGTACAAAAGAAGGGCGAACGATGGGGATCGAACCCACGAGTGGAGGAATCACAATCCTCTGCCTTAACCACTTGGCTACGCTCGCCGTGCGATACTGATTGTAGCATTTGAATGGCAAAGATGTCGTTACCCTAAATTAATTTCTCTATAACAAACCGCATACGACACCTTCACTGACAGATGCCTGGCTGAATCAGAAACTGTGCTGGCTTAGACAAGACTCGCCATAATTGAGTGCAGTGTGCCTTCCTAAAAGCATCCGGAGAAAGGTCAAAAGCTGGCTTTTGTTTCGCTTTTAGCGCATAATCCTTGCCAACACAACGATTAGCGAGGTTGAAACAACCTGCAATGGTGAACCGTCTCAAGCTTAGACAAACGACTGCAATGACTGACGGCAGCAGCATGAAAAAGATCAAAACGGGCGCGATCGTCGGTGGGTGTGTTCTTTTAGGGCTAGGTGGGGCGCTGGCAATCACCAATCCAGAGCAGGACGCTTACGATGATTTCGCCACACAGGCTGCGATCGCCTACTTGAAATCGGAAGTCTGTGCCAAAGTACCAACAACTTTTGGGTTGCAACGGGTGTGCCAGTCAGAGCTAGAGTCAAACCAAGCCAAAATCAAACAAATTATCGCCGAAGGTACGCAGCGACAAAATTTCGTCCTCTTCAGCCGCTACACCACAAATTTGTCTATTAGCCCCGACTTGCCGTCCTACCATGTCGAAAGCGTTGGTGCGCTGGGACAGTTCATCATTTATAAAACGCAAAAGCGGTGACAGAGAAAGGGGTGAAGGTGAGTTTTGAGCTGAAAGAAACAGGTATGGGCTTACAAACCATCCATTAATAAACTCAAACTAAACTATGCGGGTTGAGTAAACAATTATCCTTTCAAATTTGGTAGGACACGCCACCGTAAGGTAAATTATAGACGTTCATAACGTTCTACCAGCCAGCTCATCGCAATCACAAGCGGATAAATCAAGATGGATCTAGAAACCTTGAACTCCGAACTGCATCGGACGCAGCTTGAATTACAGCATAGTCAAGCTGTAATTCAAGCGATGGAAAGCAGTAAGTTTTGGAAACTGCGAACTCGATGGCTTAATGCTAAAACGCTAGTTCGACGCTACCCTGGCATGGCTTTAAAGCCTACTTTGAGGCTGGCGACGCGGCTATTGACGAACGCTAAAGATAAATGGCGTTCTTACGTTGAACCTGCTCCTTTAACGCCAGCTCCCGTAGTCGTTCCTCCTGAAATCACTCCTAGTGAATTTTGGAAAAAAATTGACCCTGTAATCCAAGAGCAAGTTAATTGCTTTGAAGCAAGCACTCCTAAAATCAGCATTCTTACACCAACATTTAACTCATCACTCAGTTGGTTCGTTGATACTGTATTGAGTGTCTTGCATCAGTCGTCGACAGAATGGGAGTGGTGCATTGTTGATGACGGCTCAACAGTCAGTGAGATCCGAAGTGTTCTTGAAACACTTGCTCAAAAACACCCTAGAATCAAGGTCTTATTACAGCCATCTGGTGGTATTAGTGCTGCCACAAATAAAGCTTTAGAACTTGCCAGTGGTGACTATGTTTGCTTTCTTGATCATGACGATACGCTCACACCAGATGCTATACAAGCGTCTCTAAAAAAGCTTTCGCAAGGTTTTGATCTGGTTTACTCCGATGAGGATAAAATTGATTCCTCTGGTCTTCATTATATAGAACCATTTTTTAAGCCTGACTGGTCGCCAGAATACTTTCGCGGCGTCATGTATGTGGGTCACTTTCTAAGCATACGAAGAGAGTTAGTTGTCGCTGCTGGAGGGTTTGATCGCCAGTACGACGGTGTCCAAGACTATGAGCTAGTGTTACGCCTTTCCGAAATTACTCAAAATATTGGTCATATTCCGAAGATTCTTTATCATTGGCGCAAAATCGAAGGAAGTGTTGCTAGTGATCCTCAAGCGAAACCTGCTGTCGAAGTACTTCAGCAAGCAGCAGTGCGTTCACATTTAGAACGATTAGGGCTGCCAGCTACGGCAAAGAGTCTTGGCAATCATCGATTAGGTCTTATTTCAGCTCCTCGTACCGAGCATCCGCTGATTAGTATAATCATTCCTACTAAGAACGCCCCAGACCATTTAGAGCGCTGCTTAAACAGTCTGTTTACTCTATCTAACTATCCAAATTTTGAAGTAGTTTTGGTAGACAACGAAACAGACGATCCAAGAGCATTGCAAACAATGCGGCAGCACCCTATCAAACGTTTAAACTTTCCTGGCACTTTCAATTACTCTCGGGCAAATAACTTAGGAGCAACCTATGCTAACGGCGAATATTTGGTTTTCCTAAATAATGATACAGAGGTGCTCACCGAAGATTGGCTACAGCAGCTTTTATATTACGCAGAGCAACCTGATGTTGGTGCTGTTGGGGCACTTTTGCTGTTTCCAGATAGGACAGTACAACATGCGGGCGTTGTAATGGGCAGTCGAGGAACGGCTGATCACATTATGAGGGGCTTTCCGTCGGATGTTGATGGTTACGCTGGCTCTCTAGTTTGTGCGCGTGAGGTTTCTGCTGTGACTGCTGCCTGTATGATGGTTCGAAAACATGATTTTCAGGCGGTCAATCATTTTAATGAGCATTTCTTTACTCACTATCAGGACGTTGATTTATGTATGAAACTTGTTAACCTTGGAAAGCGCATCATTTTTACACCGCGCGCTGTCTTAATCCATCACGAATCCGTAACCCGTCGTAATTACTATGACCTTGTCGATCGCTATCTTTTACTAGATCAATGGCAACACTATATTGAAGCAGGCGATCCCTTTTACAACCTGAATTTTGATGTGGCGCGTTGCGATTATGGAGTCAAAGTGTACTGATGCAGAATGTCCTTTTTGTTCTTTACTTTGATTTCAGAGCTAATAGTGCTGTACACGTTCATCATTTTGCTAATTGCTTAGTTGCCCAGGGGCTAAACTGTGTTGTCGCAGTTCCTCATAGTAAAGAGACTATCTCGGTCCTTGGTAAACATCTATATAAAACGATTGAATTTGATGAAATTCATCAGATTAAAGATGTGTTTCCTGATGGTAGAGGTCCAGACATCGTACATGCTTGGACTCCACGAGAAGTTGTTAGGCTCTACTGCAAACGACTCCAAGAACTCTACGACTTCAAGCTTTTTATCCATCTTGAGGATAATGAAGAGCACATTCTGGAAAAGTTTTTACAAACGTCCTACAAAGACTTATGTAATAACTGTCCTGATTCAATTCCTCCACATCTTTCACACCCTCTCAAATACCACCAATTTCTTAAAGCTGCTGATGGTGTAACCGTTATTATCGATCGACTTAAAGAGTTTGTTCCTGACTATACCCCGACACTGCTTCTCTACCCTGGTGCTGATATAGATTGGTTTTTTCCAAGAGCGCGTAATCCCGAACTGGCATTAGAGTTAGGTATACCCCTAAATAGTGCTGTATTATGCTACACAGGCAATGTTCATCCAGCTAATGCCCATGAAGTAAGAAGTCTGTATCTGGCAACAGCAATGTTAAACCGAGAGGGTTATCCAACAATGCTGGTTCGTACTGGTCAAGGGTCGGTCAACATTTTAGGCGAGGATGACCGCTGGGCACAACGGTATTCGATAGAGCTAGGCTTTGTTGATCGCGACCGTCTGCCAGACATACTTGCTTTAGCAGATGTATTAGTGCAGCCAGGACGATCGGATGCTTTCAATGATTACCGCTTTCCATCCAAGCTACCTGAGTTTTTAGCAATGGGTAAACCGGTAATACTCCCCGCTGCTAACCTCGGCTTGTTAATGGAAAACAAAAAAGATGCTTTAGTCTTGCCTGTAGCTGATGCTCTCAGTATTGTTGAATCTGTTAAACTGCTGCTTGATAACAAGGAGCTGTACGATAAACTAAGCTCTGGCTCAGTGAATTTTGCGAAAAAATACCTTAGTTGGTCAACAAGTAGTGAAAACCTTAAAGCCTTTTACGAAACTGTTTTCAGGAGCGAGAAAACCAAAACAGGAACCGTTAGAACTCAAGCCAGTTGAGTTACCTAAGCCAGTTGAATTATTAAACGAGCATTCCAAACATTTCTTGACTGAGCGCTACAGTCAGAAAGAAACATCAGCGCTAAATTACGCCACTGTCAGAGACTTTTGTGATAGCGCTGACAATATGCCTCAAGTTTGCTACCTCAATGGTGATCTTAAAAACGTTCAAAGACCTTGGACAATTAAAGCCGTTTTAGGTGCTGTACCTTTAGGCGGCAAGCTGTTAGAGATTGGAGGCGGGATCCCGCTAGTGGCAGGTATGCTTGCAGAGTTAGGCTATGACGTTACCTTAGTTGACCCTTATGAGGGTATGGGTAATGGTCCTACTGAGTATGAGGCTTACGCTCAGCAATTTCCAAATGTTAATTTAGTTAGAAGCTATTTTAATGCTGATCTAGTTGGCTATGCCGAGTCATCCTTTGACTGCATTTATTCTGTGTCTGTACTAGAGCACATTCCTCAACAGGGGATTAAAGAAGTCTTTGATGGTATTCACAAGTTTTTAAAGCCTGGAGGCTTTTCAATTCATTGTATCGACCTTGTAGTTCAGGGAAATGGCACTCAGTATGACGAAGACATCTTTAGAGAGATTTTTTATCGTCAGAAGCGGTTGCAAGAGTTTGAGTGTTTACGCAGTGATACTGACAAGCAATGCGACGAAACGCTAATGACTTTGAAAGATGACTTGGAGACGTTTTATCTTTCTGCAACAGGTCATCATCTTTGGCGCTGCGGACAGAGCTATGACGACTTTCCATTTCGCAAGGTGGCTTCACTGCAAACTTGCATTCCTTATATAGCAGTTATATAGCAGTCCTAAATCAGCTATGAGATTTAAAGGCTTTGTGAGAAAAGATTCCACTGAAATCTTTTCTCACAAACTAGATAGGAGCGCTATATTGTCTCTAAAACATAATTTTGACCTCATTCATTCCATCACTATAGCGTTCAGCCTACTTGCCTCCAAGTACCTAGAAACAGCTATCTTCTTAGAATTGAAGAGTGATTAAGTCAATTGTGACTACTTCATGTTCTTAAACCTATCCTTTGCTTACATTGCACCCAAACCTTTCTAATTTTCCAGAATTTACTGCTTTCCATAGCAACATTTCTTTCTTGAGTTTGCTCTAGTTGGTTCTGGGTTTGCTCCAACTGAGCCTGCGTTTGCTCTAGTTGGTTCTGGGTTTGCTCCAACTGAGCCTGCGTTTGTCCTAATTGGTTCTGAGTTTGCTCTAACTGAGCCTGCGTCTGCTCTAGTTGGTTCTGAGTTTGCTCCAACTGAGCCTGCGTTTGTCCTAATTGGTTCTGAGTTTGCTCCAACTGAGCCTGCGTTTGCTCTAGTTGGTTCTGAGTTTGCTCCAACTGAGCCTGCGTTTGTCCTAATTGGTTCTGAGTTTGCTCCAACTGAGCCTGCGTTTGCTCTAATTGGTTTTGAAAGTTTGATAACTCTGTTTGTAGCTGCAAATTTTGCTCATTAACACGTGAGTGCTTTAGGTTTAGTGCGGCATACTTGCCTTCAAGAGTCATTGGAAACGCACGTAGAACAAACTGTAGAGTATCTGCATCCTCTGCTTGCTCAACTTGGTGAATCAGTTCATCACTTAGGGATTGCCGTTCCACATCAGGTACATAGTACGACGAGCCAGAGAATACTGGAACAATTGTACGGTCAATAATATCCACCGTATAGCCTGCTCGTTCGAATAATTCTTGAACCGTTTTCCGTGTAAAAAATCTTAGGTGGGTGTTATCTAAAAGACCCAAATCAGCATATTCAAAATGACCCTGCAAGAGTGAAAGCCGCACTGCACCATGAGCAATATTGGGAATTGAGGCAACAACATAGCCGCCAGGCTGCAAGATCTGGCGAGCTTCTTCCAGAACCCGCCAAGGATCGCGTAAATGCTCCAGAACGTCACCGAAGACAGCTACTTCAAATTTTTGGTCACGTAGAATCTCTGGAATAGAGATAAAATCCAAATCAGCGACGAGTACTTGATCACAGTGATGTTCTGCAATTTTTGCTGCTTCAGGATTCAGTTCCACTCCTACAACATAACAGCCTCTTTGCTTGAGGAATTGAGCAAAGTAGCCTGTAGCGCACCCAAAATCAACGACTCGTTTGTTATTGCCAATTAAATTTAATTGTTTTTTTGAGCTGTTGTTTTCATCTAATTCGTTCTCATTTGTAATTTCTACTAAAGGATAGTTTTTTACTTGACCAGAGGTAGAAGTCATACGCAAATTTGCTCTGTAGGAATGGAGGTTAAAAGCTATAGATCGAACTAGGTTGTATTGCCCACCTTTTTCTTGATGATGCAGATAAATCTTGTGAATTCTAGCTACTAAGATTTGCTATTCAATTATTGAAGTAAAGGGTAAGCCTACAACAATTTGGAACTTTGATGACATGAAGGTTTATTCCAGAGTGTAGTAGTACTTGTACTTTGAATAAAAAGGTTCTAAGTTTGGAATGTCAGAAAATTTATATAATTCTCAATAAAACTAATTTAACCTTTGAGTAAACATTTTGTCTGCTTATGTTAGTCTCGCCTTAAGCGACATTTGGCTAACACAATAAAATGATGACCGTATAAATTTTTAAGTATTTATATAAGCACTATAGTAAATTTTTGACGGGCAACCGATAAGTTTCTTTTAACGGTAGTATTTTATCATGCTTCAACGCGAACAAAAAGACATTGTCAACGACTTTCATAACCTTTACTATGACGGTCCTAAGAGTGAAGGGCACATTTCTGAACGCACTTACTGGATGAATGTGCAATGCCTGAAATGTCCGTTAGATATGTGGATATATCAAGAAATTGTTGCTGAAACCCAGCCCGACTTGATTGTTGAAACAGGTAAGCATATGGGTGGTAGCGCTCTGTTTATGGCACATATGCTTAATATTAGTGGGCATGGTGAGATCATCACGATCTATATTCTCGACTATCCTGGCAGACCACAGCATTCCAGAATTAACTATGTTCAAGGTTCCAGTGCTGATCCAGCTTTAGTTAACTCTTTACTGAATGTCCGACTGCCAAAAAAATGTATGGTGATTCTGGATTCTGATCATTCTAAGCAACATATTGTAGCAGAAATGGCTCTCCTTGCACCTTATGTTAGTGTTGGTAGCTACCTCATTGTCGAAGATACCAACACTAATGGGCACCCTGCTTATCCCTCGTTTGGTGAAAGCGGGTTTGAAGCTGTGGAGGAGTTCTTAAGTAAAAATCAGAATTTCTCTGTGGATACTTCAAAAGAAAAATTTCTTATGACATTTAATCCAAGTGGCTACTTAAAGAGAATGTACTAACTTTATCACTTGGTTAGAAAGCGCTTATGCAACCGTTTAAGTATTAGATAGGATGATGGTCAATGCTTGAGCGATTGCATCTGCTGTAGCATCCTTTGCTAGGGGAAGATTGGTTGATCCAGCAGAGTATAGACTAGATAGTTCAAAACGTTGCCGGGTAAAGTGCAATCATAAGTGCAGCAATGCCACAACGTTAGCAAGATGCTTAAATCAGTTTAAAGAGAAAGGGACAAGTACTAGATAGTGCTTGTCCCCTACTTTATTTAAGGAGCGTACAGTTTAGCTAGCAAGATATTCTCGTACGTTCGCTTTGCGGCGACGCAGATGGTCAAGTGCTTGGCGCTCAAGCTGGCGTACCCGTTCACGGCTAAGGCTAAGGCGTTCACCAACCTTCGCAAGAGACAGTTCGTTACCGTCCTCCAAACCATAACGCAGTGCAATGACCTGCCGTTGCTGTGGCGTTAGGTCAGCCATTAGCGTTTCCAAGTCTTGACGCAGCGATTCTTGCGCCATGTAGGTTTCAGGAGAAGGACCATCATCTTCCAACAAGTCTTGCAGTTCGGTGTCCTGGTTATCGCCAACGCGCAGGTCCAAAGAAACGGGCTGACGTGCGATCGTCAGATATTCTCGAATCTGAGCAGGTTCCAACTCTAGAGCAACCCCGATCTCAGCCGCAGTCGCACTACGACCGAGCTTTTGTGCCAGCTCGCGCTGCACTTTTTTGATCTTGTTGAGCTTTTCAGTGATGTGGATGGGTAGACGGATCGTGCGTGCCTGTTGAGCGATCGCTCGCGTGATTGCCTGCCGAATCCACCAGTAGGCGTAAGTTGAGAATTTGTAGCCACGCATGGGATCAAACTTCTCAACGCCGCGTTCCAGACCCATCGTGCCTTCCTGAATTAGATCCAGAAATTCTAGATTGCGTTTCTGGTACTTTTTAGCGATCGACACAACCAAGCGTAAATTCGCCTCGATCATTTTTTGTTTAGCCCGCTGACCCCGCAGCATCACCTCTTTGAAGCTTTCTTCACTCATTTGAGCATGGTCCGCGAGTTCTTTGGCAGTCGGCTCGTGGTCAAGCGTTTGGGCAAGCACCTCTTTTTGCTCATGCAGCGCCATCATTTGCTGCACCTGCTTACCGTAAATAATTTCTTGTTCATGGGTCAGCATCGGCACGCGACCAATTTCGTGCAGGTAGGTACGAACCATATCTGCCGTAAAAGTGGGCTTCGTAGCTTTAGATTTGGTATTGGCAGTAGCCATGGATGCGTACAACTCCGTAGACAAAGGACAGGGAACTAGGACTGAAGCGAAACTTAGCGCCCTAAGCAACATCAGTTAGGACATTAGAGACAAACGTTCTATATCAGGACAACTCTCTCGGATCTAGAGTCTTTAACCTGACTGTCAAGCCTTTAGCTTTCGATACTTGTTTTCTAGTGGAGAACTAGAACACTATTAGAGTGCTCTCAGTTCACTAAAGACAACTAATTAGAGAACAATTTCCTTAATGCGAAAGCACTCAACTATTGAGCAGAACACTTAAAATGACTGGGTTTAGACGGCAACTGAAGCACTAAGACGGAATCATTATGACTTTGCATCTGATCGTAGCCTACATTATAGACGCAACCAAAGTCTTTTAGTTTCGCCCTATAGTATGACCCGACCGGGTGAGTAGTCCCTCTTAAGTCGCATACAAAGCTCCAGATGTCTTAAGGTTTTGGAGACGATTGAATAGGATATTAACTGCGTTGTGCTGCTGCGCGGTACATTGCTTCATACCCTATGATGACCTGATTGTTTGCTTCTGAACAGTCCTAGATAAGAGGGATAACCGAACGGTAGCACCACTTTCAGGTAGGTCGTTGAATACATTTGATTTAAGGCACCCTTGAATGATTTACGTTCGAGCTTTGCTAGTAGATTCATCACCGTCGCTACTTTCTAAGACGAGTCAAAGGAGTTCAGCTACAACCTGCGTAAAGAGGTGATGGGATGAAAGGGTGAAGAAGTGAAGGAAGAGGCTGGTATAAGGAGACGGTTATGATGATTCAGAGCTTGCTATCTGCTTAAAAACCGAGGTCAGCTTTGGCTGCTTCAGCCGCTTTGAAAACTACTGCTGCTGGCAATTCTTCCCAGGCAGGTTCGCTGATTTCAGCGTAAAAGGTTTCATCATAAGGACGAGTTTTAACGACGACTGGCATCGGGATCGCATGACCCAGGATTAAAGCTTGTTGCTTGGAGTCTAATTTTGCCAGCACTGATCGCAGGCTTTGTGCGCCCGAAACGCCAGTGAAAATGGCATCAATATCTTTCTCGTCGTTAAGCAGCGCTGTAATGCGAGTCCCGATCTGAGACATGACTTCGTTGTCGATACCGGATGGACGTTGATCGACCACCAAAAGAGTGACGAAGTACTTTCGCATTTCACGGGCGATCGTGCCAAAAATAGTTTGTCCCACGGTCGAGGGATCAAGAAAGCGATGTGCTTCTTCGATCGTGATCACAAGCTGGCGCGGGCGATCGCTCACCTTCTTGGTCTGTAAAAACTGTTCGGCTTTCCGAACATAGGCATGGTGGATGCGACGTGCGATCACGTTTGTTGCCAGCATATAGGACAGTAGATTTGACTGAGAGCCAAACTCGACGACAACGTGTTTACCGGCTTCGATCGACTCTAAAATCTGTCCGACATAATTGTGCGGGCAGGTCTGGCGAATATACTTCAGCTCATCTAGACGATTGAGCTTCCGTTGCAACGCCATGATTGAAGATTTACTGCCCATTTTGGTTTCGCAAAACTCTTGAATTTCGCCGTTGCTCATTGCTAATAGACGGCTAATCCAGGCTTTGCCAAACTCATTGCGAAGAATAATCGCATTTTCTAGACTGGCTTCCGACAGATTAAGTTCACCCCGCACCAGCATCAAATCTTCTACGTCGATCTGATCGAAACTGATATAAAGCTCTTGTGCGTCCCGTACGCCGCGTCGCTTTGTCGAGTCCGGATCAAGGGTGTAAATTTGCACCTGACCCGGAAACAGTTGCCGAAGCCCCTTGACTGTGCTGAACTGCTTGCCTTCGCGTGCGGCTTCCCAGCCATATTCGGAGTGCATATCAAAGATAAGGTTCACCGCTGCCTGTTTGCGGATGATGCCTGATAGCAGTAACCGTGTCAGAAACGATTTCCCCGTCCCAGATTTACCGAAGACGCCGTTGCTGCGCTCAACAAAGCGATCGAGATCAATGCAAACGGGCACTGCCATATCGATCGGTTGCCCAATCGCAAAATTCCGTCTACTTGGGTCATCCTCCCACCCAAAGACTGCCCGAAAGTCTCGCTCGCTAGCATCATAAACCTGGCTAAAGTGACCGGGGATTGTTTTGACTGGAAGCAGTTCGATGTCTGCACTAGTTTGAGCGGTGTAAGAACCGGCGCTTTCAGCTTTTAGCTTTCGGCTTTCAGCTTTCCGGTTGCTAACGGTTGACGGTCGATCGCTAACTGCTTCTCCTGGTGTAAACATCAGCATCGGCGTTAAGGCGATCGTGCCAAAGGTGCCTGTACCAGCAAGAACTTCCTGCAAAAAACTGTTGGGATCAGGTGGATTGGCAAGAATGCGGGGACTACCTGTACCCAGAGAAACGTCGGTGAGCATACAAAAGAAGCGCGATCGCATTCCCTGCACCACCAGAAACTTGCCTACGCGCATATCTTCCACAAACACATCGGGGTGCAAGCGGACTTCTAGCCCCTGACTAAGGGAGCCCTGAACGACGGAACCGAGTGGTTGCTCTGGAGCCATTCAATTACTCTAAACTTCACTGATCAAGCGATGTCTAGGCAGCAGACATTGCCTAACCTCGATCAAGCAACATTTTTTCAAAGCCGACAGGTTAAAGCAAATGTACTAATGACGTAAAACAAGCGTACCATTTTGCTTGCTAAATGCAAGCGATCGCGCTTATCACAGCAAAAAATCGACTCTTTGCAGAATCGGACGAATGTCAACTAAACGACTTGAAGTAGCTCAGCGTTGGCAGTATACGAGCGTCTGTAATCAATCAATGCGCCTGTCATTGCTTCAGAGAGCAACTTAAAGGTAAATGCTTTTATGCACCATGCCAGTCAGTTTTGGGTGGATCTGTTTTTGCCAGCAGCTTGCCCTGCGAAATGACATAACGCACCGTGGCGCGGCGACGGATCGCATCGTAACGATCATGAGCATCCAGCACAATTAGATTTGCAGGTTTGCCGACTTCAACGCCATAGCGATCGCTCACATTTAGCGTTTTCGCACCATTCCACGTCACCATGTCATAGCAGGCATCAATCTCGGCAGTACCTGTCATCTGGCAAACGTGGAGTCCCATAGAGGCGACATCCAGCATATTGCCTGTGCCGAGAGAATACCAGGGATCTTGGATACAGTCGTGTCCGAAACTGACGTTAGTGCCTTGCTGCCAGAGTTCTTTAACGCGAGTCACACCGCGACGTTTGGGATAGGTGTCCGTGCGTCCTTGCAGCGTGATGTTGATCAAAGGATTGGCGATGAAGTTGAGTTCGGTGCGACGAAGAAAGCTAAGTAGTTTGAAGGCGTAGGCATTGTTATAAGAACCAAAGGCAGTGGTGTGGCTGGCGGTGACGCGAGACCCCATACCAGTACGCATTGCCTCCGCTGCAACCACTTCGAGAAAGCGGGACTGATCATCATCAATTTCGTCGCAGTGGATATCGATGAGGCGATCGTATTTCTGAGCCAACTCAAAAATGCGATGCACTGATTTCACCCCATCTTCTCGCGTCAGTTCATAGTGAGGAATGCCACCAACAGCATCGGCACCCATTTCCATTGCTTTCTCAATCAGGCTGTCGTTCTGCGCTCCACCATAGATACCGTCTTGCGGAAAAGCAACAACTTGGAGCGTCATCCAGTCTTTTACAGCTTCGCGGACATCTAAAAGCGCCTGAAGTGCGGTGAGGCTGGTTTCGCTGACATCGGCATGGCTACGGACAAAGAGAACGCCCAGCATGGCTTGCTGCTTCAGGGTTTCAATGGCGCGGGCTTTGCCATCTTCTAGTGAAAGGTTTTGCTTACGATCGCGCCAAATTTCAATGCCTTCAAACAACGTACCGCTTTGGTTCCAGCGCGGGTCGCCAACCGTTAGTGCTGAGTCGAGATGAATGTGTGACTCGACAAAGGGTGGACTCACAAGCTGCCCCTGAAGGTCAATGTCAAGGGTGGCAGACTCTACAATCTGAGACTCAATCGTGACGATCGTCCCCTGCCGCACCGCAATATCCACTGTTGCGATCGTCCCATCTCTCTGAAGCAAGCGACCCTGACGCAGGAGCAAATCGTACATCTTCACACCTTAATTTCGTCTGCGTTTACACCTTAACTTCGTCTGCGAAGCTCGCCCAGCGCACAAATTCAAACGGTCCCGCAACCGAACCCCACAAGTGTTCATCAGTTTCAGGATCACGTCCGCGATCAAGGCTAATGAATTTTTCGCCATCAATCTCAAATTCACTATCAAGGTAGGTATTTACACCACGACGGACGACCATACAGGCTTTACCAGGTTCAACCGCTCCCTTAAAACTGTGTCCCGTCCACTGCACTCGCACATTGCACCCTGGCAGCTTTTCGAGGTGGTCAGCTTTGAGCGTTGGCAATCGTTTAACATCGCGAGTCGCGCCATAAAACTGTGCTTCATCGTGCACACGGTAGTTTTCGATTTCGATGCGATCGTTCGTTGCCATCAACTTCAGCACCCGCACTCGATAGGGATCGTTCAGCGCATAATCATATGCCTGCTCTACCAGCAAACTCACGCCTGACAACAGCTCTAGCGGCAAGGGACGCATACAAACGCGAATATGGGCAAAAAAGGGCGGATTTTCAAACGCTTGCGCTTGATTGCTAAAATCTGCTGCCATCCAACGCCCCAGGGTTGCGATATCAGTGGAGTGAGTCATTAATCGTGTGCTCTCCAAAATACTGACACTATCTTAAAGCCGTCGTTGTTCTTTCGGTAAGGAGTAAGGAGTGAGGAGTAGAAAGTTTTGAGTAGCGCTTTGCGGCAGGGTGAGGAGTAGAAGGCTGGAAGTGATGAGTTGGCTCTCTATTCCCAACTCCGACTCCCTATTCCCCTCCCCACGTCCTTAACCCAAACCCTTCAGGCGAAACAGCAAAAACTGCGTCACCTGTTCCTGGCGGAAGTTGTCGTCGCTCACCAGTAACAAGCTGCGGCTACCGTCAGGCAAACGGGGACCGATCGTCATCCCTTCAAGATTATCCAGCGGCACGTTTAAAGAAGAGAGATCCAGCAGCAGCTTTTTAGGAATGGCTACCGTGCTGCGTGAGGTTTTTTTCACAGTGTCAAATGACGAAATATCAGTCGCGCTACCCAGTGCGAGTTGAAAGAGCTTCACCTGAAAGCCTTCCAAGCCAAACGATCGCTCCAGGCTCAGGAAATGTCCGCCCTGGTCGATCGCTAATAGTTCTGTTAGACCGTGACTGATGGCACCCTCCGGTGGCGGGTCAAGTTGGTATAAATGCTCCGAAAGCAACAGTGCTCGACGAGCCTCCAGCAGGTAGTGGAGTAGGCGATTTTTGGCTCCTTGCGTTGGGTCAGCCGCGCTAACATCTTGCGTCAGGGCAGACTCAGTCACAGCAAACAGCCGAAACGGTTCGACTGCCGTTTTGCCATAGTTGCCAGAGGCGATCGTCAAGGATTCAAACCCTAGATTGTCTTGCACGCCCTGCGGCGGCTGATCATCTGTTGTCTCAGGGCTGTAGCGTTTGGGAACCTGGAGGCTGCGCTTCCATTGCCCTGTTCTAAGGTCAAATTCGCGCACAAACGGCGGAATGCCATCCTTTGTGACACCTTCGCTCGAAATAAAGACGGTTTCTAGTGGCGATAGTGCAATGCCTTCTGGGTCGATCGTGCCTTGGGGGTAGGGTTTGCCGTCCTCACCCAAAATTGTCGTAACAGACTCAATCGCCACTTGCTTAATACGTAGCGCTTCAGCCTTCGTACTATCCAGATCTAGCTTGAGCGTGTAGAAACGAGCGGGCGCAAAGTCGCTGCGATCGTCTGAAAGGGCATAGAAGCGATCGCGCTGACGATCGTACGTAATGCCCGATAACCCACCCACGCGAGTCCCCTTAAAAGGCTGTTTTGGTAACTGATAGTCGCCTAAAAAATCTACTGACAGATTTAAAAATAGCCGATCCTCGGCACTGACTTGCGGCAGGTCGCAACTTGTTAAAAGTGGCATGAGCGCCAGCAGGAGGGCTAGCAGACAAGATGTTAGATTGAATCGTCGATCACTCACAGTCTGCCTCTCGCTTACCAATAGATACACCTGAATTATGAGGGATCTTGCGATTGTGGTGGGTTTGGCGTGTGATTACGCTTAAGGATCGTGAAGTTAATAAACCCGCAAACTGTATGGGCGGATTTGGCAGACCAAACTGCATCCTGCCATGGCTTTGGCAGCAAAACCCGCCCCTACCAAAGATCGAACTTATTTAATTCCCATTCCTAAGTCGCCAAGCCTTTTTAACAAGACTTCTAGAAGTTGAGCAGACTACCGATGGCTGTTCCTAATGAGGCGGTTATCATGATGCCATCGGGTTTTTAGGTTGGACGGTGAGTCTATGTTAAAGGCAAAGCCATCTAAGCCTGCTGCTCAGGGGCATCGTTGCACCCCATGCCGATGTACCTAACCGCCACTTTAACAGAGTGCCGAGTACGGCATTTTTGATCGCACTTTTACACTCAAGGGGAATGTAGCCGCCGCGTGAAACTAACCAGTCTTTACAACAATGGCATTAGCAGCGTCGTGCTGATTGGCACGCTCCTCCAGATCAATGCAACGTTGGCTGATCCATCCAAGTTTGTGCCCCAAGCGATGGCTGACCTCGCCAGCATCGATCGCGTCAGTACGAGCGCCAACAGCAGCGTTTCTGTTACTGCCCAAACGGTTGCCCCAGTACCATCGATCGCAGCGAATGTTGCGACAATGATTGCTGGGAGTGGAGCAGGCAGTGCCCGTACCAGCAGTAAAGAGAACGCTCGTTCACCGTTGGGTATCAACCTGGCTGGCGTGACGAGCTACAGTGCAGAACGCCCGTTTGTGGACGTGTTTAAAACCACTCATCCCTGGTTTTCTAATGCGGAGGGTAAGAGTTGGGCACAGGGCGGCGACTTAGCACTTACCGCCGAGGGTTGGGTTGCGTCTTTGCGACCGGGGCAGTATGCGACGACAGGTGTGCTTGATGGCGATCAACGCTATCCTACCGGAAACTACACGCTGCTGTATGACGGGCAGGGGAAGATCGAGATTCGCGCAATGAGCAACAAAGGTCTGACCACTGTGAGCGAAGCACCGGGTCGATCAGTGTTTAAGGTGACGACTGAAACTGAAGGTCTTTTTGTTCACCTGCGTGAGACGAATCCAGCTAATCCAGTCCGAAATATCCGGTTCATTATGCCGGGACACGAAAAAACCTATCAGACACAACCGTTCAATCCACAGTTTCTCAAAGCCCTGTCCAGGTTCAAGTCCATCCGCTTTATGGATTGGCAGAAGGCAAATGGGTCTAAGCTCGCCAACTGGTCTGATCGCACCACACCCCTTTCTGCGACCCAGGCAGTAGAAAACGGCGTGGCGCTGGAGCATATGATTCAGCTTGCCAATACGCTACAGGCTGATCCCTGGTTCACAATTCCCATCAGAGCGAGTGACGACTTTGTGCGTCAATTTGCAACGCTGGTACGTGACAAACTCGACCCTTCGTTAAAAGCCCACATTGAATACTCGAATGAAGTCTGGAACTTCGGTTTTGAACAGGCGGGGTATGTGAGAGATCAAGGGGTGCGGCTGGGGTTAGACCGCGACCAATACCTTGCTGGCACAAAGTACTACTCACAGCGATCGGTCGAGATTTTCAAAATTTTTGAAACCGTGATGGGTGGGACGAGCCGCATTGATCGTGTGTTGGCAGGGCAATCAGTCAATACCTGGTCTGGCAATGAAATACTTGCCTGGAAAGATGCTTATAAGCACGCTGATACTTATGCGATCGCTCCTTACTTTGACGGAAGAGAAACGCTGCTGAATGGAGAGAAAGGTGCCCAGATTGCCCAAATGTCGGAGGATCAAGTCCTTGATATTCTTCAGGCAGATATTAGAGGCAAGATTAAGGATGATATGGTTTCTAATGCGAAGCTGGCTCGCAAATATGGGATACAGCTTAAAGCGTACGAAGGGGGGCAACAGCTTACGAGTTTCCAGTTTGGGGGTTACGAACCTCAAATCACCAAACTTTACACTAATGTCAACCGCAATCCTCGCATGGGCGACCTATACACCGAATATCTCAACAATTGGAAAGCCTCAGGTGGTGGTCTTTTTAGCCACTACAACGATATTGCCCCGCCAAACAAATATGGGGTGTGGGGCGTGTTGGAATATCTCGGACAAGATCCGAAAACAGCTCCCAAATACCAGGCGTTGATTCGCTACATCGACGCGAACCCGACTTCTAAGTAAAGGCTGAGTTAAGACTGCTGAGTAAGGCAGAAGGCAAAACATTACCTGCCCTCTGCCTTACGTGCTACTTCAACCGTGCTTCCGCCGCTTTCAGCATACCTCTAGCATCGACGTACACAGTCGTACCCGCTTTTACCTCTCTAAGCTTGTCTGCGATTCTATGTAGTTGTCTTGCTTGGTCAGGGTTGAGTGCTTTGGCATTATTGGCTGTAGAGTCAAGCAAATAGTTTCGTAGCTGTTGAGCTTCCTTAAAGGCTTGTGCGGATGCTTGCTCTGTTTTCAGCCGAATCTGCACGTAGCTGAAGCGCTTTTCATAATTTGCAAGCAGCGTTTGAGCTTGCCGATAATCGGGGTCTTTAAAGTCAATTGTTTTCAGGCGATCGATCGCGGTTGCCCACTGCTTTTGGTTTTCCTCCCACTCAATTTCGGCATGGGGAACCTTTAAATCCAACTCTTGAGCCGTTTTGGCAAAGATCTTAGCTGCCTCAATTAAGTTACTTGTCTGAGTGCTGCCAAGTGCTAAACCTGATACTTGTTGAAAATCTCGCTCATACGCCATCAATTTCGGTCGTGCCATACGAGCCGCGAGAGTCTGGTCAGGAATTTGGTGAAGCTGATCGATCGCCTGCTGCCACTGGGCAATTGCTGCCTGCTGCTCAGCGGTATTGGGTGCTTCCTGATACTGCTGTTTAGCACTACCCAGCAATTGGTCGGCTTGATTAAGCTGCGTTTGGGCATTCTTTTCCTGAAACAGCTTGGCATCCATCCGGGCAACCTCTTTACGAGCACCTTGAAACTCATCAAGCGTAAAGCGCCAACTGCATTGAAATAAGCCGCAGTACGTCTGTGGATAGTAGCCTAGAAACCAGACAGGTAAAGCATCCAAGCTTTTTTGTGCCGTTTGCACTTTAGTGGTGCCCAGCTCTAAATCGGCGGCGCTGGTAGCTCGATTTACCAGTTGGTCTGCCTGCTCGGTAGTGGCGATCGCCTGCCGATAGTTTTTATCCATGCTGATGAAACTGGGCATCAACACGAGCGGTGCGACTCGCGCTACCGTCCAGCGAATGGGGGGATAGGGCAGGTTGAGTATCCAAACGCCTCCGGCTAGCCCCACGATGCCAACCAATACTGCCGATGCTAGCCGAAACCGATTTGCAGTCGGAGAGGGGCAGTTGGCGCGAACTGCCGCTTTCAAAACCTTTTCGCTAAAGTCGGGAAACAAGTCGACGATCGCGTCCCGCAAGTCTTCCAGCGTCAACGGAGCGCCTGGTTTTGCCTGAAACCGTTCTAGCCGACGCAGGGCAATATCTCGCTGCACCTTCCCAACAGGATCATCAGCACTACAGCGTAAAATTTCAGCTTTGAGAATCTCGAAGGCACGCTGATTAAGACGAGACATAACGTTTATGGAAGAGCCGATTGAATGGTTTGTTAGCCAGTAACTTCATTGCAGGACGATCGATTCCGTCTGCTTCATAACGACATCACAGAGCGTCCAGCTTCGATTACTATTTGGCTTCAGTGTGCCCAAAAGCGTCTGAGTGAACACAAAGCAGTGATCGCTCTCCCCTAGCCGATCTCCCTAGATTGTTTTTGCAAAGCGTCCGGTGTTGCTTGATCAGGCACCATTTGTAGAGACGTTACCCGTCATACCGTTACTTCTGTCTATTTGAGGATTTTGAGTCATTGCTAGTTGGTTAGGCTGCATAGAGAAAGACTCGCAGAGGAGCCAATGCTCATGACGATGGCTGACGATCGAAACTTGGATTTGCAAACGAATGATGCCTTAGACCTGATTCCGGATGCTGAACTTGAAGAGCTTGAGGAAGAGGATCTGGGCGATGCGCCACAAGTGATTACGCAGTCCTATGGTACAGGCGTGCAGGAAATACCTGGCTATGTGGCAGGTGGACGAACAATGGGCGATCGCCAAGGTAATTTCAATGAAGCTGACGCAACGCTAACTGGTGGCGACATCGATGCAAACTACGAGCAAGCAAATGCAGTTGGCGACGAGTCGATTGGTGGTACTGTCAGTACGCCAGACATGGATGTTGTTGATGAACTGGGCGCGGCTGTGGGTTTAGAGATGGACGATCGCGCCTTTCTTCGCACTACCGAGATCTTAGAACAACGCGATGCTCGTCGTTGGGAGCTAGAGCCGTCTTCCTCTGAAGATTACGTTGATCGAAGAGATGAGGAGTAAGGCGATCGGGTATCAGCGAAAACTGGTTGCTACCCCTCGCTGCCAAATTTATGGCTAAACAGCGCAAACGGACTAAGCAAATTGAGCAGTCGGCTCAAGAGCATCTTGGCTATGACGATCTGCGACCGGGGCAGGAAGCAGCCATTCAATCTGTATTAAATCGACAAGATACCCTGGTAGTCATGCCAACGGGATCTGGTAAATCTGCCATTTACCAACTTGCAGCGGTTGAGTTGGCTGGTGCAACAGTGGTGGTTTCACCGCTTATTGCGTTGCAAAAAGACCAGGTGGAGTCGATCGAGAGCCAGGAACTAGGGGGTGCGGCACAGGTTAACTCGACCATTAGCGAGGGCGATCGACAGGAAAGGTTCGATCAATTGAAAGCGGGTGAGCTTGAGTTTATTTTTTTGGCTCCTGAACAGTTGAAAAAACCTGAAACGCTAGCGCAACTCCAGGCAGCAAAACCGTCACTTTTTGTCGTGGATGAAGCCCACTGCGTCACCGAATGGGGACATGACTTTCGTCCCGATTACCGCCGACTGGGAAGCGTGATCGAAGCCTTGGAGCATCCCACTGTGCTGGCACTGACCGCTACAGCCTCGCCGCCTGTACGGCAAGGCATTCTGGAGCAGTTGGGCATGAGAAACGCTCAGGTCATTGTGCAGGGCTTCGATCGCCCCAATCTTTGGTTAGGAGTAGAGCGCTTTGAGGATGACGAGGAAAAACAAGCGGCTCTGGTACAAGGGGTATTAAAGGCAGCAAAACCAGGCATTATTTATGCAGCGACGCGTAAACGAGCCGAGTTACTGGCAACCGCTTTGAGCGATCGTGGCATTACTGCCGTTGCTTACCATGCGGGTTTAAAGCGTCGTGAGCGTGATGAGGCTCAAACCGCTTTTATGGCAGATGACGTTGAAGTGATTGTGGCAACCACTGCCTTTGGCATGGGTATTGATAAACCAAACGTGCGCTTTGTCTTTCATTACGATATCAGTGATTCGATCGACTCTTACTATCAGGAAATTGGTAGAGCCGGACGGGATGGCAACCCAGCCAGCGCCAAGTTATTCTACAACCCTAAAGATTTGAGCCTACGTCGCTTCTTTACGGGCAGTCATCTTGATCTGGATCAACTGGCACAGGTGGCAGTTACCATTCACAAAGCCGACGCACCCATGCTGCTCAAGGATGTACAGCAGGAAGCGCATCTTTCTCAAACGAAGGTGATGACTGCCCTCAATCATTTAGAAGCGACAGGGGTAGTGGAACTGCTGCCAACAGGTGAAGTCGTTGCCTGTGCAGAACCGACTGATTTAAGTGAGGCGTTAGAAGAAGCTGCTCAAGCAGATAAACAGCACCAACAGTTTGAGCGATCGCGTCTGGAAATGATGCGTGGGTATGCGGAAGTTCACGGCTGTCGGCGAGAATACTTACTCAACTACTTTGGCGAAAAAATCGACACTCCCTGCGGCGCTTGCGACAACTGCGACGCTGGCATCACGGTGGAAAAGACCGATCAATTAGAACCCTACCCGCTTGACAGCCGTGTGAAGCACAAAAGTTGGGGTGAAGGTACGGTGATGCGTTACGAAGGAGACAAAGTTGTTATCTTGTTTGATGAAGTTGGTTATAGAACCCTTGAAGTTGGTATGGCGCTTTTAGGTAGGCTTTTACAACGTTTGGAGTGATAGCAACAGGGTCATAGCACGATGGTTTAAGACTGCAATTGGCTCAACATCTTGCTTAAAGTATAGGGATTTACGTTATGACATTGAACCGCCGTCATTTTTTGGGCTTGTTGGGTGCAGGCTCAGGCGCGATCGCTGCCAGTATCTACGCACCTCGTTTTGCTTGGGCTGCTGATCCTGCTGCCAAACCAGCCGCATCAGGTGCTTTTACCTTGCCGCCTCTACCCTATGCCTACAACGCTTTAGAACCTTATATCGATGAACGCACGATGCAGTTCCATCACGACAAGCACCATGCTGCTTACGTTAAAAGCCTTAATGATGCTATTGAGAAGCACCCCGAATTAAAGGGCAAAACTATTGAGGAGCTCATTCGCAACCTCAACGATGTGCCTGAAGACATTCGCACAACCGTTCGTAACAATGGCGGTGGGCATCTTAACCACACCATGTATTGGGAAATTATGGGACCGAAAGCAGGTGGTGAGCCAACTGGAGCGCTTGCTGCCGCTATTCAAAAAGGCTTTGGCAGCTTTGCTGAGTTCAAAAAGCAGTTCAACGAAGCTGGCACAAAACGCTTTGGCAGCGGTTGGGCATGGCTAGTACAGACAAAAGACGGCAAACTCCAAGTTACTAGTACTCCTAATCAAGACAATCCGCTGATAGAAGGACTGTATCCCATCATGGGTAATGACGTTTGGGAACACGCCTATTACCTTGCGTACCAAAATCGCCGTGCTGACTACCTGCAAGCCTGGTGGAATGTCGTTAATTGGAATGCTGTGAGCGATCGCTTTAAACTGGCTAAAGTAAGCAGCCGTTAAGGACGAAAGAGCGGGCGAAACCCTGGTAATCGCAATTTCTTTCGTAATGCTGCTAATCGCGCCTATAATAGCTGATACAGATGAGGCGCATGGGTGAGGTTACCCTCTCATTGGTTGAGGGAAAGGCGATTATGGTCAGCCTCTAGCCCCTTGTTTTGCGGGTATAGTTCAGTGGTAGAACGTCACCTTCCCAAGGTGAATGTCGTCGGTTCGAGTCCGATTACCCGCTTATTCAATGTTTAGAAAGCACCGTCGAAGCTCTACAACCGTTTTTTAAGACCAGGCGGGATGTGCTAGCAGAGAGGCAATTCCGCGCACTCCGCGCAGTTGATTTGATAGTGGCAAATGCCCTTTTGGTGCAGACAACGCCCATGTAAAGCCTTGTGGGTAGCGTGTCCAGAGATTACCCGATCGCCAGCCAATTTTTGACCAAAGCTGATCCCAGTCTTTGCCGACGCTCAGCCAAAGCTCACGCTGGACAGAGAAACCAAAACGACCCTCAGAGTGGGCAAGCCAAAGCGCATTTAAGGTTTGTAGATCGGCGATCGGCAACCGCTCAATTTCTGTAAAGTACAGCCATTTTCGTTGTACAGCCGCAGCACCCACCACTTCGCACATTTTTTGTAAGGTAAGCTGATCAGCCGCTTGAAAGTTTTGTTCAGCCAGAAGTTGTTGCAGTGGCGCGTAGTCGACTTCTGCGGCAGACCGTAGGGGAACCACGCCTTGAGGAAAATGGGTTTGTAGAAAGACTGTTGCTGCTGCTGAACCAGAGCTAAAGAGTACCTGATAAATCGTTCCCACAAGGGGTAAAACGGTATTTTCTGAGGCTTTATTTTCTGAGGCTTTGCTAGTCACGTCGCTTGTCGCAGCCAGTGCAGCAACCGTTGTCTGCTGATATTCTGCAAGAAAGCGCATCAAGGCATCTAAACCAGGCTCACCGACTGCACCCAAATCGCGAACGATTTGCACTTGATTTTTAACGGAGGCAGCTTTCAGTTGCAGGTAAAGGGCGTTTGCAGAGTCTGCATTATCGGTCACGGACATAGCGATCAAGTTGCCAGTCGAATTAGCCATCCTATCCATCAAGTCGCGTACTGCTAAGAGATTACCAAAACATTTGAGAGACTTTTACAGCACTCAAATGTTTGTGCAACACGAAAACACCAGTATAACGTTAGCAGGTCTAAAGACCGTTTTCCAAGTCGCGTGAAGCAGTCAGCAAACGGATCAGTGGTTGACACGACACGCACGGTCAGCGCTTGGTCGCAAAACTGTTGCAGTTAGGTAACGTTGGTAGCCAGAATACGCTTGACGATCGCCGATGTAGAACTGGGCACTTCAATTTGCACTAACTCTATATGACCGCCGTATGCCTGCACAATTGCGGCTTCTGGCAACGTTTCTAGCTTGTAATCGCCACCCTTGACATAGATATCTGGCTGAAGTGAGTCAAGAAGCTGGCTAGCTGTTGTTTCAGCAAAGATCACCACACCATCCACTGCTCTCAGCGCTGCTAGCACTTCCGCCCGCTGCTGCTCTGGCACAATCGGTCGTGGGGGCAGTCCTACAGCCTGTGGTTTGATTGCCTGTACTGAACGATCGCTGTTTAACCCAACTACAAGCGCTTTTCCTAAACTTCTTGCTACCTGTAAGTAGCGCACATGACCAGCATGGATTAAGTCAAAGCAACCATTTGTAAAAACCAACGGTCGCCACCGCTGCGGGTCAGCCGCGATCGTCTGTCTTAGTTCATCTAACGTATAAAGACCAGAAACCATAGGGGAAGATAAACAAAGATGGCAGAGATGTTTTAGCCTTTTTAAAGTTTACCGCTAGCTGTCGTCTCGCAATAAGCTCTCAGTTGGCAACTTGTAGCCCTGCTCAAAGGCAAAACGAACAAGCTGAGAGCGATTTTCTAGCTGCAACTTGCTAAGAATATTGCTGAGGTGAGTTTGCACCGTGCGAGGGCTAACAAAGAGATGATCGCCGATCTGTTTATTAGTAAACCCTTGAATCACCTCCCAAAACACCTTTTCTTCAGCAGGAGTCAACGGCAAGGGCTGAGGCGCTGATGTCCCCTGTCCATTTTGATTAGAATTACTAGCTTCGCGCTGCATGAGCAGCACAATTTCGCTGTGGATACGACGCGATCGCTCCAACTGCGATTCGATCTTTGCCAATAGCTCTCTCGGTTCAAAGGGTTTAATTAAGTAATCATCTGCACCGATCGAATGCCCCTGTACCCGATCTTCTACTTCTCCTTTGCTAGAGAGAAAAATGAAGGGTACGAGCTGTCCAGAACGGGTCGATCGCAAGCGACGGCAAAATTCAAACCCATCCATCTCAGGCATCATGACATCTGAGACCACCAGATCTGGCGGATCTTGCTCAAAGACCAGGAGCGCGTCAACGCCAGACGCGACATCTTGCGTCTGGTAGCCCCGTTTTTCTAGATACCGCGTCAACGCCATTCGCAGCGTTGCATCATCGTCCACCACTAAAATTTTTTTCATCTAGATTCCTACACAGCAGTACGGGGTACAAACACAAAACCGCTTGAGCTTTCTCCACGCACATTGTCCAGTATTGGCTTAAGCACGGTATGAGATGCCTTGAAAACTTGCCAAAAGACCGTTTCAGGTAGAAGCAGCAATCATTTTAGAGCAAGCTGATTGAGAGGCTCTGTGAGACGTAGTTCTTTTAGAGTTAGCTAACTACCCTAGGCTGCTGAGTCGTTTGCCCATTTGTGTGGGCGGCGTTTCACCATTGCTATCATCAAACGACGTCTTTAGGTTAAGCAGGCTGAATTGCTGATAAAGTTCAGCCATTACCTTGTTCCTATCTTAGAGTTCCCAAAGAGTTTGAACAAAGCAAATATAAGATTTAGAACTCATAAAAATAATTTTTTTTAGAGCGTTTAATTTAGAACACAAGATTTAACCCATCAGGCAGAATCGACCACCACTTGGTTTTAGTGATTGATCGTAAGTAGCTAGACTGTGATTACCCTAAACAAACTTGATGCTTATTTTTTAAGTACCTAAACTTACAAACCGCTTTGTGCAGTTCTCTTAGCTATTGCTGTCTCTCCTCACAAAGATAACGACAGGGGGTGTGTTAGTTATACGCTGCTCAACAAGTCCTTAGGTCAAATTCGGTGCAGTCATTTTACGTATGGTAGACGATCGCTCCAGCGCAGTCAGATGGACTACAAACCTGCCTAGCCGTTGGGCTATTCTAACCACAGCAGTGCAGCTAAACGATGCTGTTAATGCACGTTGTCTGGTTAATGCCATTCAGCCGCTGCTTGTTTGCGCTGGTGCGCCGCTACATAAATACAGGAGTAACTGTAAATGACCTATGAAAAGATTGCACCCCCTACCACGGGTGCCAAAATTACGTTTCAAAACGGTGAACCAATTGTTCCTGATAATCCCATCATTCCCTACATTCGTGGGGATGGCACGGGTATTGACCTCTGGCCCGCTTCTCAGCTTGTTTTTGATGCAGCCGTAGAAAAAGCGTATGGCGGTAAGCGCCAGATTAGCTGGTTCAAAATTTTTGTGGGTGATGAAGCTTGTGATACCTACGGCACATATCAGTACCTACCAGACGATTCGCTGGCAGCAATCAAAGAGTATGGAGTCGCGATTAAAGGACCGTTGACCACACCGATCGGTGGCGGCATTCGATCGCTCAACGTGGCGCTTCGCCAGATTTTTGACCTGTATGCCTGTGTACGTCCCTGCAAATACTATGCGGGTACACCGTCACCTCATCGCACGCCCGAAAAGCTGGATGTCATTATTTACCGTGAAAATACTGAAGATATCTACCTGGGCATCGAATGGAAGCAAGGGAGCGAAACCGCTGATCGCCTGATCAAGCTCCTTAATGAAGATCTGATTCCCGGCACCCCCGAACACGGCAAGAAACAAATCCCTTTGGACGCAGGCATTGGCATTAAGCCCATCAGCAAAAAAGGCTCTCAGCGGTTAGTGCGCCGCGCCATGAAACACGCTTTGCGTCTGCCCAAGGCAAAGCAAATGGTCACGCTTGTCCACAAGGGCAACATTATGAAGTACACCGAAGGTGCCTTTCGCGACTGGGGTTACGAATTGGTGACCTCTGAGTTTCGTGCTGAATGTGTAACTGAGCGCGAATCCTGGATTTTAGGTAACAAGGAGCGCCAACCAGACATCACGCTTGAAGAAAACGCGCGTCAAATCGATCCAGGTTACAACGCGCTGACGGCTGATAAGAAGGAAAAAATCTGTGCCGAGGTGAAAGAAGTTCTGGAAGCAATCTGGGAGACGCACGGTAACGGGCGGTGGAAAGAAAAAATAATGGTGAACGATCGCATTGCCGACAGCATCTTTCAGCAAATTCAGACGCGACCCGATGAATACTCCATCCTGGCAACCATGAACCTGAATGGCGATTATTTATCTGATGCGGCAGCGGCGATCGTCGGCGGGCTCGGTATGGGACCCGGAGCCAACATCGGCGACGAGTGCGCCATCTTTGAAGCCACCCACGGCACTGCTCCTAAACACGCTGGGCTCGATCGCGTTAATCCCGGTTCCCTGCTTCTATCTGGGGTCATGATGCTCGAATATATGGGCTGGCAAGAAGCGGCAGATCTGATTACTAAAGGTCTTAGTGCTGCGATCGCCAACCGCGAAGTTACCTATGACCTTGCCCGCATGATGGAACCGCCTGTTGAGCCACCGCTAAAGTGTTCAGAATTTGCTAAAGCAATTATTCAGCACTTTTAGAGGAAGTGGAGGAGGCAGAGGGGGCAAGGGGAGGTGAAGGAAGCATTCTGAGTTTTGTGCCCCTGCACCCCCTGCTCTCTTGCACTTCTTGCTCTGCCATAGTTTCTTTATCGGCTAATACGAACCAACAAAATACCGCCAAAGACTAATCCAATGAGCGTTGGTAGCCAGCCAGCCAAAAAGGAGGAGAGAATATCAAATTGGTAGAGGGCTTCGCAAATGCTGATGAAGAGGTAGTAGGACACAATCAACACCAGGCTAATACCGAAGCTAGTGCCACGACCAACGCCTCGACGGGGCTGGGTGCCTAACGTTGCACCGACCAAACCAAAGACTAGGCAGGCGAACGGAAACGCCATTTTTTGATCAATCCGCAGCGTCAATTTGCGAATTTCCTTCTGGTTACCTGTCTGGTTCATCAGGCTCAAGTATTGCCGGATTTGAGCAATATTCATCTCGCCAGGGTCGAGCGAGGTCTGAGCAATGTCAAGCGGTGTCCGTGGCAGTTGAATCTGCTGTTGGACGAAACGAATGATATTACGGTAAGAGCCATCCGGCGCAACGACATAGATAGTGCCATTGAAGAAATCCCAAGTTTTCTGGTCAGTGTTCCAGAGGGCAGATTCGGAAGCAACGATTTGATTCAGTCCATCTTGCGAGAAGTCCAGAATAGTTAGCCCCTTCATGCGCTGACCATCAAATTGCTTGGCGTAAAAAATGCGAGACAGCTCGCTTCCGCGACCACCATCCGGTAGGCTAACGTCTCGATACTCCTGATAGAAAATATTTTGCTCCTGAAACGATGGCTCTTTTCTATTCAACGCTGTATCGAGCGTTTCGGATGCTTGTCGGTTCGCTGCTGGGACGATCGCTTCATTAAACGCGAACGTAATGCCCGTGACAATTAAGCCCATGATGATCGCAGGTGCAATCAGACGATAGATGCTGACTCCACAACTTCGGAGCGCCACTAGCTCACTATCGCTCGAAAGCCGACCATATACCGTCAAGCATGACAGCAGCATCGACATAGGAAACGATAGACCAATAAAGTAAGGCAGCTTGAGCAAAAATACCTGCACTGCAATAGACACAGGCAATCCTGCTTCTGTCACCCGCCGTACTAGATCAAACAACACGCCGATCGCAACTCCGATCGAGGAAAACGCGCCAACCCCAAACAAAAACGGCATGATGAGTTCGCTAGCAATGTAGCGATCCATCACCGAGAAGAGCGACGGGATCCGACCAAATGGTTTTATGGGCGGCAGTTTTGTAGTGGATAGAGAAGCCATAGGTGATTAGGGAATGGGGCGTTGGGCGCTGGGCGTTGGGCGTTAGAAGTTGAGGTGGAAGGGTGAAAGAGTAAGGGTATGAAAAAAGCAAGTAGAAACGCCTCTCACTTAAAACCTTATCCTTCAGCTCTCATTCTTCATCCTTTTACTCCTCATCCACTCCTTACCGCTTCTAGGGCTGAAAACTATCGCCCAAATAATACTGTCGAACGAGTTGATTGCTGTAGAGCTCTTCAGAGCTACCAGAAGCCAGGATTTGACCGTCTCGCATAATGTAAGAGCGATCGGTAATTGCCAGTGTTTCCCGAACGTTGTGGTCAGTAATGAGGATGCCGATCTGGCGATCGCGCAGGGCAGCTACGATTTGTTGAATTTCGGCAACGGCGATCGGATCAACGCCAGCAAACGGTTCATCCAGCAGCAAAAACTTTGGGCCACTGCGTCCAGCCGCCAAGGCTCGTGCAAGTTCTGTGCGTCGCCGCTCTCCACCAGAAACTTGAGAGCCTTTGGTATCAGCAACCTTTTCGAGCCGAAATTCCTTCAGCAGATAGCTCAGTCGCTCTTGCCATTCTTGGCGGGGGACTTGAGACTGCTCCATCACAAGAAGAATATTTTCCTGTACGGTCAAATAGCGAAAAATGCTGGCTTCTTGCGCCAGATAGCCGATGCCCAGCCGTGCGCGTCGATGCAGCGGCAGTGCAGTAATTTCCGTATCGTTTAGCCACACTCGACCTTGATTTGGCTTCTCTAGCCCTGTAGCCATGTAAAATGTTGTCGTTTTGCCCGCACCGTTAGGACCCAATAGCCCTACAATCTCTCCTTGAGAAACAGAAAGGCTGACGCGGCTGACTACAACCCGCGCACCGTAGGATTTATGAACATTCTCAAGCGCAATCTTCAACCGTCCACTCCTGGCTGTGCTGGGCAAAAAACACAAGGCTATCGACGATTTTATCGTGTATCAGTCGTCACTAGGTTAGGGCGAACCAGGAGATAACGGGCGAGAGAGCGGCGGCGCTAAATCTGATTGTGTCCGTGGCAGTGCAGGCACAGCAGGCGTAAACTGCGGTTGGTTGACAAACGGTGCAGGGTTCGCAGTAGGGACAGGCGCTGCGGTCGCATTCGGAACAAGGTAAATTGACTCGACCTGCTTGGGCGCATCTGGCAGTGCCAAGAACTTGCCCTCGTCAATCAAATAGGTGACTGTTTCACCTCTCAAACTGTTGCCCTGCTGCAAGACGTAAACATTGCCACTCAGCACAATTCGCCGTTCGCGGCTGTAGTATTGCGCTTGCGCCGATGTTGCCTGGATTTGTCGTGCTGGATAGTTAATCTGCACATTGCCACGTGCTGTAATAACTCCCGTTCTAGAGTTTGCTTCCTGCACGTCCGATCGCAGTGTCAGCGATTGGTTTGCCCCTGTTTGTGCCCTAGCAGGCGGACTAACCAGAAAAAGATTCACGAAACTGTCGAAGACGAGGGCAGTCGCCAACGCAGCCGGAAGGAGAGCCGCTAGCTTGAGCAGTTTGAACGGAGTGCGCGGCGATCGGAGAGAAGAAGTCATGAGGCAAAAAACTCAGCAGTAGGGCTAAAAACGGACGCTTACGGCGGTTGCAGATGCTTTACGTAGTCTACCCAATCTTGCTTCGGCTGAAGCGAATTCTTCTAGACAGAATCATGGTTGAGTGCCGCTCTAGAGGATCTGAGACTGATTATCCCTGCAAGAAGTTTCATCGATCGCTAGCTTGGCTGAACGCAAGACGCTACGACTGCCCTTGATCGACTGTTTGCAGAGTAGGGAACGTAAGAAGCTGGGGATCAGCGCCAGATTGGGCTTCAGCTAGATCAGGCTCCGGTTGCAGTAGCTCTAGTTGCTGCATCACAGCAATAGCCTGGTCAGGTCCTGCCTGCTGAAGCGTGGTCAGAATGTGAGCGCTCTGCGCCAGAAATTGCTCTACGTTGATCGTCCCGTAGCTTGGCTGATAGCCGCGCAGACGATTGATGCCTTCGCCCAGCAAAATGACAGCCCCACGCCAGTTTTGATTGCCTAAATGATAGAACGCAACCGCCACCTGCAAAATGCCCTGGTAAAACTTCTTGTCAGGCTCAGTCGCCTCAATCCACAGTGCCTCAAGGGTGTCATGGCAAGCATAAAACTCCTGCTGGTTAAATTGCTCAACCCCGTGCCAGAACTCGTCTGGTAATATCTCGTCTGTTAAGGCGTTGCTCAAGGTTTTCATCCGATTGTGGTGGCGCGTTAGAAAAGCGGTCAGCCTTCAGCGGTCAGTAGTGAATGTAAGAGTGTTGTTGGCTAAAGAGCAAAAGTCTATGCCCCAACCGGTCTACGCTTGACAGCTGATTGCTTGCTGACGGCTATTACTTGCAACTCTAGCGCTGGATCGGGTGAATGGAGCTAGCTTTCAACAGTTGACGTTCAGTGGGATCAAGTGCCACCTGATCTAGCACGGAGAGCCGAAGCGCTCGCAGCCGCGTGGTGCTGCGAACTGGAGTAAAAGCCGTTTTTAGTACGTCATACCAGAGGTTTGCCTGAGCATACAGCTTGGCGCGATCGAGGTGATCGCGAGACCGTGCCAATTGGGTCTTCAACCCTGCTTGTAGCGGCACTACTTCGATTGTGGCTTCAGCAAAAAGATTGCTAGAAGGGCGGCTTGGGTTGCAGACGAGTTCAACCTGCCAGCGGTAGCGCTTACCCACTGTCAACTCAGGCAGCCCATCATTTGCTGACAGCACCATGATGCCAGGGGCACTTCGCAGGCGCTCGTCCTTAATTGCTTGCACCAGTACAAAGCGATCGCCGTCCTGCTCATACAGCCTGAATTCCAACGGCACAGGTGCAGCATCACGTACAAACCAGGCAAAGGTCGGGCGTGGCGAAACCGTTTTTCCTGATTGCCCATTAGGTGTGATCAGGATCAGTGCAGGTACATTAGCGGCAGGACGTGTGTTGCTACCACAGCCTCTGCCGCCCGATGATCTGCCGCTTGACGGTGCTTTATCGTCATCTGCTAGAGCGATCGCAGGCATAAAGCACAGCCCCGCGACTATACCGGCTAGTAACTTGGTGACAATTTGTTGTTGCTTGAGAAGCGCTGAAGCGAGGTGATTCATGGCTCTCCAAAAAAGCTAGGACTCAAAAACTCTTAAGACCATTAAAGCCTTTTACGTAGGTATTGCATTGACTCAAACAGGTGAGAAAGCCGCCAGGAGCGGGAGCTACGCCATATTAGTTCACATACTACGCCGTGGGGTGTATGAGGATGACGTTGAAAACGACCTCTCAGCGATCGCGCTAATTCTCTCGCCTGAGCGGTACCACGTCCTTCTCTAGCGCTGTCAGATGCGGCGCGATCGAAAGCAGCTAGCTCCTTGCCGTTGTCAATCACCCGCAAAGTATAGCAATCTTTCTCTTGACGGCAAATAACGTCTAGACAGCTCGCAGCAACCGCGTGATTGCCAACATTGCATAATGCTTCCTGCAAAAAAAGGCAGAGCGCTTGCTTTTGATCGGTAGAAAGAGTGCAGTGTTTGAGCAACGTAAAGTCTGGTGGGATAAAAGTATGAATAGAGCTAAACCCTGGCAAGTCACGCTTTAAAGTGTCTTCATAGACCTGATAGAGCAACGCATCAATGGGGGTTTGGGCATAGCGTTGATCGCCTGTTACTATTGCCTGCTGCATTGATTCGTACACTGATCGCAGTTCTTGATTGAGATTTTGCAGTTGCGATCGCACAGTTTCAGCTGGCAAATCGTCTACACTGCGTAGCATGGCTGCCAGCGTTTGTAGGGGACCGTTATGCACCGCATCGTAGGTACGCTTGAGCGTCAGGCTTCGCTGTTCTAGTAATAGTCGAGAATCACGGTCAAACAGGGCGGTGGTTAGTCCTGCTGCACTCAACGCCAGCAACGATGGCACCACAGGTAACCACCAACTGAGGAGGATGCCGCCATAGGCGATCGCCACCAGGCACATGCTGCCGATCGCTAGACCCAAAAGCGTTTTCCAGGGTGATTGCAACAGCAGACCGAGAGCAGTGCCAAGCAACCCCCACAGCAAAATCCAGGCATATTCCCAGCCTTCTGCCCAGGTATGTAGCAAGGGACGCTGGTCTAGCACAGCACTAATAAGTTGGCTAATCGCATGGGCATGATTTTCAATGCCGTAGAGCAACTGATACTCGTCAGTGCTGCCTGTTGCCTCGCTGAGCAAGCTGCCCTTAAGAGCATCGGTCATAATGGTGTCGTTAAGGCTGTGAGAAGCAGTTACGCCTACCAGGACGATGCGATCGCGCATTAGCTCTGGTTTGACTCTGCCTTGCAGCACATCCATCATCGAAACAACTGGAAAGGGGGCTGGATGGCTGCGAAAGTTGATTAACAGTTGGTTGCCTCCCGCCCTGGCTCTCACGTAGCCGCCCGTATAGGCACGAAAGCGCGGCAAAGTAGTTGTGCCAAGTCGAATCAGGTCGCTAGCACGGGTGCCGTGTTGCAGGGCAATGCCTTTTGTCTTGAGGTAGCCTGCCGCCAACAACAGTGGTAACGAATATTTCACAGTGCCAGAATCCACCTTGCTTGCCAGCAGACAGCGCCGCAGCTTGCCATCCGGGTCAAGAATAATATCAGCTAGCCCGACTTGTGTGGGGGGCAACTCCGGAGGCGGTTTGACTTTGAGCGTAGCGACTGAACTCACATCTGCTTCAATGCCAATTAAGTTAGGGCTAGCTCTCAAAAGCTGCGCCAGCTCAGCCCGATCGGGATCGGTGGTGATATCGCGAAACAGATCAAGCCCCATGACTGCTGGCTGATAGCCTTGGATCGCTTTGAGAAGTGTTGCCAACTCGCGATCGGGGATCGGGTACTTTCCCACCCGGCGAATGTCTTCTTCATTGATGCCAACAATGACAACCCGCGAGTCTGGTGCTTCTAAAGGACGCGATCGTAGAGCGCGATCGAACGCTGTCCATTCCAACCGTTGTAGTGAACCAGTCATCCGGGCACCTGCGACCAGCCCAATCACTAGCAATCCTGGCAGTAACCCCACTCGCCAAACCCTAATGTGCTGACCAATCTGCGTCCAGAATCTAGCATTCACTTTAATTTCCATGTAAGCAAAGAGGGGCTAGGCTTTGATAATGTGTGACGACGAACAGATAGCTTGCACGGTAGACCCTGAAGGAAGACTGATTCACCACTGCGGTAATGAGCTTAGGGCATTCGCACTCAAGGGGAGGGAGGGGCATTGCCCAATAGCCACCGCCTCAACTTAATAAACCGAGTTTACGAGCCGCGATCGCAATTTGAATCCGCAGATCCTTATCGGGTTCATCATAAATACCCAGAGCATCTTGCAACCTCACCCAGTAGTTGCGAATCGTGCGATCGCTTACCTGCATCCGCTCGGCGATCGCCTTATCGGTCAGTCCCTCCTGAAACTTCAGCGTGAGTACCTCCAGCCATTTGCGGTCAAACTCCGATCGGGCACGCAGTTCCGGTGGCAAGTAGATCGAACCACGGAGTGCAAAATCGACTAGTCGAATCATCTCCCGAATCGGCGATGACTTGTCCATAGCTGCAAACCCACCTTCGTAGGCGTTGATCATGGGCTTAAGCTGCACCAACGGTTTGATGTTGGTACTGACCACCAAAAGATTGGGTGCCAGCTTACTTTCGATTAGCAGCTTTAGAAACTCGATGCCCACGTCGGCACTAGCAGGCGCGTAGGGTTTTGGAGGCACGCTTAAGTCCAGCAAAACCAGGGTGGGATGGTAATAGCCGATTTGGGTCTGAGCCGTTTGAATATCCTGAGCCGTGAAAATTTCGACTGTGGGATAGGCGCGCTTGAGGGCAGGGACGGTGCCTTCCAGAATCGCTTCATGGTCATCAATTACTAGAAAGGTGTGGGTCGGGTCCGTAGACGCACGTTGACTCATTGCTTACACCTACATAACTGCTGTCTCATAGCGTGGCTCATGACTATCAGCAAATGCTACCAGCAACGAGAATGAGGATGCAGTAATCTTTTTTAGATCCGCTTTCAGTTTGCTCCAAGGCTGGCTCTCGATCGCTTGTACCAGCGTACTTTTGCTAAAAGCTTTGAGACTGCTTTAACAATGTATGCAGGTCGTGAAGCGATGCAGGCCCCTTAACGGCTTCAAGATGCTAGGTTTTGATAGTCGTGAATGCTTGAGACTGTTCTGGCATCCAGTGCTTTGACATCAGTTATTAGTAGATATTGATAGAATCATGGGCTGTAGGCAAAACGCAGTGATCGAGCGATCGCTGCCCTAGTCAACAAACTTTCAGCCTAGGCTTTTCAGTCAGAAAGCTTTCCTGTAATCTAATTGGTCTGCCAACTAAGCGACGATGCTCTGTCAGAAAAACGTATGTCGGAAAAAGTAATTGTGCGTCAGCAAACCCCTCTCCTCATAAGCCTGGTGCTGCTCCTGGGGCTGTGCCTGCCACAAGGGGTAGCAGCACAAGCCCGTAAAAATCTAAACGATGATCGGGTGACAGAACTGCTAGCGGAAGGACGCAAGCTCGTTGATGCTGGCAGGCTGCCTGATGCGATCGCCGTCTACCAACAAGCAGCAGCACTCGATAGCCAAAATCCGCGCATTTTCTCAGGTATTGGCTTTCTGGAAGCCAACCAAGGGCGCTTTCGCGAGGCAGTTTCAGCTTATCAACAGGCGATCGCCCTTGATCCCAAAAACGCTGATTTTTACTATGCGCTTGGCTTTAGCGAAGCCAATCTCGGCAACAATGGTGCAGCGATCGCGGCTTACCGTCAGGCGACGCTCTTTAATCCTCGCCACATGAATGCCCAAATTGGTTTAGGTGTAGTGCTGACCCGCGAGAAAAACTACGGCGAGGCACTGCGGGTGACCCAGCGGGCGATCACGTTAGAACCTCGTAACTACAGACCCTATGAACTCATGGGCAACTTGCTGCTGCAACAAGAACGACCGCAAGATGCCGTTAAGCCTTTGTTGCAGGCGGCTCAGCTCGCTCCCCGGCAGGCTAGCATTCAGGTTAGCCTAGGAACCGCCCTACTCGACGAAGGCAATCTCGAACGAGGTGTTGCAAGGCTGGAATACGCCGAGCAACTTGAACCGCGCAACGCGACGCTTCAGTTGCAGATCGCCAAAATTTTGCAAGCTAAAGGGCAGTACAACCGCGCTCTAAAGTCCTACCAGCGGGCACTCTTTCTCAAAGCCGATCTTGTAGAAGCGCAGGTTGCGATTGGTGATATTTACATGGAGAAGCAAGACTATTTTTCGGCAGCCGTTGCTTACCGTCAATATACGGCTGCTGCACCGCAAAACCCCGAGGCGTATTACAAGCTTGGCAAAGCACTGAAAAACCGCGATCGCAAAGACGACGCGCGTACAGCACTGGAGCAAGCAAAACGACTCTATAAAGACCAGGGCAAGCAAGATGGTGTGAGGGCTGTTGACCTCCTGTTGAGAGAGCTAAAGCAGAAAAAGGGCTGACGATCGACAGAGTGTAGACTAACGCTTCCCTTACTCCTTCCCCCGTTGGCGCAGGATAAACTCCGCGATCGCCAAATCCATCGGTGTTGTCACCTTCAAGTTGCTCTCTTCCCCTGGCACAACGGTCACAGGCAAGCCGCATTGCTCAAATAATGCCGCATCATCAGTCACTTCCCAGCCCTGGCGAATGCCTTCATCATGACAACGCGTTAGTGGCTCTACTGCAAAGCCCTGAGGAGTTTGGGCTGCCCAAAGCTGACGGCGATCAGGTGTGCTGGCAATCAACTGCGTCGCGGGTGTCACTACTTTGATCGTGTCTTTTACTGGCACCGCAGCAATGAGACCGGGAGAGCGAAGAAGAGCAGCCGCGCAGCGCTCGATTAACTCAGGCGTAACCAAACACCGAGCGCCATCATGAATCAACACACGCTCTGCCACAACTGGTAATGCCTGCAAGCCCTTGTAGACCGATTCCTGACGAGTGGTTCCCCCTGGAATCCAGTGAACGCACTTCGTCATCCCCAGGCTGATCACAATTTCCTTGAAGTCAGGAAAATCGTCTGGCTGACCAATAATGCCAACCCACCGCACCGATCGTGATGCTTTGATTGCAGCCAGTGTCCAAGCAAGGACTGGCTTGTCCAACAGGGGAAGCAGCAGCTTGTTGCGACTACTGCCCATACGGCGACCGGATCCGGCGGCTGGAATCAAGAGATACACGGCAGACCTCTAAGGTTGAGCGTTCATTGGTCGTGACTTCAACAGCATTTCAGAAAGACAGGCTTTTAGGAATGAACTTTCAGGAAAGGGCTTTCAGGAAAGGGCTTTCAGGAAGGTAAGCGAACGGTGGTACTCTTACAGAGATGAGTGAGTCAGCGTATGAGGTTAAGACACCGTTAGATGCAGCATAGCCATGACATAGTAAGCGATCGCCAGGAGGCAGGAAAAGGTGCTGAAAGAAAAGGTGCTGAAATTTGGCTGCTGATGGCTCAACTAGAGTCTGGTTTGCTGAAGCTGCCTTCACGCCTTAGCGTTTCAAATTATGCGCGTATGGTGACGTGCAAGACGCAAAACTTTCCGGTTTCTTCACGTAAAATTAAGAGCGAATTAGCGTAAAGAATTATTATGCGAATTGTAGCCCTCGTCCCCGGTGGAATTGGCGATCAACTTCTATTTTTTCCAACCCTGGACGATTTGAAGCAAGCCCATCCTAATGCTCTGATTGATGTCGTGGTTGAACCGAGGGCAAAAGATGCTTATCGGGTTTGCAAATCGGTGCACAGCACAATTTTGTTTGATTTTAAAGGGCGCAACAGTCTGGCAGATTTAGGCAATCTTCTGGGTGTTATTCGCGAACGTGAGTACGATTTGGTGCTTTCGTTGGGGCAACGCTGGGCAGTTGGCTTACTCCTGTGGTTGACTGGCATTCCCAATCGGGTTGGTTATGCTGGCAGCGCTGGCGAATTCTTTCTCACCCGTGCCGTTCCCCTCAAGCAAAATCAGTACGCGGCTCAGATGTACCACGATCTGCTGCAAGGAGTAGATATCCATAAGCCTTGCCCTGAGATGGCGATTAGCGTTCCTGTCAAAGATCTTGACTGGGCAGAGGGTGAAGCCAAGCGTTTGGGCATTCAAAGCAGTGGCTATGTGCTGATTCATGGCGGGTCTAGCCAGCTAGCAAAAGAGAAGGGCATCGACAAAATTTATCCTATCGAAAGCTGGAAAGGCATCATTCAAGACTTTGAGCACCGACAGCCCGACCTACCGATCGTCATCGTTCAAGGTCCTGATGATGCCGAATTTGTGGCTGCGCTGCTACAAACAAGCCCTAAACTGAAAGTCACTGCGCCTGCTGATGTGGGCAAGCTGGCAGCGATGATCGCGGCAGCAAACTTAATGCTGTGTACCGATAGCGCTCCGATGCATCTGGCAGTGGCTGTAAAAACCTACACAGTGGCGCTCTTTGGTCCTACCGAGCCTAAAAAACTGCTGCCTGAAAGCAACCGCTTTATCGGCATCAAATCGCTGACTGGCAAGATGTCTGACATTTCGCCGCAAACCGTGTTGGAGAAAGTTTGGAGCAGTTAGGGCGTGACAAGACGAGCCGTTTTTCTCGATCGTGATGGGGTGCTCAATCAAGAAGTGGGCTACATCCACCAGGTTGAAGACCTGCACTTGATGCCGGGCGTTGCACAGGCAGTCAGGCGCTTAAACCAGGCAGGTTTGTTTTGCTGTCTGGTGTCCAATCAATCAGGTCCGGCTAGAGGCTACTATCCAGCCAGCCATGTCGATGCCTTACATGATCGCCTCTGCCATTTACTTAAAACTGAGGCAGGTGCAAAACTGGATGCCCTCTATTATTGCCCGTCTTTAAGCGCCCCCGAAGGCGGCATTGAGCCAGAGTATACCCGCTGGAGCACTTGGCGAAAACCCAATACAGGCATGCTGGTAGCGGCTGCCTGGGAACACGATCTAGACCTTAGTCAGAGCTTTATGGTGGGCGACAAAGCAACGGATGTTGATATGGCGCACAACGCAGGCTGTGTTGGCATTTTGGTGCAAACAGGCTTTGGCGATCGTGTCCTCAGCGGCAAGTACCAGCACTCTACCCAGCCAGACTTCACCGCGACCGATCTTTCCATCGCAGTAGACTGGCTGTTGCAACAAGTAGCCGTCAGCAACTAACGTTAGCCACACACTTTTTTCACATCGGGACGCTGGCTAACGCCATCCCACCACGTTCGCAGTTTCGGCGTTTGAGCGGTAACTGTCTCAAACTCTGGCGTTTTTGAGAGATAGATAAAGATAGGAATGAGATAAAAATCAGCAATGCCCACGTCACTACCGAGAAGATAGGGGCTGCCAACTACTAGCGACTCGATCGCCTCTAGCGCTGTTTTGGCAGGTGCAACAGCATTTGCTATCAGAGCTTCATCTGGCTTGCCACCCTGGTTAGGCACAATTAAACGCTGAATCACAATTGTGCTGATTGCGTTTGCATAAAGATAACTATCAATGATGGAGATGATTTGACGCATCCGCGCCTGGGCAAGCGGCTCTGATGGGCTAAATTTGCGATCGGCAAGCGTTGCATCCAGGTATTCGACGATCGCATTTGTTTCGTACAGCAACGTCCCATCAACCTCCAGCGTCGGTACCTTCCCAAACGGATTTTTGGCTAAGTACTCTGCCGACTGGCTTTCGCCATTAAAGATATCCACACTTTTAAGGTCATAGTCTGCACCAATGCCCTCAAGCAGCAACCGAGTGGTACGAACGTAAGTGCTAATGGGCGTACCGTAAACTGTAAGCTTTGCCATGTTGTGTCAATACCTGAGCGAACGATGAACATTATGAGGATACTCGTTGTTATAGCGATCGCCTCAACTAAAAACCGCATGACATCTCGCTAGCCCAGCGTTGCGTGGATTAGCTTCTATCGGTGGGCACGCCTACATGTTAGAACAGGCACGAAAGAGCTAAAACGGTACAACCAACGATGCGCCTAGCAAAAGAACCGCGATCGTATCCACAATGCCGTGAATGGTGATGGATGCCCACAAGCGATTTGTTTCACCAAAAGCAAGCGCGTAGAACATAGAAGCCAGGGTTGCCAGCGCTGCATAAATCGCTTTGTACTGGAAGGGCGAGAGCGCGATGCCTGCACCCGGCTCATTGCCAATGTGGCAAAGACCAAAAATGATAGAACCAATGACAGCGGAGAGTAGAACAAGCCGTTTGCGATCGCGTTGCAGTGGCGATCGTGCTTGAATCTGATCGCGAATGAACACCATTAGCCCTGATCGAAACAAAATTTCCTCAAAAAGACCCACTCGAAAGCCAAACAGAATGGCATAGCTCAGAAAAAAGAGAACAGAGTGAGCGATCGTTGGCAAATTAAACGTAGAAGCTTGAGGTTGTGTAAATCTAAGCAAAAGCGCCAGCGGCACCAGAATTAAAGCCGCCGCTAAAATAGCTTTAACTGTGTAGAAAACGTCAGCTTTACGAATTTGAAAGCTGTAGCCAAAGTGTTCTCGTCCTAACCTGGTGCCAAAAATAACGACAAGGACGAAAAGAGTTAAACCAATAAATGGTCCAAAGCTGAAAAACGGTCTAGAAAAGCAAAACAAACTTAGCAGACAAGCCCCAGTTAAAAGCAGATCAAACACCGTCATGCGGGTTGCCGAGGGGGTGACGAGCGGTGATACTAGCAAAATAGCAATTAAAATATAGGCAAGCCCAATAAAATAGCCTGAATATTCTGCTTTAAACGCAGTTGAAATCAGTGATGTGTGGACAAGACTGAAGTAAATAAAGTTGGCAACCAGCAGAAAAGTAAGCTGACTATTTTGCTTGATCGTTGAGAGTAATGTCGGTGGCTTGAAGCCGTGTGGCTTGCGATCGCGTAGTCCCAGCATCACAAACGGCAGCCTCAACACCACAAAAGCGCCCAGCAAAAACAAAATAACGTTGAGCCAAAAAGAATCCTGAATGATTAAGCGATCGAATTGGTTAAGCCAGCCAAACCGAGCCGGATTTAAACCAAGTAATTTGACTACGCTAATATAAACTCCAAGCAACAAGCAGGTAGCTGTTTGAAACCAAAGTCCGCTATTTCTTAACAGCACTCGTCTAGCAAGTTCTGCCCCTTCATAGGTTGCCAAAAATAAGATTGGCAAAGCCGCAAAAACCACAAATGATGTCGCTTCAACCAACTTTTCCGTAAGCGTCCAAGGTTTACTGCTAAAGCCCAAACGAATGACGATCGCGCTAAACCAAAGAACACAGCCAATCACCGCAAATGCCAGTTCGCCATTGCCGCTGTAGCGTTTTGGTACAGCAAACTCGCAGCGGTTCGTTAAAAAGCCCAGATTCATTAATTGATCACAAATTAACTTTGAAATCATAACACTCTGCTTTTTATACCAGTAGTGAGAGTGCAGGACGGATCGGTGGCGTAAGACTTGGTAGCATAAGCTGTCATGCTTAGGTGTGTAAGCACGAGAACGGGATGCAAGCAATAAAAAAGTGGCTGACACAGCGAGAGAACAAGCAACTGGTGAGCCTTCTCGTAGGCGGCTTTTTGCTGCGGAGTGCGATCGCCCTTTGGCTGCCAGTCGGTTTTGATGAAGGCTACTACTACCTCTACAGTCTCCATCCAGACTGGAGCTATTTTGACCATCCGCTGCTAGTAGCACTGACCACAGGCTTTGGTCCCTTGTTGACCCATACTGTGTCCCCCTTCACCATTCGGTTAGGATCGCTGCTGCTACATACAGGATCGCTGCTGTTGCTGTACTTGACCAGTGTGCGGCTGTTTTCCAGGCAAGCAGCAATCCTCACGCTGGCGATCGCCACCCTCATCCCCATCTTTCAACTCGGCTTCGGTGTATTGACGTTGCCAGACAGCCCACTGATGTTCTTCTGGACGGCAACTTTATATGTGGCAGTTTGCGAGTTTTTTGATCAGCAAGAAGATAAGGAATCGCAGCAACCTAGAGAGGCAGACCACTCTCTCCCCCTGCTGCCCCCTTACTTCTCTCCCTACCGTCCCACCTATCGACTCGCGATCGTCGGTCTACTCATTGGACTTGCCTGCTTAAGCAAATATTACGGACTGGCACTTGGTTTCGGACTCATTGGTTTCTGCCTTACCAGCCCACGTTACCGTTTGGCGCTGCTTTCGCCCTGGACATTGGCAAGCCTGGGGCTGTTTACGCTAGCAGTTCTACCGATCGTCATTTGGAATGCTCAGCACGACTGGGTTTCACTGCGGTTTCAGTCTGGGCGGGCAGTTCCCGATCGTGGATATAGTGTCCTTGATCTGCTGGTTACTTTTCTTGTGGGCGTGGGTTATTTGTTTCCAACCTTCGGCTTTCCGCTCTGGTGGGTCAGCGGTAAAGCAGCGATCGAATTGATCAACCGAAGAAGATCCGTGAAAACGCAGAAGCGTAGGAGAGCAGAGGCGCAGGGGAGCAGGGAAAGCAAGAGCAAAGAAACCGGAAGCTACGCCTTAGCCCTCTCCCCTCTCCCCTCTCCCAAAACTGCCTTCCTCCTCTGGCTGTCCCTACCGCTGATGCTGACCTTTACCTTTATGGGTGGGTATCGAGCGATTCTGCCAACCTGGGCAATGCCAGGGTTTTGGAGTGCCACACTCTTACTAGGACAGCAGGCAGTTAGTTGGCAACAGCGATCGCCCAAAGTTATCAAACATTGGTTATGGGGTTCAGGCTGGGTAGTCACCAGTGTGCTGCTGCTGCTGCTGCTGCATCTAACGCTTGGCACGCTACAAAAACCGAGCCGTTATGCCCTCCTTGGCGGGTTTTTGACTCCCAGCAATGATGCGTCTACGCAGTTGATTGACATCCAGCAACTGCGACAGGGTTTTGCGTCTCCCTTACTGACTGCAGCTATGAGCCAAGCCAATTTTGTGTTTACTAATGACCTGTTTCTCGCAGGACAGGTGGGGATGGCGATCGCACCGCTTCAGCCCAAACCAATTACCTGCTTCGATCAAGACTTGCGCGGTTTTGCTTTCTGGTCAACGCCCGATCAATGGGTAGGGCAGGATGGCTTGCTGGTCACATCAGCCTCGCAGTCAAGCAGAACGGTTAAACAATATCAGGCATACTTTCAGACGATCCAAAAGGTTGCGGATCTGCCGATTCGTCGTGGTGGGGCGATCGTTCAGGTGGTCGAAGTGTATCAATGCCAACGCTTACTCAAACCCTACCCACGACCCTACGGGCAGAGCTAGTTGATTCAGCCAAGAATAAGGGGTGTGGAGAAGCTGTTTTTAGCAGCATCCCCCAGAAAACATAGCGATCGTCTGCGTGGCTTTGTTGCTGTCATGCAGGGACTCAGGCACTCGCTCCTATCTCTTTCTCTTTTTGCAATAAACCAGTTCTGATGCTTTTAGGATGCTTTGCTATCGTACTCTGTTTCCTGCGGCACAAGTGGCTCTCCCTCCTGAGATACTGTTAAGCAACTGTTACTTTGTGTTTCACTCGCAGTATTAGTGAGCGGTGATATGCCTTCAAATGATCCGATACAGTCCAAGATTCAGTTGAAGCGCTCCGCTTTACGCCCCTGTTAATGCACTAAGCGAGGTCTGGATGAATACTGACTTGTCTACTAACGATTTAAAAAATAACGTCAACGGAGCGATCGTAACAGGCGTGCTGCTCATACTGCTGGGTGCTGCCGCGATCGCCTTTCCCTTTTTTAGTACACTTGCTGCTGAAAGCTGGATCGCCTGGATTATTCTTTTCAGCGGTATCTCTAAGCTAACTTATGCGTATCAGACGCGGCAGCAAGAGGGGTTTGTCTGGCAGCTTTTACTGGGTCTTCTTTACATCGGTACGGCAGTGCTGCTGCTGGTCTATCCGCTACAGGGAGTCTTAACGCTGACACTGGCTCTAGGCGCTTTTCTGCTTACAGAAGGCGTTTTCGAGATTGTTTATGCGTTCAAACGACGCTCACAGCCTAACTGGGTTTGGTCGTTGGCAAATGGCATTACAACACTAGTTTTGGGCGGTCTGATTTGGTTTGAGTGGCCCCTAAATGGTCCCTTTGCGATCGGGCTACTGGTCGGTATTAGCATCGTCTTTACAGGTACTTCTAGAATCCTGCTAGCGCTTGCTGCTCGTTCTGGCTTGAATGACGCGCAAACAACCTAAGACGTTACGCAGAAACTCTGTACCAGCCTTGTAGATGATTCGATGGGTGGAGGGGCGATGTTTTTATGCTGCCATTGCCTCTTTGCGCCATCATCAAACAGTGATTCTAATAAGCAGTACTAGGGGCGATCGTTAATGGGGCAACCCTTATTGGGGCGATCGCTAGTCATGTATTGAACCATCTGGCATTACTGCCTCTTTAAGATAAGCGCCCGAGAGATTTGCTTCCCGCAGGTTAGCCTCGTGGAGGTTCGCTCTATGTAGGTTGGCATCCTGCAAATTTGCCATTGTTAAATTGGCTTTCGCTAAGTTTGCGCCCTGAAGATTTGCCATCATTAAGTTGGTGCCATGCAGATTCGCAGTACTTAAGTTTGTTGTACTCAGGGTTGCTTCCCGTAGGTCAGCTTCCCGTAGGTTGGCACTAATCAAGGTTGCTTTGTAGAGGTTGACTCCAATAAGGGTTGCACTAACAAGATTTGCCCCGTCCAGTGTTGCATCAATCAGGTTTGCCATACAGAGATTTGCCAGACTGAGATTCGCCTGTTTCAGATTGCTTCCATAGAGCGTTGCACCAATCAGGTTTGCCATACAAAGGTTTGCCATACTTAGGTTGGTCATGCTTAGGTTAGCCTCTCGCAGATTCGCCATGCTGAAATCTGCCTCGCGTAGATCAGCTTTGTAAAGGCTGGCTTCGTGCAGGTTAGCTTTGTGGAGAATAGCTGTGTAAAGCGTCGCTCCTTCCAAAATTGCGGTGCTCAAGTTAGCCTCCCGCAGGTTTGCCATGCTAAGGTCAACCTGACTTAGATCCGCTTCGCGCAAGTCGGCTTTGTAAAGGTTGGCTTCCCGCAGGTTGGCTCTATAGAGTATGGCTGTATAAAGCGTGGCTCCCGCAAGCATGGCAATGCCAAGGTTTGCCCCTTCAAGGTTTGCCATACTGAGATCAACCTTTTGAAAGCTCACTTCCCTAAGGTCAGCTTTGTAAAAATTGGCTTCTCGCAGATTAGTGTTTCTAAAGTTTGCTCCCTCAAGGTTGGGACTCGTCTTGGGATGGTTATGCCACCACTCATTCCAGGCGGCTATGCCTTGCTTAAGCAAAGCAAGGTGCCCCTCGTTTGCCATTTAGTCATTCCTCTTGTTGCTGCTAGTTTGCTTACGGCTAGTCTTATTACCGCCAAGACATGGCAGCAGCTTTGCCAAGGCTACCGTTGTTAGTGTTCCCACTTAAGCGGTTGTCGGTAGCAAATTTTTCAGTGGGCTTTCGGTGTGCAGCAAAGACTTCCACAGCCGCAAAAGGATGAAGGATGAATAAAAGCCTTGCTCAAAAGTTTTAAGGCTTATGGCTGTCCTAACGTTCTCTTGACTGCTACATAATCGCAGGCATTCGTGTTTAAGCTGACTGAAATTGCCTCTGCTAGCTCTCTTCGGGTGTCAAGATGTAGCATTAAGCAGCGTGCGTGCTCGATCGCTGTCTGCCTGAATTTGCGCTTTGAGGGCATCAAGGGACGGGAACGACTGTTCCGAGCGCAAAAAGGCTTCTAAGTGAACGATAAGCGTTTGTTCGTATAGATCGCCTGCCCAATCCAGCAAATGCACTTCGATCGTCTGTGTTTTGCCATTTACCGTAGGGCGGTAGCCAATATTCATTACGCCTGGTAAAGACGGGACGGCAGATAGGTCAACCGCATGACCGTGATCGCAGACATGAACGCGCACAGCATAGCTGCCCAAACGTGGTAAGAATTTATCGGGTGGCAGTTGCAAATTGGCAGTCGGAAAGCCAAGCGTGCGTCCCAGTTGTTGCCCTTGCGTGACCTTACCAATGAGCCGATAGGGACGCCCCAAAAGCTGATTAGCATAGGGCAAATTGCCTTCTTGTAATGCCTGCCGAATAGCAGAACTGCTAACGCGCTCGTCTCCTAAATGCTTGAGCGACGTAATTGTAACGGCAATCCCGTAGCGAGCCGCAATCGCCTGTAAATCTTTTGCCGTCCCCGATCGCTGCTGACCAAAGCAAAAATCTGAACCAATGCTTACCTGCACTGCCTTGAGTTGCTGCACCAGCACTTGCTCAAAAAACTGCTCTGGATTTAAGCTTGCCAACGCACGATCAAACGGCAAAAGTACAAGCTGTTTGACCCCAAGCGTACTTAGCTGTGCTGCCTTTTCTGTAAGCGGTGTCAGTAACAGGCGTGGTTGTCCTGTAAAAAACTCTTGCGGATGTGGATGAAATGTCACCACAGTCGCATATGGATGAGCGCCTTTATCAATGGTTACAGGCTCTGGCAAAACAGGTTGAATGACCTGTCGATGCCCCTGATGCACACCATCAAAGTTTCCCAGGGCAACGGCAGTCGGAGTCAGAACAGTAGTTGGCGATGAAGTAACCCACACGCTTTACATTTTTACACACAAAGGAACAAAGGCGAGAGGCATTTGTGTTGAGTGCATTCTGTCTTTCTTTACTCCCTGTACCCTACTCATACCGACAGTCCTATTTCAGCCGCGATTGCTCTAGGCTCCAAAGCCATAACAGGCGGTGCAATATGAATCACCAAACCTTCGCGCGCCATTAAGCTGTTAGGAAACGCAGCAGCGACATCTGCCCCCACCTGATCGAGAAAGTCGTCGCTATGCAATGGATCGTGATGGAAGATGACCAGCGTCTTTACATGAGCGGCTTTGGCAATTTTGACAGCTTCTTGCCAGGTTGAGTGCCCCCAACCAACTTTGCTGGATTTCTCTGAGTGGTATTCTTCGTCGGTGTAGGTCGCATCGTAGATGAGTAAGTCAGCTTGATGCGCCAAGGAAAGGACATTTTCATCCAATCGATCGGGAAAATGTTCGGTATCAGTGACATATGCCGCCGCATGACCCCGCCAGTTGACGCGATAGCCTACCGCTTGACCAGGGTGGTTTAGCAGTGCATTTTCGACCACTACATCGTTGATCCGAACCGTTTCGCCGATTTCAATATCATTAAACTTCAGGTCTGCACCCATAATTTGTAGCGGGACAGGGAAGTTTGGATGCAGCATCTGGTCATTTAAGCGCTGCTCCATGGTGGAGCCGTTCGGTGCGATCGCCCCGTAAATGTTGAAGCGATTACCCTTAGCAAAGGCAGGGACAAAAAAGGGAAAGCCCTGAATGTGATCCCAATGGGAGTGGGTGAAGAACATATGTGCGTCAAGTGGCATCTGCGACAGTAGCGACTGCCCCAGGACACGAATGCCTGTCCCTCCATCAAAAATCAGGCGTTCGCCGCCGACGCGCATTTCAACACAAGGGGTATTGCCGCCATAGCGTACTGTCGAAGAGCCTGGACTGGCAATACTTCCCCGAACGCCCCAGAAGGTGACTGTAAACTGGTTTTCCGTGTTGGACATGGGTGTTTTTTGCAAAATTCGATCAAGCCTCCAGGCTCAGTAATTACCTCAATCACAAAAAGACATAGCCTGGATAAATGTGACATCAAAAACAGTTATTCAACGTACCCTTAAAGACAGCTTCATAAAAAAAGGTGCTCTCTGTCAGTGATCATGATCGCACGATGGACTAAATCTCAGTAATCATGCGCTATTATTTCGGCCACTTAGATGAAACATAACGTAAAGCTAGTGCGAATCTAATGAGCTTTTAGTTAAAGTACCCGTTCGATCGCGCACACGCACAAAAGTCAGAAGATTTTCTACCAGTATGATTTTTAGTCGCTTTAATTACCTCGTCTGTAGATAACCTCAGTCCGGAAACGTAAAATTCCAGTTTTTTAGGCTGGCTAGTCCTGTTGCTGCGGTTAGGTTGTACTGCAATGGCGTTATTGTAATGTAGTTGTCGCGAATTGCCTGCACATCAGTGGGGGCTAGTTCGCTCAGGCTTGAGTCCTCGTCTACTTCCTCCAACAGCTCGCCAGCGAGCCAGTAATAGGTTTTACCACGCGGGTCGAGCCGCTTCTCAAAAACATCAATATAGCGACGAATGCCCTGTCGCGTAACCTTGACACCTGCGATCGCTGCTGCTGCCACCGCAGGCACATTTACATTCAACAGCAGCAGTTCGGGCAGAGGTTGCTTGGCAAGTTGAGCGACTAGCGATTGGGCAAAGGCGGCGGCTGACTGAAAATCGGACGAGGAAAAACTGGTGAGGCTAAACGCAATACTGGGAATACCCTCAATCACGCCTTCCATTGCTGCTGATACCGTGCCAGAGTACAGCACATCGGTTCCCAGGTTAGACCCGTGATTAATGCCAGAAAGTACCAGGTCGGGTGGGTGATCTAGCAACGCCCACAGTGCTAGTTTAACGCAATCTGAAGGAGTGCCGGAGCATGCCCAGGCTTTGACGCTGGGATGAAAGATAGACTCGACAATTTCAGCGCGAATGGGCTGGTGTAAGGTCAGTCCGTGCCCAGTCGCCGATCGCTCACGATCGGGGCACACAACCGTTACATCATGCCCTGCTTCGGCTAGACTGTTCGCCAGAGCACGAATACCCAGAGCGTAAATGCCATCATCGTTGCTGATGAGTAGTTTCATGAATCAGTGAGAGTGAGGAATGGGGCGTAGGGGGCAGGGAGTAGAGAACTTTGGAGCGCGATCGCTTATGCTTCCACTCAGCTACTAAACTGAAGAATGGATGCAGCAGAAGAAGCCGCATTAGAGCCAACGTTCCCGTTCCAGATCTTATTCAACCCTTTGGGCTGGGAAATTAACTAGTTGTTCGTTGTTCGATCGTGCTTTGTCCTAGAACAACAACCCTAGACCAACAACTAACAACCAACAACTTTTAGTATGACTGTTCAGCTTCAAGAACTCGCCGCACAATTAGAATCCATTCGTCAGGAAGCCCAACAGGCGTTAACGGCGACTGACTCGTTAGACCAACTGGAGCAACTGCGGGTGAAGTACCTGGGCAAGAAGGGACCCATTCCTCAAGTGCTGGGTGGCATGGGGAAACTGGACGCTGCCGATCGACCCCGTATTGGTGCCTTAGCAAATGAAGTAAAGGAAACTATTCAGAAGGAACTCGATCGTCGCCGCCTTGCTCTACAAGCAATTCAGATTCAGGCGCAGCTTGAAGCAGAGACGTTAGATGTCACGATGGCAGGGGTTTATCGTCCTCAGGGGCGCATTCATCCGATTAACGGCATGATGGATCGAGTCACAGACATCTTTGTTGGTTTGGGCTACACTGTCGCCGAAGGTCCAGAAATGGAGACAGACTACTATAACTTCGAGGCACTGAACTTCCTGCCTGATCATCCCGCACGCGATATGCAGGATACGCTGTATCTACCCGACGGGAACATCATGCGAACCCACACCTCCTCGGTGCAAATTCGCTACATGGAGACAAACGATCCGCCTGTACGAATTGTTATGCCGGGGCGCTGCTATCGTCGCGATACAGTTGATGCTACCCACTCGGCTGTCTTCCATCAAGTAGAAATCTTAGCAGTGGATGAAGGACTGACCTTCACCGACTTAAAAGGCACAATTAAAGTGTTTTTGGAACAACTGTTTGGGGAAGTGCCCATTCGCTTTCGCCCCAGTTTCTTTCCTTTCACAGAGCCATCTGCTGAAGTCGATGTGCAGTGGAAAGGGCGCTGGCTTGAGATCATGGGGTGCGGCATGGTAGACCCTAATGTGCTAAAAGCGGTTGGGTATGACCCCGAAGTCTACACAGGCTTTGCTGCTGGTATGGGTGTTGAGCGACTGGCAATGGTGCTGCACCAAATTGATGATATCCGCCGTCTCTACACAAGCGATTTGCGTTTCTTGCAACAGTTTTAGGTTGCTGCAACAAATAGCGCATCTTTAAAGGGAGCCAGAAGCCAGAAGTAGTAAGTAATGCTAAAAGCTACCTTCTGGCTGCGGAACCATGTGGCTTAAGTGGCGGTCGTAGGGCGAATTTGCCGACGATCGATCATTGCCCGGAGCCGTTCTAAGGGATAATCGGACACAAAGCTGTCCCACGGTTTCTTTTGCCCAGCGGCATCGTAAACGTACAAAACTCCGTTAATCATGCGGCTCGACACAATTAAATCTAGCGTTTTAGCCAAGTGTAGGCACTGCGTCAACTCAAGCTGGGTCATAGATTTCAATGGGGAAGCAATGCTTGCTCAGAGACGTTCGGGTTTAAACTGATCCTAAGCAAATGTGATGACAAACACTTGTGACTTCGTACCGAGCGACATGAAATTTATTAAATGTCAGGGCTTACTCAGAAATTGGGTTGCTTCCATACAGGGGACGGTTGGCATCCCAAGACTCTACAACTCGGTTTCTCTCAGCAGCGTTCTGCAATGCTGGTAGGGTGATGCTGACAGCGATCGTTGTTTCTCAAGGCACTCCGACTTCTAAGAAGGCAGCGCAAATTAGAATGCTTTCTCTAGTGAGTTTTTGTGACGCATCGATCGCTGTTAGTAAAACTAGAAACTCAAGCAAACGCAGGATCAACAGGTTGCTGCTGTTGTGCTAACTCCATCAGTCGCTGAATCCGTTCTTCTGTTGCAGGATGAGTGCGAAATAACGATTGTAACCCCTGGGCTGACAGTGGGTTAACAATCAGCAACGGAGACATAGCTGGATTGCCATGCATCGGAATTTCATGACCTGCTGCTTCCAGCTTTTCAAGTGCGTGAGCTAGTGCAAGCGGGTTACCTGTAATCGCAGCAGAGCCTTGATCTGCCGAGAATTCGCGTGTTCGAGAAATGGCAAGTTGGATCAACATTGCAGACAGTGGAGCCAGGACAATGAGAAACAGCAAAACAAAGGGATTTGCAGCACGCCGAGTGTCACGAGTAACTGGTCCATACAGTGCACCAAGGGTTAGCAACCGACCCAGATAAGTAATGGCTCCTGCCACTGTACCGACAACTGCTTGAGTTAACGTATCGCGGTTTTTCACGTGCGTCAGTTCATGAGCGATCACGCCTTCTAGCTCCTGACGGTTCAACAATTCAGTGATGCCTTCTGTGACGGCGATCGTAGCGTGTTGAGGATCGCGCCCTGTAGCAAACGCATTCGGAGATTTTGTTGGAACGACAAATAGCTTGGGCATGGGAATGCCAGCACGATCGCTTAAACGAGTCACCATATCGTAAAGTTCAGGTGCTTGCTCTCGTGCGATCGGCTGCGCTTGATAGGCTGACAATGCTGCCTTATCGGAGTAAAACCAGGAGCCAAAGCTAGTGACTGCGGCAATGCCTAACCCTAGATAAAGACCTGACTCATCACCCACTAGATAATAGCCAGCGAGTACAAACAACCCGCTCAGTAGACCTAGCAGCCCTACCGTTTTGATTTCATTAATGCCAACCATAATTTTACTGACGAGGACTCATAAGGTATTAGCGTTCCACTTAGAGTCTCAAATTACGGTTTGTCATATCTCTATCCTGTGAATGAACTTTGCCTTACTAATAAGATTGTCCTCCTGTACAAGAAGGGAGTTTGGAGGCTACGCCTACAGTCTAGAAACTCTAAATCTGTCTACCTTTAAAGCAAGCTTCAGCTTAATTGCATACAGCGATTGATTCGTTTAGGTATGTAAGACTGTGATTCGCTAAACTTGAGGCTTCAGATCGCCGACCAACGATAGTAAGCTTTAGCTTGAGCCAGTGAGGTAACGGCTCTCAACAAGCAAAGGTGATTGCTATACTACATGAATACTACAAGCGTCACTTGATTCAGTTAAAGCGCTAGTTCCTACCTTCATCTTGGCCTCAGCCATGACAGCACCCTGCTCTAGAGACCTCACTCTAGAAAAAGGCTGTCTAACTTATGGTCCGTACTAGCTCCAGGCGTTAAGACGCTGCTCATTCGCATCCATCCCTAAACCCTAGTCCCCAATTCCATGACTGTGACAGAACCCGGCTCTTATAAAGACACTGTTAATCTTCCAAAGACCAATTTTGACATGCGCGCCAATGCCGTCAAACGGGAACCGGAACTACAGGCATTTTGGGATGAGCAGCAGCTATACCAACGTCTGTCGCAAGAGAATCCAGGCGAATTGTTTGTATTGCATGATGGACCTCCTTATGCCAATGGCTCGTTGCACATGGGGCATGCGCTCAACAAGGTGCTGAAGGATGTGATCAACAAGTACCAGTTGCTATGCGGACGAAAGGTACGCTATGTGCCGGGTTGGGATTGTCATGGCTTGCCGATCGAGCTTAAAGTGCTGCAAACCCTCAAATCAGACGAGCGCAAAGCGCTGACACCGTTAAAGCTACGGCAAAAAGCTAAAGAATTTGCCCTCAAAACTGTCGATCAACAGCGACAAAGCTTTAAGAGCTATGGCGTTTGGAGCGATTGGGAGCATCCTTACCTCACTCTGAAACCAGAGTATGAAGCCGCGCAAATTGGCGTCTTTGGGCAGATGGTGCTTAAAGGCTATATCTACCGAGGCTTAAAGCCTGTCTATTGGAGTCCTAGTTCCAAAACGGCACTGGCAGAGGCAGAGCTAGAGTATCCTGAAGGGCACACCTCGCGCAGTCTGTATGCCGCGTTTGAAATCAAGCAGCTTTCACCTGCGCTCATGATGGGGCTAGATTCCTTCATGGGTAAGGGTGAGTTAGGCGTGGCGATCTGGACAACGACTCCCTGGACGATCCCCGCCAACCTGGCAGTGAGCGTGAACCCAGAGCTGATCTATGCAGTTGTGGAAGTGGGTGAAAACGCGCCCGGTCGCTTTAAGTACCTGATTGTGGCGAAAGATCTAGTCGATCGCCTCTCAGAAGTCCTCGGCACCACGCTGACTGTACAGGCAACGATGGTGGGCAAAACGCTGGAGCATACAACATATCAGCATCCCTTGTTCGATCGCCGGAGCGAAATCGTGATCGGTGGCGATTACGTCACTACAGATACCGGTACGGGTTTAGTGCATACTGCTCCGGGGCATGGTCAAGATGACTATCTTGTGGGTCAACGCTACGGCTTGCCTATCCTTGCGCCTGTGGATGATGATGGTAACTTTACCGAAGAAGCCGGACCGTTTGCTGGGCTGAATGTGCTGGGCGACGGCAATACGGCGGTGATTGCAGCGCTGCAAGAGGCTCAGTCTTTACTGAAAGAAGAGCCTTACGTTCACAAATATCCCTACGACTGGCGCACTAACAAACCAACGATCTTTCGGGCAACGGAACAGTGGTTTGCCTCAGTAGAAGGCTTTCGGGATCAGGCACTGGCAGCGATCGCGGATGTCCGCTGGATTCCGGCTCAGGGCGAAAACCGCATCACGCCAATGGTGGCAGAGCGATCGGACTGGTGTATCTCTCGTCAGCGAAGTTGGGGTGTACCGATTCCTGTCTTTTACGACGAAGCCACTGCGGAGCCGTTATTGACTCAGGAAACGATCGCCTATGTGCAGGCGATCGTCGCTGAGCATGGTTCCGATGCTTGGTGGGAGCGCTCCGTTGATGAATTGCTGCCAGAGGCTTACCGGAACAATGGACATACCTATCGCAAGGGCACCGACACGATGGATGTCTGGTTCGACTCCGGTTCTTCTTGGGCAGCGGTGCTACAGGAGAGGAGTGAGCAAGTGAGGGGTGAGGTGCCAGACCATTCACCCCTCTCTCCTCTCTCCTCTCCTCCTACCTACCCCGCCGATCTGTACCTCGAAGGCTCTGACCAGCATCGTGGGTGGTTCCAGTCCAGTTTGCTGACCAGCGTCGCGGTAAATAATTGTGCGCCATACAAAACTGTGCTGACTCACGGCTTTGTGCTGGATGAGCAGGGCTACAAAATGAGCAAATCCCTCGGCAACGTCGTTGATCCGATGATCATTATTAAGGGTGGCAAAAACCAGAAGGAGGAACCACCCTACGGTGCTGATGTACTGCGGTTGTGGGTTTCGTCTGTCGATTACTCATCCGATATGCGGCTGGGCAAAACTGTCCTGAAGCAGATGGCGGACGTTTACCGTAAGATCCGCAATACGGCGCGTTTCTTGCTGGGTAACCTGCATGATTTTGATCCTGCTAAAAATGCCGTGCCCTATGAGCAACTGCCGGAACTCGATCGCTACCTCCTCCATCGCATTAACGAAGTCTTTAGCGAAGTAACCGATGCGTTTGACAGCTTTCAGTTTTTCCGCTTCTTCCAAACGGTGCTGAACTTTTGCGTGGTCGATCTCTCTAATTTTTATCTAGATAGCGCCAAAGATCGACTTTATATCAGCGCTGAAAATTCGCCCCGTCGTCGCAGTTGCCAAACTGTTCTGGCAATCGCCCTCGAAAACCTGGCAAAGGCGATCGCGCCTGTCCTCTCGCATATGGCAGAAGACATCTGGCAAGCGCTACCCTATACCACGCCGCATACGTCTGTTTTTCAAGCAGGTTGGGTCACGCTAGATGACCAGTGGCACGCACCAGCACTGGCTACCAAATGGCAAACCCTTGCTCAAAGCCGTGATGAGGTCAACAAGGTGCTTGAAAAAGCCCGTGCTGACAAAGCGATCGGTTCGTCGCTAGAAGCAAAACTGCTGCTGTATACAGCTGATGCCCAACTTAAAGAGACATTACAGGCACTTAACGTCTCTGGTAGCCTGAGCGGCAACGGTGTAGATGAACTCCGCTACCTGTTTCTCACCTCTCAAGTAGAGCTGCTAGACACTGTTGATCGCATCACTGGGCTCAAGTACAGCGCTCAGGCAAACGCCCTTCAAATTGGAGTTGTGGATGCGGAGGGTAAAAAATGCGATCGCTGCTGGAACTACTCCACTTACGTTGGCGAATCGGCTGCACATCCCTTACTCTGTGAACGCTGCATTCCAGCGTTGGAAGGGGCATTTTGAGCAAAAGGAACACTCGTCTTTAATAGCCTTGCTGAGAAGGGCTTAGAAGCTGAAATGTCCAGCCCTCAAGGGCTGTAGACAATGTTCACTATGCGGCGATCGTGGTTCATAGCGAATAAGCAGGCTATTTGTAGCATCGAAAGACCAGATGAACGCACCACTTTTTGGTATGAAATTAGACTTATGGGGGAAGACGAACCTTACTTTAAGTTTGATAGTATCCATTTAGTTTTTGCCATGCAATTCTGTAAGGTATCGAGCTAGCTGATCTTACGCTGGGGTAAAGGTAATACGAATGAACAGCAATCAGTAATGAGCAAATGTTGATTTATTGCGCCATTTACAAATAGCTGAACTATAATCACGGCACACATTTGAATCCACAATGCTAGAGGCTTAAGCTATGAACAAGAGTGAATTAGTAGACGCGATCGCTGAAAAGGCATCCATTACGAAGAAAGATGCGGATGCAGTGCTTAGTGCAGCAGTCGACGCCATTATCGAAGCGGTCTCTGCTGGTGACAAAGTGACGTTGGTTGGCTTTGGCACCTTTGAAGCTCGTCAGCGCCAAGAACGCGAAGGACGTAACCCTAGCACCGGTAAGCCAATTAAGATTCCGGCAACAACTGTTCCGGCATTCTCAGCAGGTAAACTGTTTAAGGAAAAGGTGGCTCCAGCTAAAGAGGAAAAGCCAGTAGAGGAGAAAGCCACTAAATCAAAAACGAAGGCGAAGAAGTAGCCCCTTGTGCGATCGCGTTGAGGGGATGAACGATTGTCAAATGACTGGGTGCTTACAAGCACTATCAGGGTGCAGTGGTTTCTCGTCTGGAATGCTCAGGCTTTTCAGAGGCAAGGCTGGAGGGCATCACTTCATAACATTGGGCAGGTTGATCGATCGCTGCATTGCCAAACGAACGGCGAACGTTAGTCTGCCCTTTTACGTCTGGTTGCCTTGAGACAAGGAGATCAGACAGTTTTGTTTCTGCTTTCTACTTATTCTGCTTCTAGAGAGCATTGCAATTTTCTAAGCACGCACTAGAGCATCTTCACCTACTCATTGCTAACCGTCTCAGACGTGGCTGCCAATTCGTAGCGGTTCTTGCCAAGCTCTTTGGCTGAGTACATGGCACTATCTGCCTCTTTGACAAGCACATCAACGGTTAGCCCATTCTGGGGGTAAAGGCTGATGCCAATGCTAGTAGTGACAAAAATAGTGTGACCTTTAATAACAAACGGTTTGGCAAGAGTCTGAAGAATTTTTTCGGCAACGCGCGCAGCACCTTGAGCCATTGGAATGGCGGGGAGAATGACTGTAAATTCGTCTCCTCCTAACCGAGAGACAGTATCACTGCCACGCAAGCAACTCGTTAAGCGTTTAGCCACTGCTTTTAGCAATAGATCACCGACATCATGCCCATGCGTGTCGTTGATGAGCTTAAACCCATCCAAGTCAAGGAACAGCAGTCCAACAGGCTGACTATTTTCCTTTGCCCACTCGATCGACTGATCGAGGCGTTCGTGAAACAACTTGCGGTTTGGTAGCCCAGTGAGTCCGTCATGGTTTGCCAAATGGCGCAGGTGGCTAGCCGATTGCTCTAAGGTGGCATTGGAACGGATAAGTTCGGCAGTGGTGCGTTTTAGCTCGTCCTCCATGCGCTTACGCCCTGTGATGTCGCGTATGACACCAACGAGAAAGAGGTTGCCAGCCGCATCTTTATGGAGCGATCGCTTCGTTGCAATGTAATGCGTTGCGCCCCACTGATCGGTAAAAACCTCCTCATGTTCGTGTTCTTGTCCGCTGCTAAAAACAAGCTGGTCTTGCTCACGAAAGACAGTGGCTTCCTGCTGAGAAAACAGGTCATACTCTGATTTTTCGAGTAAGTCTTCAAGGGGATAGCCGAGAAACCGAGAGTAAGCCTGGTTTAGCACAATCCAGCGATGCTGCCTGTCTTTCACAAAAATTGGATCGGGAATGGCGTTAATGATCTTGCCAAGAAACTCTTTGGAACGCTTTAGTTCTTCTTGCAGATAGGCAACATGAGCCATGAGCACGATCGCTGATCCTGCCAGCGCGATCATGGGTGGCACTAGCGGTAGCCACCAACCCCACAGAAAGCCCAGTAAGCAAAAACCTACAAGACTACCGCTTGCTAAGAGCAACTTGAGAGTGATCCGGGACGGCGATCGCACTGTCCAGCTTAGTTGGGCACCAACCCAAGCCCAGACAAAAATCCATAACCACTCCAGTGGCTCTGCCCAAACATTGATAGCACTACGTCCTTGTAAGGCAGCGCTGATGATCTGACTTGCAAAATTGGCTTGCAACTCGACTCCTGATGTCGGTTGAGGTGACGAGTTAACCAGTTCCTTGCTGTAGGCAGTTTGAAAAAAATCGCGCAGGCTGACGGCAGTAGAACCAACGATGACAATGCGATCGCGCAACTGCTCAGGATTAACCCTACCCTTCAAAACATCCGTCAGCGATACGCTCGCAAAAGTGCCTGTTGCACCTCGCAAGTTTGCCAGAATTTGATAACCACCGGCATCGGCACGAGTATAAGCACCATCACTATTCTCAAACCGACGAAACACAGCCTGACCAAGCTGCAAATAGCGCTTACCACGGCTGGCAGCTTGAGGCGTGATACCGTCATGGGAGAGATAGGCAAGGGCGAGCGTGAGCGCAAAGCTTCGATGACTTTTGCCATCAACACTCCAATAGAGCAAGCTCCGCCGTACCTTGCCATCAACGTCAAACACCAGATTATTAAAGCCAACCTGTTGCCGTACTGCAAGTAGGGGTGGGGCTGGTACGCCCACATTTGCTTGGTCTTTGATTTGCTCAATACCAACAAGATTAGGCAGCGTACGATAAATCTCCTGTAGCTCGGCATAACCTGGCTCGACAGGCAAATCTCGGTAGATGTCTAAACCGATCACACGCGGCTGATAAGACTGGAGCTTGGTCAGCAACTGTACTAAGACGTGATCAGGAATGGGCCATTTGCCCACGCGCCGCAGATCCATCTCATCAATGCCCACAATGACAATGCGTTCGTCGATCGGCTCTGCTGGACGCAGACGAAACAGCATATCGAATGCGCCTAACTCTGAGGCTTGCCATAGCCCAGTAAGGCGAAGGATGATAACGCACCCGGCAACACCTGACGACGTAAGGAGAACCCTGCTTGCCTTAAAAAATCTCTGCTTTAGCCGTGTCCAGCTAGGCATATTGCTACGTTGTTGCATGGTGGTTTGTTCATTTACGCCGCTCCATCACCAGTGCTCAATCGTGTCACACAACAGAACTGCTTGCCCTATCATGAACAGAATCTACCCTGCTGAACGTGCAAATGATACAAGGTTTTACCAATCTCAAAAGAAGGGCGATCGATCAAAGGCTGTAAGCGCCACCCACTGTCTGCCCTTACAAAAGATTGGTTCCAGGGCAAAACATAAAGTGTGACGATCCCACACTCCCCAGTTGCTGACCGAGTAAGTAGGTGTAACGAAGCAGACATCCTACCCAGGTACCTAAGCTCCTGCTCTTACCGCCCAAAGGAGGAGCCGCCGGGGTCTTTCTCCATTTCAGGGGTGATGCGTAGCTTGAGCTTGTCAAACTCTGCTTTTAGGATATTTTTACTTAAGGTTGGAGAACCGATCGATCGCACTGGCTGGCTGGTAATTGCCCACTCTTGTAGCTGTAATCGCTGAGACTCGTTGATGGTGATTGTAATCGCATGAAGGCACCGTTCTGGCTGCTCTAAGGCAAAGAGCAAGACCTGGTACTCTCCTTTTTGGCTCAATAGGCGCGCCGTTTCTAAACCAGAGGGTGATTTTAGATCTAAATAGCAGGGCAACCAGCGCGTGCCCTGTTGAGCCTCCCCGCCATTGCTTTTTTGTTGATGGCGCTGGCGGTTGTAAATGCCCGTCACCCACAGCAGTGTGGGATGGGGCGACATAGCATAGAGAAAGTTTTTGTAGATGACATTGTAGAGTCGGTACGTCTGTAAGTTCTGGATTTCTTGCCGGGGAAGCATCACCCAAACGGCTGGCAGAGCGATAGTCTCAGTTGTAAGGCTTTGGGCAAAGACGATTTGCGCGATCGGTTTATTTTTAGGCCAGACGGCTAATGTGCAGATCTCATCAATTAGAGGAACTCGGTCGCTTAGCGGTTTCGGTTGACCCTGGACTGAGGGCGGCATTTTCTCCAAATAGTCTGCAATTCGTTTGCCGACACCGGGATTATCCTTGTACCGTTTCCCCAGTGCGTCTAGCACCTCCAAAATATCTGCCACTGACTGAGGGCGATCCTCGGGTGCCTTTGCCAGGCAGCTCATAACCAGCGTTTCTAAGGCTTTCGGTAGCTTCAGGCTAGGATTAACCGCTTCAAAAGTGCGAGGTGTTTGGTAGTGATGTGCTTTGAACCAGGCTCCAAAAGCGTGTGTTTCGACATGGAGCGGCATCTTGCCGGTTAGCATCTCGTACATCATTACGCCCAGGCTATAGGTGTCAGAGCGGGAATCGAGTTCACGACCTTCCATTTGCTCTGGCGACGAGTAAGCCAAAGTGCCCATATAGGAACTGGTCTGATCACTATCGGCTTGCAGCAGCTTAGAGATGCCAAAGTCAAGAATTTTTACCAGTTCGCCCAAGCTAGCATCACGGCTCACGAGGATATTACTGGGCTTAATGTCGCGGTGGATGATGGGGTAAAGGCTGTCGTCAACAATGATGCCCTGATGTGCGCACTGCAAGCCCAACGCGATCTGCCGAGAAATTGTCAAAAAGCGAGGCAACGGGAGCGGCTGATTGTTAATGACTTCGCTCAAACTTTGCCCCTGCAAGTACTCCATAACGTAGAAGGGTACGTCTTCGTCCTTGTAATCCGACACGCCATAGTCAATGACGTTAACGATATGAATACTTTTGCGACCAAGTTGGGCACAAATGCGGGCTTCGCTCTTAAAGCGATCGCGCATCTTGGGGTTCAGGAGCGTCTGAGCCAGAAACTTCACTGCAATGACACCGCCCAGTAAGATGTCTTCTGCCCGATAAACGCGCCCCATCGCACCTTTGCCGATCAGTTCAGCAAGCCGATAACGATTTGCTAGCAAGCGTCCGACGTTGGAATCTGTGACCATAGTTTACATTAAGGGGCATCCCAAACCCTGAAAGCGCAGGTGCAACGATCGTTCAGGGGCAAAAAATACATACAGGGCAGGTAATGCTTTTTTACACCTTGACACGAACTTCGATTGACGCAACGCAACCCAATTTTATGACTAACGAAAGGCAAAACGTGTTCGCGCAGTACCCTTCAAAGGCAGCCTAAAAACATCGAACGGAGGACATTATGGTTACCCGGAGAGTAAGGCTTAAAACCTACTGAAGAAGGCGTTGTACAACGCTTGAGGCTTTTAGAGCAGCAAGCGACAGGGTACGCGCTCGTCAGTTGGTGTTAAAGGCTGCTTGACGAACGAAACGTTTTATTCTCCAGCTCCTAGCTTTTTAAGCAGTCAGGAACTTTGTTTTCACTCTATTGTTAGTAATCCCGTAAAGTCATTTTAGCGATCTTTCGTTTGAGCAATTTTAATTGATTCAAGCGGCTGTTTTTCCTACCAACGATCGCATTCGTTGGAGTAGATATAGACCACACGTTAGCCACCGCGATCAATCGACATGGCGTTCCAAGGTAGCTTCCATTGTGCTGGTGAGGTAATGTCCTGCCATAATGCCGCTGGACAGGTAGTATTTGTTGTCGTCCATACGATAAAGCGTTTCAAACCCGCTACGACGTTGGCGATCGCCCAAGACCCAATACCGCTGCACGATCGATTCCTGGGCAACCCAGCCTTCACCCTCAACGCGCCCCAGCAAACTGTGCTGAAGTACAAAGGTATACTGGCGCTCGCCAGCATCCAGCCGCCCCCGATACTGAAACGAAATTTCTTCGCGATCGGCACCCGGAAAGACCAGCTTTGTTACCATCGTAAACCAGTCATCTCGGCTCCAGCCAACCAGCGTTTTGCCAATGACCGTAAGGGGCATGCCGTTGCGTTCTAGCCAGTTGCCCTGAAGTGACCAGCGTCCTGCCTCCATTAAAAAGGTGTGAGCCACAGCCTTATCCCTTGCTTTGCTTGCTTCTTGCGATGCGGGTTTTTGTGGTAATCCATGCTACTACGCACCCCTTCCGTACACTGAATGAATGTCTCCTAAAAGCACCGAGTTTTGAGCGCCCGTTGCCTCAGGAAGGTTGCCAGCGATACCTTGCTGCCGCCAGTACGCGAGTACAGCAAAGGCGATCGCTTCTTTAAATTCGGCATTCAACCCTACATCATCTGTCGTTAAAACAGGGATGTTACCCAATTGCCGCTGCAATCGCTGTTTCAAATATAGGTTCTTACTGCCCCCGCCGCATAGCAAGACTTGATCGGGCAGTTGCGGCAAAAAGTGACGGTAGCTATGGACGATCGAGTCTACGGTTAAGGCTGTTAGCGTTGCCAGTATATCGGCATGGGTGAGTGAGTGCGCCTCTGCATCTGCCAAACACTGGTGGAGATAGGCAGCACCAAATAATTCTCGCCCGGTTGATTTTGGCGGCTGTTGCTGGAAAAACGGCTGTTGCAGCCAGCGATCGACTAGGGCTTCGCAAGGCGTACCACTTGCTGCCCAGTTGCCGTCTTTGTCGTACGTCTTCGTACCATTGGAAAAAGTTTGCACTGCCAGGTCGAGGAGCACGTTACCGGGTCCAGTATCCCAGCCGAGGGGAGAAAGGGGGCGTGGGGGGTAGGGAGTAGGGAGTGGGGACGCGTTTTGAGTTGTGAGCTTTTCTTGCTCCATCATCCCATCGCCCCATCGCCCCATCGCCTTTTGCCCCCTGGTGGGTAAATACGCTACATTGCCAATGCCGCCAATGTTTTGCACGCAACGGTTGAGGGTGGGATGACTAAGGAGCGCCACATCTACAGCAGGCACGAGGGGTGCACCGTGTCCACCAGCGGCAATGTCAGCGGCACGAAAGTTACTGATGGTTGTAATGCCTGTAGCGTTGGCGATCGCCTCTCCCCGTCCCAGTTGTAAGCTGTAGCCTAGGGAGTGAGGGGTAAGGGGTGAGGGGTAAGGGGTAGGAGCCCTTTCTCCCACTGCGCTCTCCTCTCCTCGCCTGGGTTTCGGTGGTCGATGATAGACCGTTTGCCCATGGGAACCGATGAGTACAGCCGTGGGGTGTCCCGTTTGAATGGCGATCGCGGCTTGAGCAAACTGATGGGCGATCGCGTCGTCTAGATCTGCCAGGTCTGCCATTGATAGTGATGCACCGCCACAGACTGCCAAGATCTGTGCTCGTAGCTCTGTGGGATAGGGATAGGTTGCTCCTGCTAACAGAGTGACTGCTAGAGTGCCTGTAGCATCCGAAAGATCGACTAGAGCCGCATCAATGCCGTCTACAGAGGTGCCGCTCATTAAGCCAATGACAAGAGCCATGCGGTTGTTGGTGATTGGTTGTTAAGTACATAGACTAAATTAAACTGAATAGGCTGAAAGCTAACCACTGACGGCTAATTGCTTTAAGGGATCATTTGCTTATTCAGGTGCCTCTTATCCGTTAAGTAACTGGTCAGTAGTTGAGCGTTATTAAACTAAGAATTGTTATTTAAGGGTAGACAGGTTCCACCGTAGCTTGGGAGCAAAGACCTCTAGCCCCGTCTCACAAAGCATGAGGGCTACCGACTTAGCGCTTTTCTAACATTAGACCGAGAGCATGGTAAAAGTTAATTATATGGCACTAAAACCCTTGTTCTGACCAACTTATGGCAAGGTTGAAAGGGATACGCTACACTCCTCTATTTAAACCAGCGTTTTGCCAATTGCTGATCCTTGCTCACTTAAAACTCTGTGCTACTCAACTAAAAACTGCTGTAAAAGCAGGCTTTTCTAAAGACGTGAACGCCAGAGCAAGGTTTTGCTACTTGTGTGTTCAAGCAGGCGCGCCTTTCGGCTCAATGTCTCTTTTTATCGCGCTCATACAGAGAAGCACAACTCATGTCTAACCCTGTGTCTAATCCTGCGTCTGAGCGTCTTCGGCAAAATGCTAAACGAATCATGCAACTGTGGGAAGAGTGGGCACGGAAGGAAATCAGTGCCTCCATGCATCAAGAGTCGCTGGTCTTGCAAGATTCGTTACCGCAGTACTTAAGCCATCTAGGCAATGCACTGTCAACCGATATTGAACGGACATCTGCTCGCACTGAAGCCGATAAGGCAGAAAGCGATCGGATTAGTAAACAGCATGGACGTGAACGGGCGGGTTATGCTGATTACTCCATGACTCAGCTTATTTTCGAGTATCACATTCTCCGCAAGGTGATCTTTCAGATTTTAGAGGAGGAAGCGCCTTTAGACGTACGGGAACGAGACATTATTATTGGCTCGATTGAGCAAGCTGTGAATGATGCTGCGACTCAGTTTTCACAGACGCTGAGCGAGATTCAAGAACTCTTTATGGTGACACTAACTCACGATCTGAGAAATCCCATTAACGTCGTGAAAATGGGCACGCAATTGATCCTCCGTCGGTTTGAACGCGGCGATACTCACTTTGATGTCACAGCAAGAATGATCAGCGCGATTGATCGACTGGATTCAATGATTCAGAATCTGCTCGATGCCAGTCGACTGAAGGCAGGACAGAGCTTAAAGCTTACCTTTGAGGTATGCGATTTGGAACAGCTACTCCAAGAAGTTGTGGAGGATTTGAACTTCGCCTATACGAACCGCTTTGTGGTGGTTTCTAATGGTGCAGTGATGACTCGTTGCAGCCGTAAAGAACTACGGCGGGTGATTGAAAACATTGCCACTAATGCTGTGAAGTATGGTGCGCCTAACACGCCAATTATACTCACGCTCCAACAAACTGAAACGGAGATCAGCCTGACCATCCATAACGAAGGTACGCCGATCACGACAGAAGCGCAATCGATTCTCTTTCAACAATTTCGTCGCACCATCTCTGCGGAAGATCAAACGGGCTGGGGCTTGGGCTTATTCTTAGCCAAAAGTCTGACTGAAGCTCATCAAGGGACGATCGAGGTTGAAAGTGCTGAGGGGATGGGGACAAGCTTCATTGTCAAATTGCCAGCGGTGCTACCTTAGGTTGTTTAGTGTTTCTAACCAGCCTTTCAACGCGAGAAGCACTGCCCAACACGATCGCTCACCGACAGCGATCGTTACTCTGAAACAGCCATAGGAGTGCGACACAGGAAGTAAGGGAAGTAAGGACAGTTTTAAGTGGTAGGTAGTGCTGCTACTCTAGAAAGCCTCGCGTTGCTTTTAGCTCTTCATCCCTCATCTCTTACGCCTTACCCCTCCATGTACCATGAAAACCAGGCGGTACGGTTTCGGGTAATGCCAGCCTACAGATTGGTTCGTCATCCAGACGCTCGCTGTCGAAAATCCAGGCTTCACTGTGATCGACATTTGCGTTGTACACCACCGTCAGCACCCAGCCTCGATCGACATCATCCGCATCGGGCGCATAGATCGGTTCGCTGGGATAACAGTTCGCACCAAAATCAGCTTCGGTGAGGGTTGCGGTTTGGTAATCGAAACGAGCGATCGCGCCAAACAGTTCTCGCTGCAACTCCACATCCTGACGATGAATGGACAGGTAAGTGTAGCGTGATGGCTGACCCACAGACCTAGGCTGCACGGTTGGAAATTCGCAACTGCGGTTAACGACTTCTTCTAGCGCTAGTACGGTGCCCGCTTTGGGTTCAAGCCGCAACTGCCAGAGAGTACCCTTTGCCAAGGTTTGAGTCTGCCCAGTTGCCACTTCTTTAAGAAATTGGTTGGTCTGAAAATCGGGGTAGCGCACAAAGTCAAAGGCGACAGTTCCGTCAGCTAGTTCACTGCCGTTGCCAAAGTGCCACTGATACCAGGGTTCGGCTTGAGTGCGGCTGACGACTTCCAGGGTGGTGCGATCGACCACAATAATTTCAGTGCCTTTCTCCGGTTGCCAGGTTAGCGCTTCACTATAGCTCTTTAGCTTCGCCAGCAAGGGCAGCGCCTTCAACCGCACAGGTGGGACGCAGAAAATCAAATACTGACCCGCCAGCACCCAGTCATGGATGAGAGGCAACCCCTGGAGTGGAATCTTGCCGTGCTGCTTTACTTTGCCACTAGCATCGCTACGGTACAGATTGAGCGTGCCGTTCCGACCAAAGCTTACCCCAAAATTAAAGATGTCACCCGTTTGCAGATCGCGCTTGGGATGTGCGGAATAAGCGGCTCCATCCAAGCCATTGAGGTCATCAAGTCCCAGCGTTTCGAGGCGATCGAGTGTCAAGGCGTGCGGTAGTCCACCTTCCCACAAGGCAAGAAGCTTGTCGGGCAAAGCCAGCACAGATGTATTGGCAGCATTCTTCAGCCCTTTGTTAAACCGCTCCCACCAATGACCAGGCGGCAACATGCCATAACCACTGTGCTTAAACGCTCCAACTTGGGTTTCTGCCCGATACGCAGCAGTTTGGACATAGCGATACACACCTGTTGCACCTGCCGTTGTAAAGTGCAGTCCCAGAATGCCGCCATCACCATCAAACCAGTGCCCTACCCGTTGCCCACCTCGCTCCAGTAAGGCAGGCCCATTGCGATAGAGAGAGCCACGCAAGCCCGAAGGCACAGCTCCAGACAAAATGCTGAGGGGGATGGGACCAAACTCGGTGGCAGGTCGAAGCACTGCCTTTGCCCATGCCCCAACCTTGGTTGGTTGAATAGTGTTAATCATTGCTAGGCTCTTTACTTCTAATGAGGATGGTTTAACAAGTAGCTAAAGGAGAAAAATCCCTCATTTTTCGTTAAGGCTCAACGCCTGAAACACTAATTCTTTCACGGCTAAAATGTGGTTCATTAGGCTTCTTAAACGTCCTTCAATAATTATTACGCTTGAACTGGCTTTGTGCCTTCTCTTGCAGTTGTAAATCGTTAGCTTGTTTCGTGTAACTGGATCTTTTTAACTTACAGGCAGCGTATGGTTGTAGTAACAGAAGAGAACAGTTTTTAGCGGAGAGGCATAGAGTATTCAAGAGCATTGCATGGTCAAATTATGGTTGCAGCTATGGACAGCTTATGGTCGGATTTGCAGAGGGGTGAGTCGGCACCGTTGCTTCCTTCTCGTGCGCAGCTACTTGCCTGCTGGTCGCTTGATTCGTCCATTACCTTTTTGAATCATGGCTCCTTTGGAGCCTGTCCTTTGCCTGTGTTGACGGCTCAGCAGCACTGGCGCGACCGTATGGAGCGGCAGCCCCTCCAGTTCTTTGGGCGCGATCTGGAAGCGCTATTGGACGATGCCCGTGTAGAGTTGGCAGCGTTTGTAGGCGCAGAGGCAGATGATCTGGCGTTTGTACCCAATGCAACGACTGCAATTAATACGGTTTTGAAGTCGCTTTCGTTTGCACCAGGCGACGAATTGCTGACGACGAACCAGGAGTATAATGCCTGCCGCAATGCGTTGAACTATGTGGCAGAGCGGTATGGCTTGAAAGTCGTGGTCGCTCAGGTGCCCTTTCCCATTGATGAGCCGCAACAAGTGATAGATGCGATCGTCGCCTGTGTGTCCGACAAAACGCGGCTGGCGCTGCTGGATCATGTGGTCAGCCAGACGGGGTTAGTGTTTCCGCTAACTGAACTGGTACAAGTTTTGACCCAGCGGGGAGTCGAAACGCTGGTGGATGGTGCCCATGCACCGGGAATGCTGCCGCTAAACCTGCACGCTCTTGGGGCAACGTACTACACTGGCAACCTGCACAAATGGGTTAGCGCTCCGAAAGGGGCTGCTTTTTTGTATGTGCAGCGCGATCGCCAACCCACAATCCGTCCCCTTACGATTAGCCACGGTGCTAATGCAACGCGCACCGATCGCAGCCGCTTTCGGCTGGAGTTTGATTGGACTGGCACCGATGATCCCACAGCTTACCTCTGCGTCCCAGAAGCAATCTGCTTTATGGGATCGTTGCTGCCAGGAGGATGGGATGAACTGATAGCGACCAACCATGCGCTGGCGATCGCGGCTCGTCGGGTTCTCTGCGAAACGCTTCAGATTGCGCCACCCTGCCCAGAAGCGATGCTGGGAGCGATGGCGGTAATTCCGTTGCCTGATGGCAACCCGATGGGACTACAAGATGCCCTGTTGGAGCGCTATCAGATTGAGGTGCCGATCGTACCCTTTCCAACCACTTCTAGTCGCCTAGTGCGTGTTTCGGCACAGTTCTACAATCACTTGGAGCAGTACGAGTATTTGGGAAAGGCGATCGCAGAATTGCTGCACGAAGAAGGCTCTATGAAAAAGCATCAGTAAGGCTTGGTACTCGCGCCACAGGTAGCAGTGGATTGCTGCATCAAGCCTTTGTTTGTGCTTTCTTACTCTTTTCTTTTTCCTTTTGCTTGGCGCGTTTTTCGGCGGCTTTGGCTTCTTTTTCAGCTTCGATCGCCGCTAGGGCTGCTTTATCTTTTTCTTCGGCAATCTTGTCGAGGTAGTAGTGATAATCGCCGCGATAAAGGATGAGTTCACCATCACGAATTTCGACAATTTTGTTAGCAACTTGGGAGATAAAGTAGCGATCATGCGAGACGATAATCACTGTACCGTCGTAGTTCTGGAGCGCTTCTTCCAGCATTTCCTTAGCGGGAATATCCAGGTGATTAGTTGGCTCATCCAGAATCAGCAAGTTAGCAGGTTGCAGCAGCATTTTTGCCAGCGCGAGCCGTGCTTTTTCGCCACCGCTGAGCGCTTCGACTTTCTTGAACGCAGAATCGCCGCTGAAGAGAAAGCGTCCCAACAGAGTGCGGACTTCTTCATTGCTCCACTTGGGTACTTCGTCGTGAATGGTTTGAATGACGGTTTTCTGCAAATCGAGCGCTTCTGCCTGATTTTGCTCAAAGTAGCCAGGAATGACGTTGTGGCTGCCCAGCGTCACGGTGCCTTCCGTCGGTTGCTCCATGCCCATCATCAGGTGCAGCAGTGTGGATTTGCCCGCACCGTTAGGACCCAGGAACGCGACGCGATCGCCCCGTTCTAGCAGCAGGTTTGCATCCAAAAACAGGATTTTGTCACCGTAAGAGTGCGTCATGTTTTTGATTTCCACCATTTCGCGACCACTACGGGGCGAGGGTGGAAAGCGGAAGTGGAGGGTTCTCAAGCCACCATCGGGTGCTTCGAGCCGTTCAATTTTATCAAGCTGCTTTTCGCGGCTCTTTGCCTGGGTGCTGCGAGTCGCGCTGGCGCGGAAGCGATCGACAAACGTTTGCTGTTTCTCCAGTTCTTTTTGCTGCCGCTCAAAGGCGCTGAGTTGGGCATCGCGCATCTCTTCTTTTTGCTGAAGGTAGGCGGAGTAGTTGCCCAGGTAGGTGCTGGAAACGCCACGCTCGGTTTCAACAATCTGGGTGCAGAGGCGATCGAGAAACTCACGGTCATGAGAGACGATGACCATGGGCGTAGACAGCCCTCTGAGATAGTTTTCTAGCCACTCGATGGTCTCTAAATCGAGATGGTTGGTCGGCTCATCCAACAGCAGCAGATCGGGCTTTTGCAGCAAGATTTTGCCTAAACTCATCCGCATCTGCCAGCCACCACTGAAGGCACTCACAAGGCGATCGCCATCTTCTAGATCAAAACCCAGGTCGGGCATGATTTTCTCAATGCGCGAATCTAACCCGTAGCCATCCATCGCCTCAAACTGCCGCTGTAGGTGATCCATCTCATGCAGCAGTTTGTCCAGTTCTTCGGGCGTGGCTGTTTCCATGTGGCGATGAACCGCACTCAGCGCCACGTGAACATCGTTCGCTTCCCCAAAGGCACGCCAAAATTCTTCGCGCACCGTGCGAGTGGGGTCTACTTCAAATTCCTGAGTCAGATAAGCAATATGCAGGCTGGCAGGGCGGATAATTTCGCCTGCGGTTGGCTCTGTTTCGCCTGCAATGATTTTAAGCTGAGTTGATTTGCCAGCACCGTTAACGCCGACTAAGCCAATGCGATCGCCGGGTTTGACTTCCCAGTTGATGTCCTTCAGCACTTCGCCAGTCGGATAAATTTTGCTGACGTGCTCCAATCGCAACATGGGGAATCTCCAGAGAAAGTCAAGTTAAGGTGGGTCTGCGATGACTGTAACAAAATTTAATCGTACATGGTTAGAGCGAATGTCGGTGCCTTTATCTGTTATTACCTTACCAACGCTCTAATAGTCTCCTCTATTGATCGTGGTTGCCAACCTAATTCTTGACGAGCTTTGCTGCCATCCACTCGCACACAACGATCGTACACGTAATGAACACGCTCTCGGCTTAACGGTGGCTGCCAGTTAAACAAACGACCGATGGGATCAAGCAAATTGCCGACTAGCCGCACGATCGCCTCTGGGGTTTCGGCTGGAGCGGGAACCCCAGACTCTTTGCTAAGTAAAGCAAACATTTCGCGAGTCGTCATATCGCCTGCCGAAATAATGTAGCGTTCGCCTCGCTTGCCCTTCTCGGCTGCTAGCAGCATTGCCGTTGCCAGATCGTCTACATGAACGATGCCCGTCACCCGATCGCCCCCTGCCCAAAGCTTCAGCCCGCCTTTAAGAAACTGCTTCACCACAGGACCAAAGTGCGGGTCGTCAGCACCAAAGATTCCAGACGGAAGAACGCTAACGACATGAAAGCCAGCCGCAGCAGCACGATCGACTAATTGCTGAGCATCATATTTGGTGCGGTCGTACGCTGACGAAAAATCTTTTTGCATGCGCTCAAAGGTTTCATCAATAACGCGCCCCTGCGTATCACCGAAAATGCCGATCGTGCTGCAATAAACCATCTTAGGGACTCCCGCCGCCTGCGCTGCTGCCAACACTGCCCGCGTGCCGTCCACATTCACCCGTGTCATTTCGGCTGCATTGACAATGCCTAGTTCGACATAGGCAGCAATGTGAAAGACTATATCCACGCCTGCCATCGCAGTCTTCAGGGTATCAACGTCGCACAAGTCGCCGTACACTAGCTCTACCTTGCTTCCTGCCAGGCGTGCCAGATCGCTCGACTTTCGCACCAGCCCTACGACAGAATCGCCGCGTTGCTCCAACGCTTGAATTAAATGTGCTGCGGAAAAGCCATTTGCCCCGGTTACGAATGCTCTCATAGTGCTACAGCCATCTCCACCTGCATAAGCCCCACTCACCAACTTTACCCTTGCGTTGATCGACCAACCGACCGTTTACTAGCGTCATCGTGAAGGCATAACCAACTGATAAAGCCAGAGTAGCGCAGTGTTACCCTCGTTGCTTGAGTGAGAACGAGCCAGCATTGAGCCACGATCGCGGCAACTAAGAGCTTTTTCAGGTCAATGCTTTCTCATAGATTCTATAGGTCTTATAAATCGTGCCGCCAGAGGCTTCGATAAGTTTGCGAGAGGGATAGTTGTCTTCGTAAACCCAGGAGAGTTCAGCGCGTTTGTAGGGTTTTCCTTTTTGAATGCCACCCTGCATACCCAAATAGATAAGCCCTAACGGCACCATTTTGCGGCGAAATTCTGGCAATGAACAAATAGCAACGACTCGTCCTTGATCGATCTGGCGGCGATACCAGAGAAACTTAAGAATGCCGAGCCAATTTAGCTTGCCGTTAATGTGTTTGAGGGCAATATTGTAATCCGGTAGCCCCATCCAAAAACCAATCATCTCACCGTTGTATTCGGCGATCGGAAACACATCTGGATCAACCAAACTTTGTAAATCTTTTGCTTCTTCTAAAAACTCTTCTTGCGTGCGTGGCGTGGAACTCCAGTTATTTGAAAAGGCTTTTGTAAACAGGTTATACAGGCTAATGCAATCTTGCTCAAACCCATCACCTTTGGTTCGTAAAGGACGGAACGTGACACCCGATTTCAGCGCAATGCGATAACCCTTTTCAAACTCTGGCGACAGCGGTTTGTCTAAGGGAAAGTTGTACGCATAGGCATCTTTCGCCTTCTGCCAGCCATCCTGCTCTACAAACTGCGGGTAGTGGGGCGGATTGTAGGGCATCATCATCATCGGTGGCGAGTCAAACCCATCCACCAAAAACAGACAGTTGTTATGGGTTGAGAGGTCGATCGGTCCGCGTACAGTGCTCATGCCCTGATCCCGCAACCACTCACACGCTGCATCCAGTAATGCCTTCGCTACGGCGAAATCAGGCACACACTCAAAATAGCCAAAGAGTCCGACCTTCTGCCCTTCGCGAGCGATCAAGCGATCGTTGACCGCTGCCACGATTCGACCTAGAAGTGAGGGGTTTCCTTGCTGACGGTTGACCGCCACAAACTGCTGTAAGCGCCCGTACTGCAAAAACGGATTGGTCGGCGCAAGCTGCTTGGCAATGCTACTGCGGATCGGCGGCACCCAGTTGGGATCGTTGGCGTAAACAACAGCCGGAACGTCTAAAAACCATTCTTGCTCTGTTGCTGTTGTTACTGGAATGATTTGAACGGCGATCGCGCTGCCAGTGGTTGCAGTTGGGTTGCTATTAGTTGGGTTGCTATCAACAGAGGGCTTCACAGTCACGTACCTCTTCCCTTGCTTATAGTGCTTTTTAACGATGGAGTCACCGCCATGGTTAAAAAGCACTATATCAGCCTTCCTTGAGCGATCGCGTTCACTTTTTGGTATTTTGCGGGTCGTTTCTACCGTTATTCTTTGCAGCAAGATATTTGGTGATCGCTTCTCCAATCTCCTCTTCTGAAGTCTTTGATGGCTTTTTGGGTGTAAGGCAGTCTGTGATGACCAGAAAGAGTAGACCGGTAAACGTTGCAACGGCAATTTCTATAAGTGTGCAGCTTTTTTAGTTAAATTAGTTTGCTTTGAGTTGGTTCGTTGGCTGAAAAAACTACTGGGCACAATTGCCGAGTCCTAAGGAAAACAATTGGCAGGCAGCCTGTCTTTGCTTCAGTGCGCTGGCACTAGCCATAACTTTTTGCTTACGTTCTTGCCAGGGTGCGTTATCTGGGAGGGTGTTATACCAATTCCTTAAGATGAGGCTACAGATACTATAAAGTTTCGATCGGATTCAAGCAGCAACCATTAGGACGTGATTCACTTGCAGCTGAGTTGATTGAGCTTTTTCAAACCTCTCGTTTTACATCTACTAGCTTTATTGCTACGAGTTGGCAGTTCACGAATCCATGCCGTTAAAAGGAATAGCGATCGACAGCATCTTTGAGAAACCACAGCCTTTGGCAATGTGCATGACGTTATGTCTATCTCTAAGTCATGTGGCACCCCCTCCAACTACGTTGAGAGGATTAGTGTATTGTCATCTGATGCTGACAACAGGCTAGCAACGTGTCTGTATAGTGAGCCTTTATGAAAGTGACGTAAGGCTTGATCATGCTGCTGGTAATTTAAGACGAACGATCGTACCAGCCATCGGTGCAAGTTGAATCGCTAGCATTCCACCATGAGTTTGTACAGTACGTTTAGTAAGCGCTAGCACTAGCCCTAACCCAGTACCATCAAACTTTATAGAGCAAAAGCGCTAGGCAAGGTTCGCAGAATATCGGTTGGGATCGGGTTGTCACCATTAAAAATCTTGATGTAAACATAGTGTGCAGTTAGATGGTTTATTTCCCACTTAATTGAAGCTACCTACTTATAGACAATGCAGAAGTTATACATATGAACCATAAAGCCTGCGTTCTCATACAAGCTCAATTTGTTTTTAAGCCTCTTCTCATGCAAAGTGTCGAGAAGTGTTCTAAGGTTCCTTTCAAGCGGTACGATTTGCAGCTCAATTTGCAAAAGTATCTAACTATAAATTGATTCAGGAGAGCTTTCCAATGAAGAAACTTGCTTACGGTGTTTTGTCTAGCTTACTGATTTTAGCTGCGACAGTACCTGTTCAAGCGACAACGCCAGCCGTGACAGTTGCCCAATCGAACTCAGCGGCGATCGAGCAAATGTTTCGAGAACAAAAGGTCTTAGCTGACGAGCTACAGACGCTGATGACGCAAGCAAAAACAATGATGGCTGAAATGAAAGTGCTCACTTCACTGCCAGAAGGACAGGCTCCAACGATGACTGATTTATACAAGCAGCAACAGATGATACTGGCACGAATTATGACGTTGAGCCAGTCGCGCTTAGATACTATCTTGCCTAAAAACAATGCGGCAACAGTACAAGATGTCTATCAGCAACAAGCAGCAATAATGACTGAAATGAAAACCATGATGGCTGAAATGAAGACCATGATGGAAGCCTATCGCGGTCGGGCTGGCGTTTATAAAAAGTAATGGGTCTTGCAGCAGAGAACGCAGAAGTGCTGAGCAAAAACACTAAACTACTCTGCTGCAAGCTTTAACCATTATTGCTACACCTTTTCCAATTGAATAAGCCACACTCTTTGATCCCTTCACTCACTGAAAAGAAACTGTGTCTTCAATTCAAAAAGTGCTGACTACAGCTTTCTCTGACTGATCCCCCTCAATTCTCCTTATGAAGGGGAAGTCTTAGATAGAGGGATCTTGCTTCGTAGCGTGCCAAAAGGAAATTAGTATTACACCAATTCTCCAAAATAGCCCTACAGATTCGTTGCTGCTGACCGCTGACCGTTAGAAGGCTAAAAAGCTGACGGCTGACGGCTGACCGCTCACCAAAGATTGCATCTGTAGCGACAGTTTAGGGAAATGGTATTACCTATGGAAATTTGCCTTAGGTCTACCTGAAAAGGACTACGTGACTGGATCGGCAAGCACCACAGTATGGAGCGGTTGAACAAAAAAATGCTACTGTTCAATCGAGAAATTGGCGAAATCAACAGTGACATCCTTGGGTGTTGCCCATGATGGATCGTTGCCGCCAAAGAACGTGGAGAAGAAAATGCCTTCAATTTTTAGGGCGTTAGTTGTCCGAAATTGAAGTTTACTTTGATCTAATACTTTTTTCCCATCTAGCCAAACTTGAACGCGACCGTTTTTCTTTTGAGGGTCGTTCAGTTCAACCTGTTGCTCTAGATGATGCCAAGTACCAGGTGTAAAAGACCACTTGCCGCGCCCGATCGAGGTTCCATACTTAGAGCTAGTTGGCAAATAGGCATAAAGTTCGCCCTGCCCCTCTTTACGCCACATAAACCGGGTGGAAAAGCCGTTTGTACCGTCGGGGTTATCGCCACCACTAGTTTCAGTGCCACCAAATAAGCCTGGTAATTTTCCACCTTTAACAAAGTCAAAGGGCTTAGAGAAGCGAACGTAATAGCTCAACCGTACAGAGTCTTGTGGTGCTGAAGGCAGATTTGTGTAAAATTGAGTGCCGCCCAAGGGAGCGCCTGTTTTACGGTTAACTGCTGGGCTAGCAGATTTGGCTGGATAGCGAACTCTCAAGACTTGTGAGAATCTGGGGTCAGCAAGAATGGCTGTATTTTGCCAACCCCAGTCACCTTGCTTGCGGATGCGCCATTGTGAGGGCCAGCTAGAACGAGAGAAATTTCCTTTCCACACGCTGCGCTTGGCAACCGAGCGATCGCTAGCGTTGGCTACTTTATTAGACTCGGAATTAGATTCAGAGTAAGGCGATCGCTCAACGTTCTCAACGGCTGCGATTGAATTTGGCTGACTACAGCTACTTACAAGCAGGGCAGAACCTAGCAATGCAGAGAGCCATAGACAAGCATGAACAACGCTAAACTTCATGGCTACCGCAAGGGAATAGATTGTTTCTACTGAACACGATCGGCTCTAAGATCAGGTTGAACATTAGCATCATTCATAACAATTTTGCTGCGATCAACACCATCTTCTGCCGTCACGTATTGCATTATGACATCCCGCGATCGTTTCAACACTAAAGGATAGCGAATGCCTCGCTCTAAATGAAGGTTGCTAAGTGTCGCTTGAGCCACGTTGTCTAAGACCAGGCTATTGATTGCCTTTACAGCATCGGAGCCAGACGAGCTGTGACGCAACGTAAAGCCGCCAACCTGCACGTTTTGAACAGGTTTTTGTTCAACCTTTGCTGCCGTTTGTGCAACAGCGAGGGCTACTGTCTGACCCGCTTTTGGCGTAGAAATCGTCAAGATGGCTGTGTCAGCCGTGGGATCAAACTGCGCTAGCAGGATTGTTCTACTAATACCCTGTCCTTTAAGACGAATGTTGCTGCGATCGATACTAATCGGTTTGAATAAATCAAGCTCACCAATCGGCAGATTGATTTGCACTGGTTTGTCTAGAGGCTGCCGTTTAATTAATGCCTGTAAAGCGGCGGCATCATCTTTGCCATCATTCGGCATAATACCGTGGTTAATTGCCTCAACTTGCTGCACTGCTACTTGTTGAGACGCACTATGTTTCAGGTGTAAGCCCTCTAGATCCCACAGGGGATTGATCACACCATTCAACCACAGAAGAAAGATTGCAAAGCTAAAAACCTGACTAGCCAGTAAAAAGCGAGAAATACCAAGTTTCGCAACGCGGCTTCTGCCAGTGCCGTCTGCAGAAATACTTTGATTGCCCCGGTTTGCCCATTTCTGCTTCGCCAAGTTCATCTGAGTCCAAATCTTGACCAATGATGAACTCCATTGAGTTGCCAGCAGAATTGGTAAATGAATGGGTTTTGGAGAAGAAGGTCTACCCTGAAAAACGAGCAGCAGCATCAAGGAGCGACTAAACAAAATCCATGAGGCAATAATGCTAGCCGCAATGAAATGACCTCGAACCATCGAAAGAATGAGGCAGCTTGGGCTAATGAGAGAGGTCCAAATACTAATGCGCTGATCCAGCAAGCCATACCAGAGGTAGAAACCTGTTACTTTGGGTCCCAAGGCGATCGCCCGACTATTGTTGCGGAGCATATTGCCATACCAGCGCCGCATATTTTCATACGCGCGATCAATCACTGAACCTGATACAGTTTCGATCGAGTAAACCAGCGCATCGGGAATGTAGAGCATATCGTAGCCACGACGGAGCAGCCAGAACCAGGTGCTTTTGTCGTCACCAGAAAGGAATTTAAATCGCCCCCACAACCAATCATCCAGGTTATCGTTCTCTAGTTGGTCACTGAAAGAGGGATGCAGCGCTGCCTCTGCCCGAAACAGTGAAAAGCGCCCGGTGAGACACATCACTTTGCGAGATAAAGAGTCTGAGCACATTTGCTGATGTCGCTGAGCAAACCGCATCTGGAACCATTCAGCAAAGAGATAAGACCCTTGCACAACTGGCAGTTCATCCGTGGTTAGCGCTCCCAAGCGAGGAAACAAACGAAAGAACGGCAGACACTGGCGCAGCGTACCCGGACTTAACTCTGAATCCCCATCCATCAGGGCAATAATCGTCTCTGAGGGAAGACCATGGCGAACCAACTCTTTTAACCCATCCGCCATTGCCTTACGTTTGCCGTCTTTTTGCACCATCTGAATTAGGTGCATGGAGCGTAACCCTGGATCTTCAGCCTCCAATACTTGATGAATAAAAGCATTTTCTTCATCACTACTGCTATTGACTAGCAGGGTGATGGGTTGAGCCAGCGTTCTAGCTTCTTGAGCGATCGCTCGAAAAACTCGCTCCGTAATCCAGGTTTTCTCTTTATAAGTTGGAACAAGTAAACAGACGGGAGGAAGTTGCTCAGCAGTTAAGGCATTGGCTCGGCGACGCCAGCGTGGAAAAACCCAACTTAAGTAAATTCGGGAGCGAATACCTCGCAGTATAAAGAGGCTCCACCGCCAGGTACCGACAACACCAAGGCTAATGAGTGCAAAGACATCCCATACAGCGATTTGCTTTGAACCGTGAGCTAAATACAGCGATGCAAACCCAATGATAGTAATGGCTAGACACGCCAACCAATTGAGCTGGTCGTTGAGCGTTTTTTTTGGGGCAGAAACAACTGTAGACATAGACCGGCACTCTCGCAATTTAAAAACACAAAATGAGGGGCTTAAGCGCGTACGATCGTCCATGCCTGCACTATAAGAACAGACTTACAAGGACAGACATACAAGGATAAATAGCAACGAAATCGTCTCTAACGGGTGCCAAAGGTCAGTTTTGCAGTTTGACCAGTGCCGCAAAAACGATGAGCTTGTGTTTGCTGTGCTGAAGGCGGAATTTTCACCGTAACGCGCACCAGTGGTTGATTAATCAAGTTGGCAGGGGTTGCTGGAGTAATTGCCTGTGTTTGTTCCTTGATTGTTTCAATAGTGCTAACGGATTCAATCAGGTCAACGTCTCCAATTAAAGTCTTGGGTTCACCCGCCAGTTGCACCCGGACTGGCTGCTGGCTATCGATGCGGTTTGCCTGGTCTACACTAACTAGGGTTTCAACCCAAAGGTTACTGCAATCCAACATCGTTAATAGATTGCTCGGACGGTTGACCTGTGCATCTTGCTCTTGCTCTGTGCGGTAAATCACCCCGCTAAAAGGAGCCTTAACTGTAAGGTCTTTTCGGCTGGTGTAAATGGCTTGAGCTTGAGCAAGAAGATTTTTCTTGTTAACTCGCTGCACCTCTAACGTTTTAAGCAACGTTGATTGAGTTTGAATCGTCTGTGCAAGGCTGACTCGCTGGCTCAACAAACTATCGTCTGCTTTAAATGCTGTGCCCTCTCGCAAGACAGTATGAGATGTTTTAGCTGAAGCTAAAACCGCCTCTGCCTGTTTCACCTCAGCTTCAGTTGACTGCCAAAGCGCTTTCAATTGGTCAACCTTTTGCTGGGCAACAGCGCCTTCGCTCATTAGTTGAGAGTAGCGTTCGTAATCTGAACGTGCAGAGCGAGCTTTAGCACTTGCTTCATCCACTGCTGCCTGGTAACGACGAATATCATTGCCCGCTAGCTCAACGTTGGCTCCCTGGATTGATTGATCCTGAGATTCTAAGCCTCTTAATTGCTGTTGCAATAGGGCTAGAGATTGCTGACTAGCAGCTATCTGCGTGTCAAGAGAACTAATCTCACCTTGAAGCCGTAAAATGTTCTGCTCGTCTTGAGGTGTTGGCGCAATACGAGCAAGCACTTGCCCTTGTTTAACAACTGCTCCTGGCTGTGCATAAAACGCTTTAATGGTGCCGTTGATTGGTGATTGTACGCGCACGGTTCGACCATTAACAATGCCAGTATCAATCGTTAAATGCGTTAGGCGGTAACTAATTGAAGATAGTCCAAAGGCTACTGCTGTAGCACCTAATGATACCAACGCGAGCGTTAGCATTAAACGCTGCCATCGAGACTGCTTTGGCTCAACCTCAAGAGGTAAACCGATTGCATGGTCAGAATAAGATCGCTTAACAGGAACTTCTAGCATTCACTACGTTCTCCAATTCGAGAAGTATATTTAAGTACAGACTTGCAAAGAGAAAAATGCTGAAACAATCTGCGTGAAATTGCTGATGAATTACTCCTACAGCTAAGATTAGGCGCAAAAACTTCCCACAACATAAATATTCGGTAAACCTTCAATAAACTGAAAATGAAGGTTCTAAGAGTAAGTTAAATAACTTCTCTAAGAGTTTATTCTTGCTAATGCTAGCCAAGGTTTGAAATTGCAGCCCATCAGCAGTTTTGCCCGTTTTTAACCCATGTATAATTTGTGACATCGGTTCAAACTTTATGAACAGGTTAACAGCGCGATCGCTCGATTCAACAACTAAACCTGACTATTTGTAGAGCAGAAAATACTTAATTAGGCTCTATTAACTACGAGCGAAAAAATACTTCTTAAGACAGATAGACTCCTCCTTAAGAATAGGGAAACTACTCCTTAAGATAGATGAATCGCTCGGTGGGATAGAAAAACTATTCCCTAAGATAGATAGAGTACGCCTTTACCTGTATAGGCTATTCCTTTAGATAGAAAATATTGTTTTGATACAGGCTAATGTCGAGAACCGTACAGACTAGACTGTCAAGCAGATGGTTCGATCAGGTTTAGCACTTTGGTTCAGGGCAAAAGGATGCAGTTCTACTCGATCTACTTACTTGAAGAACGTATCGAACTTTACGTCTTGGAGCGAGAGCAAATTGCCGTTAACCAGAAAGGGCGGTTGATTTCGACTCAGAAAGGTTATCAGTGTGCCTATGAAGTTGCTGTGGCACTATCCCAAGCAAAGCAAGTGCCGCTGGTTGATTATGCTCAGTTGGCGTAATAAGCGTGAGGCTGTAAGCTGACTATCGCTGCTAAAGTGCTTCATTCCAATGTTTCTCTGTTTGAACTCAACTCCTCTGGCATTGATAGTGCATGAGTAAACTGCGTGTTGCCTTAATTGAAGATCACGATTTGACCCGCGTCGGTTTACGTTTGGTCTTTCAGCAGCATCCTACCGTTGAGATTGTTGGTGAGGCATCTGACGGATTTACAGGCTTAAAGCTTCTCGAAACGTCTCAACCCGACGTTGCAGTGGTCGATCTAGACTTGCCTGGTTTGGATGGTATTGAGGTAACACGGCGCTTTAAGCAAAGTTTGAATGCGGCTGCGATCGCAACCAACTCCCAACCCAAAATCATGATCTTGACCATGCAAGGGACGGAGGACTCCGTTTTAGCCGCTTTTGCTGCCGGAGCCGACTCCTATTGCATGAAAGATTTGCCGGCAGAGCGACTGCTAGAGGCATTGCAGAGTACTCACGAGGGCAACAATTGGATTGACCCTGCGATCGCCCAGTTGGTTTTGCAGCACCATCGTCAGTTGCAAGCAGCTACAGCAGTTGGCACGAGCGCCACCAAGACGGTAGATATTCTGGCTGATGGGGAACAAGCGCCCGTCCTCCAAGCCTATCCTTTGACGCAACGAGAGCTTGAGATTTTAACCCTGGTGGTAACCGGTTACACTAACGCCAAAATTGCGAGTGAGTGTTACATCACGATTGGCACTGTAAAAACTCATATTCGTAATATTCTGAATAAGCTTTGTGTGGACGATCGTACACAAGCGGCAGTACGCGCCTTGCGCTCTGGTTTAGTTGTCTGAGCCGTCTGCTGTTAGTTTTCTAGTTAAAGCGCCCGAAATGTTTTTGTGAAATAACGACAGTGACTCAGCCAACTATCAAGGTTTCAGCCGATCTTTCGGATGCATTGCTTACCGAGATTTGTGCTGCGGCTTCTGTCCTTACCTGCACCTGCCCCGGTTATTTAACCCGTTTATTACGACAAGTGCGTGCCTTTCGGTCTTACACCATTAATTGTATTGAACGCTTTCCAGAAGCCACTGAGACACATCATTGGTTAGACCAGCGAGGAGACCAACTCGAGCAGTTACTCTTTCAGACGCTGCTAGAGTTGCTGCAAAAAGAGCAACTGTTGGATGCTACTAATCAGGTTTCGCTCAGCGAAATTGCAGAACGATCGCGAGCTAAGGCTCTTCAGCAGATCGAGCAACTCTAAGGCAATTAACACTGCCAATGTTTGAAAGCGTACAGACGAGTTTGGTCAAAAAATGTTTAGATGGCGAGATCAGACTTTGTGGCGAAGTTTAGCAACGTCGCTTTGACGGATTTGTCTGAAGCACTTATATAAACTGAACTCTATGTTTGCAGTGCTTCATCGTGATAAAGCGAAAGAGGCATCTACTTTATTATGAAAAAAACTAACGCTATATAGAAACAGTAGCAGCTATCTCATGGCTCAAAGTTGCTCAATAGTTTCAACTCTGATTTAGTTAAAAGTCATAAGCTTTTTTAGACTGAATTATCCTTTTTGCAATTGTTATTTCTCACTGTCCTCAAATAAAACAGCTTCATAATTTAGCTTAGAAGCAGAGTGGCAATGACATTACTTGTTTTGCCACCACGTCTTCGTTTAAAGAAACAAACTTATTTTTCCAAAGCAACAATTACGCCTGGTTGTGATAAGAATCACTTAGATCCTTTAAAATAGCTCTTAACTTAAGATATGGCATTCATACTTCTTAACAAAAGCTACTAATCTTAGTAAAGCTTCTTTTTTACTTCATCTTATGAGTTCAAACTTTCTTTGAGCAGCACTACGTTTTCTTTTCAAGTAACCTCATGTATCCCTCTGTTGCTTCGGAACAACTGATTCACCGCTTTAAATTCTGGGCGGATGGCATGATCCAGACTGGAATGAGTCACGGACATCATCTTTATCGTCAAATAGCTTCATTCTCAATGTTGCAGAGGCAGCAAGCATACAGTTTGGGCATTGACTTGGTTCAACAGGGTCAAACAGTGATGCTAACCCATGCAGAAGATAGTTATACCGTTTGGGTTGCTTTAATTGACAGTGCCGGTGAAAGCCGCCTTAGCTGTTTTGCTGACAAAGGTAGAGAAGCTTCAACAGGTGCCTACCGCGATCGTTCCAGCTCGAATCAGTACATGAATTGCCTGCAAAAGGAAAGCCATGAACCTTTAGTGCCTGAAACGCCTTAAAGCTTTCATCTATAAATATGAGAGAAGCGAACTGCCTATAAGGAGCACTTGATGTTAAAAGTTGCTGTTGGTCATAGCAACGTCCCGATTCTCAATCAGCAATTTTGACGGTGCTGAAAGCCTGCCTTCACACATTAGCAGGCGCAAGACCCAAAGCTAGTTTGATGTTAGCCGCGATCGATCTTGATCATGCGCTCATTCTGAAACACATTCATAAAGCGTTTCCGGCGATCGAATTAATTTGTGGCACTACGAATAGCGACATCTTATCTGTTTTAGGGTTTTGACCCTTTTTTACTACTAAACCTATTATGCAAGGCGTTGGGCTGGGATTATCCATTAGCTATCAGATTGTGGTCGGCAAGCATGGTGGCACGTTGCAATGTTTCTCCGCACCTGGATAAGGAACAGCGTTTGTGATTGAAATTTCAGTGCAGCAGCAGACGATTAATTGAGTGTCTGCATCATTTTTCTAAAGTGCCGTTTTCCAAAGTGCCGTCAAATCATTGCTTTTGTGCAACTCTACCCTCCTTAAACCGATGCCTCCAGCTAACTTACCTGAAAACGAAACGGCTAGACTGGCAGCTCTGTGCCAGTACAATATTCTTGATACTCCGGCTGAAGCTGCCTTTGACGAGATTGCTACGCTAGCGGCAGCGCTGTGTGATACGCCGATCGCTCTCGTCAGCCTGGTTGACAGTACACGTCAGTGGTTCAAAGCCAAAATAGGCTTGGCGGTGGAGGAAACGGAACGAGAAGTTGCCTTTTGCGGTCATGCGATTCTTCAACCTGATTTACTGATCGTGCCGGATGCGTCCCAGGATCAACGGTTTGCTGACAATCCTTTCGTGCTTGACGATCCTCAAATTCGCTTTTATGCTGGCGCACCGTTGCTGACCGCCGAAGGGCATGCGATGGGAACCCTGTGCGTTATTGACAGCGTGCCTCGTGACCTTAGCTTAGAGCAAGCACAAGCGCTGCGGGTTTTAGCACGTCAGGTGATGACCCAGCTTGAACTCCGTCGCCATGTAAAAGATCTAGCTCAGACCGTCACTCAAGTCACTGAGTCCGAGCGGGCATTGCAGATCGCGCAGGCTACTTTAGAAAGCCAAGTGAGCGATCGCACAGCCGCACTGGTGCAAACGAACGCCACCCTACAGGTTGAAATTAATGAGCGGTTACAGGCTGAAAAGCAACTGCAACAACAGGTCGAGCATAACCGCTTGTTAGGGGCGATCGCGGCACGCATTCGGGAGTCACTACAGCTAGATGACATCCTCCAGACGGCCGTGGCTGAAGTCCGTCACTTTTTGCAGGTAGACCGGGTTGCACTGTATGAAATCGAGGTCAACCAGGGTGGCAGGTTTGTGGTGGAATCTGTTGCTCCTGGCTGTCCGTCGATTCTCGGTTTGGTCTTGCACGATCATTGTTTTGAGACGGATTATGCTGCCCAATACCAACAGGGTCGCATCAGTGCTATTGATGATATCGAGCAGGCAGAGCTAAGCCCTTGCTACCGTGAAGTGTTGGCTCCCTTAAAGTTACGCGCCTTACTGCTAGTTCCCATTATCTTTAAGGAGCAACTGTGGGGTTTGCTCTGTATGCACCACTGTTCGGCACCACGTCCCTGGCAAGACTTTGAGCTTAGTGCGCTGCAACAACTCGCTACCCAAGTCGCGATCGGGATGCAGCAAGCGCAACTGTTTCAACAGGTGCAACAGCAAGCCCAACGAGAGCAGTTGCTCAATCAAATCAGTCGAGCGCTTAATGCCAGCCTCGATCCAAACCACATCCTACAGGAAATTGTTAACCGGATTGGAGCCTGTTTCAGCGTTGAGCGAGTCGTTGTTTTTGCCCTCGTAGCCGAACAAATGCAGGTGTTAAATGAATGGCGAGCCAACGATCAGGTTGCCTCTCTACTGCATTGCAGAGCGCCACTTAATCTGTGGACAGCATGGCTGGATCCAACGTCTGCTTGCTACGCTCCTCAGCTTTTTCAGATGCCGTTGCTTACGGCAGAGCAGCCCGTAAGTACCGAGCCAGGGCAACAGCCATCGCCATCGCTAGCGGTCTTGCATGTACCGATCAATATTGGCGACCAGTTCTTGGGAGGGCTTTGTCTCCACACGACAGCCAGCCAACATACCTTTACAGCCGATGAGTTGAGCTTGTTAGAACAGATTGCTGCACAAGCGGCGATCGCCCTTTGTAATGCTCAGAGCTACGAACGGCTGGAACAGTTAGTGCAGCAGCGCACTCAAGCCCTAGAGCAAGAAAAACTACGTTCAGAAGCAGCTAATCGTGCCAAAAGTGAATTTCTTGCCAACATGAGTCACGAACTGCGGACACCGCTCAACGCCGTTTTGGGACTCTCGCAGATGCTACAACGCGAGTTGTTTGGTTCGCTCAATCCTAAGCAGCAAGAATACGTTACTTGCATTCACAGCAGTGGTAATCATCTGCTCTTACTCATTAATGACATTCTGGATCTAGCCAAAGTGGAGGCTGGCAAAGAAGAACTAGCACTGTTACCACTTTCAGTATCAAAACTTTGTGCGTACTGCCTCACTCTGGTACAGGAGCGAGCCTTTGAACAAGGCTTACGACTCATCAGCCATATTGATCCTAGAGTCAGCTTCTGCATGGCAGACGAGCGTCGCCTCAAGCAAATCTTGATCAATCTGCTCTCGAATGCCATCAAGTTTACATCTGTTGGTGACGTGTCGCTGACTGTGCAAAAGCAGCCCCAAGGTCTGACCTTTACGGTGTCTGATACGGGTATTGGTATGGCTGAAGCGCAGATCCCCTTGCTGTTTCAGCCGTTTGTGCAGTTAGATAGCCGCTTGAATCGGCGGTATGAAGGCACGGGACTGGGGTTAGCCCTGGCACGCGAGCTAGCGCAACTGCATGGTGGCGATATTACCGTCGAGTCAACATTAGGGCAGGGCAGCCAGTTTACGCTTTACCTACCGGACGAACCACCAGGGCTAAAGCAAATTCAACCCGTGACAAACCTCCTGATACCCTCTCCTCGCCGTACTCTCAGCCAGCGGCAAACAGCGTCTTCTCGTCGCATCTTAGTTGTGGAGGATGATATTGCTAGTGCGATGCTCCTCCAGGACTTTTTACAAGCTTTGGGGCACCGGGTTGAGCATTGGGCGGATGGCAGCAACTTTCTAGAGCGGGTGCAGTTGTTCCGCCCAGCCTTGATTTTACTGGATGTCCAATTGCCCCACGGCATCACAGGGTTCGACTTGCTGACAGCGCTACGGCAGGAAGCCGCTTTGTACCAATTGCCAGTTGTGATGGTGACTGCAATGGCAATGCAAGGCGATCGCGAACGTTGTTTAGCAGCGGGCGCAACTGACTATCTCAGTAAACCGATCCAAACTGTCCAAATTGAGTCGCTCTTGTCGCAGTATCTCTCTGTAACCTAAAGACTGGCGTAACGGGACACCGCTACTGATGCACAAAGTCTTCAAGTGTATGAGTGAGCCTATCCGCTAGCCCTTCTGGTGGTGGTGCTTCTGCTGCGACTGCTGCCTCGATTTGCTTCACAGTCTCAGGTGGCAAGCCTAAAAGTTGTACCAGGTTTTGATAAGCAGCGTCTTCCTCTGCGTTGATCCTAGCTTCACCAGGGGAACGGGCACTACAGCTAATGACCTCATAACCCAAATGCAAAACGAGTGCTCGCTCCGCGTCGCTTTCTAGCTTAGACACCAGTTCACTAAGGGGAATATGCTGCATCAAATACTCACGCAGTTCGTGCTGTAAGGCTTTTTGCTGGGCGGCATCAGTAGCAAAAATGCGGCTCAGGCGGTCTAGCATTACCGTCACCTCTTCGGCAGCAAGATGACCATCAGACCAAGCCAAGGCAGCGACAATACGCAGCAAATTCATCTGACGCGGCGTAATGGAAGGGGGTGGAGGCATCTGTAGCATTACAAACTCCTGCTCTAGCATCTATGTGCAGCATCATGGAGCGGTAGAACCCATCGTTTGAATCAAGCTGTTGGCGATCGACAACTCTACTAGCTCCATCTTCTTTTAGTCTACAAGCGAACGAGCTGATGAAAGCTAACAATATGTTTAGATTGCAACGAGGCTTCGGCTGCTACAGTTACATACCATTTGTAACTATCACACCCTATTTGTACAGCAAAAGGATGAAGGATGAGGAATGAATCGAAGCCCTTGCTCAAACGCAGTTTCAAAGCTTATATCTGTCCTAACGTTCTCTTCGGCTGTGATAGAAGCATTACGGTGGATAGCATTATGGATTGACTGATGGATTGAAAAGTCGATCGCCCGACTGCACCTGCCAGAGTCCGGCATAAATCCCGCCGAGCGCCAGCAGTTCTTCATGCGTTCCTTGCTCCACTACTTGTCCCCGATCCATCGCATAGATGCAATCACTGTGGCGGATGGTTGATAGGCGATGGGCGATCGCGATCGTCGTACGGTTTTGCGTGATCATGATCAGGGATTTTTGAATAGCTGCTTCTGTTTCATTGTCTACGGCAGAAGTCGCTTCATCCAAAATCAGAATCGGTGGATCTTTGAGGATGGCACGGGCGATCGCCAAGCGCTGTCGCTGCCCTCCAGAGAGCTTCTGTCCTCGTTCACCCACAATTGTGTCGTAGCCCTGAGGCAGTTGCCGAATAAATTCATCAGCTTCGGCTAATTTTGCCGCATGCACAATCTCCTCATGGCTGGTGCTGAAGCTGCCGTAGCTAATGTTTTCGGCAACTGTGCCATGAAACAAAAACACATCCTGGCTAACCCAGCCAATACAGCGGCGCAGGTCGGCTAAGTTCAATGTGCGAATATCAATGCCATCAATCAGGATTTTTCCATGTTGAATTTCATAGAACCGGAGTAAGAGCTTCACTAATGTACTTTTACCCGATCCTGTAGCACCCACAATGCCAATCGTCGATTTCGGTGGAATGTGCAGGGAAAGGCGTTTGAGCACACGATCGCGATCGCTATAGGCAAAGGTAATGTCATTAAAATGCACGTCGCCGCGTACCGTGTTGAGCGGAAGAGGATGATCGCCTGTGGTAATCGCAATTGGTGTATCCAACAAGCCCATCACCCGTCGTGTCGAAGCCATCGCCCGTTGATAGCTGTCTAGAATTTCACTTAAAGAGGCAAAGGGCCACAGCAATTGCTGCACAATAAACACCAGAAACCCATAAGTACCGACTGTGATTTGATTATTTAGAGCCGCAACACCGCCAAAAAAGAGCGTTGCTACAAAACCCACCACAATCACCATCCGAATCAGGGGAATAAAGGCTGCACTCAGCGCGATCGCTCTACCATTACTGCGGCGATACGCTTCGCTTTCGGTCAGCACGCGATCGCGCTCATACTTTTCAGCCGTAAAGCTTTTAATGGTGGCAATGCCAGACAGATTATTGGCTAACCGACTATTGATTAATCCAGCTTTTGCACGCACATCAGCATAGCGAGGAGCCAGCCGCCGCTGAATTGCCATCGTGCCCCAAATAATGAATGGTATCGGCAACATTGCAACCCAGGCAACACTTGGAGCGATCGCCACAAACGAACCACCGACGACTAAAACGGTCGTGAAAAAGTGCACAATTCTGGCTGCCCCAGAGTCGAGAAACCGCTCTAATTGATTAATGTCATCATTCAAAATGGAGAGCATTTCTCCGGTACTGCGGTCTTCAAAATAGCTCAATTCCAACTCTTGCAAATGGCTGTAGGCATCCAACCGTAACTCGTGCTGCACGGTTTGTGCCAGGTTGCGCCAGAGGCGATCGTAGAAAAATTGAAAGAGCGATTCTAAACTCCAAATCAGTAGCGTCAAAAGAGACAAGACTGCCAGTTGCCCAACGGTATCCGTTACCCCCAGCCGTGCAACCACAGAGTTCTCTTTTTGCACTACCACATCGACCGCAACCCCAATGAGATAAGACGGTGCCAAGTCGAAGATTTTGTTCAGGATGGTGCAAATGGTTGCCAGCCATACTTGAGGGCGGTAGTTTTTGGCGTAGCGTAACAAGCGTAGGAGAGGATGCACGATGAACCTGAATTAGACAATTACCGCTCCAGTGTAGGAAAGTAGAGGGAACGTTGTCTATGTAGACATTGACTGGCAGGGTCTGCTATTTAACCCTCCAGTATTAAGACGAGCGATCGAATCTAACGTCTGGTATAGGCGCTGCCGTGAACTACAGTCCTACTATTGGTGCTTAGTAGTCTTTCAAACAGGTATAAATGTCAACTCAATTGAATCCCGATCAAAAAACACTCGAGACGAAGGAAGCAACTTTATTCGATCGCACGTTTCGCGACAGTGAAGGTAATCTTGTGCTGGCTCAGGCACCCAATTTACCGCTTCTAGTTGGGTTAACAGGAACCTTACTTCAATATATACTTCCAGATGGCAAACCCCATACAGTCCTAGCTTTAGTAGCCTTCGGTGCTTCGTTCACTTGGGCATGGCAAGAACTTTTTGAGGGGGTCAACTACTTCCGCCGAGCGCTCGGCTTGATTGTGTTGGTAAGCCTGATCGCACTGGGGTTTAACTTCGACTAAATGTGAAACCTTAGAAGGGAAACCGAGTGAGCTTAATACGATAGTGCTACTGGTTGAAGCATTACTGACTGATAGCACTTAAAATTGGTTTGACTAAGCATCACGGATTGTTACATCACAGATTGTTGCATTACGCATGATTGCTTGTGCTTGCAGAGAACGATCGTTTATAAACGATCGTTCTTTTTATAGTACAATCGAACTAAATTTAACGCTTTTTGCTAGGCAGCGTCTTTGTAAACAAAGCAATTGAGCCTAGTCAGTCCATCCTTCGACCCTATCAATCAGCGCTATGGCTTCTGCACTCACCGTTTCTGGAAAAGTGATGGGTAAAACGCAGCCCCTTTTTGCCAATTGGGAATTGCGTTTACCAGAACAAGCAGAGCAGGCTCCATTGACGCTACGAGCATTGCTGACTCAGATTGTGTTGGCAGAGGTTGCAGGCTTTGTTGATCGCCAACGTCAACAACGCTTGCTACAGGTGCTTAGTCCTGCCCAAATTAGCCTGGGTGTAGAGCAAGGGAAAGTGGAGTCTGGTGGTAGCGATCTGGAGCAGGTTGTTGATCTGGAACAGGCAGTTGAAACCGCTTTGCAGGCGTTTATTGATGGCTTCTATTTTGTGTTTGTAGACGAGCAGCAGCAGGAAAATCTAGACGACGTTGTTACCTTACAACCGCATTCAGAACTATTGTTTCTACGGTTAGTGCCATTGGTAGGTGGGTAATCTAGCAAAAGCCGATCGTTGAAGGATGGAACAATGCTGAACCGCGAAGTTGCTCAGGCTCAATTGCGTACTGTTCATGTTACCGCTTGGCGATCGCAACGCATTCAACGCATGGGCAGTTTGCCCGAGCCATTACAAGTTGTCGGGTATGGCATTTTTGGCTGTAGCGCTGCGGGTCAGCGGTTAGACTCGCCTGAGTCCTATAAAGTGCAGGAGCGATCGCTAGAGCAACTTGATGCGCTGGCACCGAGCGATCGGCTCCAAATTCTAGCGGTCATTTTTCCTAAATTTGCGCTTACGGTTGAAGCCGCCTGGCAACTGAACGCGCATTTGCCCTATCAAACTGGTTACAGTCGGCGATCGTTTCGCAGTCCATCGCATCCAGAACTCAGTGCAGACAGACGACGCAATTGGTTTCAGCAACTCATTACTGTAGTGGAGGGTTACGACCAGGATTTAGAGTGGTTCGTTGCTTGGACACCGTACCTGCATTACTATGCGTCTGATGTGTTGGGCATTTTGTTTGCAGCGGCGATCAATCAGAACGATATGCTAGGGCAAACCATTTTTGATACCTTGCTTGCTTCAGCGAATGGCAATCATGAAATTGGAGCGATGGGACGGCATGTAACCCGTGCCTTGCTGGTTGCTAACCGAGAAGACGGTTGGGATTTTATGGAACGCTTGTTGCTGGCAGCGCAACGGCAAGAAGGACTGCGGCAAACCATTTTGGAGACGATCGACGAAGCCCATCCGATCGCGTTTCGGCGCATGGTGCGGCTAATCGTAGAGCACAATCTGACTCGCTTCAGTGCGACCATTCGCGCCGTGGATGTGTGGTTTGGCTTTGGGCTGGAAGCGCTCAACGAAAAAGTTGCCAAACAACTGCTGAGCCAGGTGCTTGAATTGCTGGAAAACCCTGAGGCTCAAGCCACTGCGTTACAGTCTGACGATTCTCAGACGGTGTATCTAGCGCTGTGGGCGATCGGCTTTGAGGATGCCATTGCCGCGATCGCCTGTGTCGTCCCATTACTTGACCATCCTCAGACAACCCATCGGTTTGTCGCCGTGCATTTTCTGGCTCAGCTAGACATCACACCTGCCAGATTGCTGCTGCTGCCTGCGGTGAGCGATCGCGCGTTGGAAGTCACGACCTGTGCGGTGCAGGCACTATGCGCCAACGATACAACGATTCAAAACGACTCAGATGCTTTTGAGCGACTGGAGCAGGCATTACCCTACTTTCCTGACAGACCAAAGCCGCTGTCGATCGTTTGGGAGTGGATTAAGCTTGAACCGAGTCAGCATTTAGTTGCGTCAGCACTGGTGCAAAATTTGGGGCAGCGATCGCCCAAACGGTTAATTCCCTATCTACCCTATCTCGATTCATCTGGCCGTAGCCGCATTGCCCGACTGTTGGCAGAACTCAAGCCCTGGGACAGCGAGATTCGCGCTGTAATGTTTGATCTGGTCGGTGATGCCAGCAGTTGGGTGCGCGAACAGGTAATGCGACTTTTACAACAGCATGGTGCGATCGCTCCTGAAGAAGGCATCCAGCTCGAACAGTTGTTGACTCGTAAGGCAAGCGATCTGCGACGGGGCATTCTGGGTTTACTGCTCAAACAACCGGATGAAGTGGCGATCGCGTCTGCACAGCGACTCGTAGAAGCCAAACAAGCCCCTCAACGACAGGCAGGCTTGGAACTCCTGCGAGAGTTGGTGCAGCAGAACCGCTTGCTCGATCGCGCCCGTAGTTTGGCAACCGACTATCAAACCACGCGCTCAAAACTCACCGTTACAGAAACGCAGTTGCTCAACGGCATTCTGCAAACCGAAACCGAAGCTACACTGACTGATGCGCTGGGTCTGGTCAAGCTTGATGACTTAACCCCGATCGCCCCTCCACAAGTCCTGTCAACTCCCATCATTAGCACTCCAGCCGCGATCAAATGTCTTGTCGCGTTGGATGAGCTAATCCACGAGCATCGCCAAACGCCCATCCAACTGATTGACCACAACGAAGAAAACCTGTTGGGCAATCTCTCCTGGAAATTTCCTCGCGTTCATTTTCGTCTGTCACTAGAGGAAAACTTGGCACGCTTGCCATTGAGTGATGTTTGGGAAAACTGGTGGCGCGATCGACCCGATACTCTCCGCGATCAGGATGGGTTGGAACTGCTGCGGGCGATCGCGCCGCGCTTTGATTACCGCACTAATTCGTTCGTATCGGACGTGGTGTCGAGTAGTGAATCAGATCCTAGCCTGAGCGATCGCGTCGTCACGGATCTGCAAGCGCTCACGAGGCAAGAGATGTCGTCCCTGCGCTATTCGCAACAGATAGACAGTGTGATTCGCTGGTTGCTGTATCTACATCCGCCTGCTCAGATCTTTAATTTTCTGCTAGATGCGATCAGTGAAATTCTTAATACCATTCCCCTCAAAGAACTTGATCGTGATCCGCAGTGGCGCGACCTTAACTTCGATGGCGTGAGAAGGCAGGTAAGTGGGTTTGCTGACAACTGGATTCGTTTCGCTCGATCTTACCAGTCTTACGAGGATGCCGATCAGCACGTCCGCTGGTGGCATCTAGTTCGGTGGGTCGATCAATTTTCGCCCACAGATCGAGGGTATCGGTATGCCATGACAACGCTCTGGGATGTGTTGAATGCTTATCAAGCTGGAGGCGCAACCGAAGCTGACCTGATGTTTTACCTGTTGGGTGCAGAGGAGCGCATCACTGAGGGTGATCAAACATCTGGAACAGCAGAGGCAAAAGCCAATCTTAGAACCTCGTTTCAGGATTTGTCACACCTGACGCGCCGTAAAGTGCCCGATGATTATGTAGCGCATCCGTTCTTGCTGTCACTGGCTGATCGCGCCCGAAAGCGCATCCTGGCGATCGAACTGCAACGGGGTGATCTCCCAACCGCCGCCTCGAATGCCGCTCGTGCCTTGAAGTCGATCGTCGGCATGTCCACCGTCATCCAACTGCTTCAATCCTTCGATCGCAACAAGCTGGTACGCCACTACTCGTACAACAGTCTCAGCAAAGCCTCGGTCTTCAGTCATTTGATGCGGATCAGCTTTCCCGCCGCAGACGACACCCCAGCTGAGTTTGCGCTGCGCGTGCAGTCGGCTCAAATCAAGCCAGAAAACCTGATTCAGTTTGCTTTCTACGCGCCTCAGTGGGTCAACTACATCGAACAGGCGCTCGGCTGGGATGGCTTTGCCGAAGTCGTCTGGTGGTTTCACGCTCACACTAAAGACAACGGCTGGACGGTCGAAGCCGATGTCCGCGAAACCTGGGTGGCGCAGATTAGTGAACGGACACCCCTCTCGGCTAGAAGCCTAGTTGAAGGTGCGGTGGATGTTGCCTGGTTTCATCGCCTCTACAAACTGTTGAACGCTGATCGCTGGCAGCAACTTTACGAAGCGGCGCAATACGCCTCCAGTGGTGCCGGGCACCAACGCGCCAAACTCTTTGCCGATGCCATGTTGGGCAACCTGGACACGAAGAATTTACGCGATCGCATTACCCAAAAACGGCATCAAGATTCGATTCGGGCATTAGGGTTGCTGCCGCTGGCAAAGGGCAAACAGCGCGATCGGGATATTCTCGATCGCTATCAAGTGCTGCAAGACTTTCTCCGCACCAGCAAAAAGTTCGGCTCCCAACGACAGGCAAGTGAAAAACTAGCCGTCGCGATCGGCATGGAAAATTTGGCACGCACGGCTGGCTTTGTTGACCCCCAACGGCTCCAGTGGGCAATGGAAGCAGAGGCAATCGCCGATCTAGTTGGTCAAGCACAGGTGGTAACGATTGGGGAAGTCAGCGTCAGTCTGGCAATTACTACCGAGGGCACCCCAGAAATCACCGTTGTCAAAGCAGGCAAACCGCTAAAAGCCATTCCCGCCAAGCTCAAAAAACAGCCTGAGATTCAAACGCTAACTGCTCGTAAACAAGAGATTACTCAGCAAGCTTCCCGCATTCGCCTCTCGCTAGAACAAGCCATGTGTCGCGGCGATCGCTTTACGGCAACTGAATTGGTGCAACTGGCGAAACATCCCGTGCTGTTTCCCATGCTGAGTCAGTTGGTATTAGTTGGCGACAGCGAAGTAGGCTATCTTGTTGAACAGGGAACAGCCCTGCAAGACCATAGCCAGGTTGTCACACCCATTCAATCGGCTGAACTCCGCCTTGCCCATCCCCATGATTTGCTGCTGCAAGACTGGCATTTGTGGCAACAGGACTGTTTTAATGTCGATCGCATCCAGCCCTTCAAGCAAGTCTTTCGCGAACTCTACCTTACTACGGCTGCGGAGCAGTCAGAACCCGCTTGCCGCCGCTATGAAGGACATCAGGTGAATCCTCGACAAGCACTGGCACTGTGGGGACAACGCGGTTGGATTGCGGCTCCTGAAGAAGGCGTTCGCCGTACCTTTCACGCTGAAGGGCTGATTGCTGCGGTGGAATTTCTCAACGGCTTTTACACACCGCTTGAAGTGGAAGGGCTAACTATTGCAGGAGTGCGCTTCCATCACCGCGACGATTGGAAAGCTCTACCACTCAATGAGATTCCACCACGCCTCTTTAGCGAAGTGATGCGCGATCTCGATCTGGTCGTCAGTGTGGCGCATCAAGGCGGCGTTGATCCAGAGGCAACTGCTTCCACCATTGAAATGAGAGCGGCTCTAGTACGCGAAACCTGTCGCCTGCTGAAGCTGCACAACGTTCAACTACAAAAGTCTCACGTGTTGATCGAAGGACAACTCGGCAGTTATTCGGTGCATTTGGGCAGCGCGATCGTGCATCGGCAACCAGGTGGCGCACTCTGCATCGTGCCCGTTCACTCTCAACATCGCGGCAGACTTTTTCTGCCCTTCGTTGACAATGATCCCAAAACGGCTGAAGTGGTTTCTAAAGTACTGCTACTAGCACGAGACAAAGAGATTCAAGACCCAACAGTTTTAGAGCAGCTTTTGTAAGCAGAGAAAAACCGCGATCGCCCTTATAGAAACACTTTCAAAAACATTTCCTAGATAGACGAGGAGCTTGAGGCTCTCTCGCCCTAGCTTCGCAAGATCAATGAAGCAAGGGGGCGATCGCGGTTTAACAGCGCTAACTTACTGCAAACGCAGTGCTAACCTACTGCAAATAAGGTGCTAAACCAAAAATAGTGAGTACGCCGAGAATGTGACCGAAGCTGACCGAAGCAAGAACAGTCGCCACACTGGGTCTGTTAAATATTGGGGCAAGAGGACCCAGTGGCATTTCAGGACCGACGTGAGGCAGCTTAATCGTACGCGACGCAATAAAAAGAACTAGAAGCGACCAACCAATGATGATCGGCGTGCCTTGCCAATGCCACAACTCAGTAGGAGTTTGACCAGCGGCTGTTTCTGCAACAAACCAAAACGAGTGAATCAAGCGTTACTCTCCTTTGTAATTAAGGCGCTAGGTTACTTAAGCGTGACTAGGATAATCGTGTTTTCAATTACGGAATTGCACCTCAGTCCAACGGTGGATTTACCGATGCTAAACCCGATGACAAGCCAAGGTCTTTTACATTACGCCGGATAGCGATCGCTAAAGCCATAGACAATAATTTGCTTACCCTTGCGTGGAGGCAACCACTTCAATACTTTTTCTGCATAGGTCAGAAGTGATAACCCTCCCCTTTCTAGTTCTCTTTGCTTCGTAAGGCAGAGTAATTGCATCTTTTTTCTCCTCCCCCCGGTTAACTTAGGTTCTTGCCAGAGGCAGGGACAAGCAAAAGGGCTTGCCTGTTAACTTAAATACATGACAAACGTTTTTCAGCGTACTATTCAACCGGAGTTGACATTATGAATATCTTGGCTTGGATTGTTTTAGGTTTGATTGCTGGAGCGATCGCAAAGGCTCTTTTCCCTGGACATCAGGGTGGCGGCATCCTGGGCACCATGATTTTGGGTATTGTTGGTGCATTCGTCGGTGGTAGTCTTTACAGCTTTTTGACCACTGGTACACTAGCTCTAACGTCAGCCGGACTAAGCTTGGGTGGCGTTGCAGTAGCAGTACTGGGTGCGATCGTAGCACTGCTCATCTACTCTGCTGTGACCCGTCGTAGCGCTTCCTACTAAGCGTTTTGGTTCCCAAGTTGCCATAGTTGATGGTAACAACCACATATAAAATTTGATTGGAAGATGAGCGATCCGGCTGCTAAACGGGTCGCTCATCTTTGTTTATATTGTTCTTGTCTTTTGAAAATAAGCGCGATCGCTGCTCTCGGTAATATGGTTTGACAAGAACTGCACCTTTTTGCTTTTACCCCCGTCCCTGAAGCAATCGCACGAACCAGACAGCAAGCCAACCTAATAGGGCGTACACGACGATCGCAATCAGCACATTCACATCAAAGATATTTGCGCCGCCACCCGTTACCGGACTGATAAACAAGGTGGAGAATGGTGCCACGAAAGGAGCTGAGAGGTTATAGATGACTTGGGCAAATGTGTTGTCGGTATTTGCACCCAAGACACGCAATAAGAAGCGTAGCCCCAGCAGAATTTCTAAAAGCCCTACAAAAAAATAAATGCTATTGATGATCCAGTTTGCTGTTGTTGCTCTGCGGGCAAGCTCAAGCCGCTGCTCTTCTTGCCGAAGCTGTAAGGCTTCCTGTTGACGGCGTAGTTCTTGCTGACGCTTAAAGTTAGACGGATCGTTGGGATTCATAACAGTACTCTCAATAAGACTAGTAGGCTGTCAGTTTTCAATCTGTGTGTAAAGATGCTTGAACCATTGCTAATCTACTGCTTTCTGCCTCTGCTTACGCTCCATGTCCCAGGCGTTGTTTATCTATCTTTCACAGCAATTAACCACACAGAATCAGAATAGAGGGCTTCCCACACGCCTTATTTGCAGAAAGGTGCAAAATGGCAAACGCAAGGAAACGATCGCCAGAGCTATGACTGCTTCGCTGAACACCTTAACTCGCATTCTTTGAAAGTACGCTTTGATATACTCCAGTTTCCCTTGTTGGAGCTTCAACATATAGCAGTCGAAGAGAAAGTTAGGACAGACATAAACCTTGAAACTTCCTTTGAGCAAGGGTTTCCATTCGTCCTTTATCCTTCATCCTCTCGCTCTTGCTCTTAGCGAATTTAGTAGCGGCAAGCGGCTAGAACGAAAGCGGTCAATACGAAACCAACCCACACATACCATGACATTCGGCACGCTTTCCATACAGGAACGCTAGAGTGGGCTGTTAGATCCCTTTTAACTCGACGCCGTTCTTTCTAGTTGACCGTTTATCGTTTGGCGTTGGGGTAGTTTAACGGTAATGCTTGTTCCTACGCCCTCTTCACTTTCTATGGCAATTTGCCCATTGTGCAAATCCAAGCATCGTTTTACCATCGTCAGCCCTAGCCCAGTACCAGGAATATCGCCGACGTTATCTGCTCGCTGAAAAGGTTCAAATAAATGCTTTTGTGTATCAAGCGGAATGCCAATGCCCGTGTCTCGCACTTGGAACGTAACTTCTTCAGCCATGCAGGAAAGATCGAAATCGATCGGGCTACCTGGATGAGAATATTTGACTGCGTTTGAAATTAAATTCGTCAGAATGTGTCTGAGGAGCTTAGGATCTAAACAAGCATCCTCACATTGCCCCTGGCTACGGAACGTGATGGCATGGTTTAATCCTGCACTAAATTGAACTTCCTCCACCAGTCCTCGACAGAACTCTTCTAAATCTAATGGTGCTGGCTCAAACCTTAAACTTCCGCCTTCGACGCGACCCACAGACAATAGATCGTTCAACAATTGATCCATCGAGCGGACTGATTGTTGAATCATGTATAAGAATTCGCGTCGTCGTTCTTCTGTTAGCCTGTGATTTTCCTGCTCAAGTAGTTGGGCACAACTCAAAATCGATGTCATTGGGCTTCTAAGCTCATGCGCTGCCATCGACCAGAACCGGGATCTTAGCTCACTCAACTCTTTTTCTTTTTCTAGGGCGACCCGAATAGCCATTTCTGATAAGCGGCGGCGGAGTGCAATTTCGATCGCCACTTGTAAGTCTCGCTCATCAAACGGCTTCACGATATACCCAAAGGGTTCTGTTACTTTTGCCCGCTGTAGGGTGGTTGCATCAGCATAGGCTGACAAATAAATAACCGGCGTACCAAAAACGACTCGAATTTGTTCCGCTGCTTCGATACCATCCATGCGACCTTTGAGTCGGATATCCATCAAAACTAAATCGGGTCGGCATTCCGCTACCTTTTCAAGCGCTGCTTCTCCAGAGGCAACCGATGCGGCTACGACATACCCCAGCTTTTTTAAGCGCTTCTCGATGTCTCGAGCAACAACTCTTTCATCCTCAACAACTAAAATCTTTTCAGCAGCCACTTATTATCCCTTCCCAGTAGTTTCTAGTTCTGAAAATTGAATCGTAAAGGTTGTCCCCGTTCCGTTAGTCTGATGGCATTCGATCTTCCCCTCTAGCTGCTCGGTGAAGATACAGACTAATTCTAAGCCAAGTGATTCTGTGTTGCGGAAGTCTACGTCTGGTGGAAAGCCAATCCCATTATCTTGAACGGTTAATGTATAGCGATTGTCAGTGATGGGAGAAAGCTTAATGAAGATTTGGTTTTCTAACTTTGGGGCTGGAAAGGCATGTTTTAAGGCATTAGAAACTAACTCATTGATGATTAAGCCACAGGGGATGGCTGTATCAATATTGAGCCAAACGTCGATCGCCTCGGTGCTCAGCGTTGCAGACTGCGAACTCGCCGTATAAGACCGCAGCAGAGTGTCTGCTAAGTCGCGGATGTATTCATCAAAGTTTATCTTGAGCAGGTTATTCGATTGATGCAGCTTTTCATGAATCAGCGCCATGGAACGAATCCGGCTTTGGCTGTCCTTGAACAGTGCGAGCACTCGATCGTCCTTGATATAGTCTGATTGCAGTCTTAAGACACTCGAAATCACCTGGAGATTATTCTTGACCCGGTGATGGATTTCTTTCAGTAAGACTTCCTTTTCTTTCAAGGATTGCTTTAGTTGCTCCTCCGTTCGCTTGCGCTCCTTGAGTTCGTTCTGAACCTGCTGATACAGCTCTGATTGTTGAATGGCGATCGCCATATGTGTTGCCAGTTGCTTCAGTAGGTCAACTTCAAACTGCCGCCATCGTCTGGGTCCAGAGCAGTGATAGGCGCACAACAAACCCCACAGATGGTCTCCTTGCAGGATTGGTACGACTAAGCTAGCCCGAACATCATATAAAACCAGAATGTCGATATGACACTGCGTTAAACCAGCAGTGTAAATATCCTCACAAACTTGAGTCCGTCCTTCTTTGTACGCCCGGGCGTAGTTTTGTCCAAAGCACGTATCCCGAATGCTGCTGTTGAGTGCTGGTCTCCAGCCCTTCTCTACCGACTCGACTACGGTTGTGCCGCTCCAGTCAGGGTGAAACTGGTAGATAATCACTCGATCGCTTTTAAGGAACTGTCGGACCTCTTCTACACTCCTTTGAAGGATCTCATTAAGGTTAAGGGACTCCCGAATATGTAGCGCCATCGCAGCTAGAATGCGGCTGCACTGCAATTGTTCTAGCAAACTTACCGGATTCTCTAGCAACTGAATGTCTAGGGTGGGTGCCGAGTTTGGATCGGGTTCGGCGCTTGAGACCTCAAACTGCTTGATCGATCGATGCAGTTGCTCTACAGCGTTGTGCATCTCGTCTATGTCCAACGCCTCCAGGAAACTTGTTGGTGAGACAACTCCTAAAAGCTCACCCTGATTACCGTACACCCCAAACCGCTGTACTTTTGTTTGCTGCATTTCCCAGTAGGCAACTAAGACTGATTCAGAGGACGCAAAGTGCAGGAAGGGAGCGCTCATCACTGCTTGAGCTTGTATCTGCGCTAAGTTCAGCCCTAACGCCCAAAGCTGAAGCATATGCCGCTCTAAAATTAATCCTACGGGGTGAGCATCATCCTGGCTATCGTCCGTTAGCACAATGTAATCAACTTGATGGTTCATCATCAGTTGAGCTAACTCAAAAATGGACGTTTTTGCGGGTGCTTGAACAACTGGCGGAGAAACAAGCTCTGCTAAGGACTTTGCTTTTAGTAATTCGTCTAGCTGTAAGACATTACGAAGACTTGCCGGAGTAACGATGCCGAGCCATTGCCCCTCCTCATTCATTACAGGCAGATGATGAATCTGATGTTGACGCAACTGAGCTAGGGCAGTAAAAACAGTTTGATCAGCCGCTTGAGTCAAGACAATGGCAGGTTGTCGCACCACGTCAGCGATTTTTGTCGCCGTTAAATCTCGTCCTAAGACGATCGCCTGTAGTGCGTCTTGCTCGGCGAATACCCCCACGACCTGCGTCCCTTCCACAATTAGAAGACCACTTGCGCGTGCTTCGCTCATCAATATGGTACTGAGCGAGAGTTCTAAACCTGGCAGAACGCAACTGCTCTGCGCTTTGCTCATCATCATGATTGCGTCACTAAGGGATGTATCAGGAGATACGGTCAGCGGACGTCGATCAATGGCAGGGTCTAACGACAGAAAAGAGTTTGATACGTTTTGCGAATTCATACAAACGGTCAATTTTTAGCGACAGGTGCTGTATTGGCGCAGGACTCAAAGGGAATTAGCAGAGAAAAAGAGGTGAAAGAGAATAAAGCCTAGCTGACCCTATTCTATTTAAAGATGGAGAAAAATTTATGGTTAGTTTTCTACCGCATGAGCAAAACAGTCTGCCTACAGACTTTACGAATACTATTCCCCGCAAACCTTCAGGGTTTACAGCTCTGCTCAAGTTCCCTTAAAGAGACACTAGGGCTATGAAAGCAGAACTGTTATGAAGCAGGAAGGCTAATGATCTGGAAGCTTTGCAGCGAGATGCTTTAAATCTCAATATTTCTTTATAAAACTTAGTCTTTTGCAAAGGTCTCGTCAGCGCGATCGTCATACTACAAGATCGCAATGCTATTACCTGTGCTTGAGATTGTTTTTAGTGCTTGAAGGCTTTAAGTTCTGAGTCGCGATCGTTAAAAAGTGCTTTATCACACTTGGAATCTGCTCACCGTTCTTTAAAGCGAAAGTTTGCATCCTAAGAAACTGACGAAAGATTTAAATAGGGCATTTTTAGTGGTGTCTCGATCGCAAAGGCAGAAGATTGCACATTTTTGTTTCGCTAGCAAGCGTGATGAACTTTCTGTGAGGATGCTTGACAAACGATCCTGTTTATCTAGGCGTGGTAAGTTTTACAGGCAATTTCTCTCTCGCAAAATTGGAGTCTTTTTTAACTCGATTTAACCCTTGCTTCACGTTCCCATAACTAAGGAATGGGATTATCAATAAGGTTGAAGTTTATGGGCTTGAGAAAGATTTTAATCAATTTTTTCTTAAATTGCCTGAGGTAAGTTTTCGGTTTTATGGCGCAAAAGATTTTAATTCGCCAGCTTCTCATTGCTTTAACGGCGGCGTGGAGTCTGGAACTGCTTAAGGGTAGTTATCAACCTGCACATGCAGAAATGCAAGGTCTCGTAATTGAGCTACCTGTATATGGTCAAGCCGTACCTGGTAGTTTAACGGCGCAAGCAGAATTATTAGTTAGCAGTGCTATTGAGCGTCAATTCAAACAAAATCCTGGCTTGTCAACGATTCAAGTTGTTGTTACGGGCGATCGAAATGGTGAAATCATACCAATTCTGACGACAACAGCTTCTCGCGCTCAGTGGCAAGCAAATCCACAGGTAAAAGCTTGGACTAAGTACTACAGTGCGTCCTACGCACTTCTGCAACGGCATGAGCAGAAAACAGAAGTAGCTGTATCTTCCCCAGCCAGTGCCATTGCTAGCAGTAACCTGAACGATACCGCCCAGATCGATGCAGCCTTTGATTCAGGCGTTCTCACTGGGCAAGCGGCTCAGAAATACCTGAATGACTTGGATTGATTTTTGGGTTGCCGAACTAATGTGATTCACACGTAAACGTCATCACGCTGCTAGTAGCAAAACGTTCTAGCCGTTGATGAATGCGGTTTTACAGAAGGACTAAGCTGCAAGTTTTGAGTTAGGGAGATTAGCTGTGCGTTAGTGCAAAGTCGAGCTTCGTCCACGTTTTCAATAGTTCAATACGATTCAATATGGAGAGGAGAACACAGATGATTCATGACAATGGCAGCAGTAATAAGTCGGGTAATCGTTCCTTTGAAGATGTTCTGAATGTCAGGATGTCTCGACGGAGCACCCTTGCTCGCGGAGCAGCCTTATCCGCTACTGGCTTTTTAGCAGCGCTGGCTGGCAACAAGCTTTTTGCTCCAGGTGCTGAGGCAGCTACAGCTCAGGGCTTTAGTAATACCGTGGCTCAAGGGGCTGGAACTGCGATCGCCCAGGCTGGTGGGAGCCAGTTGATTAATTTTGCCTTTCTTCCCGCTGCTGCGGCAACGGGTCCCGTTCCCAACATTTCGTCCGACTATCAGTATGATGTGCTGATTCCCTGGGGCACCCCACTGCAGCCGGGTGGTCCTGTCTATGATGGCAATCCGGCTACGCGACCCACTGCGGAGCAACAAACTCAACAGGTGGGTATTGGTCATGATGGGATGTGGCTTTTCCCAATTGGCACAGGCAATGATCACGGCATCCTTGCTATCAACCACGAATACGGTACAAATCAGCATGTCTTAGGCAAAGAGGTACCAGCAAGTCTTGAAGATGTGCGTCTGTCTCAACATGCCCATGGCGTATCAGTTGTTGAAATTAAGAAGACCAACGGCAAGTGGCAGGTCGCCAAGAGCAATAAGTCTAGACGCATCCATGGCAATACACCTGTAACCTTTAGCGGCCCCGTAGCCGGAAGTGCACTGCTGAAGACGGCGGCGGGAAATGCTCCCCTAGGCACGTTGAATAACTGCTCCAACGGTAAAACACCTTGGGGCACCTACTTGACCTGTGAGGAGAACTTCAACGGGTACTTTGGTGCAACGGGTCAGTGGACACGATCGCCAGCACAAGCCCGCTACGGCTTTAGTGCAGCAGGTGCTGGCTATGGTTGGCACCTTTTTGACCCTCGTTTCGATCTCTCAAACCCTAGCTATAAAAATGAAGAGAACCGCTTTGGTTGGGTGGTTGAGATTGATCCAATGAATCCGGCTCAAACACCTGTGAAGCGCACTGCGCTGGGCCGCTTCAAGCATGAAAATGCAGAGCTTGTGATTGGCAAAAGCAAGCGTGCCGTCGTCTATATGGGTGATGACGAACGTTTTGACTATATCTATAAGTTTGTTTCAGACGGCAACTGGCGTTTGATGCAGGCTCGTGGTATCAGTCCTCTCGATCAGGGCAAGCTCTACGTTGCTAAGTTTAATGATGATGGCACAGGCAACTGGCTAGAACTGACGATCGATAACCCCGTGCTGAAAGCTAAGTTTGCAGACCAGGCTGAAGTGCTGACCTACACCCGTCTCGCTGCCGATGCCCTGGGTGCCACACGCATGGATCGTCCAGAATGGATTGCTGCTGCCCCCAATGGCGACATCTACTGCACCCTCACTAACAACACCCAACGGACAGCACCGGATGCCCCTAACCCCTTAGCGCCAAACCCTTTTGGTCACATTATTAAGTGGAGAGATCGGAATAACCACGTTGGTCTCACCTTCAAATGGGACATTGTTGTTCTTGCCAAAGATACTCACAGTATCGAGAAGAGTGCTTTTGGTAGCCCAGATGGTCTCTGGGGCGATCCAGATGGTCGGCTCTTTATTCAAACCGACGGCAATCAACCAACTGTGAATGGTGTGCAGCTAAATGACCAGATGCTCGTTGCTGACCCAAACACGGATGAAATTCGCCGGATCTTCTCGGGGGTAACAGGCTCTGAAGTTACAGGTATTACAGTCACACCTGATCGCCGCACTATGTTTGTCAACCTCCAGCATCCCGGTGATGGCGATCCCAGCGTGACAAACTTCCCAGCACCACAAGGTAGTGGAAGAGTACCCCGCGACTCAACCATTGTCATCACCCGGAAGAACGGCGGCATCATCGGTTCTTAACAGGGCAGAGCTAACGAAGCTACTGTTGGCGCGTTACGAAAGATGAGGAAAAGTCTCTAACTTCCTGTTTGTAACTGCAATGGGGTGTTGAAATTATTTCAACACCCCATCTTTACAAGAATTGGAGTTCAGCCAAATTGACTTTTAGCTAGCGAATGCGTCAATAGCCTCTAGCGTGATACCAGCAACAATCAAATTTTGGTTGACAAGGCCGCAAGTCAGGTGGGTGCATTGCCTGGAGCTATACCAATTCCCTTTTTACACGCTACAAACCAAGATCCCCCGACTACGGCTTCCTTCATAGGGGAAATTGAGAGTGCTGAAACGGGGAATGCTGTAGCCAGCACTTTTTGTTGAAATTGGTCTGACTGCCTCTTCTCAAGCTTTTCCTGAATGAAGTGATAGCGTCCGTAGATAGCCGAGTGGCGCGCTGGCTGCATGACTGCGGCAACGTAGAGAAGACTTGAGCATCGAGACATTAGTTTTAAGGGGCTGTGCAAAGAACCCCAGAAAAGGCTCCACCCTGTGAAAGACCGCAACAGATTCACCTCAGTAGCAAGTTGATTAAGGAATTTTATGCAAACGCTTACTCCTCCCACGTCTGTCTTTAAGCAACTGAAGAATCGTGAGATTACTTGTGAAGAAGCGCTGAAACTGCTGGTTAATCACCAAGGTGTGATCAGATTCGATCTGCTGGATGCCGAAGTGAGCGATCGCTTCTTCCGCCAGATTTCTGATCGCAGCTCGCTTCATCCAGTGGTGCCACTGCTGCTATGGCGCAACTGTTATTACCTGGGTAGCCCGTTGCCGATGTCGGCTGAAGCAGTGCAGCGGATCAGCGATCGACTGGCAACCGAGATCAAAATCATTCCCATCCATGAGAAGAGTTACCGCGACTGGTTTCGCTTACAAAACCTGGACACAAACCGGATCTGCGGCACAAATTTTGCTAATCCCCTCACTGGCAAGTTTGAACAAGAAGACATTACGCAAACGACAGAACTCTATCTTTCGCAAACAGATAACCAGATTGAGCGCATTAGAGCCATCATTGCCGGCGCACTGAGGAACCGCGCTAGTGATATTCACTTGGAACCGACTGAGGTTGGCTTGCGCGTGCGTTACCGCATTGATGGTATTCTCCGCCATGTCACAACCCTCCCGCCAGACATTAGCCGTCGAGCGATCGTCTCGCTCAAAGTCATGTGTGATATGGATATCTCAGAAAGCCGTCGCCCGCAAGATGGACGCATTGGCGAAAAATACACCTCTGGACAGGAAGAACAGGGGTTGGATCTGCGGGTCAGTACCCTACCATGCGTGAGCGGCAAAAAAGGTGAACCGGGTGAGAAAGCAGTCTTACGGTTACTGCGTCAGCAAAACACGTTCAACACGATCGATGACTTAGGTTTTTCTCAAGAGACGTTGCCCATCTACAAAAGCTGGCTAGAACAGCCGCAGGGCATGGTCATCTTTACAGGACCGACTGGTTCTGGCAAAACCAGCACCCTCTACACCAGCTTGTTAGCTATCTCGACGGAATCCGTCAACATTGTTACGGTCGAAGATCCGGTGGAGTATGTTCTTTCAGGCATTACCCAAACCCAGGTCAATGAGGCAGCAGGCATGACCTTTGCAAGTGGGTTGCGGGCGATTCTTCGTCAAGATCCCGACATTGTGATGCTAGGCGAAATCCGGGATAGCGAAACCGCCGAAACGGGCATTCGTGCCGCCTTAACAGGTCATTTAGTCTTGACCACCTTGCATACTAACGATGCCGTTGGGGCGATTCCCCGTCTCAAAGATATTGGACCCGATCCAGGGCTCATCAGCGATGCGCTCCTAGGGGTCGTGGCTCAACGCCTGGTGCGGCGGGTGTGTCCTCATTGTGCTGAGGCTCATGTGCCAACGGATGCCGAGCTAAACGTTCTGGGTTTAAAGCGTGAGGAAGCCAATACACAAGCTTGGCGACGCGGCAAGGGTTGTTCTCATTGCTTTAACTCTGGTTACTTAGGGCGAGAAGCGGTGATTGAGCTACTCCATGTTGATGACACCGTGCGCCAAATCATTTACGAAGGTTCGCTGACGCAGCTTAACCGTTATCTTAGCGAGATTCGCTTTGCTTCCTTTCGGGTGGCAGCGACCGAAAAAGTGACCACTGGCGTCACCACTGTCGAAGAGGTTAAACGGGTACTGCCCCACAGTGCTTTAAGCCGTAAGACTGCCTTAGAGCGATAGGCACTCTGATCTGCTTGACTTGCTTGGCTACAGACAAGAGACGAGAGAGCAAGGGGGGTAAGTAGCATCGGGTGCTGCTGGTGAATGTATGACAACGTTCCTTGCAAGCACACTGTAAGGCTAATTTGGCAACACAAGAGCAAGCGCGTTAGCGACAAGCACTCAAAGTTGCTCTACAAAAGCTTGCTAGACCTATTGCTCTACAAAAACTAAATAAATGGTCATAAGTAAACAGGGCTTTTCGTAGGATGGGTAAAGCCGTTCCGGCATTCTAGAAAAGCAATTGCGTAACCCATGCCGCTCAAGGATTTGATGCGTTACGGCTACGCCCAACACATCCCACGTTTAATTAAGGCGACCTATTTAGTCAAAGCCTCTGCATACAGGGCTACTCCAGCAGCGTGTCCTCATCCCGATCGCCATAGCTAGTCGAAGAGAATGTTAGGACAGACATCAACCTTGCAACTTCCTTTGAGCAAGAACTTCTCTTCATCCCTTATCCTCTATCCTTTTGCTATAGAGCTTCTCTCGGATGATGGATTGACCTTGCTTCCGAACTCACTAAGACTTATAAAGTAATGAACTTTATAATTCGTGAGTGCTGTGGCGTTTCATCAGGACTATTTAGGGGTGGAACAGCCAGCCATTGGTCAGCTTATTCGAGCACTGCGGCAAACCTTGCCGCTACTTCAAGAGAAGTTTGTCGCGCAACTGGGATTCAGCTTTCCCACTATCAATCGTTGGGAAAACGGTCATGCTACTCCTTCTCCCTTAGCCTCGAGACAAATTGAGATCTTGCTTAACCAGTTGGCTGCGTTACCTGAGGCGATTTTACGGGAACGTAGTCAGGCAAGCCGAGGCAAATACTGTTTCTCAAGGACGCTCAAAGCATGAGTGTAGAGGAACATATGGAACTGCCTGAAGATCGCTTTGTCGGTGGTGGTGAGTTAGGTGCATTTCTACGATCGCACGATTGGTCACAAACGCCGTTAGGTGCTGTCGAAACGTGGACAGAGGGCTTAAAAGCGGGTGTGCAGATACTGTTGACAGAGCTTGATCAAGCCCAGCAGCCAGAGAAAACACAATTAAAAACCGAGTCACAGCCACCCTGCAACAGTAACCCAGCAGCACCCGTTGAACCTACCCGTGCGGCAGCCAAGTGGCGCGAATCGGAAGCAAAATACTGCATGGTGTTGGAGTCCCTTGATGAAGGGTTCTGCCTCTGCGAACTGCTGTTTGATGAGCACGGTGAACCGACTGATTATCGCTTTCTCAAAGTGAATGCGGCGTTTGAACGGTTAACAGGACTGGAGCAAGTGATCGGTAAAACGATACGGGAGTTGGTGCCCGATTACGAAGCCTACTGGTTTGAGATCTATGGCAGAGTTGTGCGAACCAGGGAACCCGCTCGCTTTGAGCAGCAAGCGATCGCTAGCAACCGCTGGTTTAATGTCCACGCCTTTTGCCTTGGTGAGCCGCAAAGTCATCAGTTTGCCGCTTTGTTTACCAACATTACTGAGGCGAAGCATATTGAAGCCGAACGCCAAAAAGTGGAGCAGGAACGCGATCGCTTTCTTGCCGTTGGGTCAGATTTGCAAATAATCATGAGCAGCCACGGGTATTTCCACTGGGTCAGCCCAGCTTTTGAGCATATTCTCGGCTGGACACCTGAGGAAATGACATCCCGCCCCTGGACTGATTTTCTTCATCCAGACGACATTCTTGTCTCTGTTGCGGAAAGCGTCAACGTGCTGTCTGGCTCCGAAACGTTTGCCTTTGAAAACCGCTATCGACACAAAGACGGCTCCTACCGCTGGTTGCTCTGGAGAGCGCAGCCACACCTAGAAGCACAAGTGCTTTACGCAACGGCAGTAGATATCCACGATCGCAAACAGGCAGAAGAAGCGTTGCGGGAAAGTGAAATCCGACTACGATTCATGTTGGATGCCTCCCAAATTGGCGAGTGGGATCTCGACCTGACAACGGAACCTTACACGGCTCACCACTCGCTGGGACACGATCAAATCTTTGGTTATGCATCGCTGCTGCCGGAATGGAGCTACGAAATCTTTTTAGCCCATGTGCATCCGGACGATCGCGTTAGTGTGAATGAAAAGTTTCAAGAAACCCTCTCCGCTAGTACCAATTGGAACTTTGAATGTCGAATCCTTCACCCAGATCAGAGTATCCATTGGATTTGGGTTCGCAGCAGTATTTACTGTGACTCTGACGGCACGCCCACTCGATTATTGGGCATGGTCGTCGATATTACTGATCGCAAGCAGGCAGAAGCCACTATTTTGCAACGGGAAGCGGAGTTTCGCCAACTCGCAGATGCGATGCCACAACAGGTTTGGATCACCGATGCTCAAGGCAACACGCAATATGTGAACCAGCAATGGACAACTTACACCGGGCTAACCCTAGAGCAGACTCAAGACATTCACTATGCCACTCAAGTGATTCATCCGGATGACTTTGAGGGCACGAGTGCTCTGTGGCAGACAGCGCTGGCAACAGGGACACTCTACCAAGCGGAATTTCGCTTGAAACACAGGACTGCTCAGACCTATCGTTGGTTTCTGTCACGAGCGATCGCTATTCAGAACGAACAAGGACAAATTGTGCAGTGGTTTGGCACGAGCACAGACATTGAAGAGTTTAGACGCGCCCAGGCTGAACGAGAACAGCTCTTACAACAAGAACAAATCGCACGCGAAGCCGCCGAAAACGCCAATCGGATCAAAGATGAATTTCTGGCGGTGCTGTCCCACGAGTTGCGATCGCCCCTCAACCCTATCTTGGGCTGGGCGCGGTTGTTACGCACTGGCAACCTCGATCCGGCTCGTCAAAGGGATGCCTTAGCCACGATCGAACGCAATGCCAAACTGCAATCACAACTGATTGAAGATTTGCTCGACATTTCCCGCATTATGCAGGGCAAAATGACCTTGACAGCAACTCCAGTTAGTTTGGCATTGATCATTTCTGCAGCAGTCGAAACCGTTCGCTTGGCGGCAGATGCTAAGCAGGTTGCGATCGTACTTGACCTCGATGCAGCCGTCTCTTTTGTCTCTGGTGATGCGAGTCGCTTGCAGCAAGTGGTCTGGAATCTGCTGACCAATGCCGTCAAATTCACGCCCAATGGCGGACAAGTGACAGTTAAACTGCGGCAAGTGGAGCAATTAGCTCAGATTCGAGTAATTGATACAGGCATCGGCATCAAGGCTCCCTTCCTTCCTTATGTGTTTGAGTATTTTCGGCAGGAAGATGGTTCCACCACTCGCAGCTTTGGAGGCTTGGGTTTAGGATTGGCGATCGTGCGGCAAATTGTGACGCTACATGGCGGCACCGTTACAGCAGAGAGTCCGGGTGAGCAGCAAGGTGCCATCTTTACTGTACAGCTACCAACTCTGCCACAAACAACACCGCTTATGGCTGCGGTCACCAACCTTCAATCAGCCTCGGAACGGCTCTTAGATAACGTTCACATTTTACTGGTAGATGACGATACAGACACCCGTAAATTTGAAGCTTTTCTGCTAGAACAACAGGGGGCAACGGTCACAGCAGTTGACTCTGGTTTCGCTGCGTTGCAAGCATTGGAGCACTTTACACCGGCTGTAGTTATCAGCGATGTGGGTATGCCAGACATGGATGGCTACCAATTGATGCAGCGGCTTCGCTTACGTCCACCTACTCAGGGCAGTACAGTACCCGCGATCGCTCTTACTGCCTATGCTACCGATGTTGACCAACAACGAGCTATGCAAGCTGGCTTTCAAAGACACTTGACGAAGCCGCTAGACCCAGAACGCTTCGTAAGCACAATCATCAGCCTGCTTAAACCAAACCAGAGTGAGGATGCAGGCAGGTGAGCGGTAATGTTGGGTTTGAGGCGCAGTGGAACGTAAAACCGGGTAGAAAGGTCAGACCCATGGCTTAAGCCTGAAACATAGGCAACAGCCAGAGCAGCGATCGCACACGGAAAGGGACTGCCGAAGCTTCAGAAGGACATGAAGGTTGTCCCGCTCGACGCGCTTGCTTGCCTGCTAAATAGTCATCGTACGCCTTCAAGAGCATCTCAGCCCGTTCTCGGTTTGTAGTGGTCACTGTACTGCTCCCTTAGTATCTTGCTTTGAAAATATGATCACATTTTCCTTCTTAGCCTTACGTCGTCCTATCGGTTGATTGCCTAGTAGTCCTCCCATTTAGATGGATAGTGATATGGGTTTGAAATCCTGCTTGCAGCGCCTTCAGACAGTCGCCTGCGGTGGCATAATACCAAATCCAAAAGACGTTACAGATCAATCGATCCACACTCAATTCCTCTCCCAAGGAGAGAGGGACTTTGCCTTTAGCACCCTTCTCCTCCAGGAGAGGGGCTGGGATGAGGGCAAAGGATCTGTACCCCTTACAATTTGATTTGGTATTACACCCACTGCTGTAGCCATCAAAGCTGATTGCTGACCGCTGACCGCTGGCAATGATCAACAGTGCTATCGCTTATAGCGGCTTTAGCACCATAAGCACCACAATGGAGCGTCCCGCTACAGGTAACACTTGTTCGCCTGTAAAGACTCGTTCATCCTGGATAAAGCGCGACTCTTTTGTATCAATTATCATCTTCCACTTTTGGTTGGCAAAGCCGTTGGGTAAAACAAACTCGATCGTTTCCCAATGTGCATTAAAGAACAGCAAAAAACTATCATCGCTAATCTTTTGACCTTGCGGACCCGGGCTCGGAATCATATTGCCATTGAGGAAAAGTGCAATTGACTTCGTGTAGCCCACATCCCACTGCTCTGGCATCATCTCTGTACCATCGGGGTTATACCAACCAATATCAGGTACCCCACGAATAGCCTGCCCCTGAAACCACTTCCGCCGTCGAAAAACAGGATGCCGTCGCCGGAAATAGATGAGTTCACGGCAAAAATCTAACAGCTCTGCATTTTCTTTGACTAGCTCCCAGTTAAACCAGGAAAGTTCGCTATCCTGACAATAGCCATTGTTATTTCCTTGCTGAGTGCGTCCCATCTCATCACCGCCTAACAGCATCGGAATGCCCTGCGATAGCATCAGCGTTGTCAGAAAATTACGCCGCTGGCGCTCTCGCAACTGCAAAACATCTGGATCATCAGTCTCACCTTCAACGCCACAATTCCACGAACGGTTATGACTTTCACCGTCGCGATTATCTTCACCATTCGCCTCATTGTGTTTCTCGTTGTAGCTCACGACATCATTTAGCGTGAAACCATCATGCGCCGTAATAAAGTTGATGCTGGCGTTCGGTCGCCGTCCGTTTTGCTGGAAGTACAAATCAGGGCTACCAGTGAGACGGTAAGCAAATTCGCCTAATGTTTCATCCTCGCCGCGCCAAAAGTCGCGCACTGTGTCACGATACTTCCCATTCCACTCCGACCACAGTACTGGAAAGTTGCCTACCTGATAGCCACCATCACCGACATCCCACGGTTCCGCAATCAACTTCACATCTGCTAGCACTGGATCTTGGTGGATAATATCGAAGAATGCCGCCAGGCTGTTAACTTCGTAAAGCTCACGTGCAAGAGCAGATGCTAGGTCAAAGCGGAAGCCATCCACATGCATCTCCGTGACCCAGTAACGCAAACTGTCAGTAATAAGCTTTAGCACTTGTGGATGACGCACATACAGAGAATTGCCACAGCCTGTAAAGTCCATGTAGTAGCGCTCATTACCTTCCATCAGTCGGTAATAGTTGCAATTATCAATACCGCGTAAGGAAAGAGTCGGTCCCAGATGATTACCTTCACCAGTATGGTTATAAACAACATCCAGAATCACTTCGATGCCAGCCCGATGGAGTGCTTTTACCATCGCCTTGAACTCAACGACTTGTTGCCCTAAAGTACCGCTGGCGCTGTAGCCTGCATAAGGTGAAAAATAGTTGATTGAATCGTAGCCCCAGTAGTTTCTCAACCCTTTATCAGCAAGATGACCTGGGTTAGCAAGGAAATGATGGATGGGCATCAGTTCCACAGCGGTAATGCCAAGTCGCTGTAGGTGCTGAATGGCTGCTGTATGCCCTAGCCCAGCATAGGTGCCACGCCATGCCGCTGGAATCTCTGGATGGTTTTTGGTGAAGCCTTTAACGTGCGTCTCATAAATAATGGTTTCGTGCCAGGGAGTTCGCAGTAGCGTATCACCTTCCCAATCAAACGTTTGATCCACCACAACCGATTTCGGCACAAAAGGAGCACTATCACTGTCCGAGAACGATAGATCTTCTGCCGGATCTTCCCAGTTGTAGCCTGAGAGTGCTGCATCAGGAAGCACATCCCCATCAATGGCTTTGCCATAAGGGTCAATCAAGAGCTTATTTGGGTTAAAACGAAACCCTTTCTCTGGTTCATAAGGTCCGTGAACCCGAAAGCCATAGCGCTGTCCCGGTCCAACGCCCGGTAGATAGCCGTGCCAAACAAAGTTACTCACTTCTGTGAAAGCGATCCGTGTTTCTTGATCGTCACGATCGAACAAACAGAGTTCTACACCCGTAGCGTACTCCGAAAAAAGCGCGAAGTTAGTGCCTTTGCCGTTCCAAGATGCACCCAGAGGATAAACATTGCCAGGCCAAAGGGGAAGATACATGATAGTTATACCAGTAGAAAGGTGGAGCTTCAGTAGGGACGACAGCACATTAAGTCGTTAAACAGACAGCGCTGCTTAACGGTAATGTGTCGCTATAGCGACTTTGGAAGAATATGGTAAGCCCAAAAGCTTTACATTAGACTGTAGCGATCCTTATTTCTTTTGCCTATCTATCTCAAGCCAGAGCAAATTCATTTGCCGCCCTTGCCCCTCTTGCGTTTGGCTAAAACTCCAACAAGTGAAGTCTTAGAGCAGGCTTTAACCAAGATTATTAACAAATGCTTTCCCGCTATTAATCGCCTCGACTGGTTCGCTCACTGTCGCTGATTCATCTAAGAACTGCTGTAAATCATACAATGAGCCTACTTCTTAAATGTTAAGAAGTGAAGTAATATTGCTGCCGCACTGATTCAAAAGCGCGTCATCTATCTTAGGTATAAGGATAAGCGTATACTGGTAGATTATTTAAGCTTAAAAGCCTATCAAATTACCGTTCCTACACTGAGCGTGATGAACGCCGACCATTTACTTAAATACAAGCATAAGTAAGTAGGTGCATATAATTAATTTGTGCATATTGATAGCGCGAACATCTCACTGTTAAGGCAAGTAATTTACGCTGCATCGATAATCTGATCTGGGCTGCCTATCTAATCCTCTTTCTTAAAGAATGGTCCTATTCCTAAAGTTTTTACACGATAAAGCTCCCGAAACCAGACTTTTTCTATCTAAGCGTACTACCTAGGCAAAAAAATAATGAGTACTACGATCACGGGCTATAAATTGCTCGATGTCCTTCATGAAGGAGCCACCACTTGCGTTTATCGGGCAAAGACAGTGTCTGAAAGCGAGTTAGGAGAAACGTCTGTCATTATAAAAACGTTGAAAGCCGAGTATCCAACAATTGAGCAACTGAATCGCTTAAGACGCGAGTACCAAATTCTACAAGACCTAGAAATCGAAGAAGTTGTCAAGCCTTTAGCGTTAGAAAGTGATGGTAACGGGCTAGCTCTGATCTTGTCTGATTTTGATGGGGAATCGTTGGCAAAAGTGATTGCAGAAAAACGGTTTACCTTAAACAATTTTTTACAAATTGCAATTCGCCTAGCCTCAATTTTGGTACAGCTTCATCAGCAAACTATTATTCACAAAGATATTAAATCTCATAACATCCTTATTAACGAAACAACGGGTGAAATCAGACTGATTGATTTTGGTATTTCTACACGCCTGTCGAGAGAAAACTCAACGATTAGTCATGTCAATGCCCTTGAGGGAACGCTTTCCTATATGTCTCCCGAACAGACTGGGAGAATGAACCGCTCGATCGACTACCGCACAGATTTTTATTCTCTGGGTGTTACGTTTTACGAGATGCTAACTGGGCAGTTGCCATTTGCCGCTGTTGATGTCTTAGAGATTATTCACTGCCACATTGCTAAAACACCAATTCCGCCCCACTTTGTCCATGCGGATATTCCAGAGCCTGCATCTAACATTGTCCTGAAGCTACTAGCTAAAACGGCGGAAGACCGCTATCAAAGTGCCCTAGGGCTGAAGGCTGACTTAGAGATTTGTCTAGAGATGCTGCAAACCTCGGGTGCGGTTTCTCATTTTGAGGTGGGAGAGTTCGATTTATTTAGCCAGTTTTCGATTCCAGAGAAGTTATATGGACGCAATCACGAAGTTGGGTTGTTGATGGAAACCTTCGATCGCGTCAGTACTGGCACCACGGAAGTTATGTTGGTGAAGGGCTACTCCGGCATTGGTAAATCGTCGCTAGTCCATGAAATTCACAAACCCATTGTTGGAGCAAGAGGCTACTTCATCTCTGGTAAATTTGACCAATTTCAACGAAATGTTCCTTACTCTGCCATGATTATGGCTTTTCAATCATTAGTGAAACAGCTTTTGACTGAAAGCGAAATTCAACTGACGCAATGGCGCACTGATCTTTTGACTGCTCTTGGTAGCAATGCTCAAGTCATTATTGATGTGGTTCCAGAAGTAGAACTAATCGTTGGTAAACAACCTGTCCCTTTAAACTTGGCACCCACTGAAGCACAAAATCGATTTAACCTCATTTTCCAAAACTTTATTCGTGTCTTCTGCTCACCAGAGCATCCTTTAGTTTTGTTTCTCGACGATTTGCAATGGGCTGATTCCGCTACGCTGAGGTTGCTGGAGGTAATCCTGACCAATACAGAAGCGGGCTATTTGTTTTTGATTGGAGCCTATCGAGATAATGAAGTTAGCCTGAGTCATCCTTTGAGCATGGCATTAAATGCTCTTCGGTCTAAAGCCGTTGTCATGCATGAAGTCAGCCTAGCTCCCTTGGGGATTGTGGATATTAGCAATCTTGTTGCTGATACGCTTCACACTGATGCAATGGCTGCCCAGCACTTAGCCGAATTAGTTAACCGCAAAACATCGGGCAATCCCTTTTTTGTAAATCAATTTCTCAGAACGCTGTATCAGGAAAACTTGTTGACTTTTAAGCCTCTACCGAATCAAGTGAAGGCTTGCTGGCAATGGTCTATAGACCAAATTGAAGCGCTTGATATTACAGATAATGTTGTTGAACTGATGATTCATAAGTTACGAAAATTACCTGAATCGACTCAGCGTCTCTTGCAGTTAGCAGCATGTGTGGGGAATATCTTTGACTTGCAGACGCTTTCAATAATTTATAAGCGATCGCCAGCTGAGACATATCAAGATCTTTGGTCAGCAATTGAAGAAGATTTAATCTTTCCAACCTCTGAGTTAACACTTGCACCAGCAGTTTTGACCGATCCGTATTTAGTGGACTTGGAATTGAGGTTTCTCCACGATCGTGTACAACAGGCAGCATACGCATTAATTGATGACAGTTCTAAGCAGGCTACTCATTTACAAGTAGGTCGATTGCTGTGGCAAAACACATCACCAGAGACGTTATCAGAAAAGTTATTTGAGATCGTTGATCACCTTAATTTAGGAATCAGGCGAATTACAGACAAAGCAGAACGAACGGCGATCGCTCAACTAAACTTAATGGCTGGGCAGAAAGCAAAAGCTGCCATAGCTTATGCTGTGGCAACAGCATATCTGCGGGTAGGGATAGGATTGTTAGCAGACGATAGCTGGACTGATCAGTACCACTTAGCATTGGCACTTCATACTGAAGTCACTGAATCAGCCTATTTGAGCGGTGATTTTGAAGCGATTCCAAAATTCGTTGATGTCGTACAGCAGTGCGCCAAAAATCTATTAGATAAAGTAAAAGTACACGAAATTCAGATTCAAGCGTGTGTATTGCAGAACAAACTGCTAGAAGCCGTTAACATAGCACAACAAACCTTAAAATTGTTAGGGGTAGATTTTCCCGAAAATCCTGCACTTTCTGACGTGGGGAAAGCACTTTCTGAAACAGCGGCAATAGTCCATAACAAGCGAATTGAGGCTTTAATTGATCTGCCTCAAATGAGTGATCCCTACCAGCTAGCTACTATCAGACTCCTAGCCAGGATCTTTGCTCCCGCCTATATTGCGGCTCCTGCACTGTTGCCATTGACGGTATGCAAACAAGTTAATTTATCAGTCCAATATGGAAATGCTTCTGTTTCCCCGATCGCTTATGCCAACTATGGTCTTTTGCTCTGTGGAGTGGTAGGAGACATTGATTCAGGCTATCAATTTGGTCAATTAGCATTGAATCTGCTGTCAACATTAAATGTTCAGGATATTAAAACTAAAACAATTGTTATAGTCAACATCTTTATCCGACCCTGGAAAGAGCATCTGAGACAAACTCTAGCGTCTTTGATGTCAGCCTACTCTAGCGGTATGGAAACCGGAGATTTAGAGTTTGGTGCATTTGGTCTGTTGGTGTACTCCTACTTCGCTTACTACAGCGGTAAAGAACTGACAGGTTTAGAAAAGGAGATGGCAATTAATAGAGATGCTATTGCTAAAATCAACCAAAAAACAGCACTGAATTATCACGAAATTTATTGGCAAGCTACTTTAAATTTGCTTAGAAAAAGTAAAAATCCTTGCCGTCTTCAAGGTGAAGCCTGTGATGAGCAGATAAGACTGCCAATTCATGAGCAAGCAGCTGATAAAGCAGCGATCGCCTACATCTATTTAAATAAACTTTTACTGTGTTATTGGTTTGAAAGTTACTCAGAGGCGATTGAAAATGCTGCGATAACAGAGAATTATTTAGACGCCGTTGTTGCCACACCGCATGTTCCGCTCTTCCATTTCTACGATTCTCTAACTAAGCTGGCGATATATTCTAATATGCCACAGACAGAGCAAAAAAACTTTCTTGATAGAGTAAACGCAAATCAAGAAAAGATGCAGAAATGGGCGCGCCATGCCCCAATGAATTATTTGCATAAGCTTTATCTTGTAGAAGCAGAACGCTACCGTGTACTCGACGAAAAAGTTAAAGCTGCGGAACTGTACGATGAAGCCATTGCTTTAGCTAAAGAAAACGAATATTTGAATGAAGAAGCACTTGCTTGTGAGCTTGCTGCTAAATTTTATTTGACATGGGGTAGAGACGCGATCGGTCAACTCTATCTACAGAAGGCATACCACGCGTATCAGGTTTGGGGTGCTCAAGCTAAAGTTGAGCATTTAGAAGAAAAATATCCTCAACTTCTAGCTAGAACTTCAGTTAAGAGCGGCACAGCAACAACAAGTCCTCAAAGAACGACTACTCATCCTGAAACGGATCACAACCTGGATTTAGCCACTGTGATGAAGGCAGCTCAAGCTCTTTCAGGTGAGATTGTTTTAGACAAGTTGCTGACAACCTTAATGCAGATTTTGCTTGAAAATGCAGGTGCAGAAACAGGGGTCTTAATTCTAGAAAAGGCTGGAAAACTCTTGATCGAAGCAACCGGACGTGTTGATCAAGGTGATATAACCGTTCAACAATCACTTGCTGTAGAAATGAGTCAGCTACCGCTTTCAATCATCAACTATGTACGACAGACTCAGGAGAATGTGGTTCTGAATGAGGCGGCCCGTGAGGGGCTTTTTACAACAGATGGCTATATTCTTAATCATCAGCCAAAGTCTGTTTTGTGTACGCCGATCGTTCATCAAGGCAAACTCATTGGCATTCTTTATCTAGAAAACAATTTGACGGCCGGTGCTTTCACGTCAGAGCGCGTCGAAATTTTACAGCTTTTATCATCACAAGCTGCTATCTCCATTGAGAATGCTCGTTTGTACACTGACTTGGAAGATGCCAATATCAATTTGAAACGATCGCATGAACAGTTAGAGGATTATAGTAAAACCCTGGAAGCGAAAGTAGAAGAACGGACAATACAACTACAGCAAGAGGTGCGCGATCGCCAGCGGGCTGAAGAAATCGCTCAATCTGCCAATCGAGCCAAGAGCGAATTTTTGGCAAACATGAGCCATGAACTTCGTACACCGCTCAATGGCATCTTAGGATATACCCAAATTTGTCGAAAAGACCGAGCGTTGTCTGAACAGCAAAAGAATCGTATTGCGATCATTCATCAGTGCGGAGAACATCTGCTAACGCTGATTAATGATGTTTTAGATCTGGCTAAAGTTGAAGCTCGGAAGATGGAATTGTATCCGAGAGAGGTTCATTTGGATGAATTATTACAAAGCATTATAGAAATCTGCAAAATCAAAGCTGAACAAAAGGGCATTCCATTAATTTATCAAACGCGATCGCCTTTGCCCAAAGTGATTCAAGCTGATGACCAACGCTTACGTCAGGTCTTGCTGAACCTGCTCGGCAATGCCATCAAGTTCACCGAAAAGGGAGCGATCGTCTTTAAGGTGGGCTATCACAAACAAAAGCTTCGCTTTGAAGTTGAAGACTCAGGCGTTGGTGTCGCTTCTGACCAACTTGATGAGATTTTTCAGCCGTTTCACCAGGTTGGCGAAAATAACCGTAAGACAGAAGGCACAGGCTTAGGACTAGCTATCAGTCGTCAACTGCTTGAGATGATGGGAGGACGGCTTCAGGTCAAGAGTGTCCTGGGCACAGGGAGCACCTTCTGGTTTGATCTAGACCTACGCGTACTTCCTTCGACTGATGTTGCAAATGTCTTAAAACGTACAATTACTGGAGTCAAAGGCGACAAGCGAAAAGTTCTCATCGTGGACGACAAACCAACTAATCGCTCTATCCTTGTCAATCTCTTAGAGCCGATCGGGTTTGACGTGCTAGACGCTGTAGATGGTGAAGACGGACTAAAGAAGGCACAAACATTTCAACCGGATGCCATCTTAATTGATTTAGTAATGCCAAACATAGATGGGTTTGAGGCAACTCGTCGGCTTAGAACAATGCCAGCTCTAAAAGATGTGGTCGTGATCGCAATCTCGGCTAGTGTCTTTGAATTCGATCAGCAACAGAGCCTTAAAGTGGGCTGCAACGATTTTCTACCGAAACCGATTCGGGAAGACGAGCTGCTTCAGAAGTTGCAAGACCATCTAAAACTAGAATGGGTTTACGAGTATGAGAGCGAATCTAGGGAACCCCAAAAAGCAGGAGCTAAAGCGGAAAATGAGTCAGCGAGTTTTTCCTCTGCTCCCTCTGAATTCGCTATTCCACCCGCAGAAGAGATTGCTATCTTTCTAGATTTAGCTATGCGAGGAGACTTACGAGCGATCGCCAAACGAGCAACCCGATTAGAGGAGTCGAACCAGCAGTGGAGCCCTTTTGCCAGCCACTTGCGGCAGCTTGCCAAAGAATTTAAGGGACGGCAAATTTTAGAGTTTTTGAAGCAAGTTTGAGAGGAGTCCATGAATACAGAGATTGCCGAAAAAGGTGTCATCTTGATCGTGGATGATACGCCCACAAACTTAAATGTGCTGCTTGATCTGCTAGAGACTGCTGAGTTCAAAGTGGTGATCGCTGAAGATGGAGAAAGAGCGATCGCTCTAGCAGAGTATGCTCCACCTGATTTAATTTTGCTAGACGTTCTCATGCCTGGAATCGATGGGTTTGAAACGTGCCGCCGCTTAAAAACAAACTCAGCTACACAAGAGATTCCAGTCATTTTTCTGACCGCCGTTAGCGATAACGTTGATAAGGTCAAAGGCTTGAATCTTGGAGCCGTTGATTACATCACTAAACCGCTGAATCATGAAGAGGTTTTAGCGCGAGTCAATACCCACTTTCGGCTGCAAACCCTGGCTAAGCGATTAACGGAACAGAATGAGCGACTAGAAAAGGAAATCCGGCAGCGTCAGCAGGTAGAAGCAGAACGCGAGCAAGCCTTTAGAGCACTACAGCGTAGTGAAGCTCGATTTAGACGTTTAATTGAATCTAATGTAATTGGCATTATCTTTAGCAAGATGGATGGCAGCATTACAGATGCCAATGATGCCTTTCTCCGAATTATTGGCTACGATCGCGCCGATATGGAAGCTGGGGCTATTAATTGGCAGGCAATGACGCCTCCAGAATATGCCCATTTGCATCAAGCAGCATTGGCAGAATTAAGCACTACTGGAGCGTTTACCGCCTTTGAGAAGGAATACGTTTGCAAAGATGGTCACCGCATTCCTGTCCTCATTGGCGGAGCGTTGCTTGATGAATCTCAGGCTATCGTTGCTTTTATTCTTGACCTAACTCAGCATAAGCAAGCAGAAGACAAAATTCGTGAACAAGCGGCTTTGCTCAACATCACAACAGATGCCATTCTAGTGAGAGATTTAGACAACAAAATTCAGTATTGGAACAAGGGCGCAGAGCACGTCTATGGGTGGAAGGCTGAAGAAGCGATCGACCAAAATGCGAATCAACTTCTGTATCGACCAGACTCGCTCAAGCAACTTGAAATTGCTCAAAGCAGTTTAATCGAGTCTGGTACATGGCAAGGTGAATTGTATCAAATTAATAAACAGGGTAAGGAAACCATTGTTGCTAGCCGTTGGACCCTCATGCGTGATGCACAGGGGCAACCTAAATCTGTCTTAACGGTTAATACAGACATCACTGAAAAGAAACAGCTCGAAAGCCAGTTTCTGCGGATGCAACGGCTCGAAAGTTTGGGTACCTTAGCAGGTGGCATTGCTCATGATCTCAACAATATTCTGACCCCTGTTCTTAGTACGGCTCAACTGTTACAACTTAAGTTTCCTGATGCCGGTGAGCAAAGTCAGCATTTGCTTAAAATTGTTGAAACAAACACTAGACGCGGGGCTGCTTTGGTTAAGCAAGTACTTCAATTTGCTCGTGGTGTAGAGGGTAAACGGGCGATCGTGGACGTGAAACATCTGATCCATGAAGTTAAGCAGATTGCTGAGAAGACGTTTCCTAAATCCATTGAGCTGCTGACCAATGTAGAACCAGGACTTTGGTTGGTTTCTGGAGATGCAACCCACCTGCATCAAGTGCTGATGAATCTGTTCGTTAATGCTCGTGATGCGATGCCCCATGGCGGTACACTCACCATTTCTGCCGAAAATCTATTTGTCGATGAATACTATGCCCGTATGAATCTTGATGCATCTGTTGGTTCATATATTGGTATCACAGTCAAAGACACTGGCATTGGCATGCCAGCCGAAATTATGGATAGAATTTTTGAACCATTTTTTACAACGAAAGAGATTGGTAAAGGGACAGGGTTAGGGCTTTCTACTGTAAGGGGTATTGTTAAAAGTCACGACGGGTTCATTAATGTGTTTAGCAGGGTTGGTCAAGGAACTGAGTTCAAAGTATTTTTACCAGCTGTAGAAGCGACTGTTTCTCCACAAGTAGAACCTCCTAATCTGTTTGATGGAAATCAACAATGGATCCTTGTTGTCGATGATGAAATCGAAATTTTAGAAACAACAAAAGTTTCGCTAGAAGCCTACAACTACCACGTGCTGACAGCTAATGATGGCATTGAAGCGATTTCACTTTATGCTCGATACAAGCACAGAATTGCTGTTGCACTGGTGGATATGATGATGCCATCAATGGACGGCATAACAACAATTCAAACCCTGCAAAAAATCAACCCGCAGCTCAAAGCAATTGTAATCAGTGGCTTTGTACCTAATGATAAATTGAGAGGGGTAGGCGAAATCAAAAACTTTATCGCTAAGCCCTACACCATTCAACAACTGCTGCAAACAATACAGACCGTATTAGAACAACCTTTTTAAGCAGAAATTTGAACGTTGATCAGCTTCATACCTACACCATCTCTACGCTTCTTGAAGGTATGGGAGTCGGGCAATTGTTGATCGTTTGGCAACGGCACAGTCAGCTTATGCAAAACGAAGAAATAAGTGTCATAACTGAAGGAATAAATGCCACAGCCGCTTTTGCCTCAAAGCTTTACAGAGCAAGGCTTGAGACTTTTTAGTCGCCAGTTTTTAGAAAAACGCAACTAAAAGATTCCATGTCATTTTGTGGGGGCTGAAGGAATAAACGTCTTCAATCTGTCTCAATAGAATGGAAGGAGATGAGCAAACCGCTGTCGAGCTGAGTTGATGGAGAGTGATGATCGCCTCCCAAAAGGTCATTCACTTTATCATGAAGTCAATCCTTGCAGGCTGTGTGTTGGAGGTAAACCGAATGAGTTGGTAGTGTCGTACCCGAGGGCGATCGCTAAGATCAAGTTACGTGTCACTGTTCCGCACCATCCACTGAATTTCTAAGCGATGCCGCAACTCTGCGAACTTTGCCAGCGCGAGATGTCTGCGCTCACCGAACATCACCTGATTCCGCGTCAAAAGACGAAACGCAAGGGGCTTGCCCCCAGCCCCACGATTCAAATTTGCTCTGCCTGTCACCGACAAATTCACACGCTCTACGACAACTCCCATTTAGCACTACACCTGAATACTCTAGAAAAGCTAAAGCAAGACATACAGCTACAAAAATTTCTCGCCTGGGTTCACAAGCAAGACCCAAATAAACGAGTGAAAATAGATCGAAAGCGGTAGATTTCGCCTGAAGCCGTTACAATCGGTTCCAGATTGGCAATCTGTCGCGGGTGAACTGAAGTCGTGAAACTCACTGCTCCGGTTCACCTCACGCTCAAGGAGAGCGGGTTGGATCGCATTGGTGGAGCGATCGCCAAGATAAAATTGCTTTTCACTTCTGACAATGAATCGTCATTTCGGGATATTAAGTAGAGTGCCAAAGCTTTAAGACTGTTTTGCGTTACACCAGTAGATGGTGTTTGGACGTTAGCTGAAGCCTGTGAAATTAAACTATAAACGCTTGGGACTCCTGATATTCGCGATTCTGCTGGTTGTCTCGTCCTGGTTGGGAATCGCGACCGCCCGATCGGGACTGGCGGTGCGGTCGTTCCAAAAAGAGGGTATTCCTCTGCTCTACCTGACTCCTCAAGGGGCAAAGGCAGTCCCAGGAGTGTTGGTTGCACATGGGTTTGCAGGCTCCAAACAGCTGATGTTGGGCTATGCACACGTTCTGGCTCATGCAGGCTACGCAGTCATGCTCTGGGATTTTGACGGGCATGGCGCGAATGGAACTCGCTTACAGCGTTATGAGCTACAGCAGAATCTAGATGTTGCTTTGCAAGCTCTCCTAGAACAACCCCAGGTTGACCCAAATCGCTTGGCATTGCTGGGACACTCGATGGGCAGCGGGATTGTGATGACGGCTGGGATTCGTAACCCTAATCGCTTCGCCGCAACAGTTGCCGTTTCCCCAACCGGGGCGAACGTGACTCCCCAATCTCCCCGCAATTTGCAACTACAGGCAGGGAGTGGAGAGGGACGTTTTGTGAGCAATGCCGAACGCTTGCTGGCACAGGCGGGGGGTGAAAACACGAACCTGGCAACAGGGCAGGGGCGGTCATTGGTAGTCATTCCCGGTGTTGAACACATCACCATTTTGTTTAGTGATAGGAGTCATGAGGCAGCACTGCGCTGGCTGGATGCAACATTTGGCAAAACCAACGGTAGTCAGTACGTTGATCGCCGCATGGCTTGGTACGGCTTACATTTACTGGGCTGGCTAGTGGGGTTGGCAGCCATCGCACCGCTTCTAACCCAACCCCAAACGCTTGTCACAAAAATAGCTCCTGTCCGACGCTGGGCAGGCTTAATCGTTGCACCACTGGCGGCAACCGCAGGGTTAGTCCTTCTAAGCCAACGGTTTGAACTCCAGAATTTAGGTGGGGTTCAAGTGGGTGGAGCGGTTGGAGTCTGGTTTTTGCTTGCCGGGTTAACCTGGCTGGGAGTACTAGCGCGTCTACCTCGTCCGACCCTGCGTGCCGTTGGGCTGGGAGTTTTACTGTTTGTTATCCTCTGGGTTGCCTTTGGGGCAATGGCGCAGGTAGTGTGGCTTCAGTGGTGGCTCATTCCCATTCGACTGAAGGTGTGGTTGCCAATCGCGATCGCCTGTTTTCCCTGGTTTCTGGCAGTGGGAATCGTGCAAGAGCATATTGGGGTCCGCAAACGTCTTCTCTGGTGGTTGGGACAGAGCGTCGTTTTGATTGGCGGCTTCGTGTTAACGCTCAACTTTTTACCGCAATTGGGCTTTATGTTTTTGCTTCTGCCGCTCTTTCCGCTATTGATGGGCATCTTGTCTCTGGTTGCTGGCTTGCTAAATCGAGCATGGGTCTACGCGATCGGCTCTGCTTTGTTCTTTGGTTGGTTATTGGCAGCAGGCTTTTCCCTCTCTGCTTGATCTGTGTGCGCTGGCAATTCGCCCTTGAGACTCAGCCCCTCTTGCAACGATTTGGTTACAGTCACGAAGCAGTCTCCATCGCGCAAGGCAGTCTCTATCTAACGTGATTGGATAAGGAAAGGGGAGGGAAGTACGCTGAAATTAACCAAAATACTCAGCCCCATGTTTAGCTTAGAAGCCTTGTTCTGCTCAATCGCTGACTGCTGCCAACGCTTTAAACCGAGCTGGCAACGGCAGTGACTCACCAGCGTTTGTATAAACAGGCTTGCAAATGCGCCATCATTGAATCGATCATTGACCAACTCAAGAACATCTCCCAGATCGAGCATTCGCGCCATCGTAGCCCCGTTCACTTCTGCGTCAATGTTCTGTACGGTTTGATTGCTTACTGTCGTCAGCCTAAGAAACCCACCCTTAACCTGGACGACGTTTTAGTCTATGCCCTTAGCCAAAACTCACGTTAGTACGCCCTTGACGCCTTGTAGTATGTTGTATTATATTGTGGTATGAGGTGAGGCACCAAGCAGCTAAAGCAATGACCACTCGCGCCCTTCCAAACACAAAGCTGCTCTTGAAGCCTTTAGGGTCTAGCAAGACTCATGCTGCGGGTAACGCTGCCCCCCTTTAAGAGGAGCGATTCAGCAGTTTCGTCTTTCGCCCCAAAACGCATTCACGTTAGTGTGCCGTAGGCGATCGTGATGTAACGGCTAGCATCTGAGTCTGCCAGTCTCAGCGTATGGGTATCCTCTTTGGAAACGCTTACGCGAACGAGTCCCATCGATCGCTTGGGCGTGCCGCTAGGCAATCGCTCTTGTCTTCCCCTAGCGCTTACCCGGAGCCGTTCACTGGATGGCAGCAACAGGAATGGGAACCCATCCACTCATACAGAGTAAACCCGCAAGATCAACAAGGATACGAAACCATGCCTTACGAAACTTTGCCTTTAGACACTCGCGCCCCCGTCCTCTCTTGGGCAGGGCACGCGCTGGGACACGAAGAAGCGCGGATGGCACGCAATGTTGCCTCACTTCCGTTTGTGTTTAAGCACGTCTCCCTGATGCCCGATGTGCATCTTGGCAAAGGGGCGCTGGTCGGTTCCGTGGTGGCAACCAAGGACGCGATCGTGCCGGCTGCGGTCGGTGTGGATATCGGTTGTGGGATGGCAGCGGTCAAAACGCCTTACACTGCCGCGCAATTAGAAGGAAAGCTCAAGCAGATCCGCCTGGACATTGAGGCGGCAATTCCCACGGGCTTTAACGATAATAAGGAAATTGAAAAGACCGTCTCCAACTGGCAGGGCTGGCAGGATTTCAAGCATCTGCATCCCAAGGTGCAAGGATTGGAAGGAAAGGCAAGCAAACAGATGGGTTCACTTGGCGGCGGCAACCACTTTATTGAGGTTTGCCTCGACACCGAGGATCAGGTCTGGTTGATGCTGCACTCTGGTTCGCGGCACATTGGTAACGTCTTGGCGCAACGGCACATCGAAACCGCAAAGGAGTTAGCGAAGCTGGCGGGAGCCAAACTGCCCGATCCTGACCTGGCTCACTTTGTGCAGGGCACACCAGAGTTTGCTGCCTATTGGCATGACCTGCAATGGGCACAGGGTTATGCCCTCTACAACCGAGTGGTGATGATGGCACGCTTCCAACGGATTGTTGAACGTCATCTGGCAGGCGGGAAGCCTATGAAAGCGTTGCTGACGGTGAACTGCCACCACAACTACGCGGAACAGGAAACCCACTACGGCGAGCCTGTGTATGTAACTCGCAAGGGTGCAGTGCGTGCTCGTGAAGCGGATTACGGCATCATCCCTGGTTCGATGGGTGCCCAGTCATTCATCGTCAAGGGCAAAGGCAACACCCACAGCTATTGCTCGTGTTCGCATGGGGCGGGACGGCTAATGTCACGCAACAAGGCGAAACTCCACTTCAGCCTAGATGACTTGATTCAGCAAACAGCGGGTGTGGAGTGTCGTAAGGATGCTGGGGTCATTGATGAGATTCCGGGCGCTTACAAGCCGATCGCCCAGGTTATGGCAAATCAGTCCGACTTGGTTGAGGTGGTTGCGACGCTCAAGCAGGTTGTCTGTGTCAAAGGTTAGCCTTAGCGGCGGCAATTAGCCTGCTGTTCAGTAGCGCAATGAGCGATCGTCATGGCGATCGCTCTTATAATCCTGTAACGCAGTAGGGAGAGTGCCTCCCTTACAAAGCCAAATGCATGTTCAAATTCAAACTTTGACAAAACCCTGTGCTTAATCTTTGCAACAGAACCACTAAGTGTGGGAACGCGATGCATGGGATTCTAGAACTTCAGTTTGAGCCAGTTCTAAACCGGAACTTGTAATGTGTTTGAGAATTTTTTCGACTAGGCTAACGAAGCGAGCATCTTGCCGATAGCGAGGGCGTGGCAAATTAATCGGTAGATCGAGAGCAGGGCGACCTTCATCTAGCATAATGACGCGATCGCCTAATGCTACTGCTTCTTCCACATCATGAGTGACCAACAGTGCCGTAAATTGTTGCTGCTGCCACAGCGACTCAATCAAGCTCTGCATTTCGGTGCGAGTTAACGCATCCAAAGCACCCAAGGGTTCGTCTAATAGCAGCAAGCGAGGCTGTCGCGCAAGGGCACGTGCCAGAGCTACCCGTTGTCGCTGTCCACCTGATAGCTTTGCCACCCAATCACGAGTACGAGCCGCCAGACCAACTTGTTGCAGTGCCCAGAGCGCTTGTTCTTGCCAATTGTCACGTAGACCTAAGCCAACATTTTCGAGGACTCGCTTCCAGGGCAACAGCCGAGCATCCTGAAACATTACCCGTGCGTCGCTATTCAACTTTTTAATGGGTTGCCCATCCTGCAACACACCGCCAGCAGTAGGTCGATCAAGTCCAGCAACTAACCGCAACAATGTGCTTTTGCCGCAACCGCTGCGCCCGACGATCGCCACAAATTGCCCCGGTGGAATTTCTAAGTTAATGCCTCGCAGCACTGGATGTTGTCCAAAGCGTTTCTCAAGCCCGATAAGGTTCAAGCTTGCGCCCTTGGCTGAAGTTGTTACTACTGTTGTCATTGCCTACGTCCTTACGCTTGTGCCGATTGATAGCTTGGATGCCATTGCAGCAGCCATTGTTCTAGGAGTCGTGCCAAAATATCCGCTAGCTTGCCCAGCAGTGCATAGAGCAAGATACTAAAGACCACTACATCCGTTTGTAAAAACTCGCGAGCATTCATTGCCATATATCCAATGCCCGAGTCAGCCGCGATCGTTTCTGACACAATCAACGTGAGCCACATAATGCCCAGCGAAAAGCGCACACCGACCAAAATCGCTGGCAACGCACTTGGCAAGATGATTTGCCAAAACAATTCAAAAGGCTTTAGCCCGTAAACTTTACCCATCTCCAACAAGCCTTGATCAACGGTGTGTACTCCGTGATAAGTGTTGAGATAAATCGGAAACAAAACCCCGATCGACACTAAAAAAATCTTCGCCTCTTCATCAATGCCAAACCACAAAATCACTAATGGAATCAGTGCTAAGTGTGGAATATTTCGCAACATCTGTAACGAGGTATCGAGCAGCTTTTCGGCAAAGGGAAAAATACCGTTGAGCAAGCCCAAAATAAAGCCAAGGCTGCCCCCGATCGCAAAGCCGATTAGCGCTCGGGCTGTACTGACATACAAGTTTCGCCACAGTTCACCAGTTGCAGCAAGATTCAACCCTGCTTGCACAACCGCCGTTGGTGCAGGTAGCACCCGTGACGGAACGATGCCCGTTTGCACAAGCAGTTGCCAACTCAGGAGGAGAAGAACCGGAACACTCCACGGAATCAGTCGCTGTAACTGTTTAGAAAGGAAATTAGACATTGATGGAAAGGTACGGTAAGAGAAAGATGTTTGGTGAGTTAAGTGGCGGTCGTGTCGCAGACAAACAGTCTGCTAGCAGCATTTAATCGACCGTTAATTGAGAAATTTGTTGTTGCTGAGGAAACGCCTCATTGGCGACCACTTCACCAAAGGGACTGAAGAGAACTTGTTGCTGAGTGGTTGGTAGATTGTCTAGTGGCAAGCGGGGAAAGAGTAATTCGGCGACACGGTAGGCTTCTTCTAAGTGGGGATAGCCAGAAAGGATGAAGGTGTCGATACCAAGCTCGCTGTATTCCAGCATGCGTGCTGCGACAGTAGCGGGATCACCAACCAACGCTGTGCCAGCACCGCCACGCACTAGCCCAACCCCTGCCCACAAATTAGGGCTGATTTCTAAGGCAGAGCGATCGCCCCCATGTAGTTGAGTCATCCGGCTCTGTCCCACTGAATCCATCCGAGCGTAGGCTTTTTGGGCAGTGGCGATCGCGGCTTCATCCACATAGCGAATGAGTTGATCGGCAGCATCCCAGGCTTCGCTTGTGGTTTCGCGGACAATCACATGCAGACGAATGCCAAACTTGAGTGTGCGTCCTTCAATTTCTGCCAACCTACGAGCGGCTGCAATCTTTGCTGCAACTTGCTCAGGTGGTTCGCCCCAGGTGAGATACACATCGACATGCTTCGCTGCGATTTGTTGTGCGATCGGAGACGAACCGCCAAACCACAAGGGTGGATAAGGGGTTTGTACAGGCAAAAACAGCAATTTGCTCTCTTCTACCTGGATGTGTTCGCCGCTAAAATCGGTCACGTTGCCCGTCATCATTTGTCGCCAAATGGTGAGAAATTCATCGGTGACATGGTAGCGATCGTCATGGCTGAGATGCACACCATCCCCTGCCAGTTCGACTGGATCACCGCCTGTCACTACGTTGATCAACAAACGCCCACCAGAGAGACGATCGAACGTTGCTGCCATGCGCGCTGCGACACCAGGCGACATCAGCCCAGGGCGAATTGCCACAAGAAACCGCATCCGCTGGGTATGCGTTACGAGGGTAGAGGCTACAACCCATGCATCTTCACACGATCGACCAGTAGGTAAGAGCGCACCTGTATAACCAAGATGATCGACCGCCTGAGCAATCTGGCGCAGGTAGGCAAAATCGGTACTGCGTCCCCCTGTACTCGTTGCCAGGTAGCGTCCATCGCCATGAGTTGGAATAAACCAAAGTAGCTGCATAGTAAATCTAGTGAATCTTTGTGGCGCGATCGAGGACTACTTAGAAACAGCAAAAAATCATTGCTGCTTTAACTGTTAGCGGTTAGCTATCAACCTTTCTCCAACCGCTGACCGCCGCTGCATGATTAACCACAGCTATTTCGTTATTTGAGCAACAGTTTTGACTTCCACAGGTTTTGGCAAGAGCTTCAATTCGTAGAAGGTGTCAGCAATTTTTTGTTGGTCAGCAATGACATTGGGTTTAATGAGTTGAATGCCATAGGGCAGATGCTGAGCAATTTCTTGTAGTGTTGGCTCATCAATACCAAGCTGCGGTGAAAGAATTTTAGCAACCTCATTAGGGTTTGCTTTTGCCCACTCACCTGTTTTTTCCAAGCTGGTAATAATTGCTTTCACCCGCTCAGGATATTTCTCACTAAAGGGTTTTGCTGCCAAATAAAACTGCCGATTGGGGGCTAAACCGTCAGCATCTTTAAGAATACGAGCATTCAATGATCGCTTTGCCGCGGTCAAATACGGGTCCCAAATGACCCAGGCGTCAGCATCACCTTTTTCAAACACGGCGCGTGCATCTGCGGGTGGCAAAAAGATGGTCTTGACATCGGTGTACTTCAAACCAGCATCTTCCAAAGCTCTGACCAGCAAATAGTGGACGTTGGAGCCTTTGTTGAGCACAACTTTTTTGCCTTTTAGGTCTGCCACTGTTTTAAGCGCTGCATCCTGTTTAACAAGAATGGCTTCACCTTTGGGGTCGGGCAATTCATTAGCAATGTAGAGTAACGGCGCACCCGCAGCCTGAGCAAAAATGGGTGGCGTTTCCCCCGTGTTGCCAAAGTCAAGATTGCCTGTATTCAATGCCTCTAGCAGTTGCGGTCCACCTGGAAACTGCACCCACTGCACCGAAACGCCCTGCGCTTTGAACTCTTGCTCTAGTTCACCTCGCGCTTTAAGTAGTGCCAGCGTGCCGTATTTTTGATAGCCAATTCTCACAACCGTGCTGGTTTCACCCTGTGGTGCGCTACTGGCTACTGAGGCTGCACTGGGGGCATTTGCAGGCGATGTTGCCGTCTGCTTGCCGCAAGCGGTGAGGGAGATCCCAACACCCAGGGCGATCGCTAGCGCGACTGTTCGCCCTAAGCTATGCCATTGCTTAACTGAACCTTTAAGCGTTTGGATTGAAGCCATAATGAATCCTGTTAAATGAGTTGAATCAATGCATTGAAACGCTGTTTTGAAGCTCTGTGATGCTGCTGTTACACCGCTTTCCAGATTGCATTCTTAACGTCGATGGGTTTGGGAATCAGCTTGAGTGTGTGAAAGGTATCAGCGATCGCTTGCTGTTCGGCGATCATTTCAGGCGTAATTGCTTCAAAGCCATAGTTCCGGCGCTGGTTTACTGTTTCTAAGATGGGTTGGTCGATCTTCAATAGCGGTGATAGCAGCGCCGCTACCTCACTAGGGTTAGCATCTGCCCACTTGGCAACGGCTTGAACTTCCTCGCCGATCGCTTTGATCACATCAGGATACTTGTCAGCAAACTTGCGGGTCGCCAGATAAAAATCACGATTAGCAACCAAGCCAGCACTATCACGAACGACGCGTGCCCCTGCCTGCTTTTGTGCCGCTGCGTAGAAAGGATCCCAGATCACCCAAGCATCCACGTTGCCTTGCTCAAAAGCCGAGCGCGCATCTGATGGCGATAGATAAACAGGTTTAATGTCTTCCCATTTCAAGCCACCCGCTTCCAACGCTTTAACAGCTAAATAATTAGCGCTCGAGCTTTTAGCAAAAGCAACTTTCTTACCCCTCAAATCAGCGATCGCTTGAATGGGAGAATCTTGCTTGACAAGCACTGCTGAACTTTTATCTTTAGGAGCGCTACCACCTACATAAACCAGCGGTACTCCTGCGGCTTGAGCAATGACAGGCGGCGCATCACCTGTGCGGGCAATGTCGATGCTGTCAGCATTTAGTGCCTCTAACATAGGTGGTCCTGACTGAAACTCGATCCATTCGACCGCCGTAATACCCAGCGGCTTGAGTCGCTCTTCCAGCTTGCCTTTTGCTCTCACCAGCGTTAGTGGATCAAACTTTTGCCGACCGATACGTAAAACAACTGGTGCAGCCGATGCGGTGCTTGTACTGTCTGCTGACGTAGTGGTTGCAGTCTGACTACAGGCAGCAGTGGTCAGCGTTAGAACCAAGGCGATCACAAATAACATCGGCAAAACTGGCAGCGATCGCTGCAATCTCCCAATGCGTTGCCACCACACACTGACCTTTTGCCAGAGTCTCATTACATTAACTCCTCAACTTACTTTAAAACTGCAACACTTCCTAAACCACAGTAAGCCGATCAAATTAGTGTACTTACCTTGTTGAAAAGGCAGTATGGCACAAATAAAAAATCATTTCAAGATACTCTCAATAAAAAGTATGGTTTGTCGATTGACTTACCGGACTATAGAATTTTCAAGGCATACGGTCAAGTCACAAGGCAGTTCTTTTGAACGCATACTGGGCTTGTTTCCTGAGAAATGGACTTGCTTTCCCAAAAAGCTTATGTGATGATAAATCACTAAACTACGGTAAGTCGATAGATTTAATTGTTATTTGCTTGTAGTATTGGCGGTTGTGCACTCAGCGAGTTGCCAAACCTTTTTCTAGGTAAATCAATATTCTCGGTTGTGAGGGGTTAAGACATGGCAAAAGCGCCGTGGAATTTTGGCTGGATAATCGTTACAGTTCTGGGCATTGGTGTCGTTATGCCTGCGGCAAGGGCAGGCGATCGATCAATCAGCCTCACTCAGGCTGCACCAGTACTCATCAGCAACATCCAGACGGTAGATGCGCCCGAATCAACGCTTACCGCATCAAACGAAGCGCAGCTAGATGTCGTGGATCAAGTGACATCTGTTTCACAGCTTTCTGATATTCAACCTACAGATTGGGCTTTTCAAGCATTGCAATCACTGGTTGAACGCTATGGAGTGATTGCTGGTTATCCCGATCAAACCTACCGTGGTAATCGTGCCCTAACACGTTATGAATTCGCAGCAGGTTTAAATGCTGCGCTAAACCGCATTGATGAACTATTAGCAGCCGGAACGGCTGATCTGGTGAAGAAGGAAGATCTAGCGGCAGTGCAGAAATTGCAAGAGGAGTTTGCAGCCGAATTGGCAACGCTGCGCGGTCGAGTTGATGCACTAGAAGTTCGTGCTGCTACACTCGAAAAACAGCAGTTTTCAACTACGACAAAGCTGGTAGGAGAGGCGATTTTTGCGGTTGTTGATTTATTTGGCGATGCTAGCAGTAATTCCCCTAATAGAGACCAAGACAATTACAACACTACAGTCTCTGATCGTATTCGGTTAAATTTGTTAACGAGCTTTAGTGGTAAGGATTTACTCTTCACTCGTTTACAAGCTAATAACGTCATTGATCCTGGTCCGACTGCTGCCAGCGGCTTTACGGCTCCTGGCAATGAGGCGCGAATAAGTTTTGATCAACCCATTGACGACAACTCAGTTGCTATCCAACAACTGCGCTATAGCTTTCCACTTACTGACAATGTGCGTGTCACGCTTGTCGGTGCTGGTGTGAGTTACGTTGACATCATTGATGTAATCAATCCTTTGCAGAGCGACTCGGGCGGCACCATTTCTCGCTTTGGTCGCTTTAGCCCACTTTATCGCTACGGCAGTGGTGCTGGCATTGCAACCAATATTAGCTTGAGCAAGTCTTTGAAGCTTGAACTCGGTTATCTGGCAGGTGAAGCGGAGAATCCTAGCTTTGGCAATGGCTTGTTCAATGGCGATTATGCTGCTTTAGCACAGATAGTTTTTTCGCCTGGAAATTTAGGCAAAATCGCTTTTACCTACGTTAATGCCTATAACGATAATGGTTTGGGGCATGGCACTGGCAGCTTGCTCTCGAATCTATCAGGTAGAACTGTTTCGTCTAACTCTTACGGGGTTGAGGCTAACTTTAAGCTGATTAAAGGTCTAGAGGTAGGCGGCTGGGTTGGTTACACAAGCGCTCGTTCTTTGACCCGTGGTAGAAGAGGTGATGCCGATATCTGGAACTTTGCCTTAACGCTGGCACTACCTGATTTAGGTAAGCGAGGGAACCTGGGTGGCATTATTTTTGGGATGCAGCCCCGCTTGACTGGCTCTGATCGTTCAATTGGTTTAGCGCAGAGACGCGATTCTGATACAGGTTTCCATCTTGAAGCGTTTTATCGCTACCGCATTAACAACAATATTGCCATTACACCAGGCATAATCTGGCTCACGGCACCCAATCACAACGATAGCAACGGTGACATTGTGGTTGGCGTGCTACGGACGACCTTTACATTTTAGGTCGATCGCAGGACTTTCCATCCGAGGCAGCACACGCTGCAAGTTTATAGAGTCAGAGTTGAGCATAGCCAAAACCTTTCTGCACCAAAGGTTTTGAGGCTAACGCTCTGAATGTATAGGATTTGTAAGCTCATTCTGCAAACGCTGCGTTAACAAAATTGGCTCAACTAAGGCTGACATTGTGTCTCAGATACGCCTTCCTCTCATGTGCTTCAAAAATACGGTTAATCGATTGAATAATAGGAGTATACAGATGGACTACGGTGGCAAGATTGGTCGGCTTTCAATCAAACGGTTTGGACACTACGTTTTAGCCTCTTTGTTTGCAGTTTTAGCAGTAACAAGCCTTTTGCAAATCGCCGCTCCAACTCAGGCTCAAGGAACTCAGGCTCCGGTGACTCAGGTTGCTCAACCTAACAAGCCGACTGACGCTGTGCTGGATTGGAATGCGATCGCCCAAACTACCGTACTGACAGCAGCGGCACCTGCGCCGCAGCAATATCGCACACTAGCTATTGTTCATGCTGCCATCTTTGACGCTGTGAATGCGATCGATCGACAATACACTCCGTATGCTGTCGATATCAAAGCAGCAGGAGCCTCCCCTGATGCAGCTGTTGCAGCAGCGGCGCACACTGTTTTAACAAACTTGTATCCACTCCAAAAAGCCACACTGGATGCAGCGTTTACTAAAGCATTGGCAAAGCTTAGCGAAGGGCAGCCAAAAACGGACGGCATTACCCTGGGTCAAACCGTTGCCGAAAAGCTGCTGTCGCTTCGCAACAATGATGGTGCTGATCAGAAAGTAGGCTACAGTGCCGAGCAAAAGGTTGGCGTATGGCAACCAACGCCACCACTCTTCCTACCAGCTATGTTGCCGTACTGGAGCACGGTCACGCCATTTGTGATTAAACGCGCTGACCAATTTAAGATTCCGGCACCATTGCCTCTAAACAGTGCCGCTTATGCAAAAGAGCTGAATGAGGTGAAACGGCTTGGAGGTAAAAACAGTGCCGCTCGCACTCCTGACCAAACAGCCGCCGCCATTTGGTCAGCGGTTTCTCCAGTCGTCCTCTGGAATACAACTGCGAAAGCCGCCGCTACCGCGAAAGGAAATAGCCTTAGCGAGAATGCTCGACTGTTTGCACTACTCAACCTGGCAGGGGTTGATGCCTATATTGCTGGCTACGACGTGAAGTACAAATACAAACTCTGGCGACCTGCGATCGCCATCCCACAGGCAGAGCAACTGGGCAATCCTGGTATCACAGCCGATCCAAACTGGGAAGCCTTGATCGTCACGCCGAACCACCCAGACTATATCTCTGGGCACTGCGTTACCGCTGGTGCGGATGAACGCATCTTAGAAAACTTCTTTGGTAGTGATGCCGTGAAAGTCAACATCATTTTTCCGGCAAACGCAGGCGTAACCCGCAGTTTTACTAGCTTCTCGCAGATCTCTAAGGAGCTTGGAGAAACCCGCATTTGGGCGGGTGTTCATACCCGTACTGCTGATACTCAGGGTGATGTCTTGGGCAAAGCAGTGGGTGACTACGTTTTTCAAAATGCGCTCCGTCCTCTGAAAAGTTAGTGAGCACTAACCTTTCAGATTTTTACCACCCTAAAACGTGTTCAGCTACAGCCTCCTGGGATGTCTAAACTACTTTGTCAAAGTCGCTTTGCCAAAAGTTTTGGCATCCCCACATGAGGCAAGCATTTTAATCGTTGCACGGCACTTCATTGCAGTTTTGCTACCCTTACCCCTTTATGCTGTATGACTCTCAAGGGCTTGCGGTGACGACTGATTCACCAGCCGCCATTGCCCAGATCAATCGCTTCATCGACCAGGCACTAAGCTACGGCAAAGAGGCAGAAGATGCCATTCTCAAAGCAGTGATTGCCGATCGCACCTGCGCGATTGCTCATGCGTATGCTGCCGCCTACTTTCTGTGTCAAGAGAATGCCAACGATCGCCAGCACGCAACGCCACACTTGAAGGCAGCGCAACGCCATCGTCCTGAAACGACACGTGAGCAGTGGTATATACAGGCGATCGCGGCATGGGCAGTTGGCGACATTGATGAGGCGCTGCGGCTGCACTGGGCGATCGCTCAAGATTATCCGCAAGACCTGCTTTCAGTCCAACAGGGACAATATCATCACTTCTACCGGGGGGATGCCACAAACCTGCTACGGCTTGCCGAAACGGTGTTGCCTGCCAACCAGTCAAAGCCTTACCTGTACGGCATGATGGCTTTTGGGTTGGAGCAGTGCGGTGATTTAAGCCAAGCAGAAGCGATCGGGCGACAGGCAGTTGCCTTGAACCGTTACGACCCGTGGGCACAGCACGCCGTCGCCCATGTGCTGGAAACGCAAGGTCGGGTGGCAGAAGGTCTCGCCTGGATGGAGAGCCATGCCGATACCTGGGAAAGTTGCAACTCTATGCTCTACACCCATAACTGGTGGCATATTGCGTTGTATTACCTGGCATTAGGAGACTTGCAAATGGTGCTGCGGCTCTATGACACCCATATCTGGGGCAAGGCAAACAAGACCTCACCCAAAGATCAGGTGGGTGCGATCGCCACATTGCTGCGTCTAGAATTGCGAGGAGTCAATGTGGGAAACCATTGGCAGGAGCTTGCCCCTTATCTTCATCAGCGTTTACACGAACATACCCTGCCCTTTCAAGATCTGCATTACATCTGTGCCCTATCCCGTGCTGGCTACTCTGATTGGGTAACGGAAATGCTCGACAGCTTAAACCACGTTGCAACTGTCAAGGCTTCCCGACAAAAAACTTGGTCTGACATTGTTCTCCCTGCGGCGAAAGGGATGGTTGCCTATGCCAACGGTGATTGGACAGCCGCCGTAACTCAACTGAAGCCCGTTTTGCCACAAATGCCTGATGTTGGTGGCAGTCGGACGCAACAGGCATTGTTTCAGCAGCTTTATCAGAAGGCGTTGTTCCATTGTGAGCACGGTGATGGAGCGCTGTCGTCTTTGAGCCGTGTGCCTTTGCGAAAGCAGCCATCAGGCTACAAGCTGTCAGCCTTATCAGCCTAAAAGCCAGTCAAGCGGTGGTTACCATTCCATCACAGGCAACTCACAACGCACAGCCTGCATTTACCACCACATCAAACATTTGAGCGATCGCGCCGTACTCGTGATCAGTCACAGCGGCGTAGCGTTCCATTGCCATCCGGTTCATTGCTGCTTGCAGTAGTACATCCGGTTTGAGCAAAGCTGCTTGCACCTGTTGGATAAGCGCCTCACCCAAATGTTGAGCGAGCACAACAGGCGGCATCATGCAGGGACCAATGGATTCAATTACACGCAGCCCGGATAGCTCTGGAAAGAGGCGACATTCTTGTTCCAGGACGGTGCTATCAATCGCAGCACAAGCCACCTTTCCCTCTAAAACCCAACGCATTGAGTGCTGGTGTGAACCCGATTGCATCGCGCTGCTGAAAAAACGAGGGGCATTTTCTTGCAGCAGACGATCGCACAATAAATAGTAGCCACTGTTAGAACCAGGATCGTTGTAACAAACAGTGGCACCTGCCAGATCGACAAAGCTGTGGAAGCCACTGTCAGCTTTAACAACCACATCGGCAAAGTAAAAAGGACGGTTTTGATAACGAGATGCTTGCATGATCGGTGCGGCGATCGCACGTAGCTGCTTGGGTGCCATCCGTTGATAACGAACCAACGGTAGACCACAGATAAATGCGAGATCCCATTGATCCTGCTCTAATAAAGGGTCATGAAGTGGATCACTATGAGCCTGCACAAGCTGAGTCTCTACTTGCAGCCTGCGCCCCAAAGAGGAAACGACTGCTTGATAAAACTCAAACCAATTCGGTGCAAGGTAAGAAACTGCTCTCAATTTAATTGGTGTTGTCGTGGGTGATCCTTGAGATTGCAGTTCGGCATCGCTGAAGGTATGAAGCATATCGGCATGAGATCTGGGTTTTAGCAGTGGTTGTGTCGCAAATACTTCTGCTGGATGAACGCTCTGCATCGTTCACATTGTTCTAAGCAGCAGTGTTAAAGAGGGCTTCGATAACTTTCACTTGAGACATGCTGTCCCCTCGATCGAATCCTTGCACTTGTCTTTTGCAAATCATACTCATCGCTTCAATTTCACTCAAGGTTTGTCCTGCCGTATTGAACGTCTTAAATCTCAGCATCGGCTTCACTATGCGTTTGCTCGCTCTATGCTCCTGCTTAGTGATGTTTTTCCAAGATGTCATTCCAAGCGGTTATTCCAATCTTTGCTCTGCCGTAATTCAGTATGTCCGGCGAGCGTCTTGCAACGTCTCGAGCAAGGCTAGCTTCTTAATCAACGGTTCGCCAAAGCAATTACTTGAATTGTGTAGAGGTAACGCTCAGTACTGAGACTGAATCTCCGCCATTGCAATGGTACATGTAGTGCAATAAGCGTTGCTCGATCGACAAATTGCATTTTTTTATCAAAATTCCTTGCATCCGATGTTTTCCTATGGCAGTATGCATAAGGCGTAGAAAATACGGTTTCTCTACAAGGTTGCCGTAGTATTAAATTCATTCACTCTTGAAGGACCGATCATGCGACTGAACTCTCTTTGGGCGAAGTTGAAGAAGCCGCGTACATTTGCGTTTCTCGCGACTCTAGTTGCCAGTTTGCTTGTGATTCCGGTGTTGCCTGCCTCTATTCAAGCTGCCACCTCTAAGGCAACGATTCAGTTTGTCGCTCCTGACTGGGTTGCGGCTCATGCTAAAGATGCTAATCTGAGCGTCTTGGATGTCCGAACAGCTCCATTGGAGTACATTGCTGGACATCTGCCCCGTGCAGTTAATATTGCTGATAGCAATTTTAGAGGACCTAACGGCGTTTTACCTGTTCAATACTGGGATAACACCAAGTTGGCTGATACCTTTTCAAAGGCGGGCGTATCCAATCGCAGTAAGGTGCTGGTCTATTCCAGTGGCAATGATGTGTTGGGTGCAACGATGGTAGCTTACCTACTAGAGCGCTCTGGGGTAAAGGAGATCGCTGTTTTAGATGGCGGTTACGCTGGCTATAAAAACGCTAACCAGCCTGTCACCAAAGAGTTTCCCCGTTATTCCCCTGGTAAATTTGTCTTGAAAGATGATCCTTCAATTCGAGTGAATCTAAGCCAGGTGCAGAATTTGATCGGTAAGCCAGGAGTAGTGTTTATCGATCCACGCCCACCGGAACTATTCCGGGGCGAGAAAGACATCTGGATTCGTAACGGGCATATTCCTGGTGCTAAAAACATTCCGTGGCCTACCTTCACTGAAGCTAACAATGCTCAGGAAAGCTTAAAGAATCCACACAAACTAAAATCTCTTAGTGAGATCCGTGCGTTGCTCGCTGAGCGGGGTATTAAGCCATCTGATGACATCATCGTCTCTTGCAGCACGGGACGCGAGGCAACTCTACAGTACGTTGTGCTGAAGCACCTGTTAGGTTATCCCAAAGTTCGAGTCTATGAAGGCTCCTGGACAGAGTACAGCACAACCGATTTACCAGTTGCGACTGGACCTGAAAAAACGTTAACCTCAACAACAAATTGAGAGATTTACCATGAATTTTGTGCGTTCAATGACGATCGCGCTTGCACTGAGCCTGGGAACCATTGCCCTGATCAACACAATGGGTCATCCCGTTGCCCAAGCAAGCTGCGATCCACCACCCTCTGACCCTCCTAAGCAACCTCCAAAGAAGTGATTCAGACTGATTCGTTCACAACCCCTCTGAGATCGCAACGTTTGATTGTTGCGATCGCACTTTCTCTCTTTACAGCAGGCGCGATTGCCCTCACCCCTTATGGATGGAAGCAAAGTGCTCTCTTTTTAATTGGTGGTTTGCTGGGCATGACGCTTTACCACGCTAGCTTTGGCTTTGCGTCAGCTTACCGCAAGCTGCTGGTTGATTGCGATGTGCGTGGTATGTATGCCCAACTTGTGATGCTGGCGATCGCAACCCTTCTATTTGCTCCTGTTCTGGCGAATGGCTCTGTCTTTGACCAGTCGGTACGAGGGGCAATTTCCCCAGTAGGGGTACAGGGAGCGATCGGTGCCTTTCTATTCGGCATTGGGATGCAGCTAGGTGGAGCCTGTGGCTGTGGCACACTCTACACTCTTGGCGGTGGCAGTCTTCCAATGGTGATTACCCTGATTACTTTCTGCATCGGTGCCTTTTGGGCAAGTCTGACTCGTCAGCTATGGGCTGGCTTACCCGCCACCCCACCGATCGCGCTCGGTACGAGCATCGGCTGGGTGGGGGCAGTCGTGCTTCAACTTGTAGTGTTCATGCTACTTGCTGGAGTTTTGCGCTGGTGGAGCAATCGTAGGCAAGAGGCACCAAGCAGTGAACAGACAAAATCAGCGCAACCATTTTCTCTCTTGCGCGGTCCCTGGTCTTTGGTCACAGGGGCGATCGTTCTGGCTGTGCTTAACTGGCTGACACTAATATTATCTGGGCAGCCTTGGCGCGTTACATGGGGCTTTGCTCTCTGGTCAGCCGAAGTTGCCAGTTCTCTAGGTTGGGACTCAACCACTAGCCCCTTCTGGAGTAGTGAAGCGGCACAGCAGTCTCTTAGCCGGGGAGTGTTTGCCGATGTCAGTTCCGTGATGAATATGGGGATTGTTTTGGGGGCACTATCGGCAGCAGCCTTAGCAGGACGGTTGCTATTCAAATTCCAGCTTTCACGCTTATCGTTAGTAGCAACCTTGATCGGCGGTTTAGTGATGGGCTATGGCGCATTTCTTGCCTACGGTTGTAATGTCAGCGCCTTTTTTGGTGGGATTGCTTCAACCAGCCTGCACGGTTGGGTTTGGATTCTCTGCGCTCTAGTTGGAACAGCGGTAGGACTACGTTTGCGTCCCTTGTTTCACTACTAGTTGTCTAACCTGTTGGCATTATCTTGATACCGTTTGAGGCGATCGATATGTTCCAGAACAGATCAAAAGAACGTCATCTCAAACAAGAACTTTTAATGGGTGTGGCAGTTTCACACCCTTCTTATTGTGCTGACGGTGGAACTAAAAATTGTAGATATTTCAGCCTTTATTGGTGATGAGCAGATATTAAATCTAGATACTCTGTTACCTTCCGCTTACTCAGCCAAGTGATAGGAGAAGTGATGACAGATACCCTACTAGAGGTGGTGGCGCATCTCTCATAACGCCAATGTTGATTTTTGTCTTTCAGGTTCCGGGGGCGATCGCTGTTCCTTCCAACGTAGTTGCCACCAGCTAATGAAAGTGGTTGGTGGTTGGAAACATTGGCAGCAGGGAACTTTAAGATTGGCATATCGTATGCTGGCTGACAACGGGCAGCGTACCCGGTGCAATGATTAGAGTTAGCATTTTACAGGTGCTCAAACAATCTCACACCTTTGACTTAGATGCAGTTCTACTGCAATTGATTGGTTTTGCAATGCTGTTTGTTAACGTAAGTTCCTTGAACGCCGGAGCCTTTCTCGCTTGAGCTTGAGCGAAGTGATGACGATGCTCCAAAGGAGCGGCTTCGCCAATGCTGGTGCCTTTCACGGCTCTGGTTTTCGCACCTTCAAGGCGTTTTATACCTTATGTATGTTGCTGCACTGGCGATGTGCCTTTCCTAATGTGTTTCGTTACACCCGTTTTATCGAGCTGATGCCGTGGTGCTTGATGCGCTTGTGCTGCTTCTGACACACGCGCCAAGGCAACTGCACCGGAAGCGCGTTAGTTGCTGATGTTTAAGCTTACGCCTGCGAACACCGACAACCGTAAGCCCGTGCCTGACTTGAGTCAGGTCTTACTGGGCGAACTGTTCGACGACCGTGGCTATGTCTCGCAAGCCTTGTTTCAACAGCTATACGAGCGCGGCTTACAACTCATCACGAAGTCCGAGAAGAACATGAAAAGCTGCCTGGTTAAGCGCATCGACAAAATCTTGCTACACAAGCAAGCACTCATTGCATCAACTAACAACTAGCTCAAGCACATAAATCAGATTAAATACTCACGCCTCAGTGACACCCTTGGCGAACGCCGTTGGTTCAAATTTCCTAGTCAACTTGCTGACCATACCTTGAAATCACGTTTGCCTATAGCAGCAACAATGCTAAGGCTGCCGTCCTTTCATCATTGAGCTTAGGCAGCACCTAAGGACTTTTCGTGCGATCGTGCCCCCCTTGACCCAGTCTCTTATTAGCATTTCTTTACAGAAGTACGGAAAATGTTATGCTTCGCGTGTAGTAAGGGAAGAATAGAACGACATCCGCTTTAAGGATGTTGTGCGAGTACACTCACTAGCCTTGTCGGCAGTAGGAAGCGATTTATGTCAGTGACCGGTCTGATCCAAGGACTCAATGCGTTTCACAGCGACTACTTCACCACCAATCGAGCACTGTTTGAACGGCTGTCGAATGGGCAGACACCTGAAGTTCTCTTCATTACTTGTTCCGATTCACGGATCGATCCCTGCTTAATCACCCAGTCTCAGCCCGGTGAACTCTTCGTGATGCGAAATGTCGGTAACATCATTCCGTCTTATGGTGCCGCTAGTAGTGCTGAAGCTGCTGGGGTAGAGTATGCGGTCGCTGGAGTCGGTGTACGGGATATCATTGTTTGTGGTCATTCCCACTGTGGGGCTATGAAAGGGTTGCTGCAAATCGGCACTTTGAGTGAGCAGATGCCGCTAGTCTACGACTGGTTGAAGCGCCATGGCGAAGCGACGCGGCGCTTAGTGTTAGATAATTATGCACACGTGGAGCCTGAGCGCTTGCTCAAGATCGCGATCGAGCAGAATGTGTTGACGCAGATCGAGAATTTAGAAACGTATCCTGTCGTGCGGTCGAAGTTGCATAGCGGGCAACTGAATCTGCATGCTTGGATGTACGAAATAGAGACTGGTAAGGTCTTCGCTTATGATGCGGGCTTACGACAGTTTACGCTGCTGCGGCAACGCTCCTTCCCGGTGCCTGACCCCTTGATTACAACGATTCCAGCGTAAGCAGGGAGACCATGTCATTTCATCACTTGCGGCTGTGAATTGCTCAATGCCTCACTGAGCAAGGAATTACATCCTATTGCTAAATTTTCTCCCTTTTCAAGCCCTTCAAATCCCCTCCGGATAACGTATTTGCCAACCCCCTAACCTAATAGGTATAGCTGTACGCATCATCAGACAACCGTTGATTGTTGCCACCTGTTTGATAACCCATGTTAGTGCGATCGCCATTCACACCATAGATATAGCCTTATCAGCGATCGCGTTTAGATGACTGCCCATTTCTACCTGCCGCAAACGTGCTGTCATTACTCACCCCACTTCTATTGGACAGGATGACATCAGTATTGCCATCGCTATTTACAGCGGCCGTAGAGGCTAAATTAGAAAGGCGTAAGTTGAGGAGCAAAGCGAAAGGATCAAAAGCCAGATCCCGCCAGTCACATTATCCTTCAGCCCTTATCCCTTATTCTTTCTTTCCCCATGCCTACCTACACTGGAATTTCCAGCGAAGCCTTCCGCCATCCGCTCGATCGCCAAGCCGAACAAGCGCTTCGTAGCGTTCCTGGTTTTGATCTGGTTGCACGTACTTTTGTCGAGTTTCTCTCTGAGCGCCCGCAGTTTGTCTATCAGATGGGCAATAGCATCCAGGTAGGACCGCGCCAATACTCCAACATTTATCAAATTTTTCGAGAATGTGTCCGCGACCTGGATATGCATCCAGAACCCGTTCTCTTTATCTCCCAGGATCCATTTGTGAATGCGCTGGCGCTGGGGCAGGAGTTTCCCAGCATGGTTCTTAACAGCGGCTTGCTGGATTTGCTCGACGACCACGAACTGCGAACCGTTATTGCTCATGAACTGGGTCATATTAAGTGCGGTCACACCACACTAGTGCGGATGGCGCTTTGGGTAAATCAGATTATTTCTGGGCTGGCAGAGCGCACCTTTGGGTTGAGCAATCTAGTGACAACGGGGCTACTGCTGGCGTTTGCAGAATGGAAGCGCAAAGCGGAACTCTCTGCCGATCGCGCCGCTCTCTTGGTAGCAGACGACCTTAGCCCAGTGCTGCATAGCATGATGAAGATTGCAGGCGGCAGCAGCAAACACGCTCATGAAATTAGTCTGGATGAATTTATCCGACAATCAGAACGCTATCAGGAACTTGACCAGGATGGGCTAAACCAAGTCTACAAATTTTTTCTGTACAACAATCTTTCAACAGGCATTTTTCTCACCCACCCCTTTACCGTAGAGCGTGTGCATTTTTTGCGCGAGTGGTCAGTTTCGGATGACTATCGGCAGATTCAGCGAGGTAACTATCCCCGTGCAGGGGCTGAAGGTTCCGTTGACGTACCCTCAGCAACAGCAGCAAACCCCTCGTCAACGTCCAGAGCCGAAGTAGATGAACTGCGCCGTCAAATTGAGGAACTGCAACGCGAGATCGATCGTGCTAAGCGATCGGAGTAACTGACCTTAAACAAGAAGGGATTCCTAATGGCTGTTTTAGGAATCCCTTTAATGGGTTATTTGGGGCAACCGTGCTTAACCGATCAGGTCTAGTGAGTTGCAGTTGCGGGTGGAATGCCAAGAATGGCATAAGGGAACCCACTTCCTAACTGCTCTATCAGTGGATGTGCTGCCGATTCACAGCCTAACAACAGCAGTGCTGCTGATTCTGCCTGAGCGACACATCGCAGTTCTGCAGCAACTGAACCAAAGCGAAGATGAGTTTTTAGCGACCCACGCCATTCGTCTGCCATGTGACGAGCCTGCCAAAGAATTAGATCTGCCTGGTCAAATTGGTTTAACTGGCAGGCAGCAGTCGCTCTTACGGGCAATTCAGCCACAGCACCATAGGCACGGTTTCCTGTTTCGGCATGACGATAGCTTCTACCGATCGCGCTAGGATACAACGCCTCGTCACCACCCTGATCGCCAACAAGGTGTGCGGGCAGCGAAGAAAAGGGTTGACATTTCTCTTCTAGAGGGACAACATAGACAACCTGCACAACCACCTGCTTGCCTGTTGCCAACCGCGTCTGATGGGCGATCCACAGAGTTAGATCCAGTGTTGTCTGACTACGCGGAGAACCATTGTAGCCAACCAGTAGATTAATTTCTTTCGTCGATCGCGCTTCCGATGAAGTAGCTGGCACTAGCACCATTTGCTTAGTAAGGTCAGAGCAGCCTAATGCATCTTGCAGGCGTGCAAGCATTGATAAGATATTCACGGTTTAACCTCTCAAGAATAAAGTGTACGAGAGGTGGGTCAGGTAACGGGTACAGTAACGCTTGCCTGGCGCTCAACTAGTACCCACAAGGAGACTCCATAACCATAGCTGGTAAAGCAATAGTTTTGGGTTACTCCTCCCACTGCCGACGGAGTTAGCTGCCGGGCTAAGACTGGAAGGTGTCTCTCTCGGCATGACCGAGATTAGCCCCAATAAATTGGTTCCTCCGCTTGAGTTACATAACGGGTGCAGTTTCCTGTCCAGCGTCCACTCAAATTAGGCTTACCCACTGATGTTGGTTAAGGAAGCACTGCTGCCAAAGGGCAAGATGCCTCATTGATGCGCTTGAATCATCACATTGAGCCACTAGCTTACTGCTTTTAAGGCAGAGGCGTTGTGACTGTGTTGACCAAACGCTAATCACCCTTTGACAATATAGCCCACAGCAGACAGATTGCCATCTGCCCTCAAGTGCTATTTACAAAGGAACGCTTAAAGCGTAAAAGGCTTTGAAGGAGGCGATCCCCGGTTTCTCCTTATTTAAGGAGGAAGCATTAAGTCTGAGGTTACTCGTTGCACCACTTTTCATTAGCACCTGCGCTTCTAGGCACTGACTTGATAAACCGTACCAGAGCTAGGAACGGCTACACGCTGCAAGCAAGTGGCATTAATAAAGGAGAGCGACCCCACGAAGACGCAACACGAGAGAGTGGATTTAGGGTCAAGATATATGATGGATGAACGATCGTAAAACGTCGGTTGCTTTGTCTCCACCACGGTTAGGATTTTTGGGCGTGACTGTTTCTCCTTTAGCGTCAGGGCTAGACCTGAAAACTCTGTTTCCCTTCGAGCTGGATGATTTTCAACAGCAGGCGATCGCTGCGTTGGAAGCAGGGCGATCGGTCGTTGTCTGTGCCCCCACGGGATCGGGTAAAACGCTGATTGGAGAGTATGCCATCCATCGGGCGCTGAAGCGAGGGCGGCGAGTGTTTTACACGACTCCCCTTAAAGCACTCTCGAACCAAAAGCTGCGTGACTTTCGAGAGCTTTTTGGCAACGACAACGTGGGACTGTTGACGGGTGATATTTCCGTGAATCGGGATGCACCCATCCTGGTGATGACGACGGAAATTTTTCGCAATATGCTGTACGGCACGCCGATCGGGGAAGTAGGCACCTCCCTTACAGGTGTGGAAGCAGTTGTGCTAGACGAATGCCACTACATGAACGATCGCCAGCGGGGCACTGTCTGGGAAGAGTCAATTATCTACTGTCCACCCGAAATTCAATTAGTGGCACTGTCTGCCACAGTTGCCAATAGCGATCAGTTGACCGATTGGATCCATCAAGTTCATGGTCCTACCGATCTAATTTATTCAGATTTTCGACCCGTTCCACTAGAATTTCACTTCTGCAACCCCAAGGGCTTGTTTCCACTACTCGATGACAGCCAGAAGCGCATTAATCCTCGTCTCAAGCTCAAGGGGGGCAGAGGTGCTGCACCAGGAAAACGAGGACCACGGCAGGAAAGCCCAAACCTGGCGTTTGTGCTAAGTCAGCTACGGCAAAAGGATATGCTGCCTGCAATCTACTTCATCTTTAGTCGGCGGGGCTGCGACCAGGCAGTGTCAACGGTCAGCGATGCGCCGTTATCAATGGTGAATGAAGTAGAAGCCGCACAGTTGCGAACCCAGATTGATACCTTTCTAGCGCTGAACCCCGAAGCTGGACGAGCGGGACAAATCGAGCCGCTGTATCAAGGGATAGCTGCACATCATGCCGGGATTTTGCCAGCCTGGAAAGGGTTGGTAGAAGAACTCTTCCAGCAGGGTCTCATTAAGGTTGTTTTTGCCACAGAAACGTTGGCAGCAGGGATTAATATGCCTGCTCGAACAACGGTGATTTCTAGCCTGTCGAAGCGAACCGATCTGGGGCACCGTCTTTTAAACGCCTCCGAGTTCTTGCAGATGGCAGGACGGGCAGGACGGCGGGGGATGGATAGTCAGGGGCATGTAGTCACGGTACAAACACCGTTTGAAGGAGCAAAAGAGGCGGCATATTTAACCACTGTGGGAGCTGACCCGCTGGTGAGCCAATTTACACCCAGCTACGGTATGGTGCTGAATTTGCTGCAAACTCATACGCTGGAAGAAGCCCAAGAGCTGGTGGAGCGCAGTTTTGGGCAATATCTCTCGACGCTGTATCTGCGCCCGCAACAGGAAGCGATCGCCCATTTAGAAGCCGAGCTTGCCCAACTACGATCGCAGTTAGAAGCCGTGGACTGGGATCTGCTGGCGCAGTATGAAAAGCTGCAAGAGCGCATGAAGGAAGAGCGTCGACTGCTAAAAATTCTGCAAGACCAGGCAAACGAACTGCGGGCAGGTGATTTGCCTGTGGCGCTGTCATTTGCGATCGCGGGCACGGTGCTGAGCCTTAAGGGTAGCAATGTGCCAGTTGCTCAGCCGATGCCAGCCGCGCTTGTGATGAAAATTCCTGGTTCTGGTCAGTTTCCTTACCTGATTTGCTTGGGGCAGAACAACCGCTGGTATGTCGTCACTGTTGGCGATGTTGTGGGGCTACGGGGCGAAATTCCTCGACTGAGTGGTGTCGATCATTTGGCTCCACCGCCAGAGCTGCCCTTAAAACCAGGACAGATGAAATCTGGGAACGAGGCAACAGCCGTCATCGCCCGCCAAATTCCGGCTCTACCATCCCCAATGGACGATGCACCCGAAGTGTATGAGCAGCTTCAGCGTATGGAAGGAGTGCAGCGACAAATCGAGTATCATCCAGTCAACAGTTGGGGCAATCGCCCAACCATCCTCAAACGGCAAAAGCGGATCAGCGCGGTGCAAACCGAAATTGCCGATCGCAAAAGCAAGCTCGATCGACAGTCTCAGCAGCACTGGCGAGAGTTTCTTGATCTGATTGAAATTCTGCAACACTTTGGTTGCCTAGATGACTTAACACCGACGCCCTTAGGGCAAGTAGCCGCTGCCATTCGCGGCGATAACGAACTCTGGCTCGGTCTAGCGCTCATGTTGGGTGAACTCAACGTCCTCGATCCACACCATTTGGCAACCGCCTGCGCTGCCCTGGTTACCGAAGTTTCTCGCCCCGATAGCTGGACACGCTATGACCTTTCCAGCGAAGTCGAAGAAGCACTGGGAGGCTTGCGGGGCATTCGTCGTCGCCTGTTCCAGTTTCAGCGGAAGTATCAGGTGGTGCTACCAGTCTGGCTAGAGTATGAGCTAGTCGGTTTGGTGGAGCAGTGGGCGCTTGGTGTGGAATGGACAGAACTCTGCTCTAACACCAGTCTCGATGAAGGCGACGTCGTCCGCATTTTGCGCCGCACACTAGACGTTCTCTCACAAATTCCCCATGTGCCCCATGTGCCTACTGAGCTTAAAAACAACGCCAGACGCGCTATGCAACTCATCGATCGCTTCCCCGTGAAAGAGGGAATTTGATAGAGAATCCCCTTTGCTGTCACCAATAGGAGACCTTGAGCAATACCAGGAGCACCTTCAGACGATCGTGCAGCAGTGTATCCAGCCACCCCCTTGCTGTCATACCGTTGTCATAGTTTGCAGTCAAACTAAAAGAGTAAACCGAATGTATTGAGTTGATAGACCAATCATGTTCCGTTCTGTTTTAGTCCGTTCTGCTCTAAAGCGTCAGCTTACGCCAGCCGTTTTTCTAGGCATAAGTGCGATCGTCAGTAGTTTGTTGGCAACGTCTGGGGTACCTGCAGTCGCAACATCGTCTGTGCCAGAGAGAATACAACTGGTTAATGCAACCAGAGCACCAGAAGTACCATTAGCCGATCGCGTCTCTGTGATGGCAATTGCCTTTGGTGGCAGCGTAGCAATCTGTTTGGGAGCAAATAAACTGCTCGATCGTGGTCAGCTCCAGCCGTCTACACAGCGATCGTTTGGAACGACAGCCTTTCACCCAGCGAATGGCGCTACGTTTACGCAAGCAAGTCGCTCCCTTCAGCGCAAGCTTCTCCGCCTGGTGCATGACGATCACGCACTGGCAGAACGCCTGTTTACGCAAGCAACGCTCAGATATGCAGGCAACTCGCCCAATTGGTACGTCGAGAAAGTCATCTATGATCTAGAGCGCGATCGGGGCCGGTTTTAGGAGTGCTGTTACCCTAGTGAGTATTCTAGTGAGACGCGATGCAGAGCGCGATCGTCACTGTTTGTAGCCCATCGGGATGTTGTTGACAGGTTACTTCGCCTCGCTGCACTTCAATACGGCGGCAGCAAAGGATAATTTCAGTCGCAAAGTCTCGACTACCAGCAGGAGCAAACCGTTGTGCTGTAATGCGGAGATTGATACGATCGCCAAGGCGCTCAGCACCCAAGACAACCGGTGAAACCGCATCGGAATATTTGAGGCTTCTGGCTAAAAGGTCAGTCAACACTGCCTCAACGAGTTCTTGATCGGCAAGTGCCGGTGGTAAATCAGAGGCAATCTCGTAGATTAAACGGTTAGCACTACCGTCTTTGGGGTTCCGCCAGTGGCGGCTCACCGCAACTAAAAGCGGTTCCAGCGTCAATGGTTCAAGCTTGACCTCAACCTTACCTGCCTCTAATTTTTGCAACAGCATCGTATCTGACATTAGATCACACAGGCTGTTGACCTCGTTTTGCATCGAATGCAGGTGCTCGTACCAAAGAGCAGATTCTTCGCTTGTGCTGATGAGCGACTGTAAATGCACGTCTAGCGTATCAAGCGATCGTCCTACCCGTCTTTCAAGCGAAGCAATGATCACTTTTTGGGCTGCTAAATACTTTTTTAGCGCCTCGGTTTCAAGCTGCAACTGTTGCAGTGAAGCAGATTGTGGTTGAGTAGAAGCGACTGATGGGGACATCTTGTCCAGGAGCAATAGTGATCTCTACTGACAGTTATAGCCTGCATTGTTAAGGAAGGTAACAGAATTGCCAGGTTTTCCCATAAATTTACCTTTTCTTAAGGCTGGGCGTTGAAAGCGCAGCAGTCGCATCTCACGATTTTTTGTCCAAATTTGCTCGAGCATTACGCCGCAGCATCCAGGGTTTGATTCGTCTTAAAGCGGAGCCTGTAAAGCGTCGATCGTACTCTTCATCAGTCAGGTCAGCCAGTTCTGGCAATGTGGCAGTGACATTCCAGGGATGCGGTTGTAGGTCAGCAACATCCGTGGGTTGGGCAAAGCGTTGATTCCAGGGACAGACATCCTGACACACATCGCAGCCTGCAACCCATCCCTGAAGATGAGGAACGATCGCCTCTGGTAACGTTTCTGCCCGGTTTTCGATCGTGTGATACGCGATGCAGCGATTTGCATTCACGACTTGCGGTTGCGGAATAGCACCCGTCGGGCACGCATCCATACAGCGCGTACAGGTGCCGCAGTGGGCAGTGTGTGGGCGATCGGGCGCAAGCGTCAGATTCGTCAGCACTTCTCCCAAAAACACCCAGGAGCCGTAGTCGCGTGTAATCAGGTTGCCATTCTTCGCCACCCAGCCAATGCCCGCTCGCTGCGCCCATACTTTGTCCTGCACTGGTCCTGTATCAGCATAGAAACGAGCCTCCACAGCCTCACCCTGCTGTCGAATCCAGGCTGTCAGCGCTTTCAGCTTTTTGTGCAGCACCTTGTGGTAATCGCGCCCCCAGCCATAACGGGCAATTTTTGCAGTGGCGTTGTCAGGACGATCGGCTGGACTGTAGTAGTTCAGCGCTACACAAATGACAGACTGCACATCGGGCATGACCTGGTGAATTTCTTGCCGCTTGGGGTTCTCCATCCAGTTCATGTCGGCGTGATAGCCCTTCTGTAACCAGGTGCTTAAGCTCATAGTTGGCTTAGTCGCTAGCTCAGTTGGTGCAGAGTCGATCGCTGCAATGCCAACCTTATGAAAGCCTAGCTCCAGCGCTTTTTGTTTGATCTGAGTTTCTAAGTTCTGAGCCTCCATGTTCTGAGCCTCCAGATTTATAGCGCATTCGTTAAGGCGGATGAATCAGCTTGCTCATGACTCCACTGCTTGCCGACTGCATCACCTGATTCTTTCACTCCTTCACCCTTCTACCCCTTCACTGCTTACTCATTAAGCTTGCTTCAAGAGCCTTTCTGCTGGTGCGATCGAAAGCGTCCGGCAAAAAACTCTCGCTCTTTAAGATGTTTGGTACTGCGTCCCGTGACTCGCTTGCGCCACATTTTGAAGCTCGACGCTTGCATTTCTCGGCGCATGAGGGCAATCACCTGTTTTTCGAGCAGCCCAAACTGTTGTTCGATCGCCTCAAACGGTGTGCGGTCTTCCCATGCCATTTCAAGAACGCGATCGATCGTTGCACTATCAAGGTCTGGAAGATTCATACCAACGTTACAGTAGAGTCCAACACCAGCCTAACGTCGATCGTCATCAGCCGTCAGCCTTGCTCATCACTCTCGGCACCTGGACTTGCCAGAGGTTTGACCAGGCGATGCAGCCCACCAGAGCGAGTTAACTGGTCAAATCGATGAGTAGATTTGCTACACGTAACCCGGTAATCAAGACGCTCAAAGAGCTGCCTAGCAGCAGTATTGGTATAAGTAACATCCAGCGCCATTGCCTGACAGCAATGCGTTTGCGCCTGCCGTTCTGCCTGCTGCAAAAGATAGGTGCCTAAGCCTTGATTACGAAGCTCTGGGATCACACTCAGACCCAAGATGTAGTAGTCTTTAGCGGCAACCTCTTGCTTGATGCGCGTCAGGTCTGCCAGGTTGACCAAAATCTTAGGTAGCTTACGCAGCGGCAGAATGCGTGCCATCACCTGGTGTACTTTTTCGTCAGCTTGGCGCTTCAAAGAGCCAGGATAGCTGATCATCACACCCGCAGGCTGATTGAGAACTTCAATGACTTGAGCGTGTTCGTAGCTGAAGGCGTGCTGTGGGTAGGCAAACGCTTGGCAAAAAATCGCCTTTGATTCCTCGAATGGTGACGCGAAGACATAGCTAAACACCGCTGGACCCGCTGCAAAAAAGAGTGGGGCAGCCCAGGCTACATCGTCGGCGATCGCCGGACGGAGAGTGATATTTTGTGCAAACGGTTGCAATAACATGGCTAGCGCTCTATTCGTCAATCAGTATACCGATGTTTGATACCATGACGAACCAACACTTCTGGCAATGAAGCTTTAGCTTAAGGTCGATGTTTCAATGTGGCAGCCGGAGTGTATGGTTCGGCGATCGCCAAAGCGGTAAGCCATGAAACACTGGATCGCTCCCTAGGTACTCGTCACTCTCAAGGTCGATCTCATCCAATGCGATCTCATCCAATGGTGATTAGCTCAGGATGTTTCATTGATTATAGGCGGTTCTGAAGCGTGGAGAGGTGCTCAAGTCTCTATAGAAAAAGGGGTGACACTTGGGCGATCGAATGCATTAATAGGAATGTCGCAAACTAGCCAATGAACTGATATTGCTATGCTTCCGAGCTACACTGTGCGGGAAAGCCCCAAAGCAAAGCATCTTTCTCTCAAAATATCGGTTGCAGGCAGTCTAGAAGTTGTGGTGCCAAAAGGGTACGATCGCACGACGATTCCGGCAATTTTGGAGCGTAAGCAGCGCTGGATCGATCGCGTTACACAGCAAATTGAAACACGTCATGCACTGATCGGCTTAGAACGCTCTGACCAGTTGCCTCAGCATCTCTGCCTGCAAGCGATCGGGCAAACCTGGCAGGTTGACTACTGCCCGACAGCGCTGCCAAGAGTGCGAGCTGTGGAGCAGCCTGACTTAAAGCTGACCCTTTTTGGACAAATCACTGACCAGACTGCATGTAAAATCGCCTTGCGATCATGGGTCACTGACAAGGCGCAGAAGCACTTACTGCCCTGGTTAAGAACAATCAGCCAAGAACTGGAATTACCCTTTGCCAGCGCCTCTATCCGAGGTCAAAAAACTCGTTGGGGCAGTTGCTCTAGCCGTCAAACAATTAGCGTCAACTGCAAACTGCTGTTTCTACCGAGTGAGCTAGTGCGCTACGTCTTAATTCACGAGTTGTGCCATACCGTGCATTTGAACCATTCGGCGGCTTTCTGGGCATTGGTGGCTCAAAAAGAGCCAAACTATCAGCAACTGGATGCTGGTTTACGGGATGCCCGCTACCACGTGCCATTATGGCTGGAGTCTTGAGGGACAATATAAAGGATGAAGGATAAGGGGTAAAGGATGAATCAGGGACAATATAAAGGATGAAGGATGGGCAAGAAGTAGAATCTAGCCTTTCTTGTCTTTTTACTTATCCTCAGGCTTTTACCCTTAGGCTTTTACCCTTAGGCTTTTACCCTTTAGCCTTCTCACTATGTCTCTAGCTTCCTGGCGATCGCCCCTTGCCCGTGCTCTCCATCGCAATCGAGCGTTGGTCTATGCTCGTTATCTACAGCTTGCAACTGTCCGTGCTGATCAGCGTCCTGCTAACCGAACACTTGTATTTCGGGGCTTTCTAGACGGCACAAACCAGCTTCAGTTTGTTACTGATGCTCGTAATGAAAAAGCAGAACAGATCGATCAGCTAGCGTGGGGCGAGGCGTGCTGGTATTTCCCTGAAACTCGCGAACAGTTTCGTCTGGCTGGCACACTGCTGTTAGTGCGAGAGCAGCACTCAGATGCAGCGCTACAAGAAGCCCGATGGGCAGCGTGGCAGACGCTATCCGATGCGGCTCGTACTCAGTTTGCCTGGGCACATCCAGGTAAGCCCCGAACGGATCAGGAAACCTTCAACGTAGCCGCGCCAGATGCAACAATGCCCTTGCCACATTTTTGCCTGCTGCTGCTGGATCCATACCAAGTCGATCATCTGGAATTGCGGGGCGATCCCCAAAATCGCTGGCTACATCAATGTGACAATGCAGTTTGGACTATGCAGGCAATCAACCCTTAACTCAACCTGCGCCTAAAGATGAAGGTAGTGTCATTACAAAACACCATTAACGAAAACCTGGTTTGACAAAAGCGCACTGTACTCTTCTCGCTGACGAATGAGGCGATGGTTATTACCCTCAATTAACACTTCAGCAGGTCGCGGACGATGCAAAAAGTGAGATGACATTGCGTAACCATAAGCACCTACATCCAAGACAGCAAGAACATCGCCGATCGCGAGTGCTGGTAGCTGACAATTTTTGCCGAGATAATCGCGAGAATACGTCGTGTTGCCGCAAATATCCGTCAGGTACAAGGGCTGTTTTGGCTTTCCTTCTGGGTCGTTGTGCCAGGTAACAATGGCTCGGTAACCGCCGTAGACAGACGGCACAGAGAGATTGGCAACAGTGGTATCAACACCTAGTATTTGTTTCTCGCCCTGCCATTTCACCGAGACAACACGAGCCAGTAAGGACGCACAGCCCGCGATCGCAGCCCGTCCCGGTTCAATGATGAGATTAAGTGGGCGATCAAGCTGGGTCAGGCGATCGCTCAAGACAGTGCCAAACTCATACCAATCGAACGCTACACCACCGTGATGATAGGGATAGCCAAAACCACCACCAAAATCGAGATATGACCAATCAGGTAACAGGCTAGCAAGCCTCAGAACAGTGTCGATTGCCTCGGTAAAGGCAGCAGTCGCATTAGTGCCCGTACCGCGATAGAAATGCAGCCCTTTGATTTGGAGCCCGGCTTGGTGGGCTAAAGCTACCGCAGCGGGAAAGTCATCTGGATGCACTCCAATGCGACTATCACCAGTGAGAGCAGGGAAGTTGAGGCGGAGTCCGAGGTGAGGAGAGGGGGAGGAGAGGAGAGGGGAAGGAGAGGGTGAAGGGGTGGAAGGGTGAAGGGATAGAAGGGTGGTGGAATCGTGCGCTGTCTTAGCGCTTTCGTGCTCCTGCGCTCTTTCCAGCGCTAACGCTTGCCAAGTTTTACAACACAACTGCAATTGCGCGAGGCTGTCTAGATTCAGTGTGGTGATGCCCCAGCGAAAAAGCTGCTCCATTTCGGGGCGGTTAAGGTTGCTGCCACTGTAAAGGATTTGACTAGGATGAAAGCCTGCGTGGAGTCCGAGGTAGATGTCACCGGGGGTATTGGCATGAAGTCCCCAGCTAGCCTCGCGGAAGATTTGCAGGAGGGCGATATTGCCATTGGTGACGCTAGCGAAATGAAAGCGAGTCTGGGGATAGGAGATGGCTTGCGTAATGTGCTGAATGGTTTGACGCAGGCGATCGCTCTTGTAGACGTACAGCGGTGAGCCGTAGGTATCAAGTAGTGTTTCTGCCAGAGCGATCGAGAAGGGAGGTCGTGGGGTTGGAGTTGCTACCATTGCTGACGCTCTCGTTGCAGTTGCAGATAGAGCCGCCCCAGCGAGGACGGCAGCCAAAAGGGATGATTCAGCGAAAAGGCAGGCAGTGAACCAAGAGCTGTGTCATGCCACACTTGCCACATCAGTAGCAGCCACAGACTTTCACCAATGCGGCGACCTTGCAGCGTGCCAAAGGTGCCAGCCGCAATACGTGCTGCAACCTGGGGTTGCCAGATGCCTTGCTTGCGTAGGCGATCGGGCTGTAACCATCCCAGTTCTTGCCACAGCTCATTGAAACACCATGCGTTTAAGGGCACGCCCATGCCACGTTTCTGTCGCCAAACGATTTCGGGTGGTAACCAGGGTTCGACAGCACGCTTAAGAATGTACTTTTCGCAGGCAGCTTGCAGATGAAGTGTACCAGATAGCTGAAAAGACCATTGTGCCAACGGTAAGTCACAGAAGGGCGATCGTACCTGTAGCCCATGAGCCATGCCTAAATTGGTGGCGCGGGGATGGATATTTTGTGCGCCTTTGAGCATCAGCGTGGCACGGCGCAGACGATGCAGCAAGGTGGTAGAAAAGGCAGGATTGAGCGCGTCCTGAAGCCAGTCTTCCGGCGTGATGGTTGTCAGTTGGGCAGCAAGGTCAGGCTGGAAGAGCTGATCTTCGTAGCCCCAGAGCCGATGAAAGGTGCGGAGATACTGTCGGTCGAAGGTCTCTTTGGCTTGATGCGTTGATCGATAAATATCTGCTGCAATCAGCGGTTTATTCGTCCAGCCAGCAAACAGTTGATCGCCTCCCTCACCATTAAAGATCACCTGAACGTCTTGGCTGACTGCCTGCATCAATAGAAAAAGCGGGACAGTCACACCATCGCCAAAGGGCACATCTAATGCCTGGGCAGTGGCTCTGAGAGCCTGACGGATACGGCGTGGACTGGCATCGACTTTCACCAACGGGATATTGAGAAACTCAGCTACCTGGGCAGCGTAGGAAGATTCGGAAGGGCTATCGGCTCCAAAATCCAGGGTGTAGGCACGCACTTTCACACCTGCTTCCACCAGGAGGGCTGCGACGATCGATGAATCTAGCCCACCGGAGAGCAAAACACCGACTGGCTCATCATTAAGGTCAGTGATTTGACGAGCCACCGCATCCTTCAGTAACAATCGCAGTTCGGCAATGGCAAGCGTCTCCTCCTGGATTTGCTCTGGCGCTTCCTGCCATTCCAGCGATCGAGTAACGCTCGGTGCCAGCAGCGTTTGTGAATCAGCATCAGCAATCCAGGTCTGCTCCGTACCTGCCGCAATAGAGTGGATCTGAGCGATCGGCGTGAGCGGCATAGGCACGTAGGAAAAACAGCTATAGCCATAGACAGCGGGAATGCTGATTTGAGGCGCTTCGATAAGGGGCAGCAGCAGGCTCAGGCGCGACGAGAACCAGAGCACTTGTTCTACCTGAGTCCAATACAGCGGCACATGACCAAAGGGTTCTCGCCCTAGATGGAAGTGCTGATCAGCACCCAGGTGCAAGCACTGGTCTTCAACCGTTGCCCAGGCATCCGAAGTCTTGCCAGAGCCATGCCCTAGCCCTGAAGCGGATAAAGCAGCGATCGTGCCCTTTGGTAAACGATCGCAGTCTGCTTCCTGTAGCCCCAAATAGGCAGCACCCCAAACGCAGGTAACGGCATCCTTTGTAGGGGTGTGTTGTGTTTGTTCCGTCTGAGGCGATCGACCGCACCGCCGCACATGCCTCTCACTCAACAGCTCACCAAGCTGGCGCAATGTGCTTGTCAGCCGCTGTTCCAGGTCAGCGTGCGTGCCATAGCCCCAATAACCAATCACCTGATCCCCTTAAGCACTTGTAACGGGATCGTATGTCCCATAGAATCGCCTTTTAACCACTGCACATCCAGCTACTGCACAGCAAATTGGTTGTTGCTCAGTTCGCGACCGTCGAGCAACAGCCGCACTTGCCAGTTGCCCGTTGGTTCGGTTGGGTCAAGCTGATAGCGACAGTGAGTATTCCAGATGGGGGTGTCAATTTGGCGCGTTTCGTAGCGGTTTTGCTTGACAATCTGTCCACCAGGGGCAAGCCAATCACAGGTAAGAGAAAGCTTTTTGCCTACAGGCGCATCTTTCAGCGTCACATTGTAAAACACCTCTGAGTTACGTTGACGCATAAGCGATGTTGGCATACCACAACTTTTTTGTGCTAGTCCAACGCAGCTTTGCTGCACCGCCACGCGAGTGAGCACCTGATTTTGCTGCTGCATGAAAACAGCGACCGCTGCGATCGCCACGACCAGACTAGCGATCGCACCACCGATGACCCAACGCTGACGACGCTGCTGTACGACCAGTGCTTCCTTTCGCTGCAACTGAATCATCGCTTCATCCAGCAAATCGGGCGACAGATTCAGTTCTCGCAGAATGTCTTGCACCTGGTCGCGATCGAGTTCGTCCTGCTGGCGTTGCGAGAGGCGTTCCACTTCGCCAACCAGTTTTGTTAATTGCTGTGGGGTTAAGCGATTTTCCATACTAATACGTCTACGGCTATAGATCTATAGCTATTAAAGCTGTTGCGGTATGGCATCCACTCGAAAGCTGTAACTCAAGTTAAAGGTCGTCGTCTTCCATACGTGCCATGACGATCGCGCAAAAGGCAAACGCAGCCACCAATGGCATTGGTGTCGCAAAGAAATAGCTTAACGAGGCAGCAATAATCGCGCTGAGTCCAGCAGCAGTGCACCAGATCTTTTCTTCAACACATAAGCCCTGATTTGCCTTAATCGATCGCAGCACTTGAGTTGGAATGGGCACTGGCATGACCGCATTAGGAGGAAACGCCCAATAATCGGTACGTTCCTGAAACAGGTCAGTCCAACCGTTTTCAGCACACCAATCTTCAATCCATTGTGCAGCGTAATGATTCATAGCTCGGCGTAATCAATGAGTTATAGGACGAGATTAAAAGGATAGATAAACGCTACGTGGGGCACAATCTAGCGATTGAGAGATTCATCAAGCTTGCTAAAGCACCAAGATGACAGATGAATCCAACACGCTTTTTATACCCTTCGAGCCTAGCAGAGCCGTTCCTTTGACAACGATCGAAGAAATCAAAGTTTACGTGCTTCAAGAATGCTGAAACAATTTGTCATACAAAGCTTTTAGTAACTAGAAATAGATCTATCTAAAGTCTGCAAACGTTTTCTTATAGGGACTCTAGGCATTATTAAGTTGTTGTCTTTTCTCCAGGTTTACACTATTTCACAGGACGACATGGTTCTTAAAAAAAAACGAGTCACCTATTGATGGGTTGAATGATGAAATCAATCTTAAGTTATAAGCTGATGGTTGATTAGAAATCAGAATTGCTCGGCATAATCGTCCTGACGCGTCACCCTACTTAAAAAGTGGGAAGATGATCGAGGCTAGATGCAAGATTCGGAGCATTGGTAAGGGTTTTAACACTGGCTTCAGTCATGCCATCGGTTTGTGAGATGCTATGTGTGAAAGGACTTAAGCGATCGGTTTATGCAAGTAACAACTCGGCTCTCAGTTTTAGCAGCTTTGGCGATCGCGATCGCTGCCTGTAGTCCCAATACGCCTCCGGCAACGACGGGTGCATCACCGCAGGCATCTGGTGCGTCAAATGCGTCTCCAACGAACGGAGCAACTACAGGTATTCCGATCGGCATTGGTGTCGCTCAAACCAGTAACGTGGCGCTGCTGGGGCAAGAAGAAGTCGCTGGCGCAAAAATTGCCGAGCAATATTTCAACAGTAAAGGTGGCATCAATGGCACACCGATTCGGCTTGTGCTTCAAGACACGGGCGGCGATGAGCAGGGCGCAAACAATGCGTTTCAGGCGCTGATTACAAAAGATAAAGTAGTTGGCATTGTTGGACCCACATTGTCGCAGCAGGCGTTTAGTGCTGATCCGATCGCCGATCGTGCGAAAGTGCCTGTTCTTGGACCCTCCAACACAGCTAAAGGCATTCCACAAATTGGTGAGTACATTGCTCGTGTGTCTGCACCCGTTTCGGTAGTGGCTCCTAATGCTGTCAAAGCCGCACTTAAAATCAATCCTCAAATCAAGAAAGTGGCAGTCTTCTACGCTCAGAACGATGCCTTCAACAAGTCCGAAACCGAGATCTTTCAGCAGACGGTGAAGGAACAAAACCTCGAACTTGCCACTGTTCAAAAGTTCCTTACCACCGACACTGATTTTCAAAGTCAAGCAACGGCAGCCATTAATCTCAAGCCTGATTTAGTCATCATTTCTGGGCTGGCAGCAGATGGTGGTAATCTCGTGCGTCAACTTAGAGAGCTGGGCTACAAAGGGCTCATCATTGGCGGCAATGGGCTGAATACATCCAATGTGTTTTCCGTTTGCAAAGCGCTGTGTGACGGTGTGTTGATTGCCCAAGCCTATAGCCCAGAGCAACCTGGTGAAGTGAACGCTGCCTTTCGCACTGCGTATCGTAACCAGTTCAAAAAAGAGCCGCCGCAGTTTAGTGCCCAAACCTTTGCAGGTGTGCAGGTCTTTGTAGAGGCGTTAAGGGTATTAGATAAACAGTCAAAAGTAACCCAAACTGCATTACCAGCGTTACGAACCGCACTCAATAAGCAACTGCTTGTTGGCAAATACAACACGCCACTAGGCGAAATTTCGTTTACGCCTGAAGGTGAAATTGTGCAGAAAGAATTCTACGTTGCCCAAATCAAGATGGATGCAAACGGTAATAGCGGCACGTTTGCTTATTTGAAATGAGGTTTGCCAAGAGGGAATGCTAATTCATCTGTCTATCGGTTGACGGTTTGAAACATTGAACACACGTCATGAGTCTGACTATCTTTCTGCAAAACTTTTTGAATGGGCTGTCGATCGGCAGTGTCTATGCCATTTTTGCCTTAGGCTACACGCTCGTCTTTTCCATTTTGGGCATCATCAACTTTGCCCACGGCGCAATTTTTACGCTGGGTGCGTACTTTACCTATGTGTTGATTGGCGGAGCGTTTGGGTTTAACGGCTTGCTGGCAAATGCGATGTTGCCGGTGAAAATGCCGTTTGCAGTGGCGATCGTCGTGAGTAGCATTCTCTCTGGTTTCGTGAGTGTGCTGGTCGAGCGTTTGGCGTTTCGACCCCTCCGACGAAGAGGCGCAGATCCTCTGCTAACAGTTGTTTCTAGCCTCGGTGTCGCGTTCGTGATTGTCAACGTGATTCAGTATCTCGTTGGTGCAGAGAGCTATACCTTTCCGGCAGATATTTATGGCAACTTGCCGCCTGCAATCAACTTTGGGACAGTTGAGAATCCTATCCCGATCCGCAGTGTGCAAATTGTAATCTTCGCCGTTTCGGTCGTGATTTTGTCCCTTCTTACTTATTTAATTAATGCCACCAAGTATGGCAAAGCAATGCGGGCAGTGGCGGAAGACGCCACGACAGCAAGTTTGCTAGGCATTGATACCGATCGCTTTATCGTCCTGACGTTCTTTGTCAGCGGCTTTTTGGGCAGTTTGGCAGGCACGCTCGTTGGCTCCAGCGTCAGCATTGCAGGACCGTATTTTGGCATTGGCTTTGGGCTAAAAGGGCTAGCAGTCATTGTGCTGGGTGGTTTGGGCAGTATTCCCGGTGCTGTTGTGGGCGGTCTGGTCATCGGGTTGGTAGAAGCGTTTGTGCCAGGAGACTACTCTGCCTACAGAGATGCGATCGCCTTTGGGCTTTTATTCATCATGCTGATGGTACGACCCCAGGGCTTGCTAGGACGATCGTTCGTGCAAAAAGTTTAGTTTCAGACCGAGACAGAGGGTTCTAACAGTCTTATTTAATAAAGGCCTGTCAGTGCCCCGCAGTAAAATGGCAACGGATGTCTTTCGCTACAGGTGGTAATGCTGTGACTCAGAACGCCCCTGCTCTTCAGGGCTTAACCATACTTGCCATCGAAGATGAGCCGACGACGCAACGACTCCTACTGGATATTCTGGACTATGCCGGTGCTACTGTTAGCCTTGTCACCACGGGGCAGGAGGCACTAACCATACTCGAACAGCAAAAGTTTGACATTATTTTGGTTAATATCGTGCTCCCTGATGCCAGCGGCTATATGTTTCTTGAGCAGTGGCGACAACGGGAACGAGAGCAAGGTCTTGTTCTGACTCCTGCCATTGCTCTGACTGCTGCTGTCACCGAGGCTAACAAAAGTCGGGCAGTCACAGCGGGCTTTCAAGACTTCGTTGATAAACCCTTTGACTACCAGCTTTTGTTAACTAAAGTCCTGGCAGCAATTGCGGCTACTGGTGAACGTCCTTGAAACCAGCCATTACAGCCGTTTCCACTTGCAGACACCATACCCCTTCATCTCCAGCAAGTAGCCTCAAGAGCCGATCGATCTAGCAACCGGATGGGACTGCATTAGCCAGATTTGGAACAGGCAAAAGCTCATGGAAACACCCTACCTCTAGCTTCAACTGCGGCATCAACGGCATCAATTGGTGCAGTTCAAAAAACTCATCATGCTCTTTAATAGGGGTTTTTACTATGGAGCGCTAAACCCGCCTAATGACGCTTGGCTAAAGCCACCCGCGCTTTGGCTGGCACGCACAGCCGATTGCGAAAAGACCTGAAAGGCATTCCGAATCTCTTTCTGACTGTTGCCTGGGGTAAGAATCCATTGCTCTCGAATCCCCATCTCTCGAAAAACCTGATGGAAATTGGTGCTACCATCGTCAATGCCCATAGCAGCGATGATATGGTTTTCGGTTCGCAGCAGATCTTGAACGAGCGATCGCACTGTTTTAGCAGACGCTCGGTGAGAATGGGCATCGGCTCCATCAGAAATGATCAGGGTTACGGTCCGTACAGGTACTCCGTTATCGGCAAACTCCTGCGCTTTTGCCAACACGGTTCCCAAAAGCACAACCGTTTGGTCATACAAGGGCGTTCCCTGATTGGGCGTATAGTTCTGAGCGTCCATCCGCACAGCTTGCGAAACGGAGCAGTAGGGATACAGGACGAACCCATTCAGGTAGCGATTGTGTACCAGAATGTTGTCTTGTTGGTTGGAGTTGAGCAAGGCATCCAGAACGGTATTATGCCCAGCACGAACGATCGCCGCATTGCCGCCATACTCGATCGAGCCAGAGTCATCCGGCATGATCGTGACTAGCACGACTTCACTAGCAGTGACATCATCAACCTGAATACCCAACCCTGCCTGAATTTGGGCACCAATGTCATGCACATTGAGCGCTTGCAGGGAATCGTTAGACAGGATACCTTCTGCTTGAGCTGATTGAAAGAGTTGATTGAGATCAGATGTTTGAGACATGATAGTTTCCTTAATAGAAGGGGGTTACGTTGGTGTTGAGGTCGTTTTGCCTTATGTTGAAGCAGCGAAACGTCGGTGAACGGTTTGAGAATGGACGTGCGAGAAGTTATGCCAAAGTAGGCAATGGATTCTTGGAGGTAAAGCTACAATGACTCAAGCCTTACCGCAATTGATAACTCTAGATGAATTTCTCGATTGGTATCCAGACGATGAGGGACGCTATGAACTCATTGATGGTTTGATCGTTGAGATGCAACCAACAGTCCAGCACGGCAAGGTTTCAGGGTTTAGTGATTCTCGGTTCAGTGTCGAGATTGATCGCTTACAGCTTCCCTACTTCATCCCTAGAGATTGCGTCGTCAAACCTATTGATACCGATTGCTCTAGCTATTAACCAGATGTAATTGTTTTGGATGAGACGACGATCGGCGATGACTCACTGTGGGAACCACGATCGACCATCACTTAGGGGCGATCGGTGCGGTTAATTGTAGAAGTGGTGAGCACGAATTGGCGGGATGACTATCTCAAGAAATTGGCAGACTACGAGGCACTAGGTATTCCTGAATATTGGGTGGTTGATTATGCTGTATTGGAAGCTAGCCACTACACCGGGCAACCCAAACAACCAACATTGAGCCTTTATGCGTTGGTGGATAGTGAGTATCAAGTCAGCCAGTTTCGTCAGTCCGACCCGATTTTCTCTCCTACATTCCCGGAACTCCATCTAACGGCTGAACAGGTTTTCACTGCCAGCCGTTCGACTCCTACAAATTGATGCCAGTCCAAGACGCGATCGCCTCTGTGGATTTCACTACCTGCATTCCAGCATCAGCGAAGCGCTGAAAAGCCGCATTGGCTTGATCGGTGAAATCGACTACACCCGGAACTACGACAGGCGAGGTGCAATCCTCCAGCAAATACACTTTCTTGGCAAGGCTAGGGTCTTGTGCCTGGATCTCGGTCAGCAAATCATCAATCGTCCAGGCAACACAGTGGCTTTTTGCCTGTCCAGCAATAATCACCGCATCAAACTCCAGCAGCTTTTGAATAAAGCGCGTATTCTTTTGGGCGATCGGGCGACCGTCAGCACTATCCAGCACTTCGGGACGCAGCACTGAGTAGTTCTCAGTTAAGGGATTACCACCTTTAATCTCAAAGTTGGTCTGGCTGTTGCGGGCGATCGCGTGAAAAAAGCAAGCTTCTTCCACCGCAGAGACAAGCGCGTGACCAATGCCGCCCAGCATCGCGTGATAGGGCCAGATGGTGAGAGGATATTTGCCGTTATCGCTGAGTCGATGGGTATAGTGCAAGGCAAACCGTTGCAGTACCATGTAGTTGCCCTGCGTCAGGCTATAGGCGATCGCAGGATTCACTTTCCATACACCCTGCTGCACATCAGCTAACGAAATCATGGTCATGGGTGTGGGATGCTCGCCTGCATCATTCACCCAAAAACCAGGGTGAAAGATCTGCATAGCTGTGTGAGTGTCCATCGTGGGTGCAATTTCAGTAATTACATCCAAGTTGCGATAGATAAATTGGCATAAACGCTGATTGTCTTCAACAGCTCCATTGCCCAATCGGCCACCGACAAAGAGTTCAAAACCAGGAATACAGAACGTATTTTGTACATCGATCGCCATTAAGCAAAGGCGCGTTTTATCTTTTGCTGCTGGTTGTAACCCCTGCTGTTTTGCCCACGCTTTCGCCTGCGCTGCCCGCTCCTGGTAAGGAACGCACCAAACCTCACCAACTCGTTGAGTATCGAAATGCGAAGGAATGGAATATTGCGTTTGAGTTGTCATAAGATGAATCTCCTAAAAAGTAAAGCGAATAGATTGCAATTGTGGTAGAGCTTGTAGAGGTACTCGCTATACCTGTCCCTACGACTATCTGTTGTGGTTAAGCGATCACGAGTTGGTAAATTTCGTGAGAGCTAACTACATACAAGCTATTTAACGCAGGCAACAGTTGGCAACTGCTGTCTACAAATGGTTCGGTATCGGCAAAGGTCTTTGTGTGCACGAGTTGTCCCTGCTGTAGCTCAATGCGGATAATGCCATTATCGGTGGCTGCTAAGAGAAAATTGGCGATCGCACAACCAGGATCTTTCTTGTTGATGGCTGCTAACCAGTGGTTGGTGCCATTTGTTGCTTGAGCCGTAGCAGCAATGGTTCCATTGGATTGAATGACCACACAGGTGTGATGGATTTGTCCTTGCGTTTGAGTGGTTAAGAACAACCAACCATACTCCTGGCTAAAGGTGCAGGTAGCGTGGATGAGTTGCCCTTGCCATGCGGGCAGTTGGACGCGATCGTTCAGCCCTGGTTTATTAGCATCAAAGACAAAGGCAACTTTGAAATTACCAGCTTGATAAAAGCCAAAACCAAACCGAGAGCCGACCCAAAAACGGGTTTGATTGGATAAAACATCTCCGATATGGGAAGGGCTGTGGAGAGTGGGGAGCAGGGCGTAGGGGTTGTTCCATAAGAGTTGTCCGTTGCTAATCCAGTAAGAAGCTGATTCATTGGCATCAAAGAGGGTAATTGAGCCAAGATTTTCAACTGCGATTCGTTCGGGTGCTTTATGTGAATGGAAGGTTATGACCTGCCCCTGATAGCCTAGAAGTGTGCGGTTGCCTTGAATACGCCAGTCAAGATTCGGTTTTAGTTCACCATTCAGGATTACAGAACCATCTTCGCGATGGAAGTGTCCGTGATCGTGATACACCCATTTCAATTGCGCCTGTTCTACAGTGGCATATAAAAGCACTCCTTCGGTTTGGAACAAGCGCGTTGCAGTCACTGTTCCTCGCACTGTTGTTACCGCCTTTACAGCAATTAGAAGCGTTTGTTGGCAGCCAGGACACAGGTCACGGGCGTGTTCTTTGCCGCACGTAGGGCACTGCGTCCAGCGTAAGTTGTCTAGCAGCGATCGAGGAAATTCTCCCCGGTGATCGTGTACAAACACCTGCTGAAAGTAATGCAGCAATTCATCTGGCAAAACACGGTAGGGAATAGCTGGCTTGGGATAATGTACCTCTGGGTGAAAGACTGTGATGCGATGGAGCGATCGTGCTGCCTGCAACACCTTCTGCTTCGGGTCTTTGGGTTTATAAATGCCTCCATAGGGATCAACAAACAATAAACACTGCATCAACATCACTGCAAAGGCGTACCAATCAGAGACAATAGTGGGAGGTCTTTGCAGGAGCGGTTGAGGAGCGCTTGGATCACATAATAGCGGGTCAACAAAACGAGCCGTAAACATCATGCAAGGAAAGGACTGAAACTGAAACGAATCCGCATCAATGCAATAAGCTTCTGTCCCTCGTACCAGCACATTTAAGTCATTGAAATCACCAATAATAACGTGATGGAAGTGCAGCTTAGAAACCGTGTCATGCAAATCTTGAAAAATTTGTACAACGGTCTGGGCAGAAATTCCCGCTTGCCGAAAGCTACGTTCACCGTACCGCAACAAAGGATTAGTACCGCTCAACAATGGCATGGTGTAACCGAGAATCGTTTTTCCCGCTTTATCAGTGGCAAGGGCGCTGGGGGTAATTACTCGTGATGGTAAATGACGGGGAAACTGAAGTAGTTTTTGTTGATGGATTTGAAGACGATCGCGGGCAGTCTGTTGCTCCTGTGGTAAGCCTTGATAATCTGAGTGCGTCGGTGGTTTGAATAGCTTTAGGGCTGTGGTTTGATCAAGCTGAAAAACATCTGCTTCGCCACCTTTACCGATCGCCTTCTTGGGGTCAGCCCGAATCCGTTTCCCATTAATATAGACATCCATAATTTTGTCACTCAATGAACTTAGTGAGATGGATAACGAGTGGTAAATGTGTCTACAACATCCATCAAACGTTGATCGAGACGAATCATAGTTTCTTGGGCGATCGCCTCTGGTACACCCCCGTAAAACGCTTCAGCAATACTGCCTGCAATGCACGCGATCGTGTCACTGTCGCCACCCAGAGAAATGGCATTACGAATCGCATCCTCAAAATCCATTGATTCTAGAAAAGCTGTAATGGCTTGTGGAACAGAACCCTGGCAGGAGACATCAAACTGATAACTGGGACGAATAGTATCTAATGTTTGACTCAAATCGTAGGCAAAGGTTGATTCAATGTAAGCCTTGATTTCAGGTTTGCTCTGTCCCGTCCGTGCCAGAAAAACGGCGGCAGCAGTTGCCTGCGCTCCCTTAATGCCTTCGGGGTGGTCGTGTGTCACCGCAGCACTGCGTTTAGCTTCCTGTAACACCTGCTCCAAATTGTCAAATGCATAGCTCACTGGACTAACACGCATCGCAGAACCGTTACCCCAACTGTTGTAAGGCTCCCTGTTACTGGAACCAGCCCAGGCGTTAAACGTACCACCATAGCCAGCTCCCGGAAAGCGCTGATGATACTGCTTCAGAGTGTCGGTATAGTCGCCCTGATTTAGAATGGCATCGGCGATCGCGACCGTCAGCACCGTGTCATCCGTAAACCGGGATTCTGAACGAAACAGCCGAAATTGTTTAGTCTTGATGTTATTCCACTCGTAAACGGAACCAATGATATCACCCGCGATCGCGCCTAACATGCCGCCTCCTTTCTGCGAATTACAATTAGGGTTGTGTCATCTGGCAACAAACCAGGCTGCCTTGAGCATTGTTGGGATTGTGGATTGAGCATTGTGACTTCGCGGTTGAGCAGTGCTAAACGCCGCCGCACCTGATCAGGATTGCGAAAATAATGCTCGTCCTGCCAAAACTGAGCTATGTCACCTACAACATCTGATCGTCCTGGTAGCGCATGTGCAGCCACTTCCATCAAATCAATTACGCCATCACTGCCCAGCAACATAGACTGCACCTGATTAGTTGGTAAAACCTGCAATGCTTTAAGCGGTAAGGATTCTGAAATGTCCCCCTCCAGCAAACCATACGCTAAATACGGCGGCGCATTGTTGGCGAACGGACCTAATTGCATAGCTTGATCATTAACTGCAATCACGCCATCGCCTAATGTAAAGATAGAGGTAATGGCAGGTGTAATGACAACGCCCACGATCGTAAAGAGCAAATAATCTCGCACCGTTTGTGCTCGATCGCCCCCTAAGTGTTCCGCAACTTGTTGTAACTGGTTAAATAGCTTTTGCTGAATGGTTTGCCAAAACTCCTCATGCTCCAAGCACATACCACTCTTCAGAGAACGATGCAGCGTTTCCACAATCATGCGGGCACCCAATTTTGCACCGACCTCACTATGCATCCCGCTGCCGCACCCATCACATACCACCGCGATCGCCCCTGCTTCAGATACATTCCAGCTATACGCATCCTGGTTATTCTTGCCCACTCGCAGATGTTCTCGCCCGATAACCGAGCCACCTACCAGTTCAAATTCGTTCTTCATTATGGGATAGTGTTTCTATAACACCAAGCTTAGTGTCAAAATTACACGATGTCAACCCATGACCTACACGTACGAATATTCCCGTCCTAACCTGGCTGTCGATTGCGTCGTCTTTGGGTTGGATGAGCCGAACAGCCTCAAAGTCATGCTCATCCGGCGCAGCTTGCCCCCTTTTCAAGATCAATGGGCACTGCCTGGCGGTTTTGTCCGCATTGATGAATCAGTGGATGCGGCTGCCCGTCGGGAGCTACAGGAAGAAACTGGGCTGAAAGACGTGTTCTTAGAGCAGTTGTATACCTTCGGTCTGCTCGATCGCGACCCTCGTGAGCGCGTTGTTACCATTGCCTATTACGCCCTGGTCAATCTTCAAGAACATCTCATTCGGGCTGCAACGGATGCTAGTGAGGCGGGATGGTTTCCCATTACTCAGTTACCACCCCTCGCGTTTGACCATAACGAAATTATTGCAATGGCGATCGCCCGACTGAAAGGAAAAGTTCGTTATGAGCCGATCGGGTTTGAACTTCTCCCCAAGAAATTCACCCTTTCCCAGCTGCAAACCCTCTACGAAACGGTGCTGGGAATGCCTCTTGATAAACGCAACTTCCGCAAAAAAATTCTCAAAATGGGTTTGCTAATCGAATTAGATGAAACCCAGACCGAAGTCGCCCATCGAGCTGCCCGACTTTACCAATTTGACGAATCAACGTACCGTCAATTGAAAGAAAAAGGGTTCAACTTTGAGCTTTAGTCATCAAAAAGTACTGGCTATATCCCCCACTTGATCCCCCTTTTGACAAGAGAAGCCGCAGGCAGAGGGAGCTTGCTTTGTGTGTAGCGTGTAGCAAGGAAATTGGTCTAACTCTTGCTAAGACTCGGAGATAAGAAAGCCCCAGGGATGGGTCTGGGGCGAACACTGTTGACCGTCGAAGCACAAACGATCACTAGAAATTAAAGAACAGCCCAATGCATTTGAAAGCAAACAGAATCAATGTCAATCACTTTTATCTGTTGCCCAACTGCAACGACTCAAGGCAAATTGCATAGGAGGCGTTCAAGAACAGGCTAGCGCTCGTATGGAGCTTTTCTTAAGGTTACTGGTGTAAATCAACACTAAGGCAATTGCTCTGCAAAGACATTCCTCTGTGATGCAAGCGACTTTCCACTTTTGGAAAGCAGGCTCAAAGTTTTACGGATGCTGTCTTAAGAATGGGAATTAAATAAGTTCGATTTTGGTAGGGGCGGGTTTTGCTGTTAAAGCGATTGCAGGATGCCGTTTGGTCTGCTAAGTCCGCCCGTACAGTTTGCGGATTGATTAAATTCACGATTCTTAGAAGCGGTTACATGATCGACCCAGGACGATCGCACCATTTTCTAGTTCATAAAGACCATCTGCTTCAACGATACTAGCCCCTGCCGCTCCCAACGCAGTCTTTGAATGCTCTCCATCATCTCTATTTCCCGTTTCTCTGTTGGCTTGCGCTGAGGTGGCAAGCGTTATCTCTTCAGTTGCGAATGGTGTTGTCACCAAATCATCCGGCAAACTTGGCAAGCCGCCTGCCCCTGTGACAATAAAGCTACCTTGACGCAAACTGCGAGCCATACAGCTTTGGGCGATAAGCTGGCTGGTGTCTACAACCTCCGTGGGTAAAGATACGCGGCTTGGCTGCAATGTCACTCTGGGTACAACCACGTTTCCCGCCCGTAGCCTACCGCTAGCATTGACATCCACCCGATCATTGCCATCTAGCGCCGCAATGTTAGAACTGTCAGCCTCCGGTTGATAGCGAAAGCCGAAGAAGGCAGGCGTATTCAAAGTGATGTCGCCTCCACTGCCGTCGCGGGACGCTGCCAGAATGTCGCTATCAGCAAGCGCCACGATCGCCTGTGCACCCAAGGTAATATTGCCGCCGCTGCCAGTGCCGCTCAAGACACTTGTTGTCAGATCGCTATTGCCGCGTAGCTCAATAATGCGGGCGGCGATCGCAATATTGCCACCTGCCGCTTGAGCCGATGTCGTTAGAATCTGGCTGTCAATGGCTTGCAGACGCTCGTGCAGGCTAAGGGCGATCGTGCCAGCATTGCCTGTTCCTTCGCTTTGGGCAGAAATGACGGCGTTATCTTGCAGATATAGCGATCGTGCCCCCACGTTAACATTGCCACCATTGCCGCTGCTGTTGATGGTAGTCGCGCTAAACAAGCCGCTGGATTGCCCCGTCGCTGCATCCTTGCCCACGATTCGCACATCATTGATCGCGTTGATGCTAATGGAGCCTGCGGGTTGTTGACCAAGAGTGCTCGTTTGAAACTGTGCGCCATTAGTCAGCGAGACTGACCGCGCCGTAACGGTGATGGCATTTCCGCCGCTCTCATCCTTAATCGCACCCCGACCTACACGACTAAAAATGCCACTGGGAAAGCCATCCAATCCAACGCCATCGAAGGAAACTGCGCCCGCAACGTTGATGTTGACCCCAGCCATTTTGCCATTACCAAGTGCACTGGTGGCGATCGCGGCTCCATTGGTGACGGTAAGCGAAGCGGCATTCAGGCTAATTTGTCCGCTGTCGCCCTGAGCCTTCGGTCCGATGCTGCTGAAGATACCGCTGGAGGAGAAACGCTCGTTAGACGAATTAAACACCTGTGCGTCTAGCGTGACGGCTTCAGCAATTTGCAGGCGAACATCGCCACCGTTTCCCTGATTAAAGGTGCTGGCGACAACGGCTGCCCCACCTTTTGCCAGGAACGATCGCGCCGTAATGCTAATGCCACTGCTATTGCCGATCGCACGTTCGCCAATGTAGCTGTAGATGCCGCCAGGATCGTCAAGAGTGCTTGATGGATCGCCCTTTAGCGTCACAGCATCCAAGACCCGAAGGTCGATCAGTCCTGCATTCCCTTGACCAAACGTGCTGGCATCGAGTTGAGCGCCGTTTTCCATAAGTAAGCTGCGAGCAACAATGGTAATGCCGCTACTATTGCCCACTGCCCCGCTTTGAACGCGGCTAAAGGCACCACTTGCGGACTGATTGACCGAACCACTTGCAGACCGATTGACCGAACCTACGCCTGAAAAGCGCACCTCCCTCTGTGCCTGAATGTTAATGCTGCCCGAGTTACCAATTCCGAGTGTGCTGGCGGACAAAAGCGCACCATTGGTCACTGTGACAGACTCAGCAAAGATGTTAATGCCGCCACTGTTGCCCACTGCATTAGCATTAATTTGGCTGAAGATACCGCCTGGTCGCCCACCGCTAGCTTCACCATCAACGATCACCGCACCTTGCGATCGCAGCGTGACAGTGCCACTATTCCCTCTGCCAAAGCTGCTGGCATTGATCTGCGAACCGTCCTTCAGCAGTATGGAGCCAGCCGTAACGTTGACATTACCGCTGTCGGCATTGCCCAATGTTGCATGATCAATCAAGCTCCCATCCGTAAATACGATCGCACCCGACACCTTCAGGTCAATGTCGCCTGCCTTACTGCCTGGAATGCCTTCACCCGTAGCAACGCCACCTTGTAGCTTACTGCCGCTAGCAAGACGCAAGTTTTGGGCATTCACGCCAATGCTGCCGCCTGTACGAACATTCACTTCAGCCCCCGTCAACGACAGGTCGGCTAGTGGTTGTTGTAAGTCTTGATAGCTCAAGCGCAGACTGCTGCCGTTGCCATTTAGCGCCACGACACCTTGACCAAACAAGCCGCCTAGCTCTACTCGCCCACCTTGCGCTAGCAACGCCGCTTGGTTAAGCAAAACATTGCCGCCTACCAGTGCTAGACTCTGACCGCTGGGCACCTGGAGCTTTGCCTGGCTGACGATCGACTGATTTGCTAGTTGGTTAAACAGCAACGCCGATGGGTTGACTGTCAGCAGCGATGGCGCAGTGGGATTGGTTGCGCTGTAAAGACCCTCATTGCCAAACTGAATGGCGCTTGCAGTGGTAGCCAGAAAGGAACCACCCACGTTAAGCGCGGCATTAGGTCCAAAAAGAATACCGCTGGGATTGATGAAAAAAAGATTGGCGCTCCCGCTGGTTTGGATTAACCCGTCTAGTTGAGATGGTTGCCCACCCGTCACGCGACTGATGATATTGGTAATCGTCGCGGCATTATTGAAAAACGTTGTTTCGCCTTGCCTTAAAGAAAACTGGGCAAAGCTATGGAACAGGTTGCGATCGCGAATGGCACCCCCATCAATTTGAAACAGCGGTCCCGCAGAGACTTGCGATCGCTCGCCGCTTGGCAGCGTTGTGTCGGGTGTGACTTGCGCCACGCTACGATCACCCAGCCCCAGCAACGTAAGGCAGCAGACCTGACTGATAAAACGTAACCATTGCGATCGTCCGACCATAACCAACGTCCCCTCCAGTGCGACGGCTCGGAATCTCTTATTGGGCAGCGAGTCTGAACGGTGACAGCGTTTGTTAAGCGCTAAACGTTAGCTGCCATCGTTCTTAGTAGCTGGGTGGAATTAACTTACAGCAATTTTCATTTGTGCGTGCCACACGAACTGCCTGTTTTGCCTTAATTCTGAGACGTTGCTTGTGTAGCACTCACCTGAAAACCGCTGTCAAGATAGTTTTGGGCGCGCAGGCGGTAAACCCCCTTACTCCCTTCTTACATTTAATTGAAGCTGCCTACTTAACCGTATCAGAGGCTAAAAGTATGGCTGACTGACCCGTTACCTTGATGAAGTTTGTCATGAAACGTCGTAGTTTTGTGAAAAAAAGTGTTCTTTAGTTGCGTAGAAGGTGCATTGGGATTGGTATAGGTCAAAAGCGGCTGTTCTACTAGCGGTAGAATAACGCTACTGTTTAACATCCAACCTCGCTGCTGCCACACATCTGTGACCCATGCGCCACCGTCTAAAGCTGCTTCGACTTCTCTTTTTTAGCAGTCTGCTTTTATGTCTTTGGCTAGGGCGAGGTTTTACCACCGCACGATCGCTGGCTCACGGTGTTAACGACAGCAGAGGCAGTGCAATTGGAGCAACGGAATGGCTTCAGCATGGCTTAGAGCACTATCAGAATGGTGATGTACAGGGTGCGATCGACCACTGGCAAACGGCGTTACGTCTTACCACTGACCGTGCCTCGTCCGTAAGGGGAACGGCTTTAAAGTATCTCGTGCGGGCAGAGCAGCAAATTGGTGAGGTTGATCAGGCGATCGCGCATTTGGACCAACTCATCGTTGATTACCAACAAACAGGTAACATCACTCAAGTCGGCAGAATGCGGACGGAGCAAGCTCAGGCTTACAGCAGCCTAGGACAGCAACGCAAAGCGATTGCCCTTCTTTGCCGTGACCTTACTGATCAAGATGCAGACTCCTCGTGCAGTAGTGACAGCGCGCTGGCGATCGCTCGCCGCCAATCTGACGCTACAGGCGAAGTAGCAGCCGTGGGCACTCTGGGTAATGTTCATCGTCTACGCGGCGAGTACGAGCGTGCCTTGCAATATCTCCAAACTGCCCTCAAGCTAGCCACGCAGATGCAGAGCCAGTCTCACCAGTTCGCCGCTTTAAATGGGTTGGGCAATACCTATGTCAGTCTGGCAAAACGAGACGATCGCCGCCGCTACTATGCTCAACAGTCTGCCGACGAACCAATGGCACAAGCGCTAGCACAAACGGCAAGCCGCTATAACCGTGAGGCGATCGAGTTCTTTGAAACCAGCCTGACCATTGCTCGTGATCAGAACAATGCTGTCAACGAACTGCGATCGCTCCTCAACTTGATTGTGCCGCTTCAGAGTCGAGAGGAGGCAGGAGGTAGAAGGCAGGAGGCAGGAGGTAGAAGGCAGGAGGTAGAAGGCAGAAGGCAGGAGGCAGAAGCTATTACGAAACAACCGTTAGGAAACCCTCCCTCCCCCTTTCCTCCTCTCCCCTCTCCCCTCTCCCCTAATACAGCGCTCCAGCGTGCTCAAACACTCCTCGCCCAATTACCTGCATCGCGTGAAAAAGTGTACGCGGCGATCCGGCTATCAACGTTGACGCAGCAGGTACTAGGGCAAGGTGATTGGGATCGCGATCCGGCTACACATTGTTTGGCAACTGACGTGCCCACATCAGCAGTAACGTTGTTGCAACAGGCGATCGCGATCGCGCAACAAATTGGTGATTCGCAGTCAGAAGCCTTCGCCTTAGGACGCTTGGGGCACGTCTACGAATGTCGTCAAAACTATGAGCAAGCGCTGACCTTGACGCAGCAGGCACAGTTCGCGGCGGCAAACTACGATAGCCGCTATTTATGGGAGTGGCAGACTGGTCGCATCTTGCAGTTACAACAAAAAACAGGTGCCGCGATCGCTGCCTACGATCTCGCAGTCAAAACGCTTCAAACCATTCGGGGCGATTTAGCAAGCGCGAGTCGAGATTTTCAGTTTGACTTTCGGGATACGGTCGAGCCAGTGTATCGAGAGTTAACTGCACTCTACCTGGAGCAGGCAACCAAACGCCAAACGCTAACACAGCAGAAGAACAAGGATCTGGGTGAGGTGAAGCCTGAGTTTGCCTCTGCCAAACCGATTGCCTCAGCGCTGGAAACCATTGATCGATTGCGTCTGGCAGAACTGCAAAACTATCTCGGTGAGGATTGTACGCTTGAGGCGAACGCAACACCCGTTACCGTAGTTGATCAAAAAACGGCTGTGTTCAGCTCCATCATGCTGGGCGATCGCGTGGCAGTTATACTAACGTTGCCAGCACCAAACCATCAATTTCATTCTCAGGTACAATGGTTGCCTGTCAACACTCAAACTCTCAAAACGACCGTCAACCAACTACGCCGCCAGCTAGAAACCCGCTCTGATTTAGCAAAGACCTATGAAGTAACATCGCGGCAGATGTACGACTGGTTGATTGCTCCGTTTGCACAAGACTTGCAAGCCGCGCGGATCGAAACGCTGGTATTTATTCAGGATGGCATTTTACGCAGTTTGCCAATGGCGGCACTCTATGATGGCAAACAGTTTTTGGTGGAACAATACGCGCTCGCCAGCACATTGAGCCTGACTTTGATCAATCCATCTCGCATTGATCGCCACTCGCTGCGTGTCTTGGGGTTTGGCTTAACCCAACCATCTGTCGTCGAAGGCCCAACCTTCTTTCCACCTCTTAGCTACGTCAAGGGAGAAATTGACAGTATTCAAGCCGCGCTTCCAGATAGCAAAGGGCTATTTGATGAGGCTTTTAACCTCGATCGTCTGCAACAGGAGCTAACGCAAAACGGTTACCCGATCGTACATTTAGCAACGCACGGCAAATTTGGTATGGATGCTCGCGACACGTTTTTGGTGACGGGTGGGAAGAGGGAAGAGAGGAGAGAGGAGAGAGGAGAGAGAGGGGAAAGTATGAGCAATGAACGATCGGGAAGGAACCAATCATTCGACTCGCAACTAGTTCCTCAAAACTACAATGAAACGCTGACGATGAATGCACTTTATCAAATGCTCCGCACCATGCGGCAGGGAACTATGTTGGAGTTACTGACATTAACAGCGTGCGAAACAGCAGTGGGGAGCGATCGCGAGGCTTTGGGCATTGCTGGTATCTCGCTCCAGGCAGGGGCACGTAGTACGGTTGCCTCACTTTGGCAGGTGGACGATCGGGCAACCGCGCAATTGATTACCCACTTCTACCAGTCGCTCAAGCAAGGGATGAGCCGTGCCAAGGCGCTACAAGCGGCACAAAAAAGCTGGCTCCAGCAGCAGCCGAGCGATCGTCGCCATCCTGGCTATTGGGCAGCGTTAATTCTGGTTGGAAGCTGGCTGTAAAAAGGCTTGTTATCGCTTCAGGGTCAACGTGCCATCACCCACAAAGCTCGCCGCCGCTTTTGGTTCTGGGTAAGCGGCAATGCCATAGTCATAACTTGCAGCCGCTGGTAGCTGGCGTAGTTTCAGCGCCAGGGTAAGTTTGGTTTGAGGAGGAATCGGTGTCTTAAATTGCACCCATAGGCTGCCTGTCTCGTCAATCCATGTTCTTTGAATCGCAATTGCCCGTCTCCCCTCATTGGTTGCACCTGCAAAAGCTTTGATGTTAGGAAGATCAAACTGTAAGGGCGCGATCGTTTTGTCTCGGTTTTGTTCTGTAAACGAAATCGATACTTTCGCGAACTGTTTCCCTACTCGTTTCGGTAAGGTCATAGGCAATAAATAAGTGTTGCTGCCCGTTGTGCGATCGCTGACAACAAATTCATTCGTCAGCCTTGAACGATCAAAACTGATGACAGGATTGCCAGGTTTAGCCAACGCTGTCCAGGCGTTTAGCAGAACATTGATGGCAACTAACATCAGAACAGAATTCGCCCGTTGCATCACTTCACTCCATGATGGTTAAATTGCTGTCTGTTAAAGCACTCAAATGTAGAAAGAAGCCTGTTGAGAAGTAAAACCCCTCAACAGGTGATCGACTTCGTCGCTCGCTTCACAAGAAAGTTGATGTGTGGTGTTACGTCAGCCTGAGGCTTTTTAGTAAACCGCAGGCTAACGCTTAATGGCTACGCAAATTGCACCACTTTGTTGTTGATGTTGATGCGATTTTCCCCAGTTGGGAAGCCAGCCTTACCATCGCCATCAAGGTCAACATTGGTGTGGATGTTCACATACAAGTTACCGGCAAGGAGCGCAGCTTGCTCTTCTGGTTTCAATTCAAACTCACCTGTAATCGTGCCAGATTTGGGATCAATCACAGTGTTGTTGAAGAACCGCACCACGGTGGCATCAGCAAAGCTCCCACGACCATCTTCTGCTGGACTAAAGTGTAGATGCGTACCGGAAAGCACATTGCCTTCCACATCCTTCGGTACCTGCAAGAAGTTATTGATCAAAGACACCGGATCTGAACCATTGAGAATGGTTGCTTTGGGGTCAATGGCTGTCTCACCCTGGCTGAAAAGTGGGGCAGCGTCAAAGTTCTTGTACGAACCATTGGCACGCAGCACACCATCCTTCAACTCAAGCTTGATTTCGCTTGACCCAGGGCTATCATTTTTGAAGGGAAATTCAGTCGCACCGGACGCTGCTCCAGCAGTGTTGAATTTAAACCCATCATTGCCCACATAGAGAAAGTCATTGCCTTTGCCGCCGATTAAGCGATCGTTCTCCTGTGTTCCAGTAAGTTGACCATTGCCACTTTGGCTTGCGAACCCAAGGTCTTGCAGTTCCTTCTCATTTAAGCTCTTGTTTGCTTGTCCAGTGAGCTTTGAAAAGTGACCTTCATTAAGGTCAGAGGCTTTAGTAAATGTCAACGCAGCGAGGATATGCCCACCTCGCTTGTCAATCACTAGTGCATTGTTTACAGAATCAAGCGGCTGCTCCAGCCCACCTTTACCGGGATTTTTGCCCTGTGCAATCACAATATCTTTAGGGTTGATGCCTTGTAGCGCAAACCGATCCTTTGATGGATCAAAATCAAAAATCCGGTTAGTAGTTTCCTCACCTAGAATGATGGTGTCTCTACCAGTACCTGTGGTGATAGTGTTTAACCCCTGCCCTGCGCCTCGGATGACATCATTGCCACTACCAGAAATGACTGTATTGTTACCGCCACCGGGATTGAGAAAATCACCTTTATTGCCAAAAGTGTCTGTGAAAGAACCCTGTTTGCTAACTTGTTTAGCATTCAACGATCGAGCATTAGCAACGTTGTTTAAATCTACATGGGTCTCAAAGACACCCACTTTGGGTCCATGATCGTGATCGTCAGGGTTCGTTACTGCTGTTGGCGTTGCTGCTTTTTCATCAGGTGAGAGCGTTTGATCCAGCGCTTGCTTAAGATCAGAATCCAATACAGAAGAACCTTTTGAACTACTGGCGATCGCACCCGCATTAGCTGTGCTGACTGATGGATCTGCTATTCCACTAGCATTATGTTGTTCAGAATGGTTTTTGTGATCAAAGCCTTCCATAAGAACTCCTAAAAGTTGAGAACAAGATGAAGAGACATCAAGACCGAACGTTAAAGTCTAGCTTCAGAAGCGCCTTTAGCTACCAAGGCATACATTGTAGAAGCTGAATACCAATAGTTCTAAAGTTTGAACGAACTGGTATGGTAGTCAGCTATGCACTAGCTTGAAGTCTTACAATTCAATCGAGGTAAATGCAAAAGGACTAACAGACCGCTCTACTGGCATAAGATGATGAGTGGTTTGAGCAATATAGCGTCTGTGAAATCTGTGAAAGTGAAAAACTAATGAAGCCTCTAGAGACTTGCAATCCTTTACAATCAGTCATTGTCGTCTCTTCGTTTCAACTATAGCAAATGCACACCCATTGGCAAGGCTAAATCAGCCAATTTTGAAACTAAATTGATAATTAATTGGAACTAACATCTCTATTTGGTTCTAATTGGTCAATCAGTTGCGTGGACTTGTGATTGTAAGCGTTGCTAAAAATGGAAATGAAGGCGAATTTTGTGATTTATCTTTGTCCCTTATCCATAGCGATAAGAGCATCAGCAGACTTGTTCATGCGTCCTGTGCGAGTAAACTGCATAAAAATATCCCCCAAATGCTCTTAAAAAGCGTTTGGGGGACAAGGAGAGAGAAATTCTGCCAGTTAGGCATTCCATCTTTAATCGTGTAGTAAGTGCTGCTTAGCAAGATGCTGCTTGAACTGAGCGGGCATTCCATTTGCTAAAGAGGCGATCGAAGCAAGATGAAAAATGGCTATTGTACCTGCGACACTACTGATAAAAAGGATAGAAGTCAGGATGGTTTGACGCATTTTTAATTTCCACCTTCGCGTTAACGAACGGATTTGAGACCATCAAATGCCTTAGTAATTTCCTCGGTAACGTAAGTAATCGGAGCACGCTGCCGCACTTTGACCAGAGCCGCAATACTCATACCAGGGGTGAGGGGTAATCGCTTTGATTTGCGTTCTATAAACTGGCGATCGAGGCGTACTTCGATCGGGAAGACAGTGGCACCTGGAGCTTGTTCGCTCAACTTGACTGCTTCACTACCAACTTTTGAGACAATCCCTTTAAGCGAACCATATTCAGTAAATGGATAGGCATCAACCCGAACATCGACGGGCATACCAACATGGACATTGGCAATATCGGCGTTAGCAACTTTGACCTGGGCAGTGAGTGCTTCGTTAGGCACGACTTGCAGCAGCGTCTGACCTGCCTGAGAAACAACGCCTGGAAGCTTAGGTCCCAATTCAAACACAACACCATCAGTGGGAGCGCGTAAGTCCTGCGCTTTTAGGTCGAGTTGCACCTGGCTTAATTTGCTATTGACCGCAATCAATTGCTGCTGGCTGTCTTTGATTGTGGTATCAAATCTTGTATCTAATTCGGCTAACTGCCGTTGTAAATCTTGCAGCATTTCATTCATCGTCCTGCCTTCTTCAGCTCTGGTCTGGACGCGGCTAATCTCTAACTGCTGCTTTTTTAAGAAATTTTGGGTGCGTTGACTTTGAAGTTCGCTCACACCAACATTGCGCTGAAGTAAAGTAATGCGAGAAATAGCGCCTTGATCTACTAGGGGTTTTAGCCGTGCAATTAGTTCTTGCTCTGTTTGCAATTGGAATTCTGTTTGCGTTCGCTGTGCATTGGTTTCATTAATTTTTGCCTGGATGTCTGCTTCCTGTAAATTGCCAATGTATTGTCGATCGCGCCATTGCCGTTCAAACAGGTCGTATCGCTGACGTTGCTCTGGAGAGAGTTTGCTGGGGTTGCCTGAAAGTTGAGCCACCAGCAGCATACGCATTTGCACCTGGTTCATTAATTCTGGTGGCATCCCAGCCCAGTGTTTGCCTAAGGATTCCATTGAGCGCCCTTCTCGTACTGTGCGTAGTACTGCGATTTCTTTCACTAAGCGATCGCGCTGAAGTAGCAATTCTTGGAGTTGATTGTAGAGGGCAGTTTTATCTAATTGCATTAATAACTGACCCTGTTTTACTTCTTGCCCTTCCCGCACTAGCACTGCCGTTACTACACCACCCGCACGTGATTGAATAATCTGCGATTGCGAGAGTGGCTCTAGTTTGCCGGTTGCCGTTACAACAACATCCACACGTGCCACGATCGACCACCCAGCACCGGCAGCAATACCAACTAAAATCACTTGTGTGATGAGTTTTGTCCAGGGTGCTATGGGTGGCAACGTAATGGTTTTAATTTCCAGATTTTGCTCAACCTGATCCAACTTTTTTCGGTAATGCTTTTGCAATGCCTCAAAGGGATTAGCTAACCAGTGACGGGTCATAACTTTTCTCCAAATGAATTGAGGAGTGAGGAGTGAGGGGTAAGGAGAGCAGTGTTGCGTTGGTTTTGACCACTCAGCGCGAATCGCTAGGTACTGTTTTGCCAGTGTTCTATGCTTCGCGTGATTGTTGTGAGTAGAGGCAGTAATAGAGCTGGCGCTTGGCAATCAACTCTTGATGCGTTCCCTGTTCGGCGATAATGCCTGCTTGCATGAAGAGAATTCGATCGGCATGGGCAATCGTATTGAGGCGATGGGTGATGAAAAAGCACGTGCGCCCTTGAAAGCGCTGCATCAAATTTTGGCAGACTCGTCGTTCGGTTTCGTAATCAAGGGCACTGGTTGCTTCATCAAAAATCAAGAGTCGGGGGTTGCGGATAACAACACGGGCGATCGCAATGCGCTGCCGTTGCCCGCCTGAAATTGCCGAACCACGTTCACCAATCTGTGTTGCATAACCATCCGGTAATTGCATGATGAAATCATGTGCTTCGGCAACTCGTGCTGCTTCAATCACAAGTTCATCCGGCAGATCTTCAAATAAGGCAATATTGTCGCGGATGGTGCCTTGAAACAGCACAGCATCTTGCGAAACAATGCCTACTTGCGATCGCAAGGAATTCAAATCCACTTTATTGACATCATAGCCATCAATAGTAATACTGCCCGACTGGGGCAAATACAACCGAGGTAACAGCTTCATCAACGTACTTTTGCCAGAGCCACTCTGCCCAACAATACCTACAAACGTGCCGGGCGGTACATCTAGAGATACATTCATCAATTGCAGTTGTCCTGGCTTGAACCCAAAGCTCACATCTTGAAACTGGATGCGCCCGTCGATCGCAGGTAAACGCAGGAATGCTTTTTCCTGGGACAGTTCACCTTCCATCGGCGCATCGGCAATATCTGCCAATAGTTCCATCGAAAGGGATGTCTCTTGAAAGCGCTGCCAGAGCCTTGCAAGACGCAGTAGCGGTCCTGTCACGTAACCTGTGAGAATGCGGAAGGCAATTAAGCCACCCAGCGATAGTTCTCCTTTCAATACCAGCCCAGCACCCACCCACAGCACCAGCAAGCTGCTAATCGTATTCAAAAATTGACTGTATGAGAAGAAAATGGTGTTGATGGTTGAAGTGGTGAAGCCACTGGTGAGATATTGCACGTAGCGATCGCGCCAAGTCGCTTCAACGAGGGATTCCATATGTTGGGCTTTGACAGAGGCAATACCACCCAGCACTTCCACCATATACGATTGTACTTTTGCACCCTGCTCTGCCTTAGTACGAATCAGTTTTTGCTGAACGGTAGACATAAGCAGCGTCGAAATAATCACGATCGGTACCGTTGCCAGGACACAAAGGGTTAGCTGAGCGCTGTAGAGAACCATCACGCCAATATAAAACACCGAAAAGATGACATCCATCACGGTAGTAATGGCTGTATCAGTCATAAACTGGCGAATGTTCTCTAGTTCCAGTAATCGTGACGATAATTCGCCAACCGGACGTTTTTCAAAAAAGTTGAGTGGTAAATGCAACAAGTGGCGAATCAATTCCACACCCAGATGTAAATCCATTCGGTTAGTGGTACTGAGCAATAAATACGTGCGTAAGATTGTTAAGATCCCTTCTACAAAGGCAAACGAAACCATCAAGATGCCAAACATAGACATGGCATCGGCATTTGCCTTGATGATGACGTTATCAATTACTTGTTGGATTAGCAGTGGGTTGGCTAAACCCAAAAGCTGAATCACGACCGAAGCCAGCAAAACCTGCGCCAGTGTGCCCCGTTGCTTTGCGACTAACGGTAAAAACCAATCAAAGCCGAACCGCTTAGTCGGTGTGGTAGCAAACCGCTCCAGAACGATCGCCCGACAGCTTGCCGTTTCACGGGTGCCTGTAGCACTGGCATCCAGCGTTAAACGAGAGGCTAACTCAGTAGGGGCAAGTCGCAGCAAACCCGTGCGCGGTGAACCCAGTACAGCCGTTGTTGCTGTTGCATCATGCAGTACCGCGAGAATATTGCTGCACTCAACTAGCGCGGGCGTTGTGAGCCGATTAATGCCACCTGCTGTTGGTGTAAAGCGCACGATATAAGCATTCAGACCGAGCGCCTGAGCAATACGGACATAGAGATCAAAGGGTTCAAATTTCTCGATCGCCTGCTGCTTGAGCGAACGGCGTAACGAATCGGGACGAAAGGGAATTTGTAAACGTTCACAAACCATCCCGAAACAAGCGACCACATCTTCAATTAGGTCAGGCGCGGTCGATCGCCAAATGGGATAGGTTTTAGACGCGGTAATGTCAGGGAGATTTCCAGTTGCTACTGGCTCTGTCAGGTTCACGAAAGCATCGGTCGGAGCCAGTAGTTGTTGATTGGTTGGTGCAGCGGCAGGCAAGCCAGAAGCTGACTGATGCAACACAGCCGAAGCCAAACACGTGCGATCGATTCCCAGTAGCCGTACGGGAAACCGTGATGGATGAATTAGCTGTAATTGCTCGACATTCCCCACAGATGCGCCAATCGGCAAGTTGAGCGCTGCACCACCACTCACTAACCAAACCCGATCAGGCGATAGTTTGCGAGCTAGCGCTTCCACCGTCTCCGTCTCGGGATACCAGTGCTGCGCCACCGCTAACTTCTCACGCTCGATATGATGGACAACTTCCGTTAGATTAATGCCAGCCGTGCGATCGGGCATCTTAGAGAGGGCGCGAGACAGTGTATCAAACAATTCCATCAAGCTCACGCGCCGCATCAACACAGGTAGCAAGTGTTCTAATGCCAGCGTTTCAAATGCATCAGCAGACAGTGCCATGGTCAACACTTCACGATCGGTATCTGGAGCCGCCATCGCTGCCCGCACGGAACCAGCCGAAACACGCCGCAGCAAGCTATCCCAACCGATCACCGTACCATCACCCACCACTTCTAAGGTTGGGCTTTGGTAGGATGTAGGACCAAGAATCCGCACCCGCTCCTGTACCACACAGTGAACGACTGAGGGGAGTTCTCTAGAAGGATAAATCAATTCTCCGGGTTGAAACGAACACAACTGGAGGTTTGGAGCGATCGTTTTCTGTAAATGGGCAGGGAGATGATTGAAGGGCCACGCTGCAAAAAAATCTGTCAGAAACGCTTGTATCGGTGCTTCAACCTGCATCATCGCTGTAAACCCTTGTGCATTCTTCAAGTCTTAATGTGCTGCTACGGGCAGTCGTTCGTTTGCCTGTGATGGTATCGTCTGTGATAGCAACGGCTCTGATTCCACTGCCTCTGCTGGCACGTTTGTTTGTATTGCGATCGTCCCTGGTGTCTGTGTCATTGCTCTAATTTGAGCTTGCAGCCACTGGTTATAAAGACGATTGATTACATCAGCGCGCGTTGCTTCAGTTAACCGTGCGGCAGTAAAGCGCTCTAGCCGCACAACCCAAAAACTATCTGCAACGGGTACTGGACCGTAGACTGTGCCAATCTGCTCACTACGAAACAGTGCTGCGACCTCGATCGGCAGCGTTGCCAATGGCACTGGACCCACCCAACCACTTGTCAAGCGTTCTCGCCCTACAGAATACTGCTGTGCCAGTTGAGCAAAATCTGCTCCATCATCGCGTAGCTGAAAATAGAGTTCCTGCGCTAAGGACAAATTAGTGAGCTGGATTAATGAGTATTCCACCTGATCCATCTCAGCCTTACACCGCAAAAACTCTGATTCAACCTGGTCACCAAACCGAAGCTGCTTGAATTTCTGTAGCTGTAATTCCCGCAGCACCACAGACTTGAAGTAATCTAGTGTGACTCCTTTAAGCTGACACCACTGACTGATAAAACCATCAAAGTCATCGGGTACTGGAACCTCAGTATTGCCAAAGAGAGTGTGAAATAACTCCTGTTTTGACAAGGGTACGTTCTGAAGCACCTCATCTATCAGAATCTGCCCGACCATTGTTTCTAGAAGCTGATACCGAATCAAAGCCGAAATAATTTGATCGCCATCTAATGTGCGATCGCCAATCTTCAAATAGTTGCTCATAGCAAAAGCTTTACCCTGTGTGAACCGCACTTGCTGCAAAGGTGTAAGCAGCGATCGGTTAGCTAGCCATTTACTGCCTCAACAGTACTGCCTTGCAGCACAAATCCTTGTCACAGTCGCACCCATTTATCTAAACCTGAAAGCGTCGATCGTCAGTATGCCAAAGCACCTATGTGCCGAACGATGCAGACCGACCATCATCAAACTCACGAGGGGACGGATTATACTTATGCACCGACCCAAACAATAACACAATCATTTGCGTCATCACTTAATTAGAACCAATTTTCTAACTGTTCTAGTTAAATAAGGATCGATCCGGTCAATTTGCTCTAAACCGCCTCTATAGCTAGCATCAAACAAAACAACGTGCAAGGTAAAAATCAACTAGAACCACTTTTGCAAACTTGGTTCCAATTAATCTATTTCTGGGTTCGTGGTCAAAAAAAGCACATCTAGATTACGGCGCTATTTGTAGTCGTCTGTCAGAAAAGCTGGAAACTTCTGTGAAAGCGAGGAGCCTAGCGAAAATTGCGTTGCACTACTACTGAGGTAGCTAAGTATAAAATAATCATGAACCTTGTGAAAAGTTCTGAGAATTTCAGGTTGGCTAAAGCCTTATATTTTCTTTACTCTTGATACAGAGTGGTATTGCACTACTACTCACGTGCAGGTGCGAGCTACCAGTTATACTCATCAACCAGTGCTGGAGACGCTTCTAACGCTCTCTTAAGCAGCCTGCTCAACCTTTTCACCAGTTTTTTCTGCTCTTGCGATCGCGCTGTCTCGATTGTCTCAATGCGGCTAGACAAGCTACATGACACACTACGGCTAGCACAGTGTGTAGAAATCCCCTGGTTTTTAGCACTACGCTATCCTGTAGCAGCGTAAGGGTGAGAAAGAGCACATTCATATATCTGGTGTTAGTTCATGTTCGTCAGATGAGCATTGGCACTCTCAGTTCGATGAAAGCAATTTAACCAATTACGAGGAAATAAGCATGGGTATTAGCGCACAGATTGGGCTAGACGCAATTTTGTCCCTATTGCAAAACAATCCAACCTCACTGCTGGGACAGGCTCAATTCCCAGGTGGTCTTAACGCAGCAACTGACCCAGCGGCTGGGATTAATTTTCTTGGGGATGCAGGAGATAACATTGCCATTACTGGCTCAAGTGGCGATCTTTTGAAGGTAGGCAACGACCTTATGCTCGGCGGTGATGGTAATGATTTGCTGGCTTCAGGAGGTGGTAACGACGCGCTGTTTGGTGGCAATGGCAACGATCGGCTTCAAGCTGACGATGGTAATGACGTTGTGTTTGGCGACGCGGGTAGTGACGAACTCTTTGGCGGCTCTGGCAACGATATTCTCGCTGGCGGTGTAGGTAGTGATTTGCTCGAAGGTCAAGAGGGCACCGATGTCCTCATTGGCGGTGATACACAAGATCTCATGAGAGGCGGTGAGGGGCAAGATCTGTTTGTGTACGAAGGTAATCTGTTTGCCAATGGCACCCCTGCCCTTGCAGGACAAACCGGCATTAATGTGCTGAACACACCAGATGTAATCCTGGACTATACAGTTGGTGAAGACAAATTTGCGTTGGCTCAAGCGGATTTAGGTCTGGATGCGATTACGTTTCAGAAAGGGCAAGCGTCTGAAATTGCAACCGATGGCAACGTTATTGTGCTGACCAATCCCTTTGCTGCGGCTGGGGCGGCTGCACGCGCTATCGCTAACAACCCCAACATCACAGCCGATGAAGGCGCATTTGTTTACTTCAACTCAACGTTGGGGCTGACCCGGCTCGTCTACTCTAAAGACCTCAGCGACGGTGGAGATATCAGCGTTCTTGCTAATTTGGACAACCAGCGTGGCGAGGCTGGACTGGCAAACGTGGCAAACTTTTCGGCAAATGATTTTGCTCTGGTTTAGCCGTTGTATCGGGTTTGTGCGTTAGCAAGATCGATGCGGTGCTGCTGTAACACAGTAGTACAAGCCGCTCCATCCTTAAGCGATCGCATGACTGATTGGTGGATGGGTACAGACCCACTCATCCACCAATCAACAGCACTGGTGTAAAGCTGCCGTCGTGAGGCAGTAGTGTGCTGATAACACATGGCAATCCATTGTTGTTTAGTTTGAAATTATTTCGTTATGAGTCGTCAGGTATTAGAGCGTGGAGCACTTGCTTGCTCTTTCTTAGCCCTTTACGGTTGGTCACACCCATCGGTATCGGAACCCACTCTTCCTCATTGCGAACCTGCGCCTAACGTTGCTGGAATACAAGACCGTTGTTTGCAAAATGCACAAAATTTTCAGAACGCACAGCACTTAGCCAGTGGTACAGCGCCCGAAGCCTTGGTGAATGATCAATGGAGCGATCGTCGCCTCAGCAAGCTGCCGAACAAGATCGAAGCTGTTTACAGCGATTTGCTGCAACAAGCGCAGGCATTTAGCGATCGCAATCAACTGAATGAAGCAATCAATCGCGTGGCTGGTATTCCTAAAAACAGCCAGCATTACGAGATGGCGCACCAACTCCAGGAAGACTGGTCAAGAGAACTATTGCGGCAAGCAACCAGTGAATGCCAACACGCGCGTGTTGCCAAAGCCCTTAGTATGCTTGACATGATTCCCGCTACCAGCCAGTTGCACGATCGTGTTACTGAATTACGGCAACGCTGGAGTAAACAGGACAGCTTTCTGCAACAAGCGATCGCCTTCAAAAGATCTGGTGACTGGCAAGGTGTCATTGATTCCGTTAAAGCCTTAGAAGGCACACCAATGTATCAAAGCCTGCCTGTGCAAGAACTGCTGCAAAAAGCCATGACGCAGCTTTTTACACCAGATGCAACCATGCTACAAGTGGCAACGGAAGACCTGCCTGCCATACCGCCCATTGCCTTGCCAAAAGTAAACGCTGCTATGCCCAAACAGTGAGATAGCTGTAGCTAACACTTCCTGAATTGGTACAAGCCAACCTTTTAGGATTCCCCCATCTGATTAGCTCCTACTTAGGATATCTCCCTGCAAAATCTGTAGCATTCTCAAAGTCAACGGACATGGCTGATCATCAAGCAACCTCAGTCTAGAGGCAAGGTGTTTGATGATTTCGCCTGTAAATATGGTTTCCACCTCTAGCGCTTATCCGGTAACGCTTTAGCAAACTCAACTCCAAACAGATGTTTCAACACTGCTACTGGGTCTGTTTGAGGAAGACTCATCTCCACAAAGAGGCTATGCGCTAGCTGTAGCTGGACAGCACTATATTGCCTCTGGTTAGGGCTTTGGGAAACCGCCAAACTCAAATCATGAAACCATCGCACCAAGACGGGTAGTGAGTTCTCAAATGCCATAGCAGATCGATCGCTCGAAAAGCGTAAAATGCGCCGTTTGAAATGAGCATTCGTCAGTGTGTGGGTAGTGCCCTCCTGGATTAGTTCCCAAGGCGATTGCGGCATTGCTTTCTTGCTCCAGGTAACCCATAAGCGCATCCGTTTCAAAATTACATCTGTATCACTGGGGTTTGATAGAGCAAAGGTCAGCCATTTTGTTGCTGGCAATTCAAGCACTCGACGCGCTGGTGGCGGTCCTGTTGGCACACGGTTAAAGGGTGGCTCGATCGCAGCCTGTGAGGATCGAGCAGCGATCGGCGGTGGCTGGAATTCACTTAAGCGTGCTACTGCCTGGCTGGAAAGGGAAAGAGTCGGGTCAGCTTGAGTGTGAGAAGAAGCAACGAGTTTTTCTGCCGTTGATGGAACAACAGACGTGCAATCAGATGGGTCATGCAGCACGGCTATTGGTTTGAGCGTTAGAGGTGTAACATCCCAGCGATAGCGATCAAGCCTGCCCCCTTCATGCATACAAAGAGGAAATGGGTAAACTTGTTTTGCAATCGGTTGGTGAGTTTTCAGATCGAGGTATTCTACGTGTAAATGGATATCTGGCGTATCGTTTTGCTGTTTATCAAAGGTGTAATCGGGTGGCGGTGGTTCTAGATAGAGCAGCCGTACCAGTTGTTTGACAGCCGGATTTTTACAATCTTGCAACTGAAAAACATTATGAGGGGGGTTAAACACTAACCGCCCTTCAGCATCCAAAAAGTAGTCAAGTGTACAGCCTTGAGGAACGTAGAAAAGAGTGCCAATGTAGCGATCGAGTTTAGGTTTACGCCGTCTTAAGTAGACGTAATACTGGTTTGGGTCGCTTAAGCCCCGATCCTGGTAGCTGTAATCCTTTTTCAGCAGCAGACGAGTATTTTGTGTAGGCGCGATGCCACGGCGATGGCGATCGCCAATTTCTCGCAGCCCACATTCTAAAATTGTTTGAATCTGCTCGGTTTGTAGCTGGGTCATCAAACGGCGAACCAACGCTACCTTTACTGTTGCTTTGAGTTGGTTTATCTGGTCAATAATGCCGCCAGCAACAGTTAAATCTTCTGGCAACGAAATGTCTGCTTCAAAAGACAGTGACGAATCAAACGGCTCAGTCAATGCTTTTGCATCTGCTGGAGGGAGCGATTGAACATCCCCCTCGTTCGCAACTGGAACGGGAACTTCACGACTCATGTAAGGAAAAACCAGGGGCTGTACAACACACTTTCCAGCAATGCGACTGGGTGAATTTAGCTAACCCAAAGGACTCGATTGCGATGGGTTCATTCTATCCCAGATATTTCCGCAGATTAATAACCTAAGCGAAAGATCGTGCAAAGTAATGCGAGGTTTGTGTTAAGAGTTGATGGAAAGGCTTTGAACGAAGCATTAACAGCCTTTCTCAGTCAGCTATATGCTGGCTTCTTCAGTAAGATAAGGGATAACGTGGGCGAGAACTGCTATCTACTTCACTGATTGATTGCATCTAAACACACAGCGGTTTACAGCTTGATTGCAGTGCTGGAGAAGGCTCAAAAGAGTTTTATCCTTATAAGGGATCTTGTGGCATGTAAAAAGAGCCTTGTGTAAGCCGAATTTCTAACTAAAAAAGCAGGGCGATGCCCTGCCCCTACAGCTTTATAGGTCAATAGATAATCTAATTTACGTTCCCGAGTCGCTGAGCGTTGGCATAAGCGTTTAGCCAAAGGTGAAAATTTGTACCTAGAAGCAGATCAAAACTCTCCTTTGACAAATAATTGGAGCTACCGAACTAGACAGGCTCTTTAGTTCGACTGCTGCATGTTTTTCGCTGAAACAAAAGGTGGAAAGCAATTTGATGCACTCGATTGTATTAAGTCAGGATACTGCTGAAGGATTGCCTGGTTAACCGCTTCACACCGACGCAGCTCTGCCTCTGCTTGTTTGCGATCGCTGATGTCGAGCAAAACACCGTCCAGCCACAACAAATTACCATGCTGATCAAAAACGCCTTGTTTGCGTTCAGAAACCCAGCGAATCTGACCATTGGCATGAAGCAGGCGATACTCGATCGAAGAACGGTGGCAATCCAAAAACGATTGAATTAAGGAGTCTTTAAGGAGTGGAATATCGTCTGGATGTACGATTCCAAGAAAAGATCGTGCTTGATTGTTGATCAATGCGGCAGCCGGATAGCCAGCGATCGTCTCAATACCATCGCTGAGGTCTGTCATTGTATACACAGCATTGCAGCGAAACGTAGCTCCTGACAGATTAAGCACTAAAGACCGAAATCGTTCTTCACTTGCATTAAGCTCCATTTCTAAACTTTTGCGATCGGTGATGTTGTGTCCACTGATCATGATGCCATCAACATTGGAGGCGGACGGAAAGCGCTGTCCCTGTATCGAAAGTGCTACCCATCGACCTGCTTTTGTTCTCCACCAACATTCGATATCTGGTTGATGCGGTTGAGCATCACTTGCCCACAAGCGCAATGCAAGTTCAAACTCGTTGAAATGATTGGGGTGAAGCAGTTCTGCAAGATGACGACCCAACAACTCTTCTTCCTTGTAGCCTAAAAGCTGCTCGACAGCCCCACTAGTGTAAATAATTTGTCCTGTATTGGTGGTTTGGATAAACAAGTAGGGGCTATTTAAGATGAGTGCTTTCCACTTTGCTTCGGTTCTAACTAGCGCACTGTAGACCTTGCGATATTCCGTTATGTCGTCCAACAGATATTTGAAGTAACACTGATGTCGGCTCTTACAGCCAGAGTCTTCTGCCAGGGAAACGCTAATGTTAACCCAAACAACGTCGTTATTTTTAGCAATCAATCGCTTCTCAACCGTATAGGAGTGGATGGCTCTATCCAGCAGCTTTTGCTTCAAAACGGCATCAGCCAGTCGATCGCCTGGGTACGTTAAAGCGTCAAACATCAATACATCATGCTCATTTGTCTTCAATAGGGCATGAAATTGTGTGTTGGCTTTAACAACGGCACCATCCTGGTTAACCAAAGCCATTGCCAAACTAGGGTGTGGCGGTAACCCTATCGCTTCCTCATTTCTCTCTACAGCACGACTAATTGGTTCTATATACCCGCTTTTTTGGGCTGTTAAAAACATTGAGTGTGTCGCTTGATTAAAATGCAGGGAACATTCGAGGCTGATTCCACCGTCATGGATTTTAGCAAGAAAGTTAACTGTTCCTCCCTGTAAGGCACGCTCCCAAAGATCTTTGAGTAACGCTTGTGGTGTTAACGTTGAGGCAAAGCAGTCAAAGAAAGCAACGTCCTCAGCTTCAGCCTGTAGCAAGGCTAAAAAGCTTTGACTGGCATAAATTGTTTGTCCATGCTTGTTGTAGATACAAAGAGGCGTAAGCGCTCGCTCCAAGAATTCTAATGATTGGTGAGACTGAATTCCAGGAAGATTCCACAAAGCAGAAACCATATACAATGCATTCCTTTCGTTTCGGATCGAGCGATGTCAAGGCACGCCTGCTAAATATTTAGAGGCGCTATGCTGATTGCGATCGACTCACAAATAATTGATGACTACTAACCTTTGAATGGATACACCCATAGAATTAGGTAGATGTGGCTTTTGCGTAAAAGCGCTGACGCTGTAAGAGCATCAACACCAGAAGCCGTTGCATTACAAGCTGATTTATCTCTACCCTTACTCCTGCTAGTCAGTTACCGATCGACTTCAAACACCCGTTTAACGTTTATTGGTGTTGAGCTACTTCGTTCACTGAACTTGCTATACGTTTGAGTTAGTCGCCTTTATAGTCAAGCATTTCTGTTTCACTGGATCTGTAGAATATGCTTGTTTGACAATTGTCACAGTCAAAGCCTTTGATGTGACAGTCAGTTTATGTCTGTACGGTCGAGAATCAATTAGAACCTGCCCCGTGTACGTGTTCCAGTTAGAGAAAGACGACTCGTCTGGCTTCGTTCTGTCACAAAACCTAGACACTGGCAGTTCTAGCCATTATAATTTACGTGAGCATCTGACCACTAACAGCACTGAGTGCCATTAAGAACAGCACTAAATGCAATCTCATAAGAGCAAGCAGGCTCTCGTCTACCGCCGTAGCAGGATCAGTTTTTTTGATGTGTATAGGCTTGCAGGCATAGGTTTGAAACGTAGTGCTTTCCCGGTGTGATGGAGTGATCGCAGTGGCTACTGCGAAAAGTTTTTAGGCATCCGATTATCAAAATTGCAGCCATCTTTCTTTGAAGGTAAAACGCGATCAGCTGGAGTGTCTTGCTAATTGCAAACGCTCTAACGCTGAATTGGTGAGGGTTATTGCAGAAACAGGTGAGGGGGCTAGAGTTTAGCGTCCTTCTTGGAAGAAAGGCTGGGGATGAGGTAAATCATCCTTGCAAGCAACAATGCTTGATTTTGCAATTCCACAGAAACGTCTGTCATGAACGTTTCCACGGCAGAGGCTACACCCTTTCACGCCTTGCCCCTTCCATCAAAACCGTAGTTACCTCTTTGAAAGTTGCTGTAAGGTCATCAAAGAGTCCGCTACCCCTAAGGGCAATAGTGTAGACCTCATCTCACAAAAGGTTGAATTTGCATGATTGGTCAACTCTTGACTGGACGCTATCTCATCCTGGAAAAATTGGGGGTAGGCGGGTTCAGTGAAACATATCTGGCTCGCGACAAATACCTTCCTCATCATCCTTTATGTGTTGTCAAAGCACTGCAACTGTCATCCGGCAACACATTGTCATTAGAGACCGCACAGCAGTTGTTTGAGACTGAAGCGCGGCTCTTAGAAACGCTGGGGCAACATCACACTCAAATTCCAACCCTGCTGGCTTACAGCCATGAACACGATCAATCCTACCTAATCCAGGAATATATTGAGGGAGAAAGCTTAAGCAAGTGGCTTGCTCGCGGTAAGCGCTTGACAACACAGGCAGCAATTAAGATGCTGTCAGAGTTGCTATCTATCCTGACGTATCTTCATGCTCATCGTGTGATCCATCGTGATATTACGCCGAGTAATGTCATTCGTCGCCAGCGAGATGGAAAGCTAGTGCTGATTGACTTTGGTGCAGCTTGTCAGCTTCCGGAAGCAACAGAGACTTCTGCCAGTGATGAGCGTCCGTTGGCGATCGGTACGCCAGATTATATGCCAGATGAGCAGTATGCTGGCGAAGCTCAGCTCAATAGTGATTTGTATGCGTTGGGTATTTTAGTGATTCATTTGCTTACCGGAGCACATCCACGTCAGTTTCAACGCGACCTTGTTTCGGGACAGCTGGATTGGCAGCGTCATTTACCTGAGTCGGCGATCGATCCAGGTTTAGTTGTGCTGCTCAATCGTATGGTGCAGATTGATTTTCGCGATCGTTATCAGCAAGCAGAAGACGTGTTGGCAGACCTGCAAGCCTTGCCCCTCAAAAAATATTTTCGGCAGCCAGACATCACCAATTGGCAAGGTTTTGTAGCCAAGCGTTTGGTACCAGCCGTGGCAGGGGTGCTACTGGGTGTCGTTGGTATTCAGTATGCTCAGGCTCAAGGTCAACAAACCGAATTATGGTTTAGCCAACTCAGGCAGCACTTCCATCCATCTAACGTGCATTTAACAATGGTGCGTGATGTTTTGGTACAGCCTGAAATTGAACGGTTAGTCGTTGCGCCCAATAACCGTAGCTTCGTTACCACTGGGTCAGATCACGTTTTGCGTGTGTGGTCACTAACAACCGGAGCCATGCTTAAAGCGCTGTCCAAGCATACAACTACCGTCACCGCTCTAAATGTTAGCCAGGACAGCAAACTGTTAGTCAGTGGTGGTCAAGATGGCACGGTCTATCTGTGGGATGCCGTCTCTGGGCATTTTCTACGCTCCTTTGATGGGCATCGTCAGCCAGTGACAGCAGTTGCCATTAGCCCTGATGGAAGCACCATTGCCAGTGGTTGTAAAGAAGGAAAAATCCGCCGCTGGGATGCACAGACAGGTATTCGGATGCAGTCATTGAAGCTTGCTGATGGTGAAGTAACTGCACTGGCATACGGTGCAACTTCCGATCGCCTGATCAGTGCCAGTAGCGATCGTGCGCGATCGCTGAGCCAAATTCAAATTTGGGATCTCAACACGGGCAACCTAGCACGGACATTTGCCGGACATACGACTGCAATTGATGGGTTAAAGGTTGTTGGTGACCAGATGCTTTTTAGCGTGGGCAAAGATCAAGCGTTGCTGTGGGATTTAAAGCGCGAAGAATTAGCCACAGTGTTTCCCAAAAACTCAGCGAATGCGATCACGGCTTCGTTCAACGCTCAAAATATTGTGACTGTGCATGCTAACGGCAGCCTCAGAGTTTGGATGCGGAAAGCAGGGCAGCTAGTGCAAGGCGAGTCGAGTGCGCTAGGGCAAAATTTGGGTGTAGCACTGAGTCCTGACCATCGCTATCTTGTGAGTTGGAGAGCCGATCAACGGTTGCGCGTCTGGCAGCTTCACGCTAACAATGTTCGCTGAAAAAGCAACGTATAGCTTTTGTCACAAAGCTTAGGACATTGGGAACGAAGGGGGTATGGGACGTTGCCCTAACTAGAGGCTTCACCCCTGCACCCTGTCCTAACCAGTCTGGCGAGGCTATACATCACTGATGCCTCTCTAGCCCCGTGTGATCATACCGCTCCGTTAGAAAAAGGAACTTCCAAAGTTCCTCTCTAAGGGAAGCAAGGAGGCAGAAGTTTCAAGTTTCAAGCACGTAATAGTACAAAAACCAGATGATTGATGGAATTAGACCCATTCCCGTTTCACACGCTACAAAGCAAGAGTCCCTTGTCCACGGCTTCTCCCTTCATAAAGGGGATTGAGATGGATTAAGCGGAGAAAGCTGTAGCCAGCACTTTTTGCGTTGGTATGGCAAAGTTCACCGTTGGCAACTCCACAGCTAAATACTGACAATTTCCACATGAGGTAAGATTAATGCTACATAATGTTCCAGAAAAAACCATGCACCGTGTCCGCTGGCTATTAACCATTGGCTGGCTGGTGCTCATTGCCTCACTTCTCTATGATCCACTAACACCCTTATGGACGCAGCCAGATAATCTGGCAAGTCCCTTTCGGATTGATCCCGATCGCTGCATCAAAATCCGCGATGCCTGTATGTCGCAAGAACCCTTTGCGATGGGCGCGCTTATCTGGTGGGCAATGATTGTACCCACTGGAATTTTTATCTTACTGGTGCTTGGACATGAGTTCTGGCGGCGGATTTGCCCACTTTCCTTTATGTCTCAAATTCCCCGTGCTTTGGGTATCCAACGGCGACGCAACGTGCGCGATCCATTAACGGGAGAGGTCCGTCGAGAACTGGTGACGATCGGCGAAAACTCGTGGCTTGGGCGAAACCATCTCTATGTGCAATTTGGACTGTTTATTCTGGGTTTAGGACTCCGTATTTTATTTGTCAATTCCGATCGCGTGGCTTTGGCAGGTTTTCTCATTGCTACTATTTGCTGTGCCATCCTGATTGGTTACCTCTATGCTGGCAAAAGCTGGTGCCATTACTTTTGCCCTATGGCTCCGGTGCAACTAGTTTACACAGGACCACGATCGCTCTTGGGCAGTCAAACCCATCATGCACCAAAGCCAGCCATTACCCAATCCATGTGTCGCATAGTTGATCCACAAACTGGCAGCGAACGTAGCGCGTGTGTCAGTTGCAAAACATCCTGTTTCGACATTGATGCTGAGAAAACATATTGGGCAGAGTTACGTAAACCCGGTCGGCGTTTGGTGCAATATGGCTATTTAGGCATGGTGATCGCGTTCTACTTGTATTACTTTCTCTACGCTGGCAACTGGGATTATTACTTTACAGGCGCATGGACGCACGAGGCAGATCAAATTGCCAATGTTTTTGACACAGGTTTCTATCTCTACGGCTATGCCATTCCTATCCCAAAAGCGCTGGCAGTGTTTATCACCTTCGGCATTTTGATTGCCATTACGTTCATCTGGGGAATGGTTTTAGAGAAGCTTTGCCGCACTTACATGACGTGGTGTGGTCGTCCAGTTTCCGCAGAACATGCCCAACATCTTGTGTTTACGCTGTTTACAGTGATCTCGTTCTGGACATTTTTTTCTTATGGTGCGCGTCCGTCGTTAAATCGGTTGCCGTTATATCCCCTGCTGGCGTTCAATGCGTTAATTGTAGTAGTTGGCTCCATGTGGTTGTACCGCACCATCAAGCGTACTCATGCTCAGTACGAGCGTGAACATATGGCAATCAGCCTTCGAAAACAACTGCGCAAGCTTGAGCTAGATCCAACCTTATTGGATGGACGATCGATTGACGAACTAACGCCAGACGAAACCTATACCTTAGTCAAAGTGTTGCAGGGTTTCTCACAACAGTTGCGGCTGCATACCTACATCGGTGTAGTGCTGGATTTGTTGGAACAGAAGGCAACAAATGGTTCCGGTAGTTTTGAATTCTGCAAGAAGCTCCGACAAGACCTAAAACTCAAAGATGCCGACCACTTCACTGCGCTTGAAATGATTGCCACAACGCATCCATCGCTCTTAGCGTCTCGCACATCATCTTCTGTCCAGATGCATGATGCTGTGACGCTAGCAAAAACGATCGCCAGACAGGCAAAGCCATCAAACGCACATCGGAGTGATCGCTAGCAATTGCAGTCAGCCTCCAGGTATTACCACTACTTAATCAATTCACACGCTTTGCAAAGGAGTCTACACGCTATGTTGACCTTAAAGTCAATTAATTTTGAACAACAGCAGTTCCAAAGCCATCAGTTACAGCAATCGCATCCTGAAAAGATGGAATGGTTGCTGGGACGCAGTGCTGCCTGCGATTTAGTGCTGCCCAGTCCAGAGATTAGCCGCATCCATGGGCAAATTGTTTATGTTGATGATGCTTACCACTACATTGATGTAGGCAGTAGTTCTGGCTCTTTGCTTAATGGCAAAAGCGTGCCTGCCAATGAAATGTGCCCGCTCCATACAGGTGACATTCTTCAATTGGGAGAAACGTTTCTGCATCTTGAAGCGTTAACGGCTCCTTCTTATAGTGGCAGTGCTGATGGATTAAAGACCCACCCTCCTATTTCACTGCCTGACCAGCAATGGGCTGGTGAAGATTTGCAATGCCGTTGCTGCCGTATTGTGGACGAAACACCGGATGTAAAAACCTTCTGCTTTGTTGCAGAGCCGCCTGTGCTGTTCAACTACCTGCCAGGACAATTTGTGAATCTGGCAATCGAAATTGATGGGCAGCCTGTGATGCGATCGTACTCCATTTCATCATCGCCGACCCGTCCCTACCATCTTAGCTTGACGATTAAGCGTGTACCGTCTCCTTCAGATCAGCCAGATCTGCCTGCTGGCATTGTTTCTAACTGGTTACATGATCATCTCAATGTGGGCGATCGCGTTAAGTTGATTGGCGGACCGATGGGGCATTTTACCTGTTTACCCCATTTGCCCCCTAAGCTGTTGCTGCTTTCGGCTGGCAGTGGCATTACACCGATGATGTCGATGTCGCGGTGGGTGCAAGATACGCTAACCGATTGCGATCTTATCTTTCTCCATAGTGCGCGCACACCTGCAGATCTCATTTTTCGTACTGAGCTAGAAACCATCACTGCCCAACTGCCAAATTTTCAGCTAGCCGTCACACTGACGCAGCAACCACAAGGTAACGCCTGGATGGGTTTGACCGGACGCATTTCTGACTCACTGTTAAATATGGTTGTGCCTGACTTGCTCGATCGTGCCGTCTATGTTTGTGGACCTGCTAGCTTCATGGATAGCATTCGTGCCTTGCTAGAGTCGATGAAATTTCCCATGCAGAACTATCAAGAAGAGAGCTTTGGTGGCAAAAAAGCCCGACCAACTGCACTGGAGCTAACGGCTACTAAAGGCTTAATATCGGAACCGGAAACGGTTATCCATCCTGGGAAGGGACATCACGCACTGTCAACTACTGCTAAAGCAACCCCCATTGTTCACTTCACTCAATCAGATCGGCAGGTGGAAGCAGACGATAGTGCCTCGATTTTAGAACTTGCAGAACAAGAAGGCATTCAAATCCGTCATGCTTGCCGCGTTGGTGCCTGTGGTGCCTGTAAAATTCGTGTTCGGCAAGGGCAAGTGCGATACGAAGCTCCACCTATGGCGCTTACAGCCGCCGATCAGCAGGCAGGGTATGCTCTCGCATGTGTTGCTTACCCAAATGGAGCGGTGGTGATCGACGCTTAGTGGAGCAGCAAGGAGGGGAGGGAGGAAGGGTTAAGGGCTTGAGGCATGCCTTAAAGTTTCAAAGACTGGCGGGCACACAATGGCACAAAATGTGGTGCTTCGGAGGGTGCTGTAGCCAGACGACATTGGTCTTGTGCTCGGCTCCCCAAACAGACTCATAAGGCTAGCGAACAGTTCTAAAACCAGATACTTGAAATTTCTCAACATCCCAACGCTGGGGTGGGCACACAAGTCCTTTTGATTTAATGGAAGACTGTACTAGGAGTGGATAGACATGCCAATGGTAATCGTAGGCATAGTTCCAATTCGTTTCATGTACGCCTACATCCACAAAGTAACGTCCGTGGTTTAAATCGAGTCGATCGAGCTGCAACGTAATTTGTCCTTGCCCTTGTACCATAGGTAGAGTTAGCTCCATCACAGCAGTGTTGGTGTCGATACAAGTCTGACCGTCCTCATGACTCAGGGTGACGCTAAAGATCGGAGCAGCAATGGGATCGGGCGAACGATACCCAATCACAATCTCAAGGGGATCACCACTTTTTATTTCAGCGCCTGGTCGTAGTTCCACATCAGTAATCTCAATTTCTTGAGAGCCAAAGCGGTTTTGGTTTACTTGCAGTTCGATGCCTGATCGCGTTAATTGTGGTGGTCGTATGGGCGTTCGGCGTAGCGTTTCGGCGTGCATTTCACTCACATATTGACCAGCCACTACTTTTGGCTCACCGTAAGCTATAACCTGCCCATGACGTAGCCACAATGAACGATCGGACAGTTGCTGTACTTGTTTAGCACTATGCGAAATCAAAACGATTGCGCAGCCCTGTTCCTTTAATTGAGCAATTCTTCCTAAACACTTTGCTTGAAAGGCAACGTCACCAACTGAGAGAAATTTATCTACTAACAACACATCAGGATGAGTATGCACTGCCACGGCAAACGCCAGCCGCATCTGCATTCCAGTGCTATAGGTGCGGACAGGGCTATCAATAAATGTCTCAAGCTCAGCAAACTCAACGATCGATTGGAAGGATCGTGCCACCTCGCGCCGCGTTAGCCCCGCTACGATCGCAGTGACGAAGACATTCTCTCGTCCGGTCAAATCACTATGGAACCCAGCGCCTAAATCTAATAATGCTCCAATTCTGCCATGCCTTTTCACGCGTCCTTCATCAGGGCTACCAACACCGCCAACAAGCTGCAACAAGGTGGATTCACCTGCGCCGTTGTGCCCAATAATGCCTAACATCTCGCCAGGCGCTACTGTAAAACTGATATGGCGTAATGCCCAGAACTGTTCGACGGGTCGCATTTTAAGGATAATTCATGAATACCAATGATTGAATTACTCTATGTTGCCAAGACAAGGTTTCTTTTCAAAACCTTCATAGTCCTTACTGTCATTCTTGATTAATACTAGTTTTGCCAGTGAAGCAGACGACCCAGAACAAAGGGGAACCCACCGTAGATTGAATAAAACCCAGTGCATCCCAATGGAGAACGCTTTCACTTCTTCGCAAGCTCAGTGAGGCTATCCGGATGAACTTCACAATTTTCATCAACGAAGCAGGGGTGTTCGACTTGAGCAACCTGGACGCTTATTCGAGCCGCTCCTAGTTCTAGTCAGCGCCAAAAAGTAAAAGCATGATTCACTCTGAAAAGTCCTGATAGGGACTGATTTGGGTGAACTGATCATTAGGTTGAGAGCAAATAAATCAATGCACCAGTGCACTAAAGATGACACACTTGACCAAAGTGGTTGAAGCTTTCCTCAGTATTTCCACTAAAAACAAAAATCTTGAACAAGCCTCTGTACTTTAAGTGAAGTTCGGCAAAATCTTCCGGATGAACGCTCCAGGTATTGTAGAAAGAACGTCTTAGTACTCTCAGTACAGTTACCAGGCAATGTTCTAAATTTGCTTTAGACATCACACTCATCAAAATTGCCCAACTTCGATCCAACTGAATAGAGAATGTTGTCTCAATAAAGCCCTTCAGAGGAAATAATGAGCTATTTCGTTATTGTTTGGATTGTTCTACTTTCTACTGGCTACTTAATTGGCATTGGGTTGCTCAATGTCTTTCAGATCAGCTATTTAACACGAGCTGGCGATCGTCTAATCGTCTCTGTGTGGGTAGGAACTGTCACACTGGCGATCGCGCTCTTAGCAACCGCTCTCATTCTTCCTTTATCTCCACTTGTAGGAGCAGGCGTTGCAGGAAGCTTTTGTTTGATAGCATTGTTGTCAAAACGCACTCGAACAGAACTGGTGGCGTTAAGACCAAAGGTATCGAGAAAGAAAATTTTTGGCTTCTTGGCTTTGGCGATCGCGATCGCGTCTCTAATGACTCGTCAAGTTACTTGGTACGACACGGGGTACTACCATTACCAAGTAATTCAATGGCTAGAAAAGTTTGGCACTGTTCCGGGTGTAGCCTTACTATTTCCCAACTTCGGCTTCACCTCATCCTGGTTTGCCTTTGCTGCACCTCTCAATGCTGAAATTTTTGATGCCCGCGTTAGCGCAGTTACCAACGGCTTTGTTTTCCTCATCGCCACCTTACAATTCTTCATTTGCTTAACGCACTGTTTGAAGCGTAAAGCCTACTTAAGTGATTGGTTTATGGTAACTTGCTCACTCATACTTTTACCAGCCTTAATGTTGGTAAGTTCGTTAGCAACCATTTTAGTATCGCCCTCTCCAGATATTCCGGTCATTTTTCTTGTAGAGGTTACGGTCTGGTCAATTTTAGGACTCTCTACTTGTAAAGAGCCTTCTCCAGCCAGCAGCGAAAGAGCGATTGAACCTGAAGTGATTCCGCTATTCTTAGCAGCAGGAGCCGTGACCGTAAAACTGACCGCTTTGCCAGTTTTATTAATCTCTAGCTTATTTTTTATTTTTATTAGAGGGTTTAAAGCACGACGATTTTTGATCGCAGGCGTAGTAATCACAGTAGCGATCGCCCCGATGCTCATTTCTGGAGCCATTACGTCCGGGTGTCCAATTTATCCATCTTCTTTGTTCTGTCTCGATTTACCCTGGTCGCCAGCCCTGGAAGAAATTAAACAGACAGCTAATGGGACGCATGGCGTAATAACTTGGGCAGACTCACCGCCATCTGGTATCCATCCTTGGCTCTGGTCACTTTGGCGCTGGTTTAACTCCTCCATCCAAAGGCAATTCATGGCTTTCTTAGTTTTATTCTCAATCTTTCCTGCAATCTACCTTGCAAGAAAAGTAAAAATGGACCGCTTCTCTGAGCCGCTTTGGGTGATATTAATAGCAGTTTTAGGAATCGTATTCATCATACTGCAATCCCCTTTCTTCAGGTTTGCAATCCCCTACCTCGTTCTTTTACCTGCTTTAGGCATGGCAATCTACTTTCAAAATAATTTTGTGGCTGCCTTTAATAGGGTTGTTGAGCGGCTAAGCTCACAGTTCCCTTTGCGAAATCTCTACAGATTTATGCCTATCATCTGTCTTTCTTTAATCGCTGCAATTATTACAAGCTACGCCAGCATTGACTCATCTCAATTATTGTTGCCTCCGCAAATTCAGAGGATTTCCTTTGAGAAGAAACAAGTCAACGATATTACGTATTTTTCTCCAATTCAGAGTATTTTATGTTGGGCAACTCAGCTTCCTTGCACGGTTGAAATCTCACCCAATGTTAAACTGCGTAATTCGGCAGAGGGCATTGCGGGCGGCTTTGTTCGCATCCGAAATTAAGGTGACGATCTATTTGATTATGCTGTAAAAACGGTATAGGTAATCCAGTGAGGCTCTGAAAGGGGTTTTCAGCCTATTTGTAGGAGATCCTTCAAGGCGATCGCTCTTTTCTCCTACGACAGATTGAATTGAGTTATCCCTTAGAGACTGCAACAATACTGCTATTGATGTTGCGATCGAACAGCACGCGTGATTTAAACAGGATTCTGAAGCGTAGCCACAGCGATCGTAATTCTCCTAGAGCGCAGCGGCTTTTCCACTGCCTCAGATGATAGGTGGAAATGACAATATCAACAGTGGGGGTGAACACGCCACCAAGTACTGCCTCAGAAGCCGATCGACTTAAGGTCAGCAACTACTATCGGATCACTACGCGAACCACGTACCTGTAACAGCAAAATAAGTTGAATGATGCCGACTACCGGTATGGTCAACTCTAGAAAAAATAACCCCAGGCTAAAAACGCCATTGAGCCAAGTACTGAGGTTGAGCGTTGAGAGCGATCGCCAGAGTAAATAACGCATTGTTAGCACAGCCAGAATACTGATCACTAAAGTTCTTGACTAGGGGGCTGGACGTGGGGCGACCTGCATGATCACCAATGCTACCAATAGGAGCGCAACCGCCTAAAACAGCAGGTAGCCCTCAACTATCATGGGCGCTTCTATCCCCATCGGTGACTGTTCCTGCAACTGGTTTAAATGTTGAAAAATCTGGCTGGTTGTCCCTTCTTTAGCAAACCATGCCGCTACGATCGCCCCAGCTAAAGCCACACCACTCAACATCACGGCATTAGCAAGCTGAACACGAGAAACTTGTTGCAAAAACAGTTGAGGAGAAAGCCTAGCAGCAGGCTGAGAGTTTATCATCACTTTGCCCGTAATCTTTTTTATAACTGAAGCATAGACAAGGCATACCGTTAGCAGTTTTGCCATTTGTCGCAGTATCCACTGACGTTGCAGGTTCAAGATGAGGATAACCTGAGAACTTTCTGAGATAACGTTGTAAATTAGACAAACAGGTCTGATTAGCGTTTAATGCCGACTATGTGAGTAGTTAGGGGTAAATTATTTAGAAGCCGCATTTCGTCTTTGCGTTCGGCTGAGAGTCCTATGCATCGCTGGGTTGAGCGTAGTCGCAACCCGGTCTCTAAGTAGAGCTTAACTTAACCCTTCTACTTCCTATAGCAGTCCTAAATCAGTTGTGAGATTGAGAGACTTTGTGAGAAAGGATTCCACTGGAATCCTTTCTCACAATCTAGATAGGATCGCTATAGTTAATTTCTAACTGATAGAACATTATGAAATGTATTCGCTGTAGCACTGACAATACATTAAAAGATCGAACCGACAATCAAGGTCGCTGCAAAAATTGTCAGCATCCGTTTGCCTTTGAACCAACGGCAATGGGAACAGTTAAAGTGACAGACCCCATGTTCGCCAAAGCGATCGCCGATCTTTCAGCAAACAATACGCTCTTTTTCACACCCAAACAGTTTTTATACTTTTTTGACAAACGACTACGAACCAAGAATTTGTTGTCTGCTAAAGGCTGTTTGCTTCTCTACCTTGTAGTAACCACATTTATGACGCTGGTGGTGGGTTCTAATCTCTTTACTCATACGGTTAGTGTCTTAATGGCATCCCTCCCTGCAATTGCTATTAGCCTTGTTGCTATTGTCATTTTGGCTTCTACCAGCCAATCTAGAAAAACAAGCAATAAGGCACGTCAGAGTAGTGCGAAAGCACTGCAAATTATTGGAGGCGTTATCTTAGCGGCTGGAATAGGTGTAAGCATTATAGGCAACTCTTTTCCGCTTTTTGCTATTAGTGTTCTTTTAGGCGTTGGGTCGTTTTATTATGGCAGGCGGCAGAGTCGTCAAATGTTGATTCATCAGCAGCTAATAGTTGATGCTGCTCTCTTTCAGGGATGGCTCGATCGCTGGCAGCAAATCAATGGTTTCGCAGCGAATATGCTGCCGCCTGCTCGTGAAGACCGCACGCCTGCTACCGTCAATTCAGACATCACTGCGTATAGCTTTGATCGCTTAGTCGTTTGTAGCAGCGCTGCGATCGCCCAAATTTTGATTGCCAATAATTTTCATTTTGAAAATAACTGCGCGATTCTTAGCATTACAGGTTATCCGCAAAGCATTTTTGACACCACTATGGGAATGTTGCGCCGCAATCCTGAACTAAAAGTGTACGCCTTTCATGATTGCAGTGCTAGAGGTGTAGGCTTGGTTCATCAACTAAGAAGCAGTGCTAAATGGTTCCAGAATAGCAGTGTTGAAATCTTTGACGTAGGCTTATTGCCACGACAGATTTTCCCTAGCAAATCTATGTTTATTCAAAATACAGCCGATGCGGTTGAAGCAGCGAAACAAATGTCTCCTGAGGTGCGATCGAGCTTATCAGAAGATGAGATTATCTGGTTGGAAGCAGGCAACGTAGTTGAGCTGGAATCCTTTACGCCTCAGCAGCTTATTCATATTCTCAATCGTGGCACTGTTAGCAGCCGAGAACTAGGGAGCGATGACAGCAGCCTTATTTCCATTGACAGTAGCTATGGCAATTCTTACTACGCGGTTGAAAGTTTTGGCTAATTCTAATTATGGAAGTCGGCAACGGTTATACCGTTAACTCTTGACTCCAGGCAGGAAACTCAGCTCCTGGTTGGCGACCATACAGTTGCACCTGCGTAATAAAACTGGGCTTCAGGCGTGGCAGCATTCCGTTTACGAAGTCAACCATTTGTTGTTCGCTAGGCGCTGTTTCTGCTTCAAACAAAATCTGCAAACTGTGATCCTTCAGGTTCGCTTTAGCGGTAATACCATCTGGCTGTAGTGCCTGGTTAATCAGCGTGGTTAGCTGCTGAATGCCATCTTGAGGCAGCGGTTCATCGGGTACTGACGTTGCATTCAGATTAATCGCCCCTTGCATGGTCGGTTCGCGATCGCTTTGCCGTGGCAGTAAGACCTCCAGCGGCGGGATATCTTCTGGCTGTATTGTTGTCAGCACTTCATCTGTCAGTGTTGAAATAACAGCGAGTCGGTTTGCTTGTTGTTCAATAGTTTTCTCAAACAAATTTCGTACCAGTCGAGCATTGCCAAACGTTCGATCGCGGTGATCGTAGAGTGTATTAAGTAAAGCACGGAGCGTTTGATTAGCAGCCTCAGTCGGCTTAAAATGGCTATCTTTGCAAAGTTTATTGAAAATGGCAACGAGTTCGTCTGGTGTGTAATCTTTAAAGTAAAAGTAACGATTAAAGCGTGATTTTAGACCCGGATTAGATTCCACAAACGTTACCATTTCGTCTGTATAACCAGCAACGATGACAACTAACCGATTGCGGTAATCTTCCATACGCTTAATCAGCACATCGATCGCCTCTTGCCCAAAATCCTGGGTTGAATTGAGTGGTTTCAAGGCATAGGCTTCATCAATAAACAGCACACCATCTAACGCAGATTTAACCAGTGCATCAACCTTCTCCGCCGTGCCGCCAATGTGAGAGGCAACCATACCAGCACGATCGGTTTCTACTAGATGACCTTTTGCCAAAAAGCCTAGCTCTTTAAAGATTTTCCCCATCAAGCGAGCAACCGTTGTTTTGCCAGTTCCCGGTGGTCCAGAGAAGACAGCATGAAGTGAGGTCGGTGTTTTTGCCATGCCACGCTGCGATCGCGCTTGCTGCACTCGCAGAAAATTGGTCAGCGTTCTCACTTCAGTTTTAATATTCTCCATGCCCACCAGCTTGTTCAGTTCAGCTAATACATTGTCAACATTCTGAACGGGTAGCGAGAAGTTTTCAGGAGCAATCGCTTGAGCGTACGTTTCAGCACTATTGTAAGAGTGCAGCAATTGCCAGATCTGGGATAATGCTTCCATTTCTTGCATTGTCACTTTGCCATCTGCTTTAACAATGACTTGAGCAAAGCGGTAAAGTGCGTTAACAACTTTATCTAAATAATTAGCACCTTTTTCTTCGTCAAACTTGTTCAAAACCGATGGTAGCGCTAACTGCTCAATCTGGTTTGTGCTATTAGTTAATTCCAGGAGCAGCCTTAGCATCTCTTTCTCAGTGTTTCGCCTCACTTCACTGGAGGTATCCCATAAGTCGATCGCAATATGCAGCTTTTCTGTATCCCGCTTAATTAACGCAAAGACAACTAGAAAAGCGAGTAACTCATTGGATGTTAGCTCACCGTGACTGCGCCCACAGATTTGCAAAATTTTTGCCAAATCGGTTAAGACTAACCGCTCAAAGTTGCCTCCTTTTTCCAATAACGGTAAGACAGCTTTGTATAAAAGGTTAGATTCTTTTTTAATCTCCCGATGGTTCATAGATGTCTCCTATAAGAATTGAAAGTGGCAAACCGAAAGGCAGGGCGCGACTGTCGCTATTCTACCTGACTCAAAAAATGTCGCCTGTGGCGCTAGGTACACCTATACCTATCGCTTCAGGATGATGGATAGGCGTGAGAATTTTTGCTGAATAATTCGCATCTAGCTGCCCATGCCAAAAGCCTCAGTCCAGATGCTTGTAGTTTTGGCAACTAAACCCCAGCTACAGAGATGCTAGCGCAGTCATGCTTAACGAGCTAGAAACTGCCGCCGCAGGTTGTAAAACCCTTGCCTGCGGTAGTCCGTGTCAGCGGACTTTGTTGATGTAGTCGCGGTTTTAACCGCCAGACCCTTTTCAAACAACCTCTTAGATCGATTTAGCGTATGGGTTTAAGCGCCAGTAGTGAGGCTTCAACGTAAGTGTGCAGCTAAACTGATCGGCGGTCAGAATGACTCAATTCAGAATGGCTCAACTCAGAATGGCTCAACTCAGAATGGCTCAACTCAGAATGGCTCAACTCAGAATGGCTCAACATCAAGCGCCTTGATTTTTAGCGTTGTCTCAAGGAACTGCCTGTTATGGTTTACGCATTTTAAGAGAAGGCTGGTGCAGTTAGCGTTGCTGTACTCAGTAATTTGACGGAGTGACACCTCATGGAGCGTCTCTAGGGCTAGCTCAAGTCTTGTGAGTGTATTCCCCTTAACAAAAAGCAATTGCCCACTCTCGCCTCTAGTACCCAAAACGACTGAATCGGTTTCTAGAGCCTTCAACGAGGACTGGCTGACCCTGTACCCGCAGTAATCAAGTCAGTTTTGATTGATCAGACTGCTTCAACAAGGCGTCAGGTAGCCTGATCAAGATTTGCTATCATAGCGTTTTCGTAATTTATTCTGTTCTCGCCGTGCTTGCTTAAAGGAGATTGTAAGTCCGGTCGCCCTTAACTGCTAGACCAATGCTTTCAACAATGACGTTCATCACTAGCTTTCTAGAATCGCTGTGCGATCGCGAAACAAGGAGAGATAGCTGATGAAAGTGATCCTCTAGTTTTACCAAACAAAAAACACGCTAGTTCTCTTTACACCAGCAAGCATTAAGGTCTCTACGCTCTGGATTAAGAAATGGTGTCAAGTCCAAAGATCATCATTTCTTCTGATTCCCTTTAGTTCGGTGCGGGATGAGAATGGTGTTGTCTTAGTTTGCTCTGTCTGCCAGGAGTAGCAGCCTCACATATGGCAAGAATTTTAATTGTTGAAGATGAGATTGTGGCTGCCTTAATGATTCGAGCTTTTTTGGAGCATTCGGAACATACGGTTGTAGGAAGTGTGACATCAGGAACGGAAGCCGTTCGACTGGCAGCCGAAACACAACCTGATCTCGTTCTTATGGATATTTCGCTTGAGGGTGGGCTGGATGGCATTGCTGCCGCGACTCAAATTCATGAGCAGTTGGGCATTCCTATCATCTACCTCACAGCAAATGCCGAAGACCAAACACTTCAGCGTGCGGTGGCTACGGAGCCCTTTGGCTATCTCGTTAAACCCTTTAATCAGGTTGGGCTGCATACAACTATCAATATTGCGCTGCGTCGCTACCAGTTGGAGCAACAGCTTGAGCAAGCCGAACAATGGTTGGCAACGACATTAGCCAGTATTGGTGATGGCACGATCGCCACGGATGAGTATGGCTGCATCACGTTTATGAATGCAGTTGCAGAGCACCTTACTGGCTGGCAGCAGTCAGAAGCATTAGGTGCCTCTGCTGAATTGGTATTGCGTCTAATCCATGCAGAGACACGAGAAACGATCGAAAACCCGCTTTTGCAGGCAATCCGTCAGGGAGCCAGTGTCAGTATCTCTGAGCATTGTTTGCTGCAAACCAAGAATGGCTTAGAACGAGCGATCGGTGACACGGCTGCACCTATTCGCAATGACAAGGGTGAAATTACGGGTGGTGTCTTGATTTTTCAAGATGTAACCGAACGGCGGCAAGCCGAAGCGCTCTTACACCGTCGCCAGGAAGAATTTAGGGCACTGGTGGAAAACTCTCCCGATATTGTGGTGCGCTTTGATCGGGAGTTTCGCCACGTTTACGTCAATCCGGCAGTCGAGGTGGCAACTGGCATTGCTGTAGAAGCCTTTATTGGACGCACCAACGCCGAGATGGGAATGCCCACCGAGTTAGTGGAATCTTGGCGTGAGACGCTGCAAGCCGTGCTAGATACGAGTCAGGAGCAAATTATTGAGTTTCAGTTTTCGACCCCCTCTGGTTTAAGGGTTTATCAAGCGCGGATTGTGCCGGAGTTCAGCCAGGATGGCAGCGTCGACTTTTTGCTATGTGTCAGTCGCGACATTACGGAGTACAAGCGGGCAGAAGCCCTTTTACGCCAGCAGGCTGAACGGGAGCGCCTATTGGTAGCGATCGCGCAACGGGTACGTCAGTCGCTTGAGTTGGATGAGATTCTCAACACAACAGTTACAGAGGTACGCCAACTGCTCCAGACCGATCGCGTGATCATTTATCGGTTCGAGCCAGATTGGAGTGGCTTTGTCATTGTGGAATCAGTCGGAGATGGCTGGATTCCCATGCTGGGGCGACGCCTTTTTGACCCCTGTTTGGCGATGGCGGACTGTTTGATCCCTTATGCAAACGGCAACATTAGTAGCATTGATGATCTAGAAAATGCGGGGTTAGCTGAGTGCTATGTTGGTCTACTCAGGCAATTTCAGGTAAAAGCAAATCTAGTTATTCCAGTGCTGCTGCCTCCAAGTCAAGTGAACCGGAATGAAGATGGGCTAGGGCATCTGTGGGGCTTACTAGCGGTGCAGCAATGTGCGGCACCCCGCCAGTGGGATGAGTTAGAGATTGACCTACTCAAAAAGCTGTCGGCTCAGGTTGCGGTCGCCATCCACCAAAGCTACCTCTATCAGCAAACGCAGCAGCAGGCAAGGCAAGAACAAGCGCTGAGTCGAGTCATTCAGGCAATTCGCAACTCACTAGATCTCACGACAATTTTCCAAACAGCTGTTATGGAAATGGGAAGTTTGCTTCAGGTTGAACAAGCAAACATTTTGCAATATTTACCAGAGCAAGGTGTTTGGGTCCATCAAGCTAGCTATCGCCAAAGCCCAGATCTTGCACCCGTTGGCTTAGATGTAGTGGGGCTAGAAATTCCTGATGAGGGCAACCCCATTACGGCACGGTTAAAACAACTGGAAATTGTGCGGCTCGATGATGCCAGCACGATCGCTCATGAAATGACTCAAATTCTAGCGCAAACCTTTCCGGGCGCATGGCTGGCAGTGCCCTTGCAGATGAACGGTGCCGTCTGGGGCAACATCACACTGATTCATGGACCAGAACCCTTTGTTTGGCAAGACTGGCAAATTGAGCTCACCCGTGCCGTTGGGGATCAGTTGGCGATCGCCATTCAGCAGTCGCAGCTTTATCAACAAGTGCAGCAACTCAATGCCCGTTTGGAAGAGCAGGTGCAGGAACGCACTCTCCTCTTGCAACAAGCCTTTAGCTTTGAAGCAACGTTAAAGCGGATTGCTGAGCGGGTGCGTGACAGCTTGGACGAAGACCAAATTTTACGGGCAGTCGTAGAAGAACTCGCTGTCACACTGGCTATAAGCCGATGTAGCGTAGCTGTTTACGATCTACCTCAGCGCGCAGTGAATGTGCGCTACGAATATACGACGGCGGTAGAGAGCCTTCAAGGTCGCCTGATTCCCATGTCGCAGTTTCCAGAAGTTTACCAGCAGCTACTAGAGGGACAGCATTTTCAGTACTGTAATGTGGATGCGCGACCGATTCAAGAACACGTAGTACGGTTAGCGTGTCCTATCGTTGATGATCAGTCTGTGTTAGGAGATTTGCGACTCGTCAACTATGCGGGTTACGTTTTTTCGGAGCAGGAAGTCCGCCTGGTGCAGCAGGTCGCCAATCAGTGTGCGATCGCCCTGCGGCAGTCACGTCTCTATCAAGCAGCACAAGCGCAAGTCGATGAACTAGAACGGCTCAATCAGCTCAAAGACGACTTTGTGAGCACCGTTTCGCACGAACTGCGTACACCGATGTCCAGTATCAGAATGGCGATTCAAATGCTAGAAGTTGTGCTGTTGCAAACTGAAGACGGGCGATCGCGCAATGCCGCAGATCCATCTTCACTAGTGTTGCAGCCAGAGTCTTTTCAACGTGCAGCCCGCTATGTTCAGGTCTTGCGTGACGAATGCCAGCGCGAAACCATGTTAATCGACGACCTGCTCGATCTATCTCGTTTGGAGCACCAGGCTGAACCGCTCAACCCCAGCACACGGGATCTTCAAGTCTGGCTGGCTCCGCTTTTAGCGCCTTTTGTCGATCGTCTTAGCAGCCAGCAGCAACGCCTGGAAACTCGTGTGGCAGTGCCCCTGCCTCCCTTAACAACCGATTATTCCTATCTGGAACGCATTCTTAACGAACTGTTGCAAAATGCTTGTAAATACACTCCAGCAGGCGAAACCATTGTTGTGTCGCTGCAATCGGTGGAGCGATCGTCCACTCTGGCGCGATCGCACATTCAGATTAGCGTCAGCAATTCTGGAGTTGAAATTGCGGCTGACGAGCTAAACCGAGTGTTCGACAAGTTTTATCGCATTCCCAGCCTTAATCCCTGGCAGCACCGGGGTACAGGGTTAGGTCTGGCACTCGTCAAGCGACTGATTGAGCCGCTTCGAGGAGTCGTTGAGGCTTCCAGTGCCGATGGCTGGACAACCTTCACCGTCAGGATACCGCTAGAGTTTGACGAGCAAGAGAGTGGTTGATGTCTCGCCAATGCCTTTCACGCGAGCGCCATGACCTGGAAACCAGGACAAAGAGTAAGGTGAGATCGTGCGTCCTGCTCGATCATCAATGGCATATGCAAATTAAGCTGAATCGTCTTGTTCCTTCTTTCTCGCCAACACAGTAGTTTGCAGTCAGCAGCACTATCTACAGAAATTAGGCTGAAACCTAACTAGTAGAGGTGGATAGCAACATCTGGCGATCGCCAGCTCCACCTTTTTATATTTAGTTATTTGAACAAGTGTAAACAAGCGTAACAATAAGCTCAGACAAACTAAGAAAGCAAAGAATCTAGAAGCCTTGACACACAAGGGATGCAGCGCTTCTTAATATTTTGTAACTGCTTATACGAACACTCGTTTTAATTTTGCACAAATTTTGCACATTAGGCTTGCTTTAATCAATGTCAAGTTCAAGAAGCACAGCAACCGTTGATTCCTAACTGAATTAAGGTTCGCCTTCCTAAAAATTCATTGCATACCATTCCGTTGGTTTGATGGTCTACTTAAACCGTTTTGAGCGGTAGAAAAAACCTTTAAAACGCTCTTTAAACCCACTTTAAAAATTCGAGGAATACTTGAATAAATTGGGTTAGACTACGCATGGATTTTGGAAGACTGTTTTGCGATATTTACCGTATTGATTGACGCACCGTTGGTTGGCTGCAACCAAGCATCTCTATTAGAATTATTTCTGAATTTTGTTACATAAACTTTGTTTGCAAACACGCAAGGTTTATGGGCAAAGGAGAGCTTGTTTCTTCAGCCTAGCAGTTTCGTTGCCCAATTGTAGGGAATAGGTTTGCAGACAGTAAGGCTTTAAGAATTTGTGTTTTTAATGTCAAAAATACTAGGAGAAGCTGAAATGCTCGACGCTTTTACAAAAGTAGTCTCTCAAGCAGATACTCGTGGCGCTTACGCTAGCAATGCTGAAATCGATGCCTTGAAGGCTATGGTCGATGCTGGTACCAAGCGCATGGATGTCGTTAACCGCATTACTGGCAACGCATCCACGATCGTTGCAAATGCAGCCCGCTCCTTGTTTGAAGAGCAGCCCCAATTGATTCAACCCGGTGGCAATGCTTACACCAACCGTCGCATGGCAGCTTGCTTGCGTGACATGGAAATCATCCTGCGTTACGTGACCTACGCTGTGTTCACTGGCGATGCTAGCGTCCTCAACGATCGCTGCCTCAATGGCTTGCGCGAAACCTACCAAGCGCTAGGCGTTCCTGGTGGTTCCGTTGCAGCTGGTGTGCAAAAAATGAAAGAAGCGGCGATCGCGATTGCAAACGACCCCAACAACGTTACCCGTGGCGATTGCAGCGCTCTAGTGTCTGAATTAGGCAGCTACTTTGATCAAGCTGCTGCTGCCGTCGGTTAATGCTTTAACCACTAGTCATTAGTCATGGGTCATGTTGTACAAGACACATGATGGATGGCACCCTTCTTTTAACGTCAACTTGCAAAATCATTGAAGAGGAAGAATTCAGCATGAAAACCCCTTTAACCGAAGCCGTCGCAACCGCCGATTCTCAAGGACGGTTTCTTAGCTCTACCGAAATCCAAGTCGCTTTTGGACGCTTTCGTCAAGCGGCTGCCAGTCTTGATGCTGCAAAAGCATTGAGCAGCAAGGCACAGAGCTTGGCTGAAGGTGCAGCGAATGCAGTGTACCAAAAGTTTCCCTACACCACCCAAATGCAGGGTCCTAACTACGCATCTGATGCTCGCGGCAAGGCAAAGTGCGTCCGAGACATCGGCTACTACCTCCGCATCATCACCTACTGCCTCATTGCAGGTGGTACAGGTCCTCTAGATGAATATTTGATCGGTGGCTTGGCAGAAATCAACCGCACCTTTGACTTGTCCCCAAGCTGGTATGTTGAAGCGCTGAAGCACGTGCGGGCAAACCACGGTCTGAGTGGTGATCCTGCTGTTGAAGCAAATTCCTACATTGACTACGCTATCAATGCACTGAGCTAGTTTCTTGCTGCCCAGAACAACGAAAGATTGTTACTGCTGGGGGTCTGGCATGAACAGTTTTTGGGGTTCTGGGCATGATTTTTCTGCTTAAAATTTCATTGAGATTAAGGAGAAGTCATGACTAGTCTGGTAGCTAGACAGTTAGGAATTGAGCCCTTTGTAGGAAACGTACCAACAGAACTACGGGCAAATTGGACAGAAGAAGATGTGCAAGCCGTCATTCGCGCTGCTTATCGGCAGGTGTTTGGCAATGATCACTTGATGCAGAGTGAACGCTTGACTAGCGCCGAATCACTCTTGCGTCAGGGTGACATTCGGGTTCGAGATTTTGTGCGTCTTTTAGCACAGTCGGAGTTATATCGACAAAAGTTTTTTTACTCCACGCCTCAGGTTCGCTTTATTGAGTTGAATTATAAACATCTACTGGGTCGTGCGCCCTATGATGAAGCAGAGATTGCCTACCACGTTGATCTCTACACTCAAAAAGGCTATGAGGCTGAGATCAACTCCTATCTTGATTCACCAGAATATCAAACCAATTTTGGAGAAGCGATCGTCCCCTATTACCGGGGCTTTGCTACACAGCAGGGACAAAAAACGGTAGGCTTCAGCCGGATGTTTCAGGTTTACCGGGGTTATGCCAATAGCGATCGCGCTCAAGGCAAAAACAAGTCTGCCTGGTTAACCCAAGATCTCGCACGTAATCAGGCTACACCTATTCAAACAGCGTCCTTTGGTCGGGGTTTAGCAGGTGCGGCAGGCGACGATCGTGGTCAGCTATACCGGGTGCGCTTTACACAGGCTAATCGGGGACGGGCTCCCCAGATCCGGCGTAGCGTGAGCGCCTGCCTCGTCACTTACGATCAACTCTCACCCACTCTGCAACGGCTTAACCAGCGGGGTAGCAAAGTTGTGAGTCTAACGATCGCGTAATTTGAAAGACGTGAATCGGTAGAAAGGATTGATAGAAAAGTGGATGGGTAGGAGAGCCAGTACGTGGATGAGTGGGTTTCCCCATCAACCCATCGGCTCATCTACCCAATTTTTCATAGTACCAAAGCATTAAGGAGCGTCATCGTGCCAATTACAACCGCAGCCTCTCGTCTAGGAACCGCTGCTTTTAATGAAACACGCCCAGTTGAATTGCGTGCAAGCTGGACTGCGGACGAAGCCAAGACAATTATTCAGGCAATCTATCGGCAGGTCTTGGGAAACGATTATTTGATGCAGTCGGAACGTCTAACTGGCTTAGAGTCGTTGTTTATAAATGGTCAACTGACCGTGCGGGATTTTGTCCGAGCAGTGGCTAAATCAGAACTCTACAAGACCAAGTTTCTGTATCCCCACTTTCAAACACGAGTGATTGAATTGAACTTCAAGCATCTACTGGGACGCGCTCCTTATGATGAATCTGAAGTGATTGAGCATCTTGATCGCTACCAAAATGAAGGCTTTGAAGCAGATATCGATTCTTACATCGACTCTGAAGAATACACCACCTATTTTGGTGAAGCCGTTGTGCCCTACTACCGTGATTTGGTGACAACAGGTGTGGGTCAAAGAACAGTCGGCTTTACCCGTATGTTCCGCCTGTACCGTGGTTATGCCAATAGCGATCGCGCCCAGCTTGGTGGTCCTGATTCTCGGTTGGCAACCGATCTAGCAAGAAATAGTGCATCTCACATCACGGCTCCATCTGGTAGCGGTGAGGGGTGGGCTTACCAACCATCGAAGCAGGGCACAGCACCCAGTCGATCGTTTGGTAGATCCTCGCAGGGGGCTACATCCCGGCTCTATCGGATTGAGGTTGCAGGTATTAACCTACCTCGCTATCCCAAAGTCCGCCGTAGTAACAAAGAGTTTATTGTCCCCTACGAGCAACTGACAAGTACACTCCAGCAAATCAACAAGCTGGGGGGAAGAGTCGCCAGCGTTACCCTCGCGCAATAGTGTTTGGTCAAGGTGCGTTGAATGGGTCAAAAATGCTTAAGACTCAACCCAACGCACCCTTCACTGTTGTCGCTGCACGTTAGTAATTTGACTCATTCATTAGGAGAAAGAAGCACCATGTCGGGACAGCCCACCTTAATCAACGCGTCTGTTTCAAATGCGGACAATCGCGTTTTTATCTATGAAGTCGAAGGCTTACGGCAGAACTCACAAACGCAGAACCAGAGCTATCCGGTTCGTAACAGCAGCACTATCCTGCTTCAGGTGCCCTACAGTCGCATGAATGACGAGATGCGTCGCATTACTCGTCTGGGTGGCAAGATTGTGAATATCCGCCCCCTGACTGCATCGACATCGTCGTCTCACGCAGAGTAAGCGCCACTATACGGTTGACCGCGATCGCGGGTTAGGCAAGCTGAGGCACGAATTTGCCTGGTCACACCATTAGCCCGGCATCTGGTTTAACCCTTACGTCGCACTTTTTTATTCATTCTCTAAACATCAAGTAGCCCTTGAGTTCAACGGTGTAGGAAGCTAAAACTTCTTGCACCTTTTTTTTGAATGGGTAGTTGCAGAGCCTTACTCTAGTCATCCTTAGAAGATTTCTGAGAAAGAATGTACCGCTTGTATGGGGCAAGTTTTGCCAGAAGCTTTGCGAATAGCTGACCACGCTGGTATCAAACCTGCCCCTACAGGTATTTTGTTTGCTGGAAATCTCCTTAAAGGCGCTGCCATGAAAGTTCGCCATAGTCTGACTGGTGCCATTGGAGCAGATTAGCAGGCTGCCCAATCAGGTTCGTTGGCAAGCCGATCGCCCGACGAGGCGCAATAGTAGCAAGGGCGATCGCTGTTTCAACATCACAAGTGCCCATCTTCACCAGGTTTTGTGCCCCTACCAACAGCGATAAAGTCGTTCCCGATAAGGTGCCATCTGGCAAGCGAGCTGTACCGTTTTTGACTTCAATCTGACGAGTGTCCCAGGGGTAAATGCCATCAGGTAAGCCCAACGGTGAGAGCGCATCACTGACCAGAAAAACACCACGATCGTACTGACTGGCTCGCAGCAAAAGATCCATCATGATGGGCGAAACGTGCTGACCATCGGCAATGAGACCACAATACACCTGGGGATGAACGATCGCCGCACCTAATAGTCCTGGTTCCCGATGGTGAAGTCCCGGCATGGCGTTGAAAGCATGTGTCACCATCGTCGCACCCTGGTCAAACGCTTGCTGTGCCTGACTTGCCGTTGCTTGAGAATGCCCCAGACTAACGGTAATACCCAGCGATCGCAAGTAAGGAATCACCCTGCCTGTTGGGTCCAATTCGGGCGCGAGGGTCATTACTTTGACAACGCTGGCATAGTCACCAAGAAGGCGTTTAATGGTGTTGATCGTCAGTGGCAGCAAATATTCGGCGGGATGTGCGCCCCGTTTGTCAGGGTTCAGGCAAGGACCTTCGAGGTGAACGCCGAGGATTTGGGAAATGGGGGAGTGAGGAGTAGGGAGTGGGGAGTGGGAGGAAAGAAGGGCGAGCGATCGCTGGATGTTTTCAATTGAGGTGGTGACGATCGTGGGTAGAAAGCCATCAACGCCTTGATTCCAGAGGAACTGGCTGATGGCATGGAGTTTGTCGCTATTGTCGTCACTGAGATCGGGAAATGCTAGCCCAAGTGCGCCGTTAATTTGCAGGTCGATGCCGCCCAGGGAAAGCCAATCGCCTTCCATATCCACTTGCTGTACATCCAGCGACGGCAAGCAAGTGGCTGCACTCATAGGCGCGATCGCTCGAATCGTGTGCTGCTCGATCGCAAGTCGCTGTAGCCCTTCATAGCCAGGCAGACGAGCATTGATCAGTTCCAGCGTTGGGTGAGCCATGAGAAGGCAGTGATAGCAGGTTAAGCAATAGGGTGCCTGATCGTCTGCAACGATGTCAATAATTGTTTGACATTAAACAGTTTGCAATGCAATAATAAATTCATCGACAGTTCAGGTGAGTACTAAACGAACGCCGATAATCTTAGTTCTAACCACTATTGGGAGGTTGACCATGAAACGCTTCATTCTTGCTGGTTTAACCACACTCACGCTCTGTACTGCTATGGTTTCGACTGCAAACGCTGATCCAACGGCTTATAATCCCTATCCTGCCGTCAGTATTGCGAACGATCGCATCGCGCCCTCTGACCTTGTGACGATCGCGCAACGCGGTGGGCTAAAGTCACAAGGGGTTCCAGGCTACTTAGGCTTGGCTTCGGCGTATACGCTGGGTCAGATTGGTGCCAAAGAAGTGGTACAAGGTGCCGTCAATGCCCAATTGTTACCAGTGACAGCCGTAAGCGATCAGGCATATTTGAACCTGGTGGATGCCCAACTGCAAACGCAGGTAAGAGTCCGCTAATTGCAGCAGACTGCCAATTTCTTTCATTTAGATCCCTGGCTTCTTAAAGAAGCCGGGGATTTAGTCGTGCTTTGATAGGCTGATTGATTCCCCTCAATCTCCTAACTAAGGAAAAAGCCGCAGGCAAGGGCTTTTGGTTTGTAACGTATAAAAAGGAATTGGTCTAACGTGTTGCGATCGACCTGAAAGTGTCTTGCAGCTATCTGTAAAAAAGCGCGTTTTGCTGGTTGGTGCGATCGCCCTTTTCGTTCTGATCTGTCACTATGGACAAAGTTGCTCCATATCCGCCGCCATGACAGAACCCAACCAATTCTCCAGCCAAACATTCGTCTATCCTCAGCCTCATCAGGCAAATCAGGTTGACGACTACCACGGTACGCAGGTTGCCGACCCGTATCGCTGGCTTGAAGATCCGGATTCTGACGAGACAAAAGCCTGGATTGAGGCAGAGAACAAGCTAACGTTTGGGCTACTGGAAACGATTCCAGCGCGCGATCGCCTCAAACAACGCCTTACCCAACTGTGGAACTACGAAAAGTACGGCATTCCCTTTAAACAGGGTGAACGTTATTTCTATTTCAAAAATGATGGTTTGCAAAACCAGAGCGTCCTCTACACGCTAAAGGCTCTGGAGGATGAACCTGTTGTCTTGCTTGACCCCAATACCCTTTCGGAAGACGGTACCGTGGCGCTATCGGGACTCTCCATTAGCGAAGATGGGCAGCACCTTGCCTATGGGTTGTCCATATCTGGCTCCGACTGGCAAGAGTGGAAAGTGCGAGCGGTGGAAACCGGAACGGATACAGACGATCGCGTGCAGTGGGTGAAATTCTCTGGTGCCTCCTGGACGCATGACGGTAAGGGTTTTTTCTACTCTCGCTACGACGAACCAGACGAAAAGTCTAAGCTTGAAGCCGTTAACTATTACCAGAAGCTTTATTACCATCGTCTCGGCACACCGCAGAGCGATGATACTCTCATTTATGAACGTCCTGACCAGAAAGACTGGGGCTTTGGTGGTGGTGTGAGTGAAGATGGGCGTTTTCTCATCATCTCCGTTTGGCTAGGCACCGATCCGCGCAATCTGGTGTTCTACAAGGATTTGACGATCGCCAATGCACCGATTGTCGAACTCATCAACACCTTTGAAGCTAGCTATAGTTTCATTGACAATGATGGCGATCGGTTCTGGTTTAGCACCGATCTAGAGGCACCGCGCAGTCGTGTGGTGGCGATCGATACCACCAATCCCGATCGTGCCCACTGGCAAGAAGTTATTCCTCAAGCCGCAGAAACGCTCGAAGGCGTAGGCATTCTCAACAATCAGTTCGTTGCCTCCTACCTGAAAGATGCTCATAGTCAGGTAAAGCTCTTTGACCTGAACGGCACTCCCATACGTGACGTTGAGTTTCCTGGGCTTGGCTCCGTCGGTGGCTTTGGCGGCAAACGCCACGATACCGAAACCTTCTACAGCTTCACCAGTTTCACTACACCAGCCACGATCTACCGTTACGACCTGGTGAAAAACGAAAGCCGCGTGTTTCGCCAACCAAACGTAGATTTCAACCCTGACGACTACGAAACGAAACAAGTCTTTTACTCCAGCAAAGACGGCACGCAAATTCCCATGTTCATCGTCCACAAAAAAGGACTGGTGCTGGATGGCACGAATCCCACCTTCCTTTATGGCTATGGTGGCTTTGGGGTTTCTCTCACGCCCAGCTTCTCCGTCAGCACACTGGTTTGGTTAGAGATGGGCGGCATTCTTGCAGAACCCAGTCTGCGCGGTGGTGGCGAATATGGCGAAGACTGGCATCAGGCAGGCACCAAACTGAAAAAGCAGAACGTGTTTGATGATTTCATTGCCGCTGCAGAATGGCTGATTGACCACAAATACACGTCACCCAAAAAGCTGGCGATCGCAGGCGGCAGTAACGGCGGCTTACTCGTCGGTGCCTGCATGACGCAACGCCCTAAACTCTTTGGTGCGGCGCTACCAGCCGTTGGCGTGATGGATATGCTGCGGTTCCACAAATTTACGATCGGCTGGGCATGGATCTCGGAATACGGCACACCCGAAAATGCCGACGAATTCAAAGCACTCTACGCCTACTCACCACTGCACAACCTCAAAGCTGGGGCTTCCTATCCTGCAACGCTGATTACCACTGCCGACCACGACGATCGCGTGGTGCCTGCCCACAGCTTCAAATTTGCCGCTGCCCTCCAAGCTGCTCACAAAGGCGATGCACCTGTCATGATTCGCATTGAAACAAAAGCAGGACACGGCGCAGGCAAACCAACCGCCAAAATCATTGAAGAAAGCGCTGATAAATGGGCATTTTTGGTGAAGGTGTTGGCGATCGAAAGCTAGTTGTCGGAGTGCATCGGTTTTATGATGAAAGTGTAGCGATCGCGCTATCATGCTGTGTTTAGAGCAGGCATCAAATAATGAGTGACTCATATTTGGCAGACTTTGATGCGTGGATTACTCAAACCACACAGTTGTTACGGGAGCATCGCTGGCACGAAATTGACGACAAAAGTGGAACTATAAGACGACAAGGAACGATGTCAATAAGTGCGCTACAAACGAACTGTTCCGTCAGACTGCCAGATTATCAGGAGCTCGCCCATTCGCTGCTGAAGATCTGTATCGTCCTTCACTGTGTCATTCCAAGCCTCAACGCTATCACAAACATCATTGCAGAAGTTATCGACCTGCAACTGAAGCCTTGAGTTCCTTTGGTTACAGTGAGCGGAATTGCCACCAGGTGGTGGAGGGGTGGTGAAGAAGAACGATTCGAGCGCCTGCCGAGCGCGTTGGCGGACTATTTCATTAGTACCTTCATGGAGAAACGCGCATCGCAGCGCATAGCAGTCCTCTCCGCTAAGGAATACGTGTTTAAAAGCCCCAGCACCAACCGAACTTGTGTACTTGGGCACAAGAAAGCGATTACACCATGCAACATATCGTTGCTTAGAACCGAACGTTGGTGACTCAAGAAATCCACAAATGTCAGGTAAGGTTAGCGCTAAACCGAGAGATGCGTACCAGTTTTGCTCAGTCAGCCCTTTCCTAATCGAACTGACTAAGTGATCCATATGTCCATACTTGTATGTGGATGCAGCTTACTAATTAGCTAGATGCTATACCTACTTTAAGGCACCTCGAATATAGAAGGACGCGAAGCCAAGAAAAATTTTGAACACAACAGAAATTAAGTATTATGCTTCTATGACCGAGCCACATCGCTGGACTAGATTTGGCAAACATCACCGTTCAGTTCTAGTCTGCAACGCTTATTCTCTCGTTCCTATGGACTCCTAAGCACAAGCTGGAATAACGATTCTTCCACTGTTAGCTAGCTTTGAATGACAGCAACAGTTCCTATATTTATAAGCATTTAACATAAGCAATATTCTGTTAGATGGAGTTGCTAGCAGAAAATCTAACGTTAATCTTTTTGAAATACTACCGTTGTGTGATCGCCTTTACATCTTTTACCATTCAAAAGTTATGCGACCGCTCAATAACTAATGTCGTATTGTAATGATTGGGCTTGCTTACTACCGAGAAGCATTTTAACGAGCTGGTAATATTTACCTTTCCAACTATTACAGGCTGCTTGGCTATAGTAACGTTGGTCAAAATTATAAACTCCTGCGTTAGCTATAACTGGTTGAAGCAGGTTAACAACTAGCTGTAGCTGCTGAATATCTCGTTCATTAAATTTGCGAGGCTGAAACGTGCCAACGTGCAGCACGCCTACAACGCTATGTACAAGCTGCAACGGCACCCCAACCATAGATTGCAAACCTTTGTTTCGCAAAACTGGGCTAACAACTTCTACTGCTGCTAAGTTTTCAACAACTACTGGTAATTTGTTTTCAGCAATATTACCTGCAAAACCTTTCCCGATCGGAATAAAAATTTGTTGGCTTATCTCTTCTTCTAGCCCAATAGTAGACCGCACGGTTAGATCCTGGTTGCCTGAGTCCGGCAGCAGGAGGGTAACAGTATCCACAGCCATGTGCACTTGCAGCCACTGAAATAGCTTTTTACAGAATTTATCAAGCTCCGATGGTGTGTTGATTTTGCTTGTGTCTGCTAGCACTTTCCAACCTCTGTAAGAGCTTGGCTCACCTGTGTGATCACCCCAAAAGACCATAGTTAACACCCATACACTAAAGTGAATTTTGCGAACATAGCTTACGAAAGCTTGAACCGCTCTTTGTCTCCGAGTCTAGCATCTATAGTTCGATCGCTATTTTACAGCTTGCATTGGTATTGAAAAGCTCACTATCAGCTTTTGAACACTTTGGACGATCGGTTGAAACACAGGCATCCTGAAGCTTGCAGGAGCAGTCTTGTTTGAGCAAGCTGCCTCAGCAGCGCTAGCTGCCAGAATGGTTACAAAGCTACATATAACAGCCGCCAAACCTGGTATTCTAGGGCGGCATAAGCTCGCTGCCTTGCAACGCATGGAGAAACCGAGCAACGTCGCCAGGATTGCTTGTGACTTATACCCTTCGTTCTGCTCTCATTCCTGTTGAGGACGGCTACGCTACGGTCGATGTCCAAATTGAGGACGATCGCATCGCGGCGATCGGAGCCAGTTTGCCAATAGTGGGAACGGCGATCAATGCTGAAAACAAGCTGTTGCTGCCCGGCTTCGTCAATGGGCATACCCATTCACCCCAATTCTGGCAGCGCGGATTGATTCCCCAACTGCCTCTAGAGCTATGGCTAGCAGATGTTTTTGATACATCGCCAACACAGGTAGAGCAGGCATACCTGGGCGCGTTGGGCACCGCCATCAACACCCTCATGTCGGGTGGCACCTGCGTAATGGATCATCTGTATCTCATTGCGGGACACGAACTCGAAAGCGTCGCTGCCGCCGCCCGTGCTTACAAAGAAATTGGCATTCGTGCCTTTATTGCACCGTTGATTCAAGATTTGCCCTTTGTTGCGGGCTATCCTAAAGGGCTAAAAACACTGCCCCACAAGCCTTTTCATCAATCCACCACTGAAATTCTGGCACTAATGGAAGCGATCGTCGCTCAATTTCACGAACCAGACGCGGGCATTCAGATTGCAGTGGGACCCACAGGCTTTCATCGCTGTTCGGATGCACTGTTTAAGGGGTGTCGAGACTTGAGCGATCGCCATAATCTTTGCCGTCATTCGCATCTGCTTGAAACAAAAGCACAAAAAATGCTGGCACAGGAGCGCTACGGTGGCAGTGGCGTTAAACATCTCCAGCAACTTGGCTTTTTGGATCACCGTACGTCGCTTGCCCATTCCATTTGGCTAGAGGACTCAGATATAGCAATTCTGGCAGAAACCAAGTCAACCGTTGTACACAATGCCCCCAGCAACCTGCGTCTGGGCAGCGGCATTGCGCCCGTGCTGAAGTATCTGCAAGCTGGAGTCAACGTTACGTTTGGTTGTGATGGAGCCGCCAGCAATGATGGTCAAGATTTGCTCGAAGCGATCAAGCTTGGTTCCCTACTCCATAACGTCACCGATCTAGATTACAAGCACTGGATTACGCCCCACAAAGCTGTTGAAATGGCTGCGATCGGTGGTTTCACAGGGGTCAATTTAGCCGACCAAGCTGGTTCCCTCACGGTGGGTAAGCAGGCTGACCTGGTATTGTATGATCTCAAAAATCTGTCTCTGCTGCCGCGCACTGATCTGGTGAAGCTGCTCGTTCTCGGTAGACCCAACGGCGTAGTCGATAGCGTCTGGGTGCGTGGTCAGCGAGTGGTCGCTGGTGGCACCTTGCAAACGGTCAATGCAAACGATTTTGCACAAACGGTCTTTAACTGTCAGATCGCCAGCAAGCCCCACTACCAAACAATCCACACCGTCGAAGCGCATTATCGTCGTGTGATGGGTTTGCCTGAATGTGGCGATTTAGTAGCAGAGTGAGTGATGGTGAGCCTGGAAGCAGCATGGATCTAAGCGATCGCACCCTTCCATCTGTAAAAAGGATGTTTCAGCCAGCGCCCAGGATGTAAGAGGCAAGACCGATCGCTCCACCTGCCAGCACTAACCAGGCAGAATTAACCCTAAAGCGAAAAACTGCGACCGCGCTCAACACTGCCAAAACGACGGTCAGCCCATCAGTTAAGGTAGTTTGTCCCAGAGTATAAGCAACCCCTGCCATAAGTCCAAGTGAGGCAGCATTCACACCATCAAGAAAGCCACTTGCCCAGCGTGATTGACGCAGCTTTGGCACAAAAGGATTTACCAACCAAACCAGCAAAAAAGCTGGCAAAAAAATGCCAAGGGTGCCCGCGATCGCTCCAGCATTGCCAGCCAGTAAATAGCCAATAAAGGTAGCAGTAGTAAATATAGGACCCGGTGTTAATTGCCCGATCGCCACAGCATCTAAAAGTTGCTGAGACGTTAACCACTGATTGCGCTCTACTAAATCTTGCTGTAGAAACGCTAACAACACATAGCCGCTACCATACAGCACACACCCAATTTTAAGAAAAAACAAAAAGACACTGACCCAACCGACTGAGGCTGTGGTGATCGCGGTGCCCCCAGTCTGTGACAAAACCCCAGAAAAGGGTAGTAAAAATGCGCCAGTGGTCGTGCCGTGTCGCTGCCACTTCGCCAGCATGACCGCAAGCCCCAAAAGCAACAGCAGCAGCACTTCATTTAAGCCAGCAAAATAACCGGCAACTGCTGCCAGCCCAGCAAGGATAGTCGGCACATCTTTTGCTGCTTTTTGACCCAGATTCCAAAGTGCCTGAAGCACGATCGCTATCATGACAGGCTTGATCCCATACAGCAGCCATTGGAGTTGGGGAACGGCTTGGTAACGAACATAGAGCGCTGCCAACCCCCAGACAATCAGCATCGCAGGCAAAATAAAACAGCTTCCTGCAATGAATAAGCCACGCCATCCGGCTCGTTCATAACCAATATGAATCGCGAGTTCAGTCGAGCTGGGACCAGGAAGTAGGTTTGTGACTCCAAGCAAATCCAAAAGCTTTTCTCGGCTCATCCACTGCCGCTGCTTCACCACCGCCTCATCCATCATGGCAATATGAGCCGCCGGACCCCCAAAGGCGATCGTGCCCAGGCGCAAAAATACGGTCGCCAGTTCTGTTAAACGCTGGTGCTGTTGGGTCGCTGACAACGTAGCATAAGCGACTGACTCTGGCTCCCGTTGCAAATCCTCCGCCTCTAACACGAATGCTCTCCTTTGGCTGCCAGTGATCAACCGCACGACTATTAAACTTCAATCACGCCACTCTACACTGACAAAGCAAGTTTTGCTATGATGCCGTCAAGCAAAAAACCGGTAAGTCAATCGTAATTTAGGAGTATTGTATGACGGATGTTAAAAAAATCAGCGATGAGTTTTCAGCCGGAGGGCAACCGACCCCAGTAGACCTGAAACAGCTTGCGGATCAAGGCTTTAAGTCAGTGGTAAATCTACGTTCGCCTGATGAAGTGGGCGCGTTGGCGGATGAACAACAACAGGCTGAAAATGTTGGTCTGCAATATGTTAATGTGCCACTGCAACCTACAGAAGCGAACACCAACCTGACAGCAACAGTGCTTGCAGCCGTTGAGCCATTACCAACCCCCGTGTTTTTTCATTGTGGTGCTGGTGGGCGAGCTAGCGCCGCTGCCTTAATTACCTTCGCCACGCAGCAGAAATTAAGTCGCAAAGCTGTTTTAGAAAAAGCCGCCGCCTTGGGCATTAATCCAGAGCAGCCCCAGTTACAACAATTCTTAGATCATCTTGTGTAAGTAAATCCAGCCTTCTTCAAACCGTTTATACAATCCGTATCAAGCCTCTGCAAAACCAAAAAAACGGAACATTATTTCGAGTCAGCAAGAGGTTGACAGCAGAAGGAGGGATTGATTCTTTCAACGTTCTTAACCACACCACAACCAACTTTAGCGGCAGTACTGCTCGACGCAGCGAACAAAAATTTCAACGCCCATACCCAACGCTGTTTCGTCGAAGTTAAATCGGGGATGGTGATGCGGATATGCCAGATCGCGATCGGCGTTTGCAGAACCGAGGAAGAAATAACAACCGGGAACTTCTTGAAGGAAGAACGACATATCTTCACCCCCCATTGTTTGGCATTCGGGCACAATACCGAGCGGCGATTCGATGACCGTTTCAGCGATCGATCGTACGAGGCTGGCAATGCGCTCATCGTTGATCACAGGCGGATACAGGCTGTAGTACTCCAACTCATAGCTAGCACCGTGGCTCTGGCAGATGCCGCCTACAACTTGTTCAATTCGCTGCTTAAAAAAGCCGTCAAACTGAGGATTGAAGTACCGCACGGTGCCACTCATCTTGGCGGTGGCTGCAATGACATTATGAGCAGTGCCAGCGTTGAGTTTACCCACTGTCACCACGGCTGATTCGGTCGGGTCTACATTCCGTGCCACGATCGTTTGTAGCGCGGTGACAACTTGCGATGCCACCACAATCGAGTCGATCGTTTGTTGGGGAATGGCACCATGTCCGCCTTTACCAATGATGGTGCAGTTAAATAGCTCTACCGCTGCCATCAGCGCACCACTACGCACGCCGATCGTGCCCAGTGGTAGGTTGTTCCACAAATGCAAGCCAATGATGGCATCCACATCTGGATTTTTAAGGACACCTGCTTCAATCATTGGTTTCGCGCCGCCGGGTCCTTCTTCAGCAGGCTGGAAGATGATTTTGACCGTGCCAGCAAAGTCCCGGTGTTGCGACAGGTAGTAAGCAGTGCCGAGGGCGATCGTCACGTGCCCATCGTGACCGCAAGCGTGCATCACACCATCATGCTGAGATTTGTAAGGCACATCGTTTTCTTCCTGGATCGGGAGTGCATCCATATCCGCACGAATACCCAGCACACTACCGGACCGATCGCCCTGAATGATAGCGACAATGCCCGTTTGCGCGATCCCTGTTTGGTGCTTAATACCCCATTCGTCTAATTTTTGAGCAATAAAGGTGGCAGTTAATTGCTCACGAAATCCTAGCTCAGGTTTTTGGTGTAGCTGTCTGCGCCACTCAACAAGCTCTGGCTGCAACGCTTGAATGGCAGCGCGAATACGGGATGTATCAACAGGGTATGGGGATAATGAAGTTGCAACCATAGTGCTCGCCGTGCCTCTCAATAAAACCTTGGGCACCCTGAAAGGGATTGCCGATTCAATCTTCCTACTTTAACGACTTTAAGCAGGTGATTTGGTTTTTACCGTTGTTTTTCTATGACTCAGCCTTTTTCCGAAAGACCTCAGTGTCTTACCCGTCCGGCTCAAGCAGGCGATCGCAGCGTTGTCGAGCGGCTCGTCAGCCAGTTTCACCAGTCGCTTCAGCTTCCTTATGTCACAAAACCAAAGCTTTTGTCTCGTCAGATTTTAGGGATGATCGTTCTTGCGATCGGCACATTACTCCTCTTGCTAACGCTGCATGGCTTTTACTCGCACGCCTTAGCCTTAACAGTACTGTCTCTGCTGACGCTAAAGGATTATTGGCAGGTGTCCCAATCACCCACAAATTTTTGGGTTGTAGAGTGTGATGGAGAAGTGCTTGGTTGTGCCAAACTGTTGCGTTACAAAACCCATTCTGAGGCATATTTGGTCTGTGTGGATGCAGCCTCGCAAGGACAAGGCTATGGGTCATTTTTGATGCAGCGACTGAAGGAAGAGGCAACCCTACCGCTCTATCTAGCAAGCCAACCGCATCGAGTAAAGTTCTATCGGCAGCTAGGCTTTGTAACAGTGCCTTCAGACACATTGCCAACGCCAATCCGTAGCCGCTTAGGCGTCGATCTCTATCAAGCATACGGGCTAGTGGCAATGGTGTTTGGGCGATCGATAACAGAAAGCGATAACCAAACAGCAAACGGCTGAAACCAAAGACTAGAGACGTAGAGCAGGTCAGCAGCCAGCAAGAGAAGGCAAACAGAGGGAGACAGAGAAATTCATCCCTCATCCTTCATTTTCTATCCCTCATCCCTCATTCCCCGTCCTCCCAAACTGTTAAGCGATACCAGAAAGCAGACTTGCTAACGGCAGCAGGCTCTCTAAATCAAGGTCTGAAGCAATTTGAGCCAGTGCGCTTAAATTAGTCGGATCTGGTAAGTGAGGCATTAGCCCCAAAACTGGGATACTGGTCAGCGATCGTATCAAGTCAGCCGGTGCCCAGTTAGCAATTTCTTGCTCTGTACAAGGCTGAACACAGTTGAGCACAATGCCTTTGAGATGAACGCGAGTTTGGCGGGCAAGCGCAACGTTAGCGACCGCTTGCCCGATCGCGCCCAGCTTCACGGGCACCACTAACACGGCTGGCACATGCCAATCCCACGCCAGATCTGCCACAGTTGTTTCATTGGTAACGGGTGAACCAAGCCCGCCTAAGCCTTCCACTAGCACCCAGTCGTATTTCTGACGCATGGCTTCAAATGCCTGCCACAGTTTATCTAACTCAATGCGGCGACCTTCTTGGGCGGCAGCGATCGGTGGTGCTAGTGGCGCTACAAACGGTAGGGGTGTTACTTCGTTAGGGTCAAGCTTAAACAAACGGCTGTAAAGTGCGCGATCGCTCTCAGCTACCCCACCCAAACCGCTATCACCTGTTTGAATGGGCTTTAGAATGCCCAGGGTCTGAGCCGTACAATAAGTTTGCCAATATGCTGCCAGCGCTGTTGTCAGAACAGTCTTGCCTGCGTCTGTGTCGGTTCCAGTAATTAATAAAGCGTTCAAGAGAATAGCGTGTAGTGGTTGGTTGCTGATGATGGATAACCCATAACAAATATACTGGCTCAATGGAACGTGTCTAGCTGTAACTGGTTGTTTAACATCGAGCGATCGCCCTTAAAAAACGCAGCACCGCTACTAGTTTGAGCCAGAATCTATTCTAGTCCCGCACACTAATGTCCAGGCTAAAGTCTGTATCCTGAGCGGCAATGACATCAATTTGATAGGTGCCACTCAGGGGCAGTTGTTCTTCCCATGACAAAACGTTTGCGGCAGCTTGAATCAGTTGCCCATCAGGGGCAGTGATATTGAGGGTAATAGAGCCATCACGCACGGCAGCTTTAAAGATTTGTCCCTCGCTTGCTCGTACTAAATAACGATGAACAACCTGTGGGCTACCACGATCGCTAACTGTCGTTGACGTTTGACCCGTTTCAAACTGCACACGATGAATTTGAATGCTGGGGGCTGATGGCGATGGGCTGGGAGGCGGTGTCGTTGGGGTTGACGTAGGACTAGGTACAACGGCACTTCTGAGGTTTACATCCAGCCGATAATCGCTCTTATCCAACCCTTTAACGGGGCTGAGCCGAATCGAGTAGCTACCTGTATAAGGCAACGTGCCCTGCCAAAGCGACACGCGATTAGACTGTCCACTAAGAGGCTGTTGATCAGGACCTAGCAACGTCATCAGTACTCCTTCGCCCGAAAGCACAGCACTCAACTGCTGACCCTGTTCACCTGCGAGAATGTAGTTAACCGTTTCGTTCGATCGCAGAGTGCCCGTCTTCGATACCTTGCCACCATCAGGGCTAAGGTCTAGATTTTGGCTATAGGCGATCGGCTCATTCGTTGGTTTAGACGTAGGTGTAGGCTCAAGCGATGGGGTTGGGCTAAACGATGTTGTAATCGTCGGTGTCAGTGTGGGTGTTGGCTGGTTATTCAGAAATGCCCGCACGACTGCCCAAGTGCCAACGCCAGTCAGCACGACTAGCCCTAGACCGATCGCCACTACTGCCAGCGGGTCATCCCACACTGAGCTTCGGGGTGCAGGCACGGTCGGTACTGCACGATTAGAAGTCGCAGCCACGGGTGCTGGGTCTACTCGTCGACCCACTGCCATCGTTGCCATCTGCGACATATCGGGCTGCGGTGCTGCAGTCGGTACTGGGGGTTGGTAGGGTGGCGGCACCGTAGCGGCAGTAACCAGGGGCGACTGAAGCGCCTGCGCCACTTCGGCAACAGACTGAAAGCGATCGCCCGGACGATAGCTCAACATCTTGTTCAACACCTGAGCAAAACCCGGACTGACCGTTACCCAGCGCTGCCAATACCAGGTCATCGTCGTATCGTCCAGCAAGGTCTGTGGATCTCGTCCAGTCAGCAGCACTACTGCTGTCACTGCCAGCGAGTACAAATCGCTGCTGGGATATGCTCGCCCCGACTGCATCTGTTCGCTAGGCGCAAACCCTGGTTTACCAACGGTTGTATTTTGCGCGGTCATCGTTGGCGACTGAAACCGAGTTGCCAGTTCCTTCACTACACCAAAATCAATCAAGACAGGTTTGCCATCTTGCTGCCGCAATATGATGTTGTCTGGCGCAATATCGCGGTGAATAATGCCTTTGCTATGAATATGAGCTAGCACAGGCAAAAGCTGCCGCATGAGCTGTAAAATCTCTGCTTCCGAAAACGCTATTCCTTGCACCTGCCGCTGTTCCAGCAAGGCGCGATACGTCTGTCCTTCGACATAATCCTGCACTAAGAACAGGCGCTGGTCTTCCTCAAAGGTTGCCCGAAACTGAGGAATCTGCGGATGCTGAATCTGGTACAGAATTTGTGCCTCTCGCTGAAACAGTTCTTTCGACTTGTCCAGTGCATAGGCGCTTCCCTGAGCTGGAATCAGTTCCTTAAGGGCACAAAGTTCGTTAAACCGCCCCTGATCTTCTGACAGATAGGTGCGACCAAACCCTCCCTGACCCAACACGCTTAGGACACGGTAGCGGTTTTGTAACGTAATGCCAATGGGGATCGGTGGGCGCATAACAGAGTGGGGACGGGGTAAGGGGTGAAGAAAGAGTGTTACTGCTGAAGCGATCGAGGTATTTAGGTCACTAGGCTGTCTGCTGTCTCTTCAGACACTCCTATTCTGGCAGAGGGATGCCCTGTCTTTGAGGCTGCTACGAAGTTAAGGGCTATAGCACGATCGCAGTTTCCTTCCAGCAAAGCATAAGCAAGACGAAACGAAGCCCGTGAACGGGTCAGTCGATCGCCTCTTTGCCCTATTTACTCAGTTTTGCTTTCACCAGATCCTGTACTTTCTTACCATCTGCCTTACCTTTAAGCTGCTGCATAGCGGGTCCCATCACCTTACCCATATCTTTGGCAGCGGTGGCACCGACTTGAGCAATAATATGGTCGATCGCACGCTCGATCTCTTCATCCGAGAGTTGCTGAGGTAGATACTCCTCCAGAATTGCCAATTCCTGAGCTTCCTGAGCGGCTAAATCATCACGATTAGCCTGTTGATATTGAGTGATCGAATCTCGTCGCTGCTTCGCCAACTGCACCAGCAACTCAATTTCCTGCGCTTCGGTTAAATTTTCTTGACCAGAAGGACGAACGCTAGATTCTTTCTCTAAAATTGCCTTTTTAATACTACGAACCGTTTCTAACCGAATTTTGTCCCTTGCTTTCATAGCGCTTTTAATCGCTTCACTAACGCGATCGTTCAAACTCATAGCGTTATCCTTTATTGCGTCGAGTACGTTGCGTTCCAAACTATGACATGGACTCGGTGAAGTTAGACATCTAGCGTAAAGTCTAGAGCTGACTGCTGACTGCTCAAAGCTGTCCACCAGCCCAAGATGATGAGTCCAGGCTAAGGTTCACCCATCCAAGAGACTTACTACACAAAGGTAGAGGTCAAATGGAATAGGATTGTCATAGTAGTTTCTGTAGATTCACTGATTTGTTTTTTTAGAATCACGGGAAAATGAGTAGTGAAGGACAATCATAAATGAGATTAGCAAGTAGCTGGACGGCATTGAACGAAAAGCGAGATAGCGGCAGTTTAGCCTTCGGTGGCGATACTGCTTATACCATCGCTTTGCCCCACTGAGCCTTTATTTGATTGATGTTCTCAATGCCTCAAACTGCATTAATTAGCGATCGCCAAGATGCAATCGTTGGAAGCGATAATGTGGATGCTAAAGGCACTCGCTCGTTTTTCATCTTTCGCGATCGCGTTACGATCGCTCCAAGGGATATATCCTGAGGGCTGATTTCAAACCTGAATGGTACTATTGCGATGACTACGATTGAGGGTACGCCGTGATCCGCTCTGCAACTCTTACTCCTAAAGCTGCGCTGTCGCCCCTGAACGACCAAAATCGACTGCGGCTGCTTTCTGGGTCAGCCAACCCGCTGCTCGCTCAGGAAGTTGCGCGTTATCTGGGCATGGATCTCAGCCCTATGGTGCGGAAACGGTTTGCCGATGGTGAACTTTACATTCAAATTCAAGAATCGATTCGGGGCTGCGATGTCTATTTACTTCAGCCCTCATGCCGTCCGGTGAATGACAACCTGATGGAACTGCTGATTATGGTCGATGCCTGTCGTCGGGCTTCCGCACGGCAGATCACAGCAGTCATGCCCTATTACGGTTACGCCAGAGCCGATCGCAAAACTGCTGGGCGAGAGTCAATTAGTGCCAAATTGGTAGCCAACCTGATCACTCAGGCAGGTGCGAATCGTGTGCTGGCAATGGATTTGCATTCAGCGCAAATTCAGGGCTACTTTGATATTCCGCTTGATCATGTGTACGGTTCGCCAACGCTGATAGATTATCTCTCCAGCAAGCAATTATCGGATTTAGTTGTTGTTTCACCTGATGTCGGTGGTGTCGCACGCGCACGTGCCTTTGCCAAAAAGCTGGGTGATGCACCGTTAGCAATCATTGACAAACGACGACAGGCGCACAACGTGGCAGAAGTCATGAACCTGATTGGCGATGTAAAAGGCAAAACTGCTGTTTTAGTCGATGACATGATCGATACGGCAGGCACTATCATTGAGGGCGCACGGCTGCTAAAGCAGGAAGGCGCGCGACAAGTTTATGCTTGCGCGACCCATGCTGTCTTTTCACCACCAGCGATCGAACGGCTCTCTAGCGGTTTGTTTGAGGAAGTGATTGTAACCAACACTATTCCAATTCCAGAGAGCGATCAGTTCCCACAACTGACCATTCTTTCCGTCGCGAATCTGCTTGGTGAAACAATCTGGCGCATCCACGAAGATACCTCCGTAAGCAGCATGTTTCGCTAGAGAACTGTAGGGCAACGCTGCTTAAATCTCTCGATCGTCATAGGGCAATAGTACGTAAGGCAGGTATTCTAAAAGAAATCTTCCTGGCTCTGTCCATGCACAATAGCCCTTTAAAAGTTACGCCGAACCATCCAGCATTGCGGCGGGTTCGTACGGTAAGCCGTCTTCTAGACAACGCGATCCCGATCCCTGGCACTCGTTTTCGGTTAGGGCTTGATCCCGTTTTAGGACTCTTGCCCGGTGCAGGCGATTTTGTAGGGGCAGCGCTTTCTGTTTACATCGTGATTGAGGCAGTTCGCTTTGGCTTGCCGCGAAAAACGTTGGTGCAAATGGTTACTAATCTAGTGCTGGATTCTGTGGGTGGCTCGGTGCCTATACTGGGTGATGTCTTTGATGCCACGTGGAAAGCCAACAGTCGTAATCTGGCACTTTTAGAAGCGCACGTTGCAACGCCTGAGCCAGCAAAAGCAGCCGATCGCCGCTTCGTCATTTTTATTGTTCTGGCGCTGCTGCTACTGCTCATCGGCATTGGTGTCGTTGCCACGCTCTTGATTAGTTGGGTGGTGCGGACGCTTGCTGGGTAGCAACTAAAGTGGCTCGCGGTGCATCGATCGGTCGGTTGTGTAGCACCATTGTTGTGCTCTCATTTGGCTCAAAGCCAATACGCTGGTAGAACGACTGCTGATGGGTTGTCATCAAGTAGATGCGTTCAACACGGCTCATCTTAGGATGGCTTAAAACCGTCTCTACTAACTTCCGACCTAACCCAGCACCCTGGTAATTGGGGTGAATGACCACATCCCAAACAGTTGCCCGATAGATGCCATCAGAGGTGGCTCTGGCAAAGCCAATCATTAAATCGTGATCCCAGGCAGTCACAACTGGATCGCTGTTGGCGACCGCGATCGCTAAATCTTCAGCGCTACGATCCATCGCCCAGAACGCTGCTGTCTGAAACAACGCTTGCAGTTGCAGCAGGTCTACAATCTTCTGGTCAGAGAACCGAATATGACGACCATCCATCCCAACATCGTATGTAAAGGTTTGCATCTTTAACATAATTCAACTTCATCAAGTGTCAATGCCTCTGTTCAGGAGGAACACATTGGCTTAATTTTGCTTCTCATGATGAAAGCTGACCTCTGCCAGCTAAAATACATACAGTAGCGCTCAGTGTTTAGCTTTGCCCTCGCTTCACTGCATTCAAAGCATCTGCATTCAACGCAAAACACTGATGGCTCAGACTCTCTAGCATCCTTATGTCCCATCCCGTCAGACAAAATTTGCGCCGCATCCTAATCGCAAGTGGCGATCGACATCGTTCGCGTAAGCGAGGGCGATCAGTTGTTGTTTTGCTGCTGCTGTTGCTGATCTGGAGCCTTTGTTTGGGGTGGGGCTTGGCACAAGCCAAGGAGCCACGATCAATGGGCGCGATCGCACAGATACCGCCCGCACAACGCCCTTCAAGTCCGGCACCTGTACGCCCAACACCTGTAAATCAAACAACGCCAGCCTCAAGTGCGTTACAGCCAGCCGCGATCGGCACAGTTGATGTTGTGCCGCCTGGTTTAAAACTGGGTCAAGAGCTTTACCTGGAAAACTGTGCAAGTTGCCATCTTGGTTTGCCACCTCAGATCTTGCCAACTGAAACTTGGCGGCAGCTTATACAAGACTCCCAGCACTACGGCGCACAGCTTCAGCCCCTGGTTGGACCGAACTTGCAAATAATTTGGCAATACCTCCGCACCTTTTCGCGCCCTCAGGCGGCAGAAGAAGAAATTCCGTATCGCATCTACCAGTCGCGCTACTTCAAAGTTTTGCATCCCAAAGTCAAGCTGCCAACGCGAGTAGGTCTGTCTAGCTGCGTCTCTTGCCATCCTGGTGGTGACAAATACGACTTCCGCACCCTTAGTGCTGAGTGGCAGAATGCACCCTAAGAAAGGCTGAAGGCTAAAGGCTTAAGTATGAAGAATTGAGCCTTTATACTTAAGCTTTTAGCCTTTTTCTCTAGCCCCCTCGCTGCTAGTTGCAGTGATAGGATGGGGGCACAGCTATGGTTTTTGCTTAGAAGTATGCCCTGGCGCTTGAGGGTCTTACTGAGGCAGTTTGAAGCGCTTAAAAGTTTTGTTCGCACCCATTTGATTAGGAACGTTTATACTCCTGCCATGTTTAAGACTCTGCTGGGCGATCCCAACGCACGCAAACTCAAAAAATATCAACCGCTAATTACTGAGGTTGCTTTGCTGGAAGCAGAAGTGCAGCCTCTAAGTGATCATGAATTGCAAGGTAAAACAGCAGAATTTAGGCAGCGCATTGAAAAAGGTGAGAGTTTGGACGATTTGCTGCCTGAAGCGTTTGCCGTTGTAAGAGAGGCGGCACGACGCGTTTTAGGGATGCGTCACTTTGATGTTCAAGTTTTGGGCGGCATTCTTCTGCACGATAACGAAGGTGGACGGGTAAAAGGGCACCTCGCCGAGATGAAAACGGGAGAGGGGAAAACTCTAGTTTCGACACTGCCTGCCTACCTGAACGCGATCGCAGGTAAAGGCGTTCACGTTGTGACAGTGAACGATTATCTGGCACGACGTGATGCTGAGTGGATGGGGCAGGTACACCGCTTTTTGGGCTTGAGTGTAGGGCTAATTCAGCAAAGCATGAACCCAACCGATCGCAAGCGTAATTACGAGTGCGACATCACCTACGCCACGAATAGCGAACTTGGCTTCGACTACCTGCGCGACAATATGGCAACGGCGATGGTAGATGTAGTGCAGCGCCCGTTTAACTACTGCATTATTGACGAGGTAGATTCGGTTCTTATTGATGAAGCCCGCACACCGCTCATTATTTCAGGACAAGTAGAGCGTCCTAGTGAGAAGTATATGAGAGCTGCTGAAGTGGCTGCATCCCTCACCCGCAAAGTGGATGAAGACGACTCGAATGGTCACTACGAGGTAGACGAAAAACAGCGCAATGTGATTCTTGCAGATGAAGGTTTTATCGCGGCAGAGCAATTTCTAGGCGTAACAGATCTCTTTGACCCGCAAGATCCCTGGGCACATTACATTTTTAATGCGATCAAGGCAAAAGAACTGTTTATCAACGATGTGAACTACATCGTTCGCAATGACGAAATTGTGATTGTGGATGAGTTTACAGGTCGGGTGATGCCAGGTCGCCGCTGGAGCGATGGATTACACCAAGCGATCGAAGCGAAAGAGCGCGTCGAAATTCAACCCGAAACGCAAACTCTGGCAACCATTACCTACCAAAACTTCTTCCTACTGTATCCCAAGCTGGCAGGCATGACTGGGACGGCAAAAACTGAAGAAGCAGAATTCGGCAAAATCTATAACCTGGAAGTTGCCACTATTCCGACGAATCGCCCAACGGGACGGCGCGATCTATCCGACGTGGTCTATAAAACCGAAGACGCTAAATGGAACGCGATCGCTGAAGAATGCGCCCAAATGCATGAAGTCGGTCGTCCCGTCCTCGTTGGCACTACTAGTGTTGAAAAGTCTGAACTGCTGGCAAGGCTGCTACAAGACCGTAATATTCCCTTTAATCTACTTAACGCGAAACCAGAGAACGTTGAACGGGAGTCTGAGATTATCGCGCAAGCGGGACGCAAAGGTGCAGTCACGATCGCCACTAACATGGCAGGTCGTGGAACAGACATTATTCTTGGTGGTAACGCTGATTACATGGCACGCTTGAAGGTACGTGAGTACTTTATGCCTCGGATTGTGCAGCCAGAGGATGAAGATACCTTTGGTGTCACCGATGTCCCAGCGCTAGGTGGCGGTCGTGGAGGCGGTCAAGGCTTTGTCCCTGGTAAGAAAGTTAAATCCTGGAAAGCCTCGCCCCAGATCTACCCGACTCAACTCTCTAAAGAGGCGGAACAACAGTTAAAAGCTGCTGTAGACGTTGGTGTGCAGCAATACGGTGAGCGATCGCTGCCTGAACTCGAAGCAGAAGATCGGGTGGCTGTTGCGTCTGAAAAAGCGCCAACTAACGATCCAGTCATTCAAAAGCTGCGCGAGATTTACAACCTGATCCGCCAGGAATATGAAGCGTTTACTAGCCGTGAACACGATGATGTCGTGCAATTAGGCGGGTTACATGTCATTGGAACAGAACGACATGAATCGCGCCGCATTGACAACCAGCTAAGGGGTCGAGCCGGACGGCAAGGTGACCCTGGCTCTACCAAGTTTTTCCTCAGCTTGCAAGACAACTTGCTGCGGATTTTTGGTGGCGATCGCGTGGCAGGCCTGATGAATGCCTTCCGTGTCGAAGAAGATATGCCGATCGAGTCGGGGATGCTGACGCGCTCGCTCGAAGGTGCCCAGCGTAAAGTAGAAACCTACTACTACGACATTCGGAAACAGGTCTTCGAGTACGACGAAGTGATGAACAACCAGCGTCGTGCGATCTATGCTGAGCGTCGCCGTGTGTTGGAAGGGCAAGACTTGAAAGAACAAGTCGTAAAATATGCCGAGCGCACAATGGACGATATTGTTGATGCCAAGGTGAACCCTGATTTGCCCTCGGAAGAGTGGGATTTCAAAAGCCTGGTTAGCAAAGTCCAGGAATTTGTTTACCTGCTGGCTGACCTGGAGCCAGATCACCTCACTGACATGACGATCGGTGAAATCAAAACCTTCTTGCACGAGCAAGTCCGTATTGCTTACGATCTTAAAGAAGCTCAGATTGACCAAATTCAACCCGGTTTAATGCGTCAGGCTGAACGCTTTTTCATCCTCCAGCGCATTGATACCCTCTGGCGCGAACATCTACAGCAGATGGATGCCCTGCGTGAATCGGTTGGGCTACGCGGCTATGGTCAGAAAGACCCACTGATTGAATATAAGAGCGAAGGGTACGAAATTTTCCTCGAAATGATGACCGAAATCCGCCGCGATGTGGTCTACTCGGTCTTCCAGTTCCAACCGCAGGCACAGCCTACTGCTGCCGTTGCTTCAGAAACGATTTAGAGCAGTTTGGAGGGGCGATCGCGACCGCCCCTCCAAACCTCTTATAGACTTGAACCCAGTGTATGAGGAAGTCGCTAAAAACGTGGTTGTGATGAATTAAGGGTTCACAAAGTTTGCAGTACTGCCTAACCCTTGAAAAATCTGGTGCGTTTAAGTTCAATCGTTACCAAATCCCGCAGTACAGTTTTTGCCCCTCATTGAGACGTTTAACTGACAATATTTACTTGACAAGGCTAGAAGGTGTTTCGTACGCTTTTGACAAACGAACGCTTTTAGGGCAATCGTTACTTAGATGAAATACACTTACACCTAACCTTATAAGCAATACTGCAATTATCTAAAAGGCGCTATACGTTTTACGCCTTGGTGCTTATAGTGACGTTGCACAGACGTTGTATCAACAAGAACTGTCTTGACATGTCTTAAAGGTTACAGCTTCCAAGTTTACGGCTTGAAGCTGAATGAGCGATCGCCAAGTCATCAATTGAAGAAAGCCTTTGCTGGCGATTGAGCCTCTTCAAAAGCGCTGGATAGTCCTAATCACAGAGATTTTGGTACACTTGAACCAAAGTTGCACAAAAATATTCTCTAGTCCAAAAGTTTGAAATCCTCCGATCGGGCGACTTGAACAGGTGAAGCCTGCTGTATGCTCTTGCGATAATCTAGCCACATTAATACTCCACACCTACCTGAGAAAATTTGCATTCTATGCAGCCCTAATCACTCCAATGCGCTGCCTAAACGTTGAGTGCTTGACTCTATACGGCTTGTATTTGTCTGAAGCGGCGTGTCTAAAGCATCCGGTTACGCTTTGTCAGTTCTTTAAAGTGAGTGGACAACCCCTATGAATGTCGAAGGGACAAGCAAAAATCACAATAGCCAACCGTTTCCAAAGGAAAGAGGTGGGTTAAAGCAGGAAGGAGACTCCGAGCGAGATCCTCAACCGCCACGTAAAGGGTGGCGGCGCTTTTTAGTGCCTGCCCTCATTGTGGCGGCAATTTTAGGGGGCGTTGGCTGGATTGTGTTCAATCGGTTCATCATGCCAATACTGATCTTCAGCAGCATGAAACCACAGCTAACTGAGGTCGAGTTATCGTTGCCAAGGACAGCATCGATCGCGGATAGCTCAGACTATGCAGCTAACCTTGATTCACGACAGTCTGTCACTTTGCAGCCACGGGTATCTGGTCAGATTGCAGCCATCTATGTCAAAGCTGGCGATCGCGTTGAGGCAGGCACACCCATTATTCAAATTGATGCCGCTCAACAGCGTGCCCAAGTTGCCGGTCGTGATGCCGCAGTAGAGTCAGCCGCAACTGACATCACTGCGGCGCAGGCGGAGGTCGTTAGTGCTAGAGAAACGCTGCGATCGTTACAGGCAAGACGGATCGCAAATTTGTCTGACGTTCAGTTGAACCAGAGCGAATATCAGCGCTACCAGGATCTATTTACTCAAGGAGCCAGCAGCAAGCAAGTGCTTGACCAAAGGCTAAATGCGCTGCAAACCGCGCGGGCAAACCTCAGCCAAACAGAGGCAGATATCCAGGCGCAGCAGTCAATCATTTCGCGATCGCAGGCAACTGTTGCAAAAAACCAGCGTGCCTTACAGCAAGCACAGGCAAATGTGACCGAAGGGCAGGCAGAGCTTCAGTACTACACCATCAAAGCTCCTTTTTCGGGAGTAGTTGGAAACATTCCTGTTAAGGTAGGCGATTTCGTCGATAATGCATCCCCACTGCTCCGCATTACGCAGAATGAGCAGCTTGAGGTGCAAATGCAAATTCCTCTAGAACGGTCTTCTGCTCTACGCTTGGGGTTGCCTGTGCAATTACTGGATGAGAAAGGTAAGGTGTTGCAAACCGGTAAGCTATCTTTTATTGCGCCCGATGTTGACGCATCTACACAGTCTGTACAAGCAAAAGCGGTGTTTAACAATTCGAGCGGCGCACTGCGAACCTCACAGTTTGCTCGCGTCAGGGTTGTTTGGGCAACTCGTCCAGGCGTTTTAGTACCAACGACTGCCATTTCGCGCTTAGCCGGTAAGAATTTTGTGTTTGTTGGTACGCCGTTCAAGGCATCGGGCTGCAAAGCCGCCTCGGCAGGAGAGGGGGCACCGCCACCGACCAATGTTGACCCTAACCAACTGGTCATAGCTCAAAAGCCAGTGCAGCTAGGCAGGATTGTTGGCAACGACCAGGAAGTGCTAGACGGTCTTAGTGCCAGCGATCGCATTGCCACTTCCGGCATCCTGAGCCTGCAAAATTGTTTGCTCATCCAAGCGGCAGCACCAAAGTAATGTTTACGGTTTAACCTGATTGGGCTAGCAGGCAGTCGCCTTTCTGTAGTCCATAATCTCTCACCTCTGACAGCGGGCAGTTTCCTCAGGACACCTGTGCTTTATGATTCTCTCCATTTCAACCTTTTTTATTCGTCGTCCTATCTTTGCGACGGTTTGCTCGATCGTGGTGACGCTCTTAGGGATTGCGTGTATTCCAACACTGCCGATCGCTCAGTATCCCGATATTGCGCCGCCACAGGTAACGGTTACGTCTAACTACATTGGTGCTAGCGCGGAAACGGTCGAATCAACCGTGACCAATATCCTAGAGCGAGAACTAAACGGCATCAGTGACTTGCGGTATATCAAGTCTACAAGTGCTAACGACGGTACCAGCATCATCAACCTGACGTTTGGACTCGGTCGCAACCAGGATCTAGCAGCGGTAGATGTGCAGAATAAGGTGTCGACGGTGCAATCGCGCTTACCGGGTCCTGTGACCCAAACAGGTGTCCAGGTAGCAAAAGCGAACAGCAACTTCTTGCTAGCGATCGGAATTTATTCCGATCGGGACGAAAAAACAGGACAGGACGTCTACGACAGTACCTACCTCAGCAATTACGCCGATCTCTATTTAGTAGATGCACTCAAGCGGATTAAAGGTGTAGGGGGTGTGCAAACGTTTGGCGAACGGAAATACGCCATGCGTCTTTGGGTTGACCCAGAGCGCCTCGCCAGTCGTGGACTGACAGCCCAGGATGTCATCACAGCACTGCAACAGCAAAACCTCCAGGTTGGTGCAGGGCAAATCGGGCAACCACCTGTTGATGATGGACAGCAATATCAGTATGCCGTCACCGCTCAGGGGCGCTTTAAGAATGCGGAGGAATTCAACGATCTGGTTGTAAAAACAACCGAAACCGGCACTCTGGTCAAACTGCGGGATGTGGGTCGAGCCGAACTAGGGGCTGAAAACTATGGGTCTCTCCTGCGCTTCACCCCTAAAGATCGCATTACACACCAGGGCATTGGGCTTGGTATTACTCAACAATTTGGCAGTAATGCGCTGGATGCTGCTCAGGCTGTCAAAGATGAAATGAAGCGTCTAGAGGCAAGCTTTCCACCTGGAATGCGTTACGCTGTTGCCTTTGACACTACGACATTTATTGAAGCGGGCGCAGAAGAGGTTGTTGTTTCGCTAATCCTGTCGATTGGGTTAGTGGTACTCATTATCTTTATCTTCTTGCAGAGCTGGAGATCGGCGCTCATTGCCTCAATTACTATTCCAGTCGGTTTGCTCGGCACCTTTGTCTTTGTGAAGCTGTTTGGTTTCTCCATCAACACACTGACTCTCTTTGCCTTAACGCTAGCAACTGGGTTGGTGGTGGATGATGCGATCGTTATTGTGGAAGACATTACTCGACGCATTCAGGAGGATGGAATGCGACCGCTAGATGCGGCAATTGCCTCTATGGACGCGTTGACGGGTGCCGTGATTGCCACCTCCATTGTGCTTATGACGGTTTTTGTGCCCGTTGCCTTTTTCCCTGGCACTACAGGGCAGCTTTACAAGCAGTTTGCGTTGACGATCGCCTTTTCAGTTGGTGTTTCATCCTTTAGCGCCATCATCCTTACACCAACTCTGTCGGCGCTTTTGCTACGACGCGGACAGATGCCCGATAACTGGTTCTTTAATCGAATTAACTCAGCTATTGACAGCACTCGGCATCGTTACATTCGTTCACTGGATGGTCTCACACGACGTAAAGGGCTGGTCGTTGGACTGTTTGCAGGCGCATTGGCACTAACGTACTGGGTCTATACGATCGTGCCAGGAGGGTTTATCCCCGATGAAGATCAGGGCTATTTCATCACGATTGTCCAGGCACCTGAAGGCGTGTCGCTCAATTACACCCGTGATGTACTGGAGAAAGCTGAGGCGATCTTGAAGCAGCAGCCAGAAATTGAAAATATTTTTGCGGTCGGCGGCTTTAGCTTCAGTGGTTCAACCCCAAACAACGGCTTGATTTTTACAACCCTCAAACCTTGGGGCGAACGCAAACAAGCCGAGCAATCGGTGAAGTCTATTATTGGCGGCTTTTTCCCAAAACCATCGGGGCTGTTCCCCCAGATGCTAGGTATCAAAGAAGCAATAGTCATTCCGGTCGCGCCGCCAGCCTTACAGGGTGTAGGGAATTTTGGTGGCTTCGATTTTCAACTGCAAGATCGCACTGGGCTAGGGTTTGATGTGCTGGGTGAGAACCTCAACAAGTTTATGGGTCGTGCTGCGACCTATCCTTCAGCAGACAAACCCCTGCTGGCTGGCTTACGCCCCACCTTTAATGCAAACACGCCGCAAATCTCGGTGGAGGTCGATCGTACGCGGGCAAACCAACTTCAGGTGCCGCTACAGGATATTTTCAACACGCTGCAAACGTCGTTGGGTTCAACGTACGTTAATGACTTCAACCAGTTTGAACGCACCTATCGAGTGTATGTGCAGGCTGACCAGCAGTTTCGCTCAAACCCTGAAGATATTAAGCGGCTGTATGTGCGATCGCAGACGGGCAGGATGATTCCGCTTAGTAACTTGGTGACCATTACTCAGACGATCGGTCCGTCTATCATCACCCACTACAATCTGTATCGCTCCGTTGAAATTACTGGTGCCGGTGCACCGGGCGTTAGTTCAGGGCAGGCGCTACAAGCAATGGAAGCGGTGGCAAAAGAAACACTACCTAGAGGCTTCGGTTATCAATGGTCTGGGTTATCGCTGGAAGAAATTGAGTCTGGCGGCAGTGCCATCTTTATCTTTGCGCTGGGGGTTGTCTTCGTTTACCTCACCCTGGCAGCTCAGTACGAAAGCTACATTGATCCTTTCATTATTCTGCTGACGGTGCCGCTGGCAATTCTGGGCGCGTTGGTTGCAATTTTGCTGAACGGCACGGCTAACGATGTTTACACCCAGATTGGCTTTGTCATGCTGATCGGGATGGCAAGTAAAAACGGTATTCTCATCGTGGAATTTGCGAATCAGCTCTATGAGGAAGGATGGAGCATTACAAAAGCAGCAGTGGAAGCATCGCAAGAGCGACTACGACCAATTTTGATGACTGCCATCTCTGCGATCGTGGGTGCCGTGCCCCTTCTCATTGCAACGGGTGCAGGTGCTGCCGCTCGTCGATCGTTGGGCGCAGCAACCGTCGGTGGGATGTGCGTTGCTACAGTGCTCAGCCTGTTTGTCGTACCTATCCTTTACATCGTCATTAAAACAGCTGAAGCGCGTTACCGTCGTGGACCTTATAAACCCGCGAGCGCAAGCGGTCCCGATACGGAACCTGATAGTTCGACCCCTACCAGTAAGGAAGCTACCTCTAAGCGTTAGACAGATAACGTTAAGCAGACAGCCCTACAGCGATTGCCCTGAACCCTATTGGTGGCGCTGTAGGGTTCTGTTCTTTTAAACGGTATGAAGCTCTGGCAATGCTACGCGGTCTTGGCAGTCAGCGATGTGAAACTCTCTTAAAGCGGGGCTGTAGAATCCTGATAGCGATCACTTTTTCTGTAGAAAGAAGTGGCAGCTAGAGTAAGGTACAGGTAAACCGAAGACCCTTAGGGGGGTGAGCGATCGGTGAGTCACGGTAGCTCTGTGCTGCTGATCGTGTTCACGAATGCAAAAATGATTGACAAAAAGGATTCTCCTCCAGCAAGGTGCTTTTTCCAACCGTTTTCCATTACAAGAGTTTTCACACTTGTCCAAACGAATAATGTTAGACGCAGCCTGTTACCAGCGACCGTCCTGGTTATGCTTGCCGCGACTCTACCCGTACAGGCACAATGCACCACCTCCTACGAACCTGGAGCACAGCCACAGCGGGTTACTACGGGTTTGTTTGATGGCAGAGTGGGACGCATCAAGGTGATTAACAACACCGAAAACGCAACGCTCATCTCGCTCTACCATCCTGATGCGCCAAAGCGAGTCTTTAGATATTGGTATGCGGAGCCTGGCGAGGGCTATCTGCTAGGCACTGATAACTACAGCAGCGATTGGGGCATTCAAGTTGATGAAGGTCCAATCTGCATTGTGGGACGAGTTGCCAGTTGGGATGGCAGCACCTTTACAACCTTTCCTAGCCGCCTCTTTATTACAGAGGCAACGCCCAGCATCAAGGGAACCGTCAGTGGAAGTCCAGTAGCGCTACCATCCCTACCACAACTCCCAACCGACTACGAGACAATTGCTCGCAAACAACTAACTGAAGGCGACATCCGAGGCAGTCTTCTTTCCTTGCTGCGGGCTGCCGATCTTTACAAGGCAAGTGGACAAATTGCAGACGAAAAGCGGGTTCGCGATCGCATTAATCAGATCCGTGGCAACTAGGTGGTAGCTATAGACTGTAGGATTCTTAAGACTTTTTTCCTACGGCTTAAGAATGACTGGAAAAAAATAAAGGGTCGTCTACAATAAAAGTAGCGGAGACGCAAGTTTCCGTTCACTCCTCACACCACATTCCGCCTGAACGTTTGTTCGGGCGGTTCCTTTTTGAGGCGCTACTGACGAAACATCAAAAATTATGTCTAAATGAGTGGGCAGTTGTATCGAAAGCACCAGTTATCGCTATGGTAGAATTTCGGGATAACGATGTAGGCAAGGATTCCTAGAATGGCAGCAGCAGTGCAAGTGACGGATTCTTCTTTTAAACAAGATGTTCTTGAGAGCGAGATTCCAGTTTTAGTCGATTTTTGGGCACCCTGGTGCGGTCCTTGTCGTATGGTGGCTCCGATCGTCGACGAAATCGCTGCTCAGTATGATGGTCAGGTAAAGGTCGTAAAGCTCAATACTGACGAAAATCCTAGCGTTGCTAGCCAGTATGGCATCCGCAGCATTCCGACGCTGATGATCTTTAAGGGCGGACAGCGCGTTGATATGGTGGTTGGTGCAGTACCAAAAACCACTCTGTCCAATACGTTAGAAAAATACCTTTAATTTGGATAGGCAAAGCCCTAGTTGAATCTGGATATAGGGACATGATCACTCATGGACAACCATTTCAGATTCTAAATGCGGTCATCTCTTATTTCTAAGCTCTGATTGCTTGGCAATAAGCGTCTAGTGAATAACTAGGATTTACTTCACTAAGTAGCGATCGGTCATCAAGCATATTGCATTAACGCCGCAGAAAATAGATTCTTGCGGCGTTTTTAGTTTATTTACTGAACGAGGGTCGCTGTAATCTCGATAGAATAGGATGCTGGCTGTTGGAGGAATTCATGGCTTCATCTCTGTCATCAAACCCATCTGAATCGCTTCATGCTGATGTGCTGCGTTTGCTCGATCGTTTACCAAATTCACAGCATGGAGAACTGATTCAGCTTGTGTTGGCAACGATCGTCAGAATGGCGGAGAGTGATATTGACCGTCTGGACTGGAAGATTTGCGCTGCCTCGCTTCAAGATATGGAACGAGCCTTTAAGACGTTCTACCCCTATCGGCACGTGCGGAAGATTGCTATCTTTGGCTCCGCCCGTATTATGCCCGATACACCTGAGTATGCTCTGGCAGCAGAGTTTGCACATCGTGTGACACAGGATGGCTTTATGGTCATTACGGGGGCAGGCGGCGGCATTATGCAAGCGGGTAATGAAGGAGCCGGACGCGAAAAGTCCTTTGGTCTTAACATTCAGCTACCGTTTGAGCAGGGCGCAAATCCGTTTATTGAAGGCGATCCAAAACTCGTTCCGTTCAAGTACTTCTTTACACGCAAACTTTTTTTCTTACGTGAAAGCGATGCGCTAGCGCTATTTCCCGGTGGTTTTGGTACTCAGGACGAAGCCTTTGAGTGCATTACGCTGACCCAAACGGGAAAATCATCGCCAGTACCGTTAGTGTTGATTGATAAACCTGGTGGCAATTATTGGCATGACTGGCACGACTATATTCAGAAGCAACTGCTCAAGCGTGGTTTGATCAGTGCTGATGATCCTAGCCTGTACACTATTACCGATCGCCTGGATGTTGCGTGTGAGGCGATCGCCAACTTCTACCGCGTTTTTCACTCCTGCCGCTACTTTGGCAATCGGCTTGTCATTCGTCTCAATTCGGAACTATCGGATGCTGATGTCGAGCAGTTGAATGAAAACTTCAACGATATCTTAGTAAAAGGTCGCATCGAAAAAAGTCAACCTTTACCTCAAGAAAAGCAGGATATGGCTGATGGCTACTCTCATTTGGTGATGTATTTCAACCAGCGCGACCTGGGGCGGTTGTATCAATTTATCGCTGCACTCAATCAATTTGGCGCACCGACAGAAGAACGTACTCACCCAGAACGGAAGTAGGTACTGCTGGGGAGAAGAGGAGAAGAGGTAAGAGGTGAAGGAGTGAAGAAGTAAAGAGAAACGGCGTGGGCGATCGTCAATGGCTGTAAGGTCAAGGTGTGTTTGATCTGAGTGAGAACTGCCGTATACCGCAAAGAATGTGGTTAAAATACCGCATCGAGGAAAGAAGTTGGCTATTCTAGGGGCTAGTAAACAGTCAACAATGAAGCCCTTGCTATGCTTTCGCAAATTGTGCGTCCGATGGTTCAAACCCAGATTCGACTGCTGGCAAATAGTCGTGCCATGCGCCCCACAATGGTCTCGACAGTTGCTCACTGGCTTGGCTTTTTGGGAGTCCGGGCTCAGGTAACGCATCTTGATGCGGGTGCTGGCAAAATTCACATTTCCCTTTCGGTTGATAAGCCTGAAGGGTGTGATGCTCATGACTGGCAGCAAATTCTTCACAATTTGAATACGGCTCGAACAGAGGCAGAGGTCGTCTCTATCAATCCGGTAGAGTTTACGCCGCAACAGCAAAGCAAGATGCAACGCTTGCTAGCCTACCTCATTCAGGTGGGCGCACCGGATAGCTCTGTTGATTGGGAAAGCCTCCAGCCTCAATTACAGGCATTAGGGCTGAGTGAACCAATGGTGCTTGGCATTCGATCGGCGTTGAAGGTGCCGCAAGCGCTTGATGATTTGCTAGATGGTTTAGATTCTGATGTAGCGGCTGTAGCATTGCCGAAAGCGGTTAGCATTGCGATGCTCGATCGCCAGGTGAATGCTTCTGAAGATCAAGCTTTAGTGGCGTTATTAAAGGCAATGAAGCATCAATGAAAAATATGAAAGCTAAGGGCTAAAGGCTAAGTAGCATTTTTTAGCCTTAAGACTTTATCCCTCATCTTTTACAGGAACGAACTCTAGTCGATACCGATAAAGTGCTACCGGACGATCGCTTGCCTTGAAGTAATCTTCATCCTGCGGCGAGAGATAAATTGCTGTGACTTGATCTGCCGTGATTGCTGGCTGTCCTGTAGTAACGACCTCGGCTGCTAGGTGGTGATAAGCTGTAGTCGTTTCGACTTGGTTCAAGTAAGGATTGGGTACACCGCGAAAGACCTGCTGAAACAACTCGCTTGTAAGAAAGTCGTCAGCAGCAGGCGTTTCGATAGCACGAGCAGTCACAACAGAAATAAGTTGTCGTCCACCTTGCATCAGTGTGATCTGGCGGTTGGGCGATCGCGGATCAACGGTAACAGCCAGCACGCTATCGCCCAAATAAGCTTTTGCTAAGTTGAAGCCGTTAAAGGCACGATCGGACACCACAGCATCTTTAACAAGCCCTTTCAACGGCAGTAACGAGAACACAGTAGAATTCGTTGACAGTGAACGAGACGGCACAAAGCGAACGTTACAGGCGATCGCCTGATTCAAATATTTTTGATTGCTGTCAAAACCTGGTGTGACGATCGCAGGTGCTAAGGGTGCCGCTAGTTCCACCAATGTACTGGTCATTTTCCAGGTGCCAGCCAGCCAGTCGGGGTACTCCAAATCGCCGTTAGCTGTCTGTACGACTGGTTTATCGTCCCAATGTGGGAAAGCAGCAAGGCGGTCAGCGAGCAATCCAGCTTGAGCGTTACTACTCAACCACAGCCAGCAGACCAAGGTGCAACAGACAACCTGCAAAAGTGGCTGGAGTGAAGGAAAACGGCACTTAACGTTGCTGCATAGTGCTAGGCTTCGTACGCTTTGTACTGCCTTAACCCGCACCCCAGCGTTCTCCTGCAGGAAAAGAGATAAGCGCTTCAACACCCGTCTTTCAATGTAGGACAGTTGGAACGGTGAATAAGATGACGCTTCCAGCAATGCCCTCAATTTAACGTGTTGCCACCTTTTCTTCATGCTGCCTGCTGCTGCGATCATTCTTAATCGTATCAAGGGTTGCGCCAGCATACGGGCAAAAGTGCAGATAGGCTTAAAAACTTTAACTCAATCACACACCGTGCGACATTGCTTAAATGCCTGTCCAGACAGTTCCTCTATGAAAGCAGAGATCCAGTAAAAGTGCGGAGCGATTTCAGCGTTTTCTGCGAGAGTTTTTTTATGGTGATTGTCAACACTAACAAGAGCAAAGGAAGCAGCGAGCAGTTTTGGTTAGCTGTAAAACCGTTTAGAAATTGCTTCATACAACAATTAATTAGAAGAAGTTCACATACAGAGAGAGTAGAACGGATGCTAAACGCACTGATGATGGTCTCAAATGCCTTCATCTCGTTAAGTTATTTCATCATTGCTTCCTTACTACTGCTGCCCTTCTTGAAGGGAAAGCAAAAGACATCACTGGTATTAGTCACGATTCTGGTGTTTTTTAGTTGCGCTTTGGGGCATGGTGGACACGTCTTGCTCATGCTAGAGCAGGGGCATCAAACTCGTACCTCGCTCTTGCTGCCACTTCAAGTAGGAATTGATCTAAGCACCGCCATGCTTGCGGGAATCTATATTGCATTACGGCACTCTTATGCCTTCTTAATTGATGGACCTTTGCTGTTGACGCAGACTCAAGACCAATTAACAGAAACGCTAGACGTACTAGCGCATATGAATGACAATTTAGAGTCAATGGTTCAAACCCGCACAACGGCACTGTCTAAGGCGAATGAGCAATTAGAATACGAGATTGCGAAACGCAAGCAAGCAGAGACGGCTTCGCAGCAGCTTTTAGAGCAGTCCGAACAACAAGCGCAACTCCTGCGTACCGTGATCGACTCAACCCCTGACTGGATCTTTGCTAAAGACCACAACTTTCGCTACATCTTTGTTAACCAGGGGTATGCGTCTGCACTCAATCAAACACCAGAGATGATGCTGGGTAAGGATGACCTGGAGTTGGGTTTTCCTGAAGAACTAGTTTTAGGGAATCTTGAGCAAGGCAGAGAAGGTTTTCGGGCGGATGACCAGCGTGTCTTAGCCGGTCAAATCATTCATAATCCCCATGATCCAGCGACTGATGCTAATGGTTTCTTACATATTTTTGATACTCAAAAATTTCCCTTATTTGATGCCAAAGGTCAGATTTTTGCAGTTCTGGGTTTCGCTCGCGATATCACCAGGCACAAGCAGGCAGAAAAGGCACTTCAGGAAAGTGAGGGTCGACTACAGGCAATTTTAGATAACTCGCCTGCCGTGATTTACTTGAAAGACACTGAAGGGCGCTTCCTCTCAGCCAATCGGCAATTCCAAACCATCTTTCGCTTGAGCCAGACTGAAATTGTTGGGAAGAGCAACTACGATATTTTTCCGCCTGCTTTAGCCGCCGCCTTTCATGCGAATGACCAAAGTGTCCTGCAAGCAGGCGCCGCGATTCAGTGGGAAGAAGAGGCTCTACAGGAAGATGGCTTGCACACTTACCTATCACTAAAATTTCCCCTGTTTGATGCCGACGGGAATGCCTATGCAGTTTGCGGTATGTCTACTGATATTACAGAGCGCAAGCAAACAGAGGTGGCGTTGCAACAATCGGAAGCGCAACTGCGAGAAAAAGCACGGCAACTTGAACAAACCTTGCTGGAATTGCGGCGGACTCAAACGCAACTCGTACAGACTGAAAAGATGTCTAGCTTAGGGCAACTTGTTGCTGGCGTAGCCCACGAGATTAATAATCCGGTCAACTTTATTTATGGCAATCTGATTCCTGCGGGTGACTATATTCAGGACTTACTTCAACTGTTGGCACTTTATCAGCAGCATTACCCAAAGCCGCTGCCAATGATCGAAGCTGAGATTGCGGCGATCGACCTTAACTTTATTGTTGCTGACCTGCCCAAACTGCTGTCATCAATGAAAATAGGTGCAGAGCGTATTCGCCAAATTGTGCTGACTTTACGCAACTTCTCACGCTTAGATGAGGCTGAACGTAAGACAGTGAACCTTCATGAAGGGATTGATAGCACCCTGCTCCTGCTGCAACATCGGTTTAAAGCCAAACCAGACCAGATAAAAATTACAGTGCTTAAAGACTATGCTGACCTGCCTTTAGTTGAATGCTATGCTGGACAGCTCAATCAGGTATTGATGAATCTGCTGACCAATGCGATTGATGCATTGGAAGAAAAATACGCTGAAGAGCCGACTCAAATCGCTCTCCCAACCATTCATATTCAAACGGAACTGTTGAATTCAGAGTGGGTTCGCATTCAAATAGCAGACAATGGTGCAGGTATCCCAGAAGCTATTCAACCACGTTTATTTGACCCGTTCTTTACAACAAAAGCGATCGGTCAAGGTACAGGGTTAGGGCTATCAATTAGCTATCAGATCGTGACTGAAACGCATGGAGGTAAGCTGCAATATCAGTCTACACCGCAGCAAGGAACAACCTTTATGATTGATCTGCCTCTTAGACATTTGCACAAAAGTCATGAAAAGTAAGTGCTGGTCACAGCGCGATCGCCAGATGGCGCGTTGAGTGCTGTTGTTACTTAGTTACACCTGCCCCGCGAATGCTATCTGTCTCCTGTTTAACCCTCGATCGCTTGAAGAGTATGACTTGGACCTTGCGGTAAGTACATCTATAGTCAGAACTAACTGTTTGAATTAGCGACTCAGGGGCACTCTAAGCTAGGCAACTTAAACACTTTCGTGGATCAAGTCTTATATGCTGTCACAACAAGACGCTACACTACCTCTTACTCAGGAAGCGTTACTCCACCGTATTGCCAATCGCATTCGCCAATCCTTAGAGCTTGAGACGATCTTAAGTACGACAGCAGCAGAAGTTCGCGCTTACTTGGGCACCGATCGAGTCAAAATTTATCAATTCCGACCAGATGAGCACGGGGTTGTTGTAGCAGAGTCACTGCAAGGCGATCGCTTGCCATCGCTTTTAGGGCTGCACTTTCCCGCAGACGATATTCCACGTTACGCCCGTGAACTGTTTATACGCGCGCGGCAGCGTTCGATCGTGGATCTTGGTAGCCATGAGATTGGTATTAGTCCACTCAACTGTCCCGAAACCGGAGAAGCGATCACCACGGCTGATATTCGGTACCGTCCCGTTGATCCGTGCCATCGCGAGTACCTGACAGCGATGGGAGTCAAATCCTCTGTCGTGGTGCCGATCGTGCTTGAAGGCGAAGCTGCTGGATCGTACAACCTGCCTTCACTCCAGTCTTCCAAGCAACTTTGGGGGCTTTTAGTCTCACATCACGCTAATCCTCGTGTTGTCACAGAAGCAGAGCTGCAATTTATTCAGGCAGTAGTAGACCAGGTAGCGGTTGCCATTGCTCAATCGGTTTTGCTGGAGCAGGTGCGTGCTCAGGCACGCCAAGAAGCCAATATGAATCAAGTTACGGCACAGCTACAAATGTCTCCGACGGTCAATTGGCAGGATGCACTTGAAGCAGCTTCGGACACCCTTAGTGCAGGTGGTCGGTTGTATCTCTTTGGAGATAGTTGTTCACCAAAAGAAATTTACACTAATGGGGAGCAGCCCGCTCTCATTGATCCCGCCCAGAACCGTTCAATTGAAGAGAACTTGCTATGGCAGCAATATCTACACTCTGCCTTGGAGCAGCCTTCGGATGAAACAGGGCATAAACCCTGGTCGGTTGAGTGGATGCGAGCCGTCTACGAACTGGCAGACCCTGCTCATAACTTCAAGCCGATCGCGTCATCTTGGGCAGTGAATGATCTTTATAAAGAGCCTTTATGCCGCACCCTTGCTCCCTTCTTTGATGGCACAAGCATTCGCAGCGCTCTCATTATTCCTCTTAAGCACGGTGCCCAAATCATTGGCTGCTTAACCTTCTTCCGTAGCGAAATACAGACAGAAACTCAGTGGGCTGGGTACCACGATCCAGATACACGTCAGTTGATGCCGCGTCAATCCTTTGAAGGCTGGCGGCAACTTAAGAAAGGACAGGCACAGCACTGGACAGAAGAAGAGATCAAGTATGCTCAGGCTCTCGGAGAACGCTTTGCGGCAACAATCAAACAGTATCGGCTGTATCAGCAGGTGCAAGCGCTCAACACCAACTTAGAACGACAAGTAGAAGAGCGAACAGAAGCACTCAAACAGCAATCTGGGCAACTTCAGCAGTCCAATACCGAGCTAGAACGGGTAGTGGAACGGCAAATGACACTGTCTCGAATCGTTGCCAAAATTCGTGAATCCCTAGACATCGACACAATCTTTCAAACTGCCACGCAGGAACTAAATACTGTCCTCAAGGCAGAGCGCGTTGCCGTTTATCGCTTTAATGCCGATTGGGGAGGAGAGTTTGTCAGCAATTACGAAGCCGTTGCACCTGAATGGCAAAGCAATGGACAGCTTGGGGTAAATACCGTTTGGAACGATACACACCTACAAGACACTCAAGGCGGTCGATACCGCACAGGTGCTAACTCAGTTGTACATGACATTTACCAGCAGGGTTACGCTCAGTGTCATCTTGACCTCCTTGAACAGTTCCAAGTGAGGGCATTTATGGCTATTCCCATCTTTGCCGGTCAAACGCTGTGGGGCTTACTGGGTGTTTACCAACACTCTGCGACTCGTCAATGGAGAACGTCTGAAATTAAGTTTGTCAGCCACATTGCAGAACAATTGGGAGTTGCCCTGCAACATGCAGAGTTGCTAGCTCAGACACGACATCAGGCTGACCAATTGGCACAGACCTTGAATGATTTGAAGCAAACACAAGTGCAGTTATTCCATAGTGAGAAGATGTCTAGCCTGGGACAATTAGTTGCTGGAATTGCCCATGAGGTGAATAATCCCATCAACTTTATTGGTGGCAATCTAACTCACATCCATGAGTATACTCACACTTTATTGAAGCTGCTCCAGGCTTACCAGCAACAGATACCAACCCCATCACCAGATTTGCTTCAGCTTTTGGAAGACAGCGATTTAGCTTATATTGAAGAAGATTTTCCTAAGCTCTGCGCCTCAATGCGGATGGGAACTGAGCGCATTCGAGAGATTGTTCAATCGTTGCGGAATTTTTCACGGGTAGATGAAGCGGAGGTAAAAGCGGTAGACCTGCATGAGGGTCTAGAAAGTACGCTCTTGATCTTGCAGCATCGCTTGAAATTAGTTTCGGGTACACCGATCGAGATTGAAAAGCACTACGAAACCTTACCTCCAGTTCATTGTCATGCAGGGCAACTCAATCAGGTGTTTATGAATTTGATTGGTAATGCGATCGATGAATTAGAGACCACTGAAAAAGACCACCCAGTTTCCAGAGTAGTGACTGTTTCAACCCGTTGTGCTGAGGCTGGCTGGGTAGAGGTCTCGATTAAGGATAATGGTCGCGGCATAGCAGAAGATATTCAAGCCAAGCTGTTTGATCCTTTCTTTACCACCAAGCCGATGGGAAAAGGCACCGGGTTGGGCTTATTCATTAGCTACCAAATCATTGAAAAGCATGGGGGACAGTTAATCTGTCAGTCCCAACCAGAGCAGGGGACCGAGTTTATCATTAAATTGCCTTGTTAAGTGAAGAGCAACTAGGGGTTGAAGCTACTAGAGATTGTCGATCGCCACAGGTTCCACCGTATCTGCCATCGTGAAACCAAACACCCTGGAATAAAAGTAAAACTCACCATCCAGCGTCCGTTTGATGTTTTCGGCTTTGCGAAAGCCGTGTTGCTCGCCTGCAAAAAGAACGTATGCCACGGGAAGTTTTTTGGCGCGGAGGGCATTGACCATCATTTCTGCCTGGTTGGGTGGCACAACTTTATCTTCGTCTCCCTGGAAAAAGATCACGGGACAGGAGAGGCGATCGGTGGCATAGAGGGGCGATCGCTCTCGGTACAGTGCTTCAGCTTCGGGGTAGGGACCAATCAACCCATCCAGATAACGGGCTTCAAATTTGTGGGTGTCTTTTGCTAACGCTGCGAGATCGCTCACGCCATAGAAGCTAGCGCCCGCCTTAAAGACCTTGCGAAAAGTCAGTGCTGCTAGCGTTGTATAACCACCCGCGCTGCCACCGTCGATGACCAGGCGATCGCCATCGACTCTACCAGCGTCAGCGAGATACTTGGCACCATTAGCGCAGTCATCCACATCCACGATGCCCCACTGACCTTTCAAGCGCTCGCGATAGGCGCGTCCATAGCCTGTACTTCCGCCATAGTTGACATCCAGCACCGCAAACCCGCGACTCGTCCAGTATTGGATCTTCAAGTTAAAAACGGTTGAGGTTGAACCAGTCGGACCACCGTGGCTTTTCACTAAGAGCGGCGGACGTTCATTGGTAGGCGCGGTGTAGTCTTGATTGGTCGGCGGGTAGAAAAAACCGTAAGCAATTAAGCCGTTTTCGGTGGGAAAGGCGATCGGCTCTGGTACAGAGAGATAGCCTGGATCGATCGTTAAACTGCTGGAGCGACGAAGAATCTCAAGTTTCTGGGTTGCCAGATCCAGTTGGGCAATCACTCCTGGTTCTGTTGCCGAACCAGCATTAAACAGCACTCGACCCACAGCCACATGAATACCGCCAATTTCGGTGTAGGGTGTGGTGATCGTCTCCAATTGCTTCGTCTGTGTATCCAAACTGGCAAGATACGAAATACCATCCTTGCTGTAAGTACAAATCAAACGGATTGCAGACTCAAAGGCATAGTTGGAGATGCCAAAGACCCAATGGGGCAAACCAAATTCGGCTTCCATCGGGCAAAGCGCCTCGGTTTCTGCCTGCCAACGGTATAGATTCCACCAGCCAGAGCGATCGCTGATAAAGTACAGCACCCCATCAGGCGACCACTTTGGTTCTAGCACCGACTCGTCCCTGCCACCCGCAATTTTTTGAGGTTCCTCTAGCGTCCCGTCGGCTGCGATGGCTGCTACCCACAGCTCAGTACTATCCCAGGGCATATTTGGGTGGTTCCAGTTAATCCACGCTAGTTGAGTACCATCGGGGCTAAGGCGTGGCGATGAGTAGAAGTCGCTGCCAGAAACGAGAATTTGTTGATCGGTGCTGCCATCTAGACTGAGGCTGACGATCGTATTCACTGCCTCGCCCTCGCCTGTATGGTCTTCTCGCACACAGATCAGTCGCTGCCGCTGGACATCAACCATACCATCGGCATAGCGCCAGGCTGTTTCAGGCGTAATGGCGACAGGTTCAGCACCAATTTCCTGACGATACAAACGCTGATCGGCGAAGTTAGAAAAATAGACAGTGCCTTGATTGACAAGATATGACCCGCCCCCATACTCATGCACCCGCGTCCGTACGTTTAGTGGGGCTGGTGTAATGTCTGCAATTTGACCATTCGAGCTGCGTTGCACCAGCACATTACGACCCGCTTCAGTTGGGCGCAACTCTGTCCAATACACATTTTCGCCATCCAGCCGGACGCTGCCCAACCCGATCGTGCCAGCCACAATCAAATCAGAAGAGATGGGAGATTTCCAGGAACCGTAAGAGTCAATGCGAGAAGAGGTCATAAGGTGGGGAGTGAGGGGAGAAGAGGGGCAAGGGGAGCTTTGAGGCAAGGGGAGCAAGGGGAGTTTGAGTCAGCCTTTAGCCTTTCAACTCCTGAGCCAGCCAGCAACTATTGTAACGAGGTCTTCTTAATACTGAGATCTTGAACGATCGCAGCAAAGATCTTATTGATCGTTTCTTTAGCGGCATGAAACTTTGGCACATTCCAGGCGGGTGGCTGCGATCGCTCCAGTTCATCATCGTTGAGATAGACGTGATAGCGAAGCTCAATTTGGAGCGCTTCTACGTCTGCTATCTGACCATAGTGTCCCGTAATGTAGCCACCATTGAACACTTTGTTTTGTACCGTCTGATAGCCTTTGCTCAGAAAATGTTTTTCTACAGTTGTGATTAAAACGTCTGAACAGGTTTTGCCATTGCGGTTGCCCAAACAAACGGACTCTGTCAATGGCACTCCAAAACTATGCAGATCCAGCAGGTAAACGTGACCAAACGCCGCAATACTTTCCTGAAGGAGTTCAGTTAATTTTTGATGGTATGGAAGGTAGAAGGTGTCGATGCGTTCCTGTAGTTGTTCAGGGCTGGGAAGCGTAGCATAAATTGGTTTGTCGAAGGCAGTTTTCTCCGGCATCACCGCTGTCCAAAAGTTGCCAAAGATGGGATCTTGCAGTGGGCGGTTGAGGTCAACGACGTAGCGGCTATGAGTAGCTTGCAGAACTGTAATGCCTAAGGCCGGGAGCGATCGGTATAGTTGATCAAGATGCCAGTCTGTGTGGGGTAGCGCTTGGAGGTGTTCCGGTAGAAACTGAGCCGCGATCGCGTCGGGAACGATCATCCCGCTATGCGGCAGATTCGCGACGATCGGCACTGCTTGCCCCGATGGTAAATGTAAAAGATAGGGCTTCATATGCTTCAGCATAAGACGGATTGAAAACCAATGCCCCTTTTACACGCTACCAAGCAAGATTCCCCTGCCTACGGTTTCCCTTTTGATAAGGGAGATCAAGCGGAAGAATCTGTAATCAGCATTTGCCTTGGTCTAACGGCTTTAGACCGCCCATGCTTGAATCCAATGCTTGAAAAGAGCGGCAGTCTGAGACGAATCTAGAAACTTGGCGAACCATAACTACGATCGTTTTGGTATAAGGGCTATATCCGTAGCATCTACAAATGTGTTGAACTCTAAACCTGTCTGCGATCGCTGGTTTGCCACGCACCAAGTTAATCCCGGTCTTTATTGCATTGGCGAACTGCATTATTGGGAGTGGAATCGTGCGAACCTGTGGCTTATCAAAGGGCAAAAGCAGGATTTGTTGATTGACACTGGGTTGGGCGTGGCGAGCTTGCGCCAACATCTTGCGTCCTTGCTGGATAAACCACTGCTGGCGATCGCCTCTCACGTCCATTTTGACCATGCAGGCGGGTTGCATGAATTTGACCACAGAGCCATTCACGTGGCTGAAGCAGAGGCTTTACGAGCGGGCGACAACCACATGGCATTATGTGATCCCAAGTTTGGCTGGGTGCTGGATGAGCATTTTGAGCAGTTGCCCTACGCAGGGTTTACCGCGATGGAATATACGCTCCATAGTGCCGAGCCAACGCAGCTTTTGCAGGAAGGCGACGTGCTAGATTTGGGCGATCGTGCGTTTGAAGTGTTGCATCTACCAGGGCATTCACCGGGTTGCATTGCGCTGTACGATGCCAAAAATCAAGAACTCTTTTCTGGCGATGTAATTTATGATGGCGACTTGCTCGACCAACTACCAGGAAGCGACATTCCTACTTACATCGACACCTATGAGCGCTTGCAGAAGCTACCGATCGAAACAGTCTATCCTGGTCACTACGCTACGTTTGGGCGCGATCGCTATCAGCAAATTATGGCAGAGTATCTGGAGGCAAAGCGGCAACCGGGATGTCCGGGAGAGGTAAGGGTAACGGCGTGAAGGGGTGAAGGAGTGAAGAGGGATGGGGGAGAAAGGGAGCAGGGGGAAATGGAGCATTTGCCGGATAGCTTGAGACGGTTGTTTGAGGAAGCGTTGGAGCCGGATGAGCTGTTTACGGCATTGATGCCAGCGTTGGGAGAGGTGTTGCCGTGCGATCGCTCTTTTCTCTATTTACGAGAGCCAGTCAAACAACATGGAATCATTACGCACTGCTGGGCACGTGATGGTCGGGCGGCGGATTGGCTGGGTGCCGATTGGTTAGAAGGTGCGAATGCCCCGCCAGATCCACTCATGACGCTCGCGCTACGTACCCCTATTGCTGTGTTTGTAGAAGATATTGAGACGGCGGGTAGTGATGTGGTCGATCGCGCCTATGAGCGAGAAACCTTTCGGCATCGCGCGTTGATTCATGCACCGCTTTATTTTGACGAGGCGCTGATTGGCATTCTGGAGTGCTCTGTGTTCGATACGCCGAGGGTATGGAGTGAAGACGATCGACAGCTAATCGCGCATCTGCAAGCCAAACTCATGATTCCCGCACAGGCGTATCAAGCCACCCTATTTAATATGTAAATTCAGCTTTCAGCCTTTAGCGTCTAATCCTACGCTGATCGCTGAGCGCTGATAGCTCTACTACTTGTGGCGAATACGATCGTAGATCTCTAAATAGTCCTTACCAGGGTAGTTCCACGAATAGTCACAGTTCATGCCTTGCCATTGAAACTGTTGAAATGCGCCAGGATTGTCGTACCAGAGATCCAGTGCTCGATCCATCGCTGATTCTAGTGCCACGTAATCAGTTTCGTAGAAGACATAACCGTTGCGCTCTTCGGGCAAATGGGTTTCATCGTAGTCGCGATCGAACACAGTATTGACCAGCCCACCAACACCGCGCACGATCGGCACCGTACCATACCGCAGCCCAATCATCTGCGTCAAACCACACGGTTCATAATTGCTGGGCACAATAATAAAATCGGCTCCTGCATAGATTAAGTGAGATAGCTCTTCATCAAAACCCAGTTCCATATGGACGTCTGGATTGTCGTTGAGGAACTGCTTTTCGTGCCAGAAATGGTCGTTAATGCCTGCTTCAGTTGCAGAACCTAACAGTACAAATTGAGCACTACGGCTGAGAGCATGGTAAATGGCGTGATGTACCAGGTGTACGCCTTTTTGCTCGTCCAACCGCCCAATAAAACAGATGAGCGGTCGATCGCGATCACGCAGCAGCAACCGTTCTCGTAGCGCTTGCTTGTTTTTTGCCTTGCCCGTCAGATCATCCTTGGTGTACGAGTGGGGCACATAGCGATCGTTCTCTGGATTCCATACATCATGGTCAATACCATTCAGTACGCCTGTAAACTTAGCTTGATGCAGATGCAGCGTGTGCCCTAAACCATAGCCAATCTCAGTACAACGGGCTTCCCAGGCATGATGCGGTGAAACAGTAGTGACATAGTTTGAATAAACAATGCCCCCTTTCATAAAGTTGAGCGCAAAGGGATTGAAGTTATCGCGCAGGCGATCGTAGTGGAAGTAATACTCTTCTCGATTTAGCCCCGTTGCCCACAGTACATCACTGCCACCCATGCCTTGATGCTTAAAGTTATGGATGGTGTAACACACGCGCTGGTTTTCCATCCCCTGATATTGATACATCTCAAACAGCAGGACGGGCACTAAGCCAGTCTGCCAGTCGTGACAGTGAATGACATCCGGGCGCTTGTTGCTTTGTAGCAGAAACTCCAGCGCAGCTTTGCTAAAAAAGGCAAAACGAATGTTGTCATCCACACAGCCGTAGTAGCGTCCCTGATTAAAAAATTTGTCTTGCGAATGAGGCTGAATGAAAAAACACAGCCGCCCATGTACCCAACCGCAATAAACGGAGCAGTGGATAGCACCGCCATACCAGGGCACCCACAGGTCTTGATAGGCTATGTGCAAGCCCCAGATATGGTCGTAGCGCATACAGTCATACATCGGCAAAATCAGCTCGATCGTATGACCACGAAGTTCTAACTCTCGACTAAGCCCATAGACAACATCTCCCAGCCCACCAGCTTTAATCACTGGGGCACATTCAGAAGCGATCTGTACGATATACATAGTGGCTCCTCGCTCAAGGGAGAATAACTGTTTCTACGCTCACAAAAGTATAGAATTTCTAGCATACTCGCAACCGAATCTATCGGCATCTCTACCCTCTGGCATATTGAGGGCTAGCTTAAGCGGTGGCACTCGCGCTGAACATTACTAACGTTAAACCACGAAGAGATGGAGCCGTTGCCGCGTTAAAGTTGTTTCGGTGCGCCTTTACTCAGTTTCTCTAGCGATCGTCAAAACGTTGAACAAGCGTTGAACCTGTACGACCTGTTGTCAGCCACAGAATTGCTCTCGCCCCATCGCGAATCGCTTTTGAAAGAGGTTCGGTTGCCTGGTTAGACGGCATCGGTACGGGCTTAAACTCAATCCCTCGACTGCCAAAAACAAGCTCACCAATAATGCGAGCGCGACGCATATGGTAGTCCGATGTAATCAAGTAAACGCTATGAATACCTCTGGCTTGAAACTTATCGACCAGCGTTGTGAAATTGGTGACGGTATCCACAGCATCTCGATCAACATAAAGGCGTGACAGGCTGATGCCAGCGTCTTCAAAAACGCTTTCTGTATACTCAGGTGGGCTACCGCCAGACACCCAGATGGGGATATCGGGATGCTGACGCGCAAACTCAGCCGCAAAATCTTCTCGCTGTGGCGTACCGCCCAAGACCAGTATGGCTTGGGGTTTCAAGAAATAGCTTTTAACCTCGCGGTAGCCCAACCAAAGCAGTATTAAGACAAAAAACCAGAGCAATGATCGCGCCTTAAAACCTCGACGTTTCGAGGTCCTGGTGCGTTTGTGCTTTAAGTCGAACCGTCCCCTCAGCCCCATAAGTGCATACATCGATCGCGTTACTGGGCAGGCTATCATGCTTTTGCTTCTGCGCCTGCCAAAAAAATGCTCTTTCTAAATCATAAGCAAGGCGTTAAGGTAACGCCCTACTGTTAGGTTGCTTTACTGCGGCATAGACTGAGGTTGTGACGGCCCTTTTTCTTGTGCCTGAGCGATCGTCGCTTTAATGCGAGGCGTTTCTAGAAATTTCTTGGTGTCGGCTAGCAGGCGATTACCCCAAAGGTTTTCTTTTAGAAACTTCAAATCGCTGTATCGGCTGTCAGTTTGAATCGCTGTTTCGCCTAGCTTCAAGCCTTGTTCGCGATCGCCCTTTGCGTAGAGCGCCACTGCCATTGCTAGCTGTGGCTCGGCAGCCTTCGCGTCAATAGCTACGGCTGCCCGCCAGCGACGAATAGCTTCATCCACATCTCCACTTTCATACTTCAGCAGCCCAATGTTGTTAATAGCAGGCCAGAAGGTTTTGTCTTGGGCAATTGCTTTCTCATACTGGGCGATCGCGTCCGGAGTCTGGTTCAACATAAGGTATGCATTCCCCAGATCAAACAAAGCACCCGGAACATTCGGTTTCAGCTTTAAGCCTGCTTTAAGATAGTCGATCGCGGTTGCATAGCTGCTTTTCTGAAAATAAGCTGACCCCAACGCAAAGAGCACCGCCGAACTTTTAGCGTCTAAAGTTTGTGCCGTTTTTAATGCTGTAATGCCGTTGTCAAGCTCATTCGTTTGCAGATACAGCCCGCCCAATAGCGACCAAACCTCTGGACTCTTCGGTGCAAGCTGGGTCGCAAGGCGTGCTCTGGGTAATGCCAACTCATACTGCTGAAACTGTGCTAACTGGGCTGCTTCTTGAGCCAAATTAAGCCCCTGTCGCTCTAATTTTGTTGGGTCTAGTTGCACACTATGAGGCACCAAATGTTGTGCCAAAGTGGGTTGGGCGGACCCCCACAAACCAAGCAGAAACAGTAACGAAAGGAACGCATTACGATTGGGCACGGGTCAGCCTTTGAACGTTGTAGTAAGTTGACAGATAGCTTAATTCATCTGCTGTCTATGGTGGCATAAAACTGTAAAAATGCCCCGAAAATGTCTCTCAGCCCTATTTCTCCAGCCGCTAAGAAGAGGGAGTTGGAGGCTACTGCGCTGCTGCCAGAATCAAGGCTCTAAAGAGCTTTTGGTGAGCGGGATCGTTAGGCGATAGTTCAGGATGCCACTGCACCCCGATCGCCCAGGAATGATGCTCACACTCGATCGCTTCTAGTAAACCATCGGTAGCTTGGGCAGCGACGCGCCAACCAGAAGGCAGCGTTTTGACCGCTTGATGATGCCAGGACATCACATCAATCTGAACGGCTTGCATGAGTGCAGCCAGTCGGCTGTTGGCTTCAAGCTGCAATGGGTGAGGCGTGGGGCGACGGGGAGTATCTAGGCGATGGGCGATCGCATCACCATAAACATCTGGCACATGGGGAATGAGCGCTGCACCGCTTGCTACACCTAATATCTGCATACCCCGACAGATGCCCAGAACAGGGATTTGCTTTGCCAAAGCAGCCTTAGCTAGAGTGAGTTCAAAGGCGTCGCGTTCTGCGTCTACTGAATAAATGGTTGGATGAGGCGCGCCACCATAAAGTGATGGATCAATATCGCCGCCGCCTGCAAGAATGAAGCCATCAATTTTTTCTAGAAGGCGTTCTAACGGTGCTTGATGGGGCGGCAGCAAGAGCGGCACTCCTCCTGCCCGCTGCACTGCGTCCAGGTAAGCTCCCGGTAAGGAGACATCCCCGACTTCATTACGACCGTAAGTTGTAATGCCGATAATAGGAGCAGGCTGGGACATGGGTAGGGAAGTGATCGCCTGATGCAGTTCTATAGCAGTCAAAGAGAACGTTAGGACAGACCTAAACCTTGAAACGTCCTTTAAGCAAGGGCTTCTATTTATCCCTCATCCTACCGCCGAGCGGAAGCAAGCTACATTCTTTATCCTTTTGCTATTACTTGTTGTAACCTATTCGGGCGTGACATAGGCAGCCGTGATGCCACCATCCACTAGGAACGTAGAGCCATTAACAAAGGCAGACTCATCACTGGCAAGGAAGAGTGCCGCCTTGGCAATTTCGTCTGCCTGCGCGAACCGACCAGGGGGAATATGCACCAACCGTCGCTGTCGTCGTGCTGGATCAGCTAGCAATTCATCCAGTAGCGGCGTTTGCACTGGACCAGGACAAAGAGCATTCGCACGGATCTTTTGGCGGGCAAACTCTACAGCGATCTCGCGCGTGAGGGAGAGCACCCCACCTTTGCTGGCAGTGTAGGCAATTTGTGGAGTAGCAGCGCCCATCACTGCAACAAAGGAAGCGGTGTTGATAATGGAACCACCACTTGCACGTAGCAATGCTGGAATGCCGTATTTGCAGCCCCAAAACACCCCTTTCAGGTTGACATTTAGAGTCAAATCCCAGATCGCTTCTTCGGTGTCCAGGACAGAGCCGTCGGCAGCATGAAACATCCCAGCATTGTTAAACAGGATGTTTAGATGCCCATAGGTCGTTTCGGCAGTCGCGATCGCAGCTTCCACATCCGCCCCCTTAGACACATCAGTTCTAACAAAAATGGCTTCGCCTCCCTGCGCCTGAATCTGCTGTACCGTCTCGGCGCCGGCTACCTCATTCACATCACTGACCACTACTTTTGCACCTTCTTTGGCAAAGAGCAGGGCAGATTCACGCCCAATACCGCTGGCGGCTCCGGTTATCAGGGCGACTTTATGGTCTAAACGCATCACTTATTCCTTTCAAATCGTTTGTTCAAAGCATTGGCGGAGCGGAAAATTTGATGGATCGCAAACCTTGCCCAGTCAGACCGTTTGCCCGGATGTGGCTTAAGCCCGCTCAAAGTAGCGCGATCGCTCCCAGCTTGTCACCACTTCATCAAATTTTCGCTGCTCCGTGCGGAAAAAGTGGAGGTAGTGTTCCACCACATCCACTCCCAGAACATCCCGCGCCCAGGTACTTTTCTCGAGCTCGTGAATGGATTCGTTCAGGCTAGAGGGCACCTGCGGCAACTCCTGGGCAGCGTAGACGTCACCCTCAAACATAGACGGCGGTTCGATCTGGTTGCGGATACCATCCAGCCCAGCCGCAAGGGTGACGGCAAACGCCAGATAGGGGTTAGCATCGGCTCCGGGGGCACGGCATTCCAATCGTAGAGCCGCTCCATGCCCTAACACACGAAAGCCAGCGGTGCGGTTGTCGTAAGACCAGGCAATACCAGTGGGTGCAAAAGAGCCAGCGACATAACGCTTGTAGGAACTGGGGTAGGGCGCATAAAAGGCAAAAATTTCGCGGATGTGGGTCATCCAGCCGCCCAAAAACCAGCGAAAGAGCGGGGAGCTGTGAACAGAACCGAAGGACTCATCGCCTGGGAAGAGGGCTTTGCCCGCACTATCCCACAGGCTGGCATGGATATGCATACTGGAGCCTGCGTAGCGTTCGTCCCATTTCGCCATGAAGGTGACGGCAACATTGTTTTGCCATGCGATTTCTTTTGCCAAGTGTTTGTACAGCACATGACGATCGCACATTTCCAAGAAGTCGGTATAGCGCAGGTTAATTTCTTGCTGCCCCGGTCCCCACTCGCCTTTGGAAAACTCTACGGGAACGCCAGAGCGATCGAGATGTTTGCGAATGGCACCAATGACAAACTCTTCCTTGGTGCCCTGAAAGATGTGGTAGTCCTCAATGTAGGCACCGATCGGCTGCAAATCGTGATAATGCTTGCGACGCGCCTCTTCGTAAGAATCGGCAAAAACATACAGTTCTAATTCCGATGCGCCCATAGCCGTATACCCCAAGGCTGCTGCTGCTTCCACTTGCTTTCGCAGAATGTTGCGCGGTGCCACACTGACGGGAACATTTTCTTCTTCATTCAATACGTCGCAGAGGACGATCGCGGTTTTCTCTAGCCAGGAGGCAAGACGCAGGGTTGTCAAGTCGGGAATCAGGCGAAAATCACCATAGCCACTTGCCCAACTGGTAAATTGATAGCCCGGTACGGGATCCATTTCCATATCGCAAGCAAGCAAATAGTCGCAGGCGTGAACGCCGTGAGGCAGCACATCATGGATGAAATAGTCGCCCGTAATGCGCTTGCCGACTAGCCGCCCATAAAGGTCAGGAAACACAGTCAGCACCGTTTCGATCGCTTCCGTTTCGACCAGTTCCTTCAGGGCATCGACAGTAAGCAGCCCACGCACTTTGTGGTTTGTCATCGGTTTAGGGGGCGATGGTTTATGCGGTAATCGGTTATTCGGCAATGAAAATGCTTTTGTATTCGCTGTAGTGGTCTAAAACTGCCATGCCTAGCTCGCGACCTAAACCGCTACGCTTGACACCGCCGAAGGGCGCTTCTAAGTGAACGCTATGCCCTGTGTTGATGGAAAGCACACCGGTTTCGATCGCCTTTGCTACACGCAAGGCTCGACCAATATCCCGTGTCCAGATGGAACCGGATAAGCCATACAGACTATCGTTGGCGATCGCCACGGCTTCTGCTTCGGTATCAAATGGGATCACGCAAACCACAGGACCAAAAATCTCCTCTTTGGCAATCCGCATAGTCGGCTGCACATCGGCAAAAATTGTGGGGGTGAGATAAGCTCCCTGAGCCAGTTGAGGATTGATGGGAATTGTGCCACCGTAGCGTAAGGTTGCGCCTTCCGCTTTACCAAGGTGAATGTAGTTCAGCACCCGATCGCGGTGGGCGGTGGAAATGAGGCAGCTAATCTGCGTCGCTTCATCCAGTGGCCCGCCAATGGTAAGAGACTCAAAATGCTGGGTGAGTTTTTCCAGAAAGGTGTCGTAAACAGGGCGCTGTACCAAAAGGCGTGAGCGGGCACAGCAATCTTGTCCAGCATTGCCCAGCACACTCCACATGGCTTTTGGTGCCGCCAACTCTAGATCGGCATCGGCAAACACCAGATTGGCAGACTTGCCGCCCAACTCCAGCGTCACCTGCTTGATGTCATCTGCCGCCAGTTTCATCACCTGGGTGCCCACTTCCGTAGAGCCAGTAAAGGAAACCTTTCGCACCAGAGGATGACGCACCAGAGCATCACCCACCGTAGCGCCGCTGCCTGTCACCACGTTAAACACACCCGAAGGCACTCCGGCTTCCAGCGCCAGTTCTGCCAGTCGCAGCGCTGTCAATGGGGTTTGGGAGGCTGGCTTGAGGACAATCGTGTTGCCCATTGCCAACGCGGGGGCTACCTTCCAGGCGGTGATGGCGATGGGAAAATTCCACGGGGCAATCAATCCACAAACGCCGATCGGTTCCCGAAACGTCAGACAGGTGCCAGCAGCAGCAACGGGAATGGTTTGCCCACCTACTTTATTAATGGCTCCAGCATAGTATTCAAAGCAATCGGCGGCTAGATTAACTTCTTCCCGCGCTTCGCCAATGGGTTTACCCACGTTGCGGCTTTCTAGCTGTGCCAATGGCTCCAGATTAGTGCGAATTAACGCTGCTAACCGGGTCAAAATCTGGGTGCGATCGCGTGAATTGACCTTGCGCCAGGCTACCCGTGATCGCTCTGCCACTTGCACTGCTGCATCCACATCCTGAGCATCACCAGCGGCGATCGTTGCCCACTCGTCTCCCGTCGCCGGATCGATCAGCGTTGAGTATTGCCCAGCAATGGCAGGACGACGATCGCCATCAATCAGTAAATGCTCCGTTAACCCCATACCATTCACACCAACCTAAATTACCGTGGCAGCCCATCTGGCTGATCAATTTCCTGCAACGCATACGACAGCAGCGCGTTTTCCTCTTCTGGCGCTCTAGAAACGAGCTTTCGGCGAGAATAAAGGAAGAAATACAAGATCATTGCTCCCAGAAAAATTGCCACACCCCAAACGCCTGGACGGTAGCCAGGATCGGCAAAGCAGGCAACCAGCGCTATCAGCGAAAGTCCTGCACCGATGATTGCCCCAGGAATACCCAGTGGACTTTGGTACGGGCGAGGCAAATCGGGACGGCTAATTTTCAACTGGATGTAGCTGATCATATTGAGAAAATAGGAAATTACCGCTGCAAACACCGCCATGTTTAGCAAGGCTGCACCCACAGCTTTCCCAGCAAACTGAATTGCTGCTGCACACGCCAGCCCAATCACACCACCCAAAATCAGCGCTAGAGCAGGCGTGTGATATTTACCTGTAAGCGATAGCCAGCGAGGCAGATAGCCAGCACGCGATAACGAAAACAATACTCGTCCATAGCCATAAATAATGGTATGGAAACTGGCGATCAAGCCGCTGATTGCAATGACAATCAGTGTGCTGGTGAAAATGCCGGCGCCAAACACTGCCTGCAAGCCATCTGCCAACGGTGCCCCCGATTTGCCAATACCATCGGCTCCAGAGGCAACGCCAGAGTTCAAAACCAGCACTAGAAAAGCCAGAATCAACAGCGTAAAAATCCCCCAGGTTAACGCTTTGGGTACATCGCGCCCGGAGTCGTGGGCTTCTTCAGCCGCCAGGGGCAACTGCTCAATGCCTAAAAAGAACCAGATGGCATAGGGTAAGGCAGCAAAAATCCCACCAAACCCTTTGGGCAAGAACGCCGTCTGACCGGGATCAGGTGCAATATTAGTCAGTAGTGCTGGGTCAAATTTACCAATGGCACCCAGATAAAAAATCACTAGCACGCTGGCTGCCATCACTGTAATAAACAGCCCAAACTTCAGCGTGAGTTCCACCCCAATGATGTTAATACCTACAAAAACCACATAAAACAGTACCCACCACACCGGGATGGGTACGCCCTTGAGCGGCTCCAAGGTATTCAGGTAAGACCCAATGAAGTACACGATAACGGCTGGGGTGAGCACGAACTCGCAAGCATCGGTAATACCGTTAAGAAAACCACCAAAGGGACCAAACGCATTGCGTGTAAACGAATAGGAGCCGCCAGCATGGGGCAAAGCAGACGACATTTCGGCAATACTAAAGACCATGCACACATACATGATTGCCATTAGCACGGTAGCGATCGCCAAGCCCCAGAAACCACCCGCTGCTAATCCCAAATTCCATCCCGAAAACTCGCCCGAAATCACGGCACCGACGCCCAACGCCCAAAGCAATATCCAACCAGCGCTCCGTCGTAGTTGCCGACGCTCTAGATAAGCATCATCCACATCTTCATAGGAAACTCCGCCCCGATTCCGATTCTTAGCCATACGATGCGCTCCATGTCTAGCGTATGAATCAAGCGTGGAAACTAACCCTGCCCTGCGATCGCAAAAATGGAAACCTGAATATCAAGCTTTCTTCAACGCCAAGCTTTAAGGTTTAGTATTAGACCTTAATAAGTTTAAGATTGTGACTCAATATACTTTCTTCAAAACTTTGCCTGATGGTGTGACAGCAACCAAACAAAAAGCCGCAAAAGCGCCAGCAGGCTCTCACTGGGGTTGGTCAAAAACTCATAGCAATGTCCATGTATAAACCCTGCAATGTCTCTCCCATCGAAGCTTTAAATGCAGCAGAAACTGTGATTCAAGGCTTCAAGACCACGGTAAATGCGTATGAAATTACCGTAGAGCGCTTAAGCGCTGCCATCAAAATGGGGCTGTACCGTCCAGGTGATCAATTGCCGACGGAACGAGATTTAGCAGACATTATGGGAGTCAGCCGCACAACCGTGCGAGAAGCCATTCGGGTACTAGCAGCGCAGGGCTTTTTAAGCGTCAAGCGCGGACGCACAGGCGGCACCTTTGTCTGCGAGGGACTCGTATTACCGAGCGTCTGTGAACTGAAGCAGAGACTTGAGCAGAGAGGCACAACCCTCAACGAAATTTTAGATTATCGACTGGTAATGGAACCCGGAGTGGCAGAACTCGCAGCACAGCGAGCTAACAGCCAGCAGCTTGATGAACTGCAATCGCTGGTCGATCGAATGAAGCAAGCAGCCAATCACTTTAATGACCATCGCCATCTGGATACTAAATTTCATTTGCTGATTGCTAGCGCCACCCAATCTCGGCGGCTTACTACGATCGTGGCAGGCATTCATGCCGAACTCTCGGATTTACTAGCAATCATTCCTCACAGTCCTGCTGCCTGCTTGAGTTCCACTGCCCAACATCAGCAGATTCTTGATGCCCTTCGTGAAGAACAAGCAGACCTCGCCAGACAGTTAATGGCTGATCATATTGATCGCACCCAACGCTTGCTCAATGGTTTGCTGGGGTGACTGGCTCAGTGTCTTAAACTGCTTACTAACTCATTGTGTTCTAGCACAGACTTACTTGAGTGCTGCTTGGTTTACTGCCAGCGCCAGCCTAGCGCAAGGGCGATCGCCCCCATCCCTACTAGCAATCCACCTGCCAAGCGATACGTGACATCTAACCCAAAAGCACTACTGAGCGGTTGGCTGAGAATGGGCGAAACAAACTGACCCAAGAAAAATGCAGTCGTCAATCCACCTAATACTCGCCCTCTGAAGCTGCCAGGTACGGCGGAGGTTAAGCAAACATTCATGTTTGGCATCAGTAACCCTAATCCAGTTCCAGCAAGCGCCAGCCCCACTAAAACCATTGCATACATTGTCGAAAAGCCAATGATGAGGTAGCCAACAGCCATCGACAGAAACGCGATCGTATAGATGCCCATGAACGACAGTCGCGCCTTGATTTGTTTGTAAGCGAACGCACTGGCTGCACTGAACAACGTAGCAAAGGCGATCGCTAGCCCACTCTGCGAGGCATTCGCATCAAACAGTTGCTTTAGATAAAACGGTAACTGTACCGGAATCAGATAAAACACAATCTGCGATAAAAGCGCCACGACATAAGTTACACCTGCAATGCGCCAGGGAAAAACAGCAGGAGCCGCATCTCCCAAGCGTTGAGTATCAGCGGTGCGATCAGGTTCTGGCAACACAAACACCACAAGCGGAAAGATTAAAAGTGCCAGCAGGTAAATTAAGAACGGCATTCGCCAGTTGATATCTGCCAAGAAACCACCCAGCGATAGGAACACCACTCCACCTAAGCCCATAAACGCAGCTTGAAAGCCGAGAAACTGAGCGCGGGCTGCTTCAATGTAATAGTCGGCAATCAAGGCAGTCGCAGTCGTCATAATGCCTGCCACACTCAGTCCCAAAAGCACCCGCCCTACCAGGATCATGCCAAGATCGTTCAGGATGGCTCCAGAAGTGCCTGCTAGTCCATACAGCAGTACAGCTATAGCCAGGAGGGGTTTACGTCCAAAGCGATCGATCAGCGTACCAACAAACAGAGCACCGATCGCGATAAACAGTGCTGGAGCCGTCAAAACAAGCCGTACCCAGTAGTCAGCATTGGGTGTAGCGGCAAAATGATCACGCATGGCAGGGAGGGAGGGCGCGATCGTGGCTCCTGCCATGACGGTGAGACTACTGCTGAGTAGCAGCGTCGCTTTAACGAGAAGAGAGTCCGTTTTGAGAGCATCCGTTCTGAGGGTCATCGTTTTGCCCAAATGTTGCTTAACGCACAATCCATACCGCTTGAGCCAATGATGCCACTATTCATAATCTGTGCTTGAGAAGGATTGCTCATCAGAGCCAGGACGTTACCTTGCACTCAGGTTAACTCGATAAAATGCCTGCCATCCATTTTTCAAGCGCTTTCGGATCTTTAAGCAATTGAGCCTGCATCTCTTGTGCCTGCTCTCCTGGATAAACATCCTCAACCTCATCCACAACTGCCTGAAGTGCTTCCCGCACAACTATTTCGGGAGCAACCTTTGGGGGCGGAAAATCCTTGCTCATCCCTGTGTCCACCGTTCCAGGCATCACCCCAACCACCAACGTTTTTTGCGAAGCAAGCTCAGCTCGAATGCCCTGCGTTGCCAATAGCGCCGCTGCTTTAGACGCACAATAGGAAGCGTTGAGCGGAAAATTGATTTTTGCCAAAACGGTGAGCATATTGATGATCGCACCACCCCCATTCATTGCCAAAACCGGAGCGAACGACAAACACATCCGCAGCATCCCAAAGTAGTTCACCTCGATCTCCGATCGCATCTTGTCAAAATTCACGTCCGCTACCAATCGCTGATTGAAGCCAACGCCAGCATTGTTGATCAAGAGAGTGACATCAGCATACGCCTCCACCGCTGCTTTCACCGATGCCTCATCGGTAATATCGAGGGAAATTGGAATGATGCGATCAGGGTCTGCCGCTGCAATGTCTTTAAGGCTATCTAGATTCCGTGCCCCTGCATAAATGCGAGTCACGCCCGCCGCCTGTAAGCCTTGAATGTAGTATTGCCCAATGCCGCCGTTTGCCCCCGTCACCAATGCGATCGCGCCTTGAACCTGCATTCTGTTCTGTCCTCATAGGGGTTGCCATTAGTCGTTAATGGTTTGTCATTTGCAACAACCAAAACCAATGACCAGTGACTCATAACCAGTAACCAGTAGCCATGACCAGGGTATACTCGTACTGACTTTTTCGGAAGTACTTACTTTTTTGTAAGCTTGTTCCACAAACAGGGAAGTAATAGTAGATGAGCGACGAACTCACTCAAGGCACCGTGTTTGTGCAAGCCACACTAAAAGTCTTAGGTGGTAAATGGAAAATTTTAATTCTGTGGCATCTAAAAGATAACGTAAGACGATTTAGCGCGCTCAAACGATTGATGCCAGAGATTACAGAAAAGATGCTGATTCAACAACTGCGAGAATTAGAAAAAGATGGCATTGTGAGTCGTAACGTTCACTCAGAAGTGCCGCCCAAAGTAGAGTATGCCTTTACAGCCTATGGTTTAAGCCTGAAACCTGTTTTGCAGGTGCTTTGCAACTGGGGAGAAAATCATCTCCAAAGCAGTTCCCTGCAGGACGATCAAGCCGAAAGCCCCCTGCCTTAGAACTGGATTGATCAATAGTTCTTTGCCTGTTCATCGGTGAAACACCATAGCCATTGCTCTCCCAATTCTGCTGAACTGATTACAGTATGTCCGCTCTCCTCATAATGACGACGGGCGTGTTGATTTTTGGAAGAGTCGCAGCACAACATCTTGCCGCAGGTTTGGCAGATCCGCAGATGCACCCAGCGATCGTTGATACGAATGCACTCCTCGCACCGAAAGACGGGGTAATTGGCTTTTGAAATCAGATTTTCTAGAGTCAGTTCATTCAGATGTTGGCAGGGCATAAATTTTGCAGTGCGTGAATGAGGTAAAAGTGAGACTCGAAGCCGTCTTATCTCAAAATAATAGGGTGAAGCGAATGGGGTGTCTATCTGGAACGGTTGAGTTCTACAAGGTTGAATCGCAACAATGATAGACGATGTGTAGGTATGGGCGTTGCAGCATGAAGGGATGAATTGAGCACACTGGTGAGCCAATGCTTCGAGTGAAACGTTATGCCTCGTTTGAGTTTCGCTAAAGCCAGCGTGCGTCAGTTATTTATCCCTTAAGTTTGCACTCTTACTTGAAGAATCAACTTTAGGGGGAGCAGGGGCGTTCTACAGTATTCTAGATAGCCTAACTTCTATTGCGCTGAATCATGGATCGCTTTACTGTCGCTGTCATCACCCAAACGCCGAAGCCCCAGCAAGCGATTTATGCGGCGATGCACCAGGACTATGCCGAAGCTTTTGTGTGGGACGATCGCGACACCTGGCCCGATGAAACTAAATGCGGCGAAATTGTGGTCAAAAACTTACTATCAGGCAATCGGGGTCACTATGGACCGCTGGAACATCCTCAAATCGTACTTAACTGCGGCTGGTTTCCGCACAGTACGATGCAGCAGATACGGACACATCGTGTCGGCGTGAGCTTCGATGTTCAGTCGTTTCGTTATACCGGGCAACGAATTATTGATGTGGTAGAGGGAAAGCAAGACGTGGAGGAAGTATTCTATTTGCGTCCGTTGGGAGCCTACAGCGATCGCCAGGGTAAGCGCTACGAATACACTGAAGCCATTCGCCAGCAGGACGTAGAATGGTGCCTGGCTGCCTGCAAGCGCTACCAAGAGCGGATTCACCAAGGCTTCTCTGAAGAACACGCGAGGGGACTCATTCCCTTCGATGTGCGGCAGCATTGGGTGATGTCTGCCAACGTCCGATCGCTCATGCACCTGCTCGATCTGCGCTGGAAGCTCGATGCTCAACTGGAAGCGCAAAAACTGTGCGAAGCCATCTGGCCTCACTTTCAAGCCTGGGTGCCCGCGATCGCCGACTGGTACGAAGCAAACCGACTCAAAAAAGCTCGTTTGTCACCGTAAGGTCTTCTGATCACGAAAGAAACTTAGCACCGCACAAGGCACGATCGCACTAGCAAACGCCTTCAAACCGTCACTGCTTGGTCATCACGTTCCATAATAAATGCGGTATAGAGAATATAAGAGCGGTTGCAGCAACCTTTAAGAAAAGTTGCTAATAAGCAGCGTCAAAGCAAGCTAAAGGCTAAGAAAAATGGAAGCAGCCCGAGATAGCTAAACAGCGCTAAAGGTCATTAGCCAAGAAGTTTCAGTCTTTTGAGCAGCGAAACCAGGTCTTCTGCAAACGATATAGTCATGTCTAATCGTATGCCCTTCTATGGACACTGGCGTTTGACGCGCCGTTTCGCATTATGCCATTTACACAAAGCGATATTCTTTTGCTAGCGAAACAGCCCCATGTGGTGCGCGTACTGTCCTCGCTGCTAAAGCACTCTCATTACACAGTTGCCAGTACTAGCCTAGAAGAGCAGGCGCTGGCTCAAATCGATCGCAAACCACCGTTCCTGATTATTTTGGCTGGCGACACTCAGCATTGGTCTCAGCCGCTGCTAAGAAAACTGCGACACGCTGCTAATGTCCATCGTATTACGCTGGTAGCATTGACCGACTTTCATACACCTCGCTGGATGCACCAAAACGAAGCCCCTGGCTTTGATGGCTTTTTAGTCTATCCCTTAGGTGGTGAAGTGCTGTCGTCATTGGTAGAGTCGGCACACGCTCGGCAAGCCCTTTCTCTAGCAATGTAGGGCAAACTAATGGAGTTTGCACCCGCCTACCCGCTGCTCTATCGCGCACTCAAGCCGCTGTTTCCAGGTTGTCTATGGTCTGGTGCTACCACTGATCGCACGATCGCGCTCACGTTTGATGATGGTCCGCATCCTCACTATACCCCTCAGTTGCTTGCAGTACTGGAGCACTATAGCGTTACCGCAAGCTTCTTTTGGCTAGGTCAATGCGTACAGCGATCGCCTATAACTGCCCGCACCGTTTATGAACAAGGGCACTGGCTTGGACTGCATGGCTACGACCACCAAGCCTTTTCTTCACTTTCGGCAACAGCGCTAAAGCAAACACTTGCACGGACGCAAGCCGAAATTGCACAAGCGTGTCAGGTGTCTCCGGCTGCTATACGTGATGTCCGTCCGCCTAACGGTTTCTTTACACCCCGTACTCTGGCACTGTTACAGCAGTGGCAATATCGTTCTGTCATGTGGAGCGTTGTTCCCGAAGATTGGGTGCGCCCTGGTGTAACGACGGTTGTACAGCGCGTTTTAGAACAAGTGGAACCCGGTTCGATTATTGTGTTGCACGACGGCTACCACGGTGGTGCAGACGTTACAGCAACGGTCGCGCAGTTGATTCCCTTACTAATGGCACAAAATTATCGCTTTGTTACCATCGATGAACTTTGGCAGGGGCACTATCCCTAGCATGAGGCAAGGTGAAGTTTCCAGGTTTTACGATCGTTAAACCCACCAAAGCTCTGAAACCGCAAGCCTGATTTTTCATCCGTTATGTTACAGGCTTAAGCGCTTTAACCATACTGAAAAGAGTATTGCCGCTGGGCATCATAACTTAAGCTCCTTCCTAGAGCTGCTTGCGGCTCGATCGCAAAACCATCACATTAGAACACACGTTCTGTCGAGCCGCTACTACCGTTCCTGACAAATCATGCTTATGTTGCCCCTCATTCTTCATGAAGCGCAAATCTTCACCTTTAGCTTTTGGTTTAATGGAAGCATCCGCTGGGGGATGCATCATGATGGTGAGCTTTACTGCCGCCTAGGATCGTTTCCGCTTCAAAAACGTCCTCAGGTGTATCAACTCGGCTGCAAACTTGCTCGGCAGCATACCTCGATCGTCCTCAGTAGCTCTGCAGTCGCCTGTAGTCTTTGGGGTAGCCTACGCGATCCGTCGCTAAAAAGAATTTTGACTACTGCTAACACAACCAGTCTTTTAGAGGCAATGCTCTACCCCCAATCCAAAACCGCTCCTAGCATCGGTCAGCCTACAAGTAATGAATCGACTCAGCCCCTAGCGGACGGAGATAACTGACGAAGACCGGGAGTGTTAACAAAGTTTTACATTTATCCCCAGCGCGTTCAACTTAAGACAAACGGCGGAGCGCAATTATAGATAAATTTGAACCCTGCAACAGCTGTAGTCCCCTCTTAGCTTGTCTCCTAGCCATCCTTGCGTTCCTTGAAGCAATAGCTGGAAATTCGTTAGAATGGCTGAGTTATCCCAGCAAGATGTGGGTGGTGACCCAAGCAATTTTTTAATATTTTAGAGAAACTTGGTGATCATTTAATACGGCTCTGTTAACTTGGAGTATCTAAGTTACATCAGTAGCAACGGTTCACTCCTCTTTGGAATATAAGCGAGAGCAAGCTTAGGCAACACTAGTCTAAGGTTTGATCTTTACGCTTTACCTGGTCGAACCTTCTATCTGTGCAGTAGCTAGAACTTAGCCCCTAACCAACGTTTAGACATTGTGATCACTCATTTGCGAGGTTGCCCAACTATGCAGCTTTTTAGTGATCTGGTTTCTAACGTTTAATGCCTCCCTGCTCTGCCATGACGCGATCGGTAGGGAAACCCTAACCGTTTGCTAGGCTAAATAGCCGACTGGTGTGATGCAACTCACTGATGTTTGTTACCAAATCAAGGTAAAAGCGTGCAGCTTTTGTCAGAAAAGCTACAATCAGAGTCATCTCTCGCACTTTTTTTTGCTGTACTCTTAAAATTGGTGCCTCTATCTAGAGATATACTCTGAGTGGGAAGGTACGTTTTTAAATTTGCTCATGAAGGTGTTCGGCTGAAATAATCCAGCATTGGTTATCTCAGTGCAACCTTTCATGTGGTTTTCTCTGTTGACTGATTTTTTCTAGTTAAGGAGCATGAGGAACGCGGCATGACCCAGGCCAACAACGTACTCGAAGTCGAGCTTTTAAGTGATGCCTCTGGCGATTTGCCTGAGAGCGAATTAGGGTTCTTCATTGATGATGAAGATCGAGATGAAACTGCCGATGTTGCTACGGACGAAGAAGATAGTAAGCCTGGTAAGGCTCGGTCTACCCGTCGTCGCACACCGGTAAAAAAGAAGCATTACACCGAAGACTCTATTCGCTTGTATTTGCAGGAAATCGGACGCATCCGGCTTTTGCGAGCTGATGAAGAAATTGAGCTAGCACGCAAAATTGCTGATTTGCTTGAACTCGAACGTATTCGGGAAGATTTGCTGCTTCAGTTAGACCGCGATCCTCAAGATAAAGAATGGGCTAATGCGGTCAATATGCCGCTTTCAGCCTTCCGCCATCGGCTACACTTGGGTCGTCGTGCCAAAGACAAAATGGTGCAATCGAACCTACGATTAGTGGTTTCGATCGCCAAGAAGTACATGAACCGGGGGTTGTCGTTCCAGGATCTCATTCAGGAAGGCAGCTTGGGTCTAATTCGTGCTGCAGAGAAATTTGACCACGAAAAGGGCTACAAATTCTCTACTTACGCGACCTGGTGGATTCGTCAGGCAATTACACGGGCGATCGCCGATCAATCTCGCACGATTCGTCTGCCTGTCCATCTTTACGAAACCATCTCACGCATCAAGAAGACAACCAAGCTTCTGTCGCAAGAAATGGGACGTAAGCCGACTGAAGAAGAAATTGCCACGCGCATGGAAATGACCATTGAGAAGCTGCGGTTTATCGCCAAGTCTGCTCAACTGCCAATTTCCTTAGAAACACCGATCGGTAAAGAGGAAGATTCCCGTCTTGGTGACTTTATCGAATCTGACGGTGAAACACCCGAAGATCAAGTTTCTAAGAACCTACTGCGCGAAGACTTAGAAAGTGTTTTAGACACTCTCAGCCCTCGTGAACGCGATGTTCTGAGACTGCGCTATGGCTTAGATGACGGTCGCATGAAAACGCTGGAGGAAATCGGTCAGATTTTTAACGTTACCCGCGAACGTATCCGTCAGATTGAAGCAAAAGCGCTACGGAAACTGCGCCACCCCAACCGCAACAGTGTGTTGAAAGAATACATTCGTTAGGCGATCGGGTTTTACTAGCCTGTGATGTGTAAGGTTTTAGCCCAGCAGAGTTTTTCTGTTGGGCTTTTTATTTGGCTTGGCAGCGGCACGATCGCTGTTGGTGAGGGGAAGGAAGGAAGGATGAGAGTGAAGAAGTGAAAGGGTGAAGGAACTAAATATGCAGGTGGAGACTGTTAGGAAGCGAGTTCGTAGCGCACGTGGTAGAAGGATTGCAGTAGGATGCGTCCACGATGCATCTAAAAGGTGGTTTAGTAGCATTTACATTAAAGTTGGTAGGCATAGCAAAAGAGCCTGAGTCACAATGACTCAGGCTCTTTTACATTAATAAGCTGAATCGAGGCTCTAGTTAAATAAGCCACGGAAGATTGAGTCAACAGTAGAAAACTCTTTTAGCAAGAAGAATGCTACAAGAGCTGCGCCTGTTGAACCAATAAAGAAGCCGCCTGTAAACTGGCTCCAGCCATCAGATGTTTGTAATGCGTCTTTGGAGTGGCTTTCGCCATCAAAGGTCACAAGCCCATAGATTGAAAGGCAAGCAGTTGCTATCAGGATCAGTGCCAGCCCTGAAATGAGTCCGCCTAGCGCGGCTGCATCAGAATCACGCAATGGTCCAAGCTTGACCCAGGGTCCAATCAAGAAATAACCATGAGCGAGACCAATTTCGAGACCACGTACGAGCGGAGCTAACCCTTTGCGGTAAGCAGGCAGATTACCAATAAACGCTCTGGTAAACGCAGAATCGCTAATAGGAGTAGACAAATGCCCTGTAAAGGGATCACCGTTGTAAGGTTGAATAAGTTCTGCATTTCTAGGGTCAGCCATATTGGACGTGTCCTACTTTATCTAAGGTTTCTAAGAATAGGACAATTTTAAGTCCTGAGCGGAATTTCATTTGCAAAGCTGTGAGAACCGTTAAAAAAGTTAATAGGATCGGTCAGCTTAGACAGTGAGCCAAACATTTGAAAGATTCGGAATATGTCTTAAATGTCACGCTAGACAGAGCGATCGCTCCCTCATTCACGATCGCGTTTCTCTTTGCCAACGTATCCTGAAAGTTTGGCGATCGTTGGTACATTACGCTTACCTGTATCTTTACCAGCTTGATCAGGTCTGAACCGCAAAAGCCTCTAGATCGGCATCTCAGTTAACCCACCGAATTGCTTCTCTAGCGGTTGACAGATTCTGGTGTAACTGATGCTTTAAATGTGGGTAAAGACACTTTTATTTTTGATGGCATCGTTTTAAGCCATTTTCTAAGCTGTTGGAGCATTAATTTACCCAAATAAATGCACAGGATACCTTGCTAAAATTGCGACCTAACTGACCAACAGTTCTCACCAAGAACCGAGTTTCTCCACCGAGAGCACAAACAGGTTCTGTCTACACAGACTCGGCTTCTTTCGCCACACCTCAATCGGCGACATGGTGCCAGCATTCGGGTTCATATTTACGCTGAATGCGGGTTATCTAGGTGCCTTGGGGGATGGCGATCGCCTTGTGTTCTTCATGCGTTAGCGTAGCCGTTTCTGGAAGCACGTGCAGATAAAGTGTGCCGTCTTTTTCATACAGTTCTGCCTGCCCCTTGCTAATGCAGTGCTTGTGCCCGGTCACTTCGCCTTCTGCCAGCGTCAGGTGTGGCAATTTCTGACTGTCTAGAACTGATGTAGAGAAGGCTTGAGTAGGGAGCAAAAGCACATCTCCCTGTCGTAATGGCTGCATAGTAAAACTCCGTTTTTAGTAAGGTTCCCGCCTCGATCGTCTAACGCAACACGAACCACTGCTAAGACCTTAACTGCTTGACTTCAAACAAGGAAACACAGTATCTAAAATTAAGAAAGATTAACGGAGAAACCTCTCCTTTAGTAATCGGTTTCTCATTATAGAAAGGATTAGGTTTGTGGATTTCACCATTCAGAGTGCCCTGGTTCCAGTTGAGCAAGGGTACGAAACAGTTGATGTTCAGCTTATAGATGGACGCATTGCGGCGATCGCTCCCAGTTTGGAAATTGTGGGAGCTGTTGTCGATGGGCGCAATAAGCTGCTGCTGCCTGGTTTTGTCAATGCTCACACCCATTCGCCTGAGCTGTGGCAGCGGGGCATGATTCCCCCTACGCCGCTGGAGCTGTGGATTGCAGAACTGTATGAGTTTGAGCCGCTTGACCCAGAGCAACTTTACCTAAGTGCGTTAGCAACAGCCGTCGAAACCTTGCTGTCAGGTGGTACAAGCGTCGTGGATCATCTGGTGATGATTCCGGGTCGGGAAGTAGAGTCGATCGCAGCAGCGGTACGTGCTTATCGCGAAGTGGGCATCCGTGCCTTTATCGCCCCGTTGATGCAAGACGAGCCACTTACTGCCAGCATTCCATCAGGTGGAGTCAAGCGCGAACATATTCCGTATCAACGATCGACGCAGGAGTCGATCGAGTTGCTTCACAAAGCCATTCAAGAGTTTCATAGACCCGACGAGGGCGTTGTCATTCTGCCTGCACCAACGGGATTGCAGCTCGGTACCGATGCCCTGTTTGAAGGGTTTGTTGAGTTGAGCGATCGCTACACGCTGCCGCTCCATACTCATTTGCTAGAAACGAAAGCGCAACAAATGCTGGCACACGAAAAATACGGCTGTAGCGCAGTGAAGCATTTGAAGGAACTGGGTTTCTTGAGCAATCGTACCTCTCTAGCGCATTGCGTGTGGTTGGATGAGGCGGACATTGCCATCCTCGTCGAAACCCAGGCAACCGTTGTGCATAATCCACTTAGCAATTTGCGTTTGGGGAGCGGTATTGCACCGATTCTCAAATATCTTCAAGCAGGTATCAATGTGGCGTTTGGTTGCGATGGCTGTGCCAGCAGCGACTCTCAGGATTTGTTAGAAGCAATTAAAATCGGCTCGATTTTGCACAACGTTACCGATTTTGACTATCGCCACTGGATGACACCTCGCAAAGCAATTGAAATAGCGGCGATCGGGGGTGCTACTGGGCTGGGCATGGCAGATGAGTTTGGGTCGCTCACTGTGGGCAAGCAGGCAGATCTGGTGCTGTACGACCTGAAGAATCTATCGCTACTGCCGCGCACTGATCCCATCGGGTTGTTAGTGTTGGGTCGTCCGGCGCAAGCAGTGGATAGCGTTTGGGTCAAGGGCAATCGCCTTGTTGCTAACGGCAGTGTCACAACTATTAATGTCGATGACCTACGGCAACAATTGTTTGATCGCAGTCAATGGATCACAAACCGTCAATCGACAAAGATTGCTCAAGTGGAAGCGCACTATCGCTCGGTGATGAACTTGCCAGAGCAGATTAAGGGCTATTCGTAGTGAAGGGCTAAAGGCTAAAGGCTAAAAAGCTGACTGCTGACTGCTGACCGCTAACCGCTGCATTTTAGAATCTGTATAGCTATGCGAGCTAAGTTACGCGATACCGAAATTTACTTTGATATAGAAGGTGCGGGTCTGGTGCCGGATGGCAAACGGATGCGGGAAAAGCCTGTTGCCTTTCTCATTCACGGTGGACCCGGAGCCGATCACACCTCCTTTAAACCAACGCTGTCGCCGTTGAGCCAAAAAATGCAGTTGGTTTACTTCGATCATCGTGGGCAAGGGCGGTCGGTACGAGGCGCGAAAGAAACCTACACACTAGACAACAATGTGGAGGATATGGAAGCCCTCCGTCGGCATCTTGGCTTAGACCAGATTGTTGTAATTGGCGCATCCTATGGCGGTATGGTGGCGTTAACCTATGCCAGCCGCTATCCTCAAAACGTGTCGCATCTGATTGCGATCGTCACCGTGCCCGATTACCGCTTTCTGGAACGAGCCAAAGTCATTCTGGCAGAGCGGGGAACAGACGAACAAAAAGCAATCGCGCAACGCCTCTGGGACGGCAACTTTGAGAATGAAGAACAGTTGCGTGAGTATTTCACCGTGATGCGATCGCTCTATTCCATCACCTACGATCCAGACTCGTCGCCAAAAGCCTGGGATCGTGCCATTCTCTCTCCTGATGCCATCAATGTTGCCTTTGGTGGCTTTCTGCGAACTTACGATATTCGCAGCGAATTATCCAAAATCACCGCTCCGACTCTAGTGATTGGTGCGCGGCATGATTGGATCTGCCCACCTGAATTCTCAGAAGAAATTGCTAACGCCATTCCCAACGCCGATCTGCGGATTTTTGAGCATAGCGGTCATTCCATACGTGCTGATGAACCGGAAGCTCTGCTAGACGCGATCGCGGGCTTTCTTGTTTACAAGCACTAGCCATTCCACACTGCTCTTTCTATGACTTTAAATTCGGTCTACAGAGAGGATTGTCAGGAGCAAACTTGCCAGCCTGAAGCTGTGTAAGTGGCTGCTATAGCTCACCACCGCATAGCTGCATCACTGGATTTAGAAGTGATTACGCCAACGGTGGAAACATTCCACAAGTATTTACAATCAAAACTTGACAGATTCTGCTTCTGATCTCAAAGCGTGAAGTAGAATCAAGAACAATCACTGTTCACAAGAGTTTAGCTGTGGCAACGTCAACGTCCTATCTCCAAACCCTAGCCAAAGATGAAGCGATCGCATTTGTTGCCTCGTTGCAGAAAGTAAAAGATCATTTGAGTCAAGAACTCCAGTGGATGAACGAGCAAGCGCAGCAAAAGACTACTCAAATCCAAGGTATTGAAACGCTCCTGTCTGAAGCCTCAGCGCTAGGATTAGTAACGCCTGAAACCGATTCCATACCAGAAGTAACGCCTGAGAGCGTTGTAGAACTTGCTAGTGCTATAGAGCTTGCTGCCGCAGAGAGTGGGAGTGATGCCTCCAGCGACGAGCCGGAGCCCGTTGCAGCGGCGATCGCAGCGTTACCCGCCAAAAAAACTGCAACTAAGCAGCGGGGTAGCCAACAAAAAGCCAAGCCAGTAAAAACGCCGCCTAGTCCAAAACCATCAGCAACTGCCCAGACCACTACAGCGAAAAAACCATCGAAACCAGCAACGCCGTCAGCCGGTAAAACGAACCAGCGAGGCAAAACATCAAACTTACAGCGGTTTTTGAAGAGTCAATGGAGCGACAAAGCACTGACAGAATCGGTGGGTGACATTCTTAGTAACGCTTCAGCACCGCTGAGTACGGATGAGGTGATGGCTGAGTTGTACGATGGTTTATCTAAAGAGGATTACAATCGCGCGAAAAATTCCCTAGCCAATATCCTCTCAGTGGGTCGCAGCAAGGGCACATGGAAAAGCACAGGCAGAGGACGTTATGCTGGCAATGCTGTAGCAACCAGCTGAGCAAGACGTACTTCACAGCCACTTAAAAACAGTCACTTAAAAGTCTACGCCGCGTTTAAGGTCAATGCCTTTTTCGGCGTAGTGCTTGTGGCAAATCATTTCAGAGTGGATGCTAGCAAGGTCGAAGTAGGCAGGAGGGTTTTTGCAGCGCCCGGTGATGATAACTTCGGTATCGCGGGGTTTACGCAGCAGCGCCTGAACGATCGGTTCTTCTGGCAGCAACTCTAAATCGACAGTAGGATTCAGTTCATCCAAAATGATGGTTTTGTACAGCCCCGACGCGATCGCGGCTCTAGCAATTTCCCAGCCGCGTTCTGCCTCGACGTAATCAAGTTCCTGCTGCTGCCCACGCCAAACGATCGCGTCGCGTCCGCAGCGTTGATGATCCACAAGATTAGGATAACTTTGGTTAAGGGCGGCGATCGCAGCATCTTCGGTATAGCCACTGCCGCCCTTGAGCCACTGCATAATCAGCACACGATGAGATTTGTCCTGACTGATGCCTTTGCCGATCGCTTGCAACGCTTTACCAAGCGCACTCGTCGATTTACCTTTGCCTGATCCAGTGTAAATCTCGATACCGGCAATGCCCTGCTCTTTGGCACCAGCGTGGTAATGAGGACGCATTTCTGAGTGCAAGTCAGCAACATCAAGCAGCGGTTGGGGTGCGCCACGACCCGTTGCAATGACTTCCATATGATCAGGTTTGCGCTTGAGGGCACTGACCACTTCCTCGACCGGCAACAAGCCCAGATCCAACACAGGGTTCAGCTCATCGAGTACAACGACAGAGTAAAGACCGGAAGCGATCGCACCCTTTGCTACATCCCAGCCGCGCTGTGCTTCAAGCGTGTCAAAACGGGTAATATCGTCTGCCCCAAAAAATTCGGCTCTGCCCGTACGCACCTGATCAATCAGATGCGGAAAGCCACGCTGCAATGCCTCGATCGCCCCATCTTCGTCATACGTCCGTCCGGGTCCCTTCAGAAAGCGCAGCAGCAACACACGGGTCTGCAAGTCGGAGTGAATGCCCAAACCAATGGAACGTAGCACTACGCCCAACGCTGCTTGAGACTTTCCCTTTCCAGCGCCATCGTACACATGAATTTGCCCAGTGAGCCGCTCGGAGCGTGCATTCGCCGTCCGAATTCCAATGCCTGTGCGTGTCATAGGCTCCAACGTTTGCTGCCGCTTCATTTTAACGAATCCTGCCTCTTTTAGCGCATTCGTTTGTGAGTTTACGCTATATGTAGCGGTCTGGCGCATAAAGTAGCCGTTAAACACCTCGACTGTCTGAAACAAGTTGGGCGCGTGCTTCGTGCAATGAAGGACGATCGAGCGCGCTTTTAGAGTTACCTTTAGGTGGGGTTGTATGATCAAACAGCGCACAATGCAGCCGCAGACGGAAAGAAGCTCTAAGGCGATCGCTAGCTACCGACTTGATCAGCCTCTGTAACACCCAACTTGTGTTGATAAGCTTAAATGGGTTAATCGTTGTGTGGATCGGTTCGACAACGTTAGAGGGGCATCTGTTTTCCACTCACGTCGCTTGTGTTGACCGTTCGATGCTTTCATTTAGCGGAAGGGGCATTGTATATGAGGCTCAAAGTTGTTCAAAACACTACATTCAAGCAATCGACTGCTGATGCTGACAAACTATCTGCAAAAGATAAGGTGTCTGTAGCCGCAGGAAAGGTTTTTGAGTTGAGTTCCTGGAAATTTGTTGAGAAAGACCATCTCAAGGTCGCGATCTTAGGTGAGGTACTGGGCGATCCACCCCGCAATACCTGGCACACCTATGGGTATCATGTGCAGTTAATCGACAGCAAGGGCAAAGTGGCTTACAGTAAGCCCCAGCCTGCACCCGCGCCACCACCCGGTGCACTGCCAAAAAGCAAGAATCTCAACATTCCGTATAAAAGCCAGCTTGACAATGCCGTGAACCCAACCGGGGCCTGCAATGTTACTAGCTTTGCAATGGTGATGGCGTACTTCCGCATTAAGCAGCGCACCAGTGCCGCCCAGTACGAGGACGAACTGTATCGTTATATGGATGGCAATGGCTTGAGCCGTCACGAGCCGGACGATCTGGCAAGGATGGCGAGAGCGTATGGCATTGAGAATAACCTGACCCTGCGAGGTAGTTTGGCAGATATTCGCAAGGCGATCGCCGAAGGTCGTCCCTGCATTATCCACGGTTACTTCACGAGCTTTGGTCATATCGTGGTCGTGCGTGGCTACAACCAGAGCGGCTTCTACGTTAATGATCCCTACGGCGAGTGGACGGCTTCTGGCTATCTCACCGATCGCTCTGGGCAGAACCTTTTTTATTCCAACAGCCTGATTCAAAGCAAATGCAGCCCCGAAGGTTCCAACTATGTTTGGCTACACCGTTTGTCTAAGGCTTAGGGTTTGTAAAAAAGCAGCTATTGGTTTAGATGAGCGGTCAGCGTTTGGTGCGAGAACCGATGCTAGTCGCTGAAAGCTGAGCGCTAGTGGCTAAATAGCTGTTTAGCTACCAATCAACTTAGCTATCAATCAACGTGATCGCTTGGCGATCGGTAATTGCAGTCGTGCTATCAGCTTTGCCAAATGCGGTTCAAAGCGCTGGAAGTCTTCGAGCGTCTTAAACTTGCCTGTCTCTGATGTAGCATCAAACGCAGTTGTGATGATATACAGCGTGGCACCATCAAAGGCAACATAGCCAACGCGCTGTTCGTGGATGTCCTTATCTTGTTTGATGCCTGAAAAACCGTAGCGGAATCCCTTTAGCTTACCAAGCGACACTTGTATAGGTGGCTGAGAGGCAAAGGTAATGCTGTCACCGTATGCAGTCTTGCGATCGTCTTTAAAGAAGGCGTAGTAGTCTTCGACCCAGGCTTTAAGGGCGATCGCCACCTGCTTGCGATATTTAGGAGCAGCGTAGTTTGCCTTGGCTGGAATGCCTGCCTCTTTCAGCTTTTGCCTCAAATCAGGTCGGCTGCTAATGAGGTGTGTTCCCAGTTCTACCGTGCCGACTAGAGCCTGTTGATCGTACACACAGAGCATCGGCGCTTTGCTACTGCGATCGCACGGTGCCACACGCCACGGTGAGGGTGGTTGAGCCTTGCCCAATGCCCGCGTCCACACACTTACCTCACGCAAATTGGCAGGCAGCATCGGCTTGATGGGATCAGCCGCCAACAAACGATCGCCAAAAACGGGTTTGGTACTAACGGAAACAGCAGCTAGAGCGATCGCCAAACAGCCAAAGCGCAGGCTTCTCACAAGCAATCTCGTCATAACCAGTGATGCCATAGAGGACTTCAAATTAGGATCATACGTCGGTTTCTGAATCCATCAGGAGAAAGGCTGAGGGGTGAGGGCTAAAAGTTTTGAGTGCTAAAGTGAACCAGGACATCTATGGCAAAAGGCTAAAGGCTAAAGGATTAAGTAGAACCCTTACCAGAAGCAGAACTGGGAACCCTAATCTGCTCATCATCTCATTTAGCCAGGAGTACGAAGTTAAGTTAGAACGGCAAGACACTCAGGTGGGTGGAAATGAGCCTGTGACTGAGTTGGAGAATAGATACCGAGTTGGAGAATAGATACCGTCGGGCAAGCTGCAGCACAAACGTTGCCCGTTGCGAAAAATGCTACACCGCTAACTCTGAATGTACTGAATTTGTTTCCATAGTACGCAACTGTACTGATCGCAATTTCTGTAACAACTATTGTTGATCTATGTTGCATTAAACCTTTCTATAAGCCCGATCGCCGCTGCTATGCCTCATTTACCTCTACTGCGAAAAGGTTTACGAGTGCTTGTATGTCGATGGTACTGCTGATTGTAGAGACTTGCTAACGATGTTGTTTGACAGCTATAAGGTTGAAACGACTACAGCAACCTGCGTTAGTGAAGCGATCGAACGCATGCAACAAACTCTCCCCGATTTTGTAATTAGTGAGCTTTTTCTGCCGAGTCAAGATGGACACGCACTCATGGATAAGGTGAAAGCCTTTGAAACGACCTATCGTGTTCAGATTCCGGCAATTGCTTTAACGGTATGTGTTGGAGTGCATGAGCGTACTCGTGCCCTCACGGCTGGGTTTTGTCGGCACTTAGCCAAACCGTTAGACATCGACAAGTTACTTGCTATGATCGTTTGCCGTACCGGGTCGGTTCAAGCGATGGCAGCAAACACCTGTTTATAGCAGTCGACTTTTTCTCAAAGAATGTTCTAAAAAGGGCGACTTCGACGCCGTTATGAGGCTTTTATGACCGCTAAAAATCAAATATTGGCTTTGCTCTCTGCTGATGTGCTCGATCGGCTTACACCTCATCTTGAGCAGGTTACCTTAAGTCAGGGTTCGATCGTCCATCAGCCTGGCGAGCCATTGCTGCATATCTTTTTCCCACTCGACTGTCTTTTCTCGATCACCATCACCATGCAAGATGGTGCGACAGCAGAGGTCGGGATGGTCGGCAATCAAGAAGTGCTGGGTCTTAACGCTTTAATGGGCAACAGTGCAACCACACAGACAGCATACATGGTTCAGATCGCAGGCAACGCGATGAGAATTGAGGTGCAGAGACTAGAGGAGGAGTTCAAACGCTATGATGAACTTCACAATTTACTCCTACGCTACACTCAGGCGTTTATGGTACAGGTCTCTCAAACGGCGGCTTGCAACTCGCTCCACACGCTAGACCAACGCCTACCACGTTGGTTACTCGAAACGCAATTCCGTATTGAGTCCGACAATCTGCCGCTAACGCAGGAGTTTATCGCCCATATGCTAGGCGTGCGGCGGGCAGGGGTGACGCTGGCGGCGCAACGGCTACAAGAGCGAAAACTGATTCAGTATCAGCGGGGAAGAGTCCAAATCCTCAATCGATCTGGGCTAGAAGCCTCTGCGTGTGAATGTTTCAGAGCCACTAAAGCGGAATACGATCGCTTGCTGAGGGGAAATTAACATTGCCTTTTTGTCCTTAAACCCGATGATGGTTTTTTCAGCTTTTTACTGCAATTGCTCAATGAGGCGATCGCCGACTCGCAGAGCATTGGCAATAACCGTCAAACCGGGGCTAACACTGGCATGAGATGGAAAGAAGCTGCTATCGACAACATAGAGATTATGCACTTCATGGGTACGGCAGTCTAGATTTAAGACTGAGGTCGCTGGATCTTCGCCAAACCGACAGGTGCCACACTGATGCGCCACAACCTGTACAGGCATATCACTACGAGGATGCGTTGTGCGGTTAAATAGATTGGGCTGAGACTGCTCAACGCTTTTCAACGCGTCAACCCAACGATAAACCAGGCGATCGTGCGCTTCGACGTTATTAGGCGTGTAGTCAATTCGCAGCTTATCTCCCACATAACGAACCCGATTGTCTGCATGGGGCAAGTCTTCTGTTTTCAACCACCAGCCGATCGAATGGGTTGCCAACTGCCGCAAGCCAAAATTGGGCATCAGTCGAGATAACGCCGATAAAATGGGAGGGGCTTCGGCAAAAATGACATCCTGGAGAATCCCGCCAGAGTTTTGCACATGACCCATCGGATACGGAAAATCCTTGTCTCCCCAGTAAAAATCATTCAGCCCCAGCGTGCGAGAAAACAACCCAGAATTAGCGGTAGAGGTCAACTGCACGACAACAGACAACAATTGTTTCATCAAGTTGCGACCCACCTGATCAGAGCCATTCGCAATTCCCTTGGGGTGCTTTTCGTTAGCAGACCGCAACAGCAAGGCTGCCGAATTTACAGCACCACAGGCAAGCACCACAACATCGCCTAAAAATAAATAGGACTGCTCCCCAATCTTTGCCTCAACTGCTTTGATCTCTGAGCCGGATGGATTGGTATGCAGGAGAACGACCTGGGCAGACGTTTTGAGCGTCACGTTCTCGCTGTTGAGTACGGGAGTAATGCCGGTATCTTCAGCATCCGTTCGACCAAAATCACCTAACCCTAGCGGTAGATGAACGGGATGTAACCCTTGCTCAGCCAAAGAACCGCCAATTTGTTGCACTAATGGTTCATGGGCAACTTCTGCAAAGGGATAGGCTTCGCTGTGGGATGGCTCGGTTGGATCATCCTCAAACTTACCGTGTACTTGATACAGTTTTTCTGCTTCCGTATAGTAAGGCTCAAAGTCCTGGTATTTTAATGACCATGCTGGAGAAAGCCCACCTTGATGTTGCACTTGCTCAAAGTCACGTTCGCGCCTTCGCTGCAAAACACCGCTCCAGATTTTGGTATTGCCACCCACTGCGTAATACGTTTGTGGAGAAAACGGCTCTCCCGAACTGTCGTGCCAGGATTCGGGTGCATGGTATTGCTCTTTTTTAAAGACTTCTGTATCGATTAACTCTGAGCTTTCGCGGTAAATTAATTCCCCTCGTTCCAGCAGCAAAATCTTTTTGCCAGTTGGTGCTAATTTACGGGCTAGGGTGCCGCCACCCGCTCCAGTACCGATGATAATCACGTCATAGTGTTGGTCGTCAACGATCATAGGAGTCTCCTACTGCCAAACATAAATTAGCGTGTACAACACGATCCAAATGACATCAACAAAGTGCCAGAACAAAGAGGTTGCCTCGACACCAAAGAAACCATTGTCGTAGTTACCGGGGAAGAACGATCGCCCCAGCATCAACCCTTGCAGCAGAATGCCAGTGAGGACATGCAAACCATGAAAGCCAGTGAGTAGATAGAACAGGCTGCCAAACAAACCGGACTGATAGGTAAAGGGCAAACCGCGCCATTCCACTGCCTGCCCAAATAGGAAGTAGCCTCCCATAGCCATTGTTGTCAGGAGAAAGAGGCGAAACCCCCAGAGCTTTTTGTCATGCAAATATCGTTCAGCGACGTAGATCACAAAACTACTGGAGACCAACACGATCGTATTAAGCAATGGTTCTCTGGTTTCTAGCCCGGTAACGCCTGCTGGATACCAATCAGTTGTGGTGGTTTTGAAGATGGTATAACCCACAAAAAAGCTCAGGAAAATAACACTTTCTGACAGCAGAAACACAATAAAGCCAAACTTACTGTTTCCTGCTTCGTCATGCTCTTGGTGCTCTCGGACGTTTGCTTCGAGGTCTTGGGAAAGCGCTCTTTCTGCCGTCATGATGTTTTCTGCTGTGTCAGAGATTCTGGGAAATCAGTCAAGCCAGGGTTTGGAATGTTTTCGACCAACGGTTCGTTTCTGCCGTAGCTATAAGGACCCGAAATCACGATCGGCGTTTCTTCATAGTTTTCGACTGAGGGTGGTGAAGAGGTGAGCCACTCTAAGCCGTATGCTCGCCAGGGATTGTTGCCAACTTTGTCGCCGCGAATCCAGGCGCTCACCATGTTGAGAATAAACGGCAGTGTAGACAGACCCAGTAGAAAGCCACCAATGCTGGCGACCACATTCCAATAAGCAAACTCTGGATCATAAGAAGCGACCCGACGCGGCATTCCCATCAGCCCCAGGGGATGCATTGGCAAAAAGATTAACGCGGTGCCAATATACGTCAGCGCAAAATGCAGTTTGCCCAGACCTTCGTAATACATACGCCCTGTCATTTTGGGGAACCAGTGATAGATCCCGGCATAGATGCCCATGACGATCGCCCCGTACAGCACATAATGAAAGTGACCGACTACGAAGTACGTATTGTGAACGTGAAGATCGATCGGCACTGAACCCAAAAAGATGCCCGTGATGCCTGCAAACAGCCAGTTGCTAATGCCACCTAGCGCAAACAGCATGGGCGTTGTAAACCGAATTTTGCCACCCCATACGGTCGCGACCCAGCCAAACACCTTAATGCCAGAGGGAATGGCAACCAACATGGTCGTCACCATAAAGAACATCCGCATCCAGGGAGGGGTGGCACTGGCGAACATGTGATGCACCCACACAGTGCTGCTGATGATGGTAATGACGATCGACGAAGCGGCAATCACGCGGTAGCCAAACAACGGCTTACGCGCATGAACGGGCAGCACTTCCGAAAAGATGCCAAAGGCAGGCAACACCATCACGTACACGGCGGGATGGGAATAAAACCAGAAAAAATGCTGGTATAGAATGGGATTTCCACCGCGTTCGGGGGCAAAAAAGCTGGTTCCAGCCGTTAAATCTAGCAGCAACATGATCGCGCCGCCTGTAAGTGATGGCAAGCCATAAAGCTGAATCAACTGTGCCCCTAGCACTGCCCAGACAAAGGCAGGCATTCTAAACCAGGTCATTCCTGGCGCACGCATCCTAAAAATGGTGGTGACAAAATTCACTGCCCCCATAATCGAGGAAACACCCGAAATGGCGACAGAGAGAATCCAAAGCACTTGTCCGTTAAGCAAATTTCCGGTTGGATTCTGCAAACTGACAGGTGGATAAGCCCACCAGCCTGACTGCGACGGACCGCCCGGAATCAGAAAACTCGACAGCATCAACACGCCTGCGATCGGGATCATCCAAAACGAGACCGCATTGAGCCGAGGAAAAGCCATGTCTCGCGCTCCGATCATTAATGGCACCAGGTAGTTTCCCAGTCCCACCAAAACGGGAAACGTCCAGAAAAACAGCATGATCGAGCCGTGCATGGTAAACAGCGCGTTATAAACCGTGCGATCGACCAGATCTGCTTCGGGGGTAATTAGCTCGCCCCGCATAATCATGGCAAACAGTCCGCCAACCAGAAAAAAGACAAAAGACGTGACGATATATTGAATGCCAATGACTTTGTGATCGGTGCTGAAGGTAAAAAACCGCTTCCAGTTGTCGGGCGCACCGGGGTACGGTTGTCCGCGAATAATGTCTGGAGCCTCGATCGAAATATTCGTCATAAAGTCCTTAATCCTTCGCTAATCCTTCAAGTCCTTACGGGACGCTACACAAACGCTAAATAAGAGCAAGCTGCATCAGATGGCTGGGCTGTCAGGCTTATGCTTTGGTGCATAGTTCACCACCGGTGGCGGCGCAGGTGGAATCGTTGCCCAACCACGAACGGCAACCTTATCTTTGGTGTTACCTGCTCCCCGTTCAGAAGTTTGGTCATACTCGTAGGCAGCCTGGTTAAAAGCGGCGCTGGGCGTTTGAGTCGCCGCATCGGCTAACCACTGCTGGTAATCGCTGGGTGATTGCACGACTACATCGGTTTGATTGGCAGCAAAATAAGTACCGCTATACATTGAGTCCCGCAAGCGATACGTTCCCATTTTTATAGGAGTGAGTTCAAAATTAATATCCTGCTTGGGAACCACATACTGACTCAAGCGAAAGGCTGGGATGTAAAACCCATGCAGCACGTCCTCCGATCGCAACGTGAACCGAATACGGCGATCAACTGGTAAATGCAGTTCAGTGCTGGTAATATCCTGCTCTGGATAGTGAAATACCCATGCCCACTGTTTAGCCATCACATCAATCTGCTCAATGGGGGCGACCTCTACTGCATCTTGAATCTGCTGTTGAGGCGTACTGTCAAACGGTTCAGCATAAGCAGGCTCCATCACCTGTGGCACATGCAGATGCACCAGTTCCATCGGACCACGAATGGACATTTTTTCGTAAGTACGATAACTGACAAAAGCAAGGGTTAACACCAAAACCAGCGGCATTGCTGTCCAAATAATTTCTAGCCAGGTGTTGCCTTCGATCGGTGGAGCATCGCTCGTGTCGTACTTACTGGCTCGATGAAAGACCAGCGAGTAGATAAAGGGACCAATCACACCCAGGTAAACGAATGTGCCTAACCCTGTAAAGAGACTGAATAAATCATCCAGCAGCTTCGATTCCGCTGATGCTTCTGGCGGAAACCAGGAGTAAGATTGCTTCGCCATCCAAACGCTAGCAAACGTAACCAGGATGGCGTAGACCGTCATTATCAAAATTGCGCGGAGTTTCATCATGACAGCGATCGCATCATATTAAACGTGAGATAGAAGGCAGAAGGTACAGGGTAAAAGGCAAAGGGTAGAGGGCAAAAGGGCGGGAGCAGAAACCGAAGTCGAGGGAAAAGGGCGAAAAAATATTCTTACCTTTTGCCTTCTGCCTCCTGCCTTCTGCCTTTCTTTACCTAAAGTTGATTAGGATTTTCGCCCAGGTGCAGCAGTTGATCTGCCGTGATGTGAATGCCGAACTCAGCACCCAGATGTGCACCTAACGTTCCCTGCACAAACATCAGTGCAAAAACAAACAAACCAGCAGCTAAATAGCTCCACTGCACCTGTCTTGCCATGTCTTTGCGCCAGCGATAGCGTTGAAAACCTCGCCAGACGGTCATCCCTACAATCAGCGTTAAAATGATGACACCCCCAACCCCGTGTACAATCATCGTCTCCAGGGCGTGAAAGCCCCAGGCGCTTGTAACATCGGTTAGTGGTACAGCCAAAGAAATTTCAAAAAAACCGGCAGCGACCGTAAAAAAAGTAATGATTGCGGCGGCTAGCAAGTTATACCAACCAACATCGAACAGCGCAGAGCGGGTAGCCGGAATCGCTAAAAACTTAAAGACTGCTTTCTCGATCGGAAACAGTGTCGCTACGATATCGAAGGCGATCGCCACAATAAATAAACCCAACGTCAGATGTACCAGGTTGGGATGAATCGGGATTGGATAAGGCAACCCGTTAGCACCTAAACTGCCCCACTGTCTTAGTAGATCTGGATTCATGACAGACCGCCTCTAATCGCATCTACAACTGGAATTGTATGCAGACCATAGACCCAAACCAGTACGCTGCCCAAGTATGACTGAACACAAACTAGCCCAGCTAACAGCACACTTGCTATGAGGTAAGGGATGGGTAACTGCGGTCTTTCCTGTAACCGCAACACATACCGCCATGCTGTGACGATCGCCAAAATTGCTGAGAGCGACCAGCCCAAAATTGTATGGACATTTAAGGTAGACACGGACGCTGCATAAGGTTCTGCTAGACCCGCTTCGATCTGCCCAAAAATAATGGCGATAAAGATCGAAACCGTTGCGAATGCAAGGTTCCACCAACTAACCTCATGCAATTTGGAGTTCTTTGTGAAATAGCCGACGACATCGCAGAACACTGCAAAGAGCACCATCGCAATGACAAAATGCACCACGATCGGGTGAATAGTGTCGGGGTAAGGAAGGTTGTGCTCGTTAAGTGGCGGAAGATAGTTAAACACAGGTCTTTAGGAGCATACAGTGACAGCTAAATGGGGCAGTACCCAAAAATCATATTGATAATTTAACGGTTTCACAGCAATTTAATAAAGGGTTGGTAGATTTAGAGCGAGAACAACTGCCCTGCAAAAGAATACGCTTGCAGGCTATCTTCATTTTCTCCTCTACAGAATCAGTCCAAAGGGGGAAGGATTTATCTCAGCTATACCGTTCAAAAGATGACGAGCCAGTAATTCCGCCCGTAACTATCTAGTACTCCTGGTCAATCAAATTCTTTTAACTACCGAGCACTGCAACGGATTGCGATCGCACATTTTCGTTTTTGGTCGTCCTAAACCAGTAAGGGTGCATTGTAGTGGTGGACGAAGTACCAGATTAGAAGCTTTGCTAACAGGCATTTGTTGCTGCGAATTTTGGTGGTCTGGTTATTACTTTTGTTCTGCGGGTCTTGCATGAGCTGTTTGCCGTTGTGGGTTTTGCCATTTATGGCAGTAGCCATTTTTGACAGTAGAAGTTGCGTGACAAGTAGGACATGAAAGCTGCTGAAGGGGTGCGTGATCGCCTCTCTCGCCGTATTCTCAACTACAACGAACCTATCCTTAATATCGCTCGTGCTTTAGCAGAAGCACTCCGGTTCGCACATCACAATCATCAAAACGAATCTCTAGTGGATCTACGCCAACGATGGAACCATAGTTTTGCTAAGGGACATTGAAACCATACCGTTGAATTTCCTCATGAATTACTAAAGCAATCGAATGAGAAGCGGCTTGCCTACTTCGAGGCTTACACGATCGCGCATCCACTTAAAGAAGCGACAAAACAAACTCTCTTTTTCATCAGTGCTGGAGCGATCTCAAGTATTAAAGCCGATCTGTTCTTTCACGTAATGTGAGTCAGAGTCCTCATAACTTACTGCTGAAGAGCTTTGAAGCATCTTCAAAGTGGCAAGACTTTTGGTTCCATGACTTTTGCAGAGATCTAAGGCTGAATTTTGTTAACATATCTTCATAATCAAAGCTCTACCCCTTAACCTATTTCTCTCTTAAACGCTATGCTGCTACGTCCTGAACAGCGCACCAAACTTGACGATACAAACGACAACCTCTTTTACGAACAGCCACGCTTTGTCACCCATGTTGACGAAGGCTTTATTCAGCAGTTGACTGATCTTTATCAAGAACGGTTGCAGCCAAACACACGCATCCTGGACTTGATGAGTAGCTGGGTGTCACATTTACCTGAGGCGATCGCCTTTGCCCATGTGGAAGGGCATGGACTAAACGGCGAAGAACTGGCGCGCAACCCACGGCTTGATCATTACTTCGTGCAGAACTTAAACCAGGAGCCGAAGCTGCCGTTTGAGGATCAATCTTTTGATGCGGTGCTCAACACGGTCTCTGTACAGTACATCCAGTATCCTGAAGCGATTTTTAGCGAAATCCATCGCGTGCTGAAACCGGGTGGCGTGGCGATCATCAGCTTCTCTAACCGAATGTTTTACCAGAAGGCGATTCAGGCATGGCGTGATGGCACTGAGGGCGATCGTGTGAAGCTCGTTACAGGCTACTTCGCTGCCGTGCCAGGCTTCACAAAACCTGAAGTCGTAGCGCGGTCATCCCAGGCACCAAGCATTATGCGCTTGCTTGGCATGGGCGGCGGCGATCCGTTTTATGCAGTGATTGCCCACCGGGAGGCATAGGGTAAGAAGGAAGAAGACAGAAGACAGGTCGCGACTCATCTTTAATCGAGCGATCAATCGAGTGTGGCGTAGTTTCGCCTCACTCATATTGCTGCTAGGCGAAGGTTTAGCACGCTCAACTCAAGGGCTGGTGAGGGGCGATACACGGAAAGATTCGGGGTATTCGCTCAAATCAGGGAGATATACAGAGACTTTCCGTATATCTAGTAATTGGGCTGCTTCATCTTGCAATGGGAAATGTCTTTACAGATTGTTGGTGTGCATTCAAACTCGGCAACCTGATGCTATCCGTAAAGAAGCACTCAAGGAATACTAGAGTGTGTATGTTATACATTGGCAAGGATTTGTAATCAACAGGAACACTACCAACATGGAATTATCTGTACTAGCTTTGCAAGCCGCTAATATTGCATTATGGGCAATCGACAAGGTTTCTGGTGGAGCTTTGGAGAAAGCTGGAGCAGATGTTCTAGAGTTTTTGACCAAAAGCTTTCAAGGCAGACTTCAAATTAGAGGTGCTAAACCAGAGCTTTTGGAAGCTGCAATTTTAAGTGAAGCGGAGTGGGATAGAGAGTTTCAGAAAGACCTTGAAAAACTGGTAAACCAGTATCAGCAAGTACAAAATAATTCCGTTTCACAAAACACCGAATCAGGTGTAAACATCAATGTTGCAAGCAATCCGGGTACAGTGATTGGGCAGCAAATAGGTCAACAGTTTTTTCGTTAACCAACTATTTCTCAACCTAAAAAGCTCAGATTTAGAATCTAATAGTAATTTCATCAGAAGATTGCTCAATTACATTAAAGTAGTTGGCTTTTTGTTGTGTGCTCTAGTTTTCTGGGTTTTATTTGGTTGGCTGGCTGACTACTCCTTTCCGTTTGGTCAAGCTCTAGAACTAATGTTTGCTTGTTTTGAGGGAACTGTTTCAGCAAAAATCAATAGCTTGCAACAACATTTGCAAAGAACAGATGTAGTTTCCCAGCCAGATAACAAGAAACAAGTCCAAAAGCTAAATAATTTAGAGTCTCAAGCCTGGTTATATGAAGGAATTTTAGAGCGTCTTGGTGCAGATCCTTCTGCAAATCATGAAAAAATTGCAAGAACGCTTGAGGCATTGGAGTATAAAAGAAGTGAAATTCTACAAGAGTTAGAGCCTCGAAGACCTCGCAGTTATCAAGTTCTAGCAGGATTACAGGATGCTACCCGCGCTTTTTTGGCTAGTCAAGCAGAGAAAGACTATGAACAGCTTCAGAAAATTGTAACTAATTTAGTTCTTTTTACGAGAAGTAGGCTACCTTCACAAATTGTGCTTTCAGAAGTTATTAATAAATTAGCTGCGGAGATAACACAAAATACTAATCAAATTAGTCCTTACCGCCTTCGTCTTGCTTACAGGATCGATGAATTAATGAAGGTTTTATCAACGAAGCTAGTCTTGAATCCTAGTAATTCTAGAACCGATAGCAGTTACCAGTTAATGGTTAATGAGTTGCGCTCTCGTCTAAATCTTCTGTCTAAGGAGTTCAATAGTCTGCTTAAAGCTAAGTCAGACGATAGAAGTGAGCTGGATAAACGTATACAAGAAATTTCTAGCCTTTCAAGAAACATTTCTGAGCTACACAGAGAGATCTCCAACCGTGATGCAGATATAGTCGCTTTGCAAAAAAGTATTCAGAATCTGACGGAAACGGTTCACGATAAACAGGTTCAGATAAACAGTCTGCAAAATTCAATATCTGACTTAAGGAGAGATGTTCAAAATACAACTGCGCTTAACCAAGAAAAACAAAATTATATTAACGGTTTACAGGCTCAAGTATCCCAACTAATTCAACAAAAACTAGATCTACAGAAGAGAGTTCAAGATTTCTCTGCTTACGCTCAACAAAATCTATCTTCGCTTGAAGAATTACAGAATGAAAAATCTGAGTTAGAGCAACAATATCGGACACTATATCAATACTATCAACAGCAATATACTGAGATAGAGAATTTGAGGACACAGCTATCTCAAGTTAACCACCCGCAACCTTCTTACAGTCCTCAGCAACAGACTCAATCGAACACCAAGCCAATAGAAACCAAAGGAAAAATCTCAGTTGAAGACTATGCAAGAATAGCCAACCAGAATGATTACTATTATGTTCCACTATATCATCGAAAAGATGGAACTCCTGTAAGAGGACATTATAAAAAGTATCCAAAAAAGTAAAGTTTGTTGGTAGGAGTTTAAGATCTCTAGCCGCCGCTAACCTCTGCTGTTACTTACCATCGATCGCCCCTAAAATCCTGGTTGCCTCCGCACAGAGTACGTCATGGCATTGCCCATTACTGGCAAGTAGTCCGCCCCATTGACTAACATCCTCCTGGTTGTATCGCAGTGGAGTGCCGTCAAAATGCGTGAGTTGTCCGCCTGCTTCCGTCAAAATCAATTCGGGGGCAGCTAAATCCCAATCTTTGGGTGCCGATGTGCCAGAGAGCGAAAGATACAAATCCGCCTGCTGTTCTAGAATAGCGGCGATTTTGCCACCGACGCTGCCAACCGATCGCTGCTGCTGTACCGGAAACTGCTGTAGTAGTTGCACAAAACGATCGTTGCGGTGACTGCGACTGGCAACGATCGTCATTTCCCCCAGACGGTTACGTTGGGAGACATAGATCGGTTTTGGCGCTTCATGCTGATGTTCAACAAAGGTACCGCCGCCTAACGTCGCAAAGTAGAGCCGTTCCGCCGCTGGGCAAACGACTACTGCCAGAATGGGGCGATTGCCTGCCAGCAGGGCAATGTGAACCGCATACTCTCCAGTACCGTTAATAAAATCTTTCGTCCCATCCAGTGGATCAATCACCCAGACCAGGGGCTTAGCTAACCGTTCATGGCTGGGCTGCGTTTTGTACGTTTCTTCGGTCAGGTAAGCAAAGTCCTGCTTTCCTAAACTGGCTTGCAGATTGTTAAGGATGTAGGCATCGACCGCAGTATCCGCCGCTGTCACAGGACCATCTGCCGAATCCTGAATTGCAAGGTCTGCGTGCTGAACGTTAAGCAAAATGTCAGCAGCTCCCCAGCCAATCCGTCGGGCGATGGCCACTAATTCCTGCAATTCTGTAGCGTGCAAATGGTTCACTCGGCGTATTCTCCTATCATCTTTCACCTCTTCACCTCTTCACTTCTTCATCTCTCCTCCATCCATCGCCGTGTCCCAAAGTATTGGCAAGACTGAGCCGCAACCTTAGCGGCGATCGCCAGCGCGCCTTTAAAATCTTCCTGCAAAATGGCGTGACAGAACGCACCGTGAAAAATATCGCCTGCGCCAAGCGTGTCGATTGTGTTTACCGCAGGCACCGCCATCTGCCTAGCCTCGCTTTGTCCAGCTTGATCCGCTGCCCAGTACAGAAGTGGCTTTTGCCCTTGCGTAATAGCAAGATGGGGGATGCCCAGCGCCTGTAAAAACGCCATTACGTCTGCAGTGTTCTTGCAGCCTGGTGGGTAAAAGTTGGCAGAACAGATGACGTAATCAGCCAGAGATAGTACCGTTTCAAAGCCAGGTTTCCAGCTTCCGCCATCGACCACCACTGGAATACCCTGTGATCGTGCCTGGGTCGCGATCGCTTGTCCCACATCCATCTGATGCCCATCGATCAGCACGACAGAGACAGCCTGCAGAATATCGCTGGGAAGATGGTCGGCGATCGCTTGCGGTTTTACAGCGTTAAGCGAGACAACGGCTCGGTCTCCCGTGTTTTCTGTCACCATAATTGAGGAAACAGGGGGTGGGGTGGTGTGAGTCGGGTTGAGGTCTATTAAGGTCACGCCACACTGCTGTAAGTCTGTCAAAATGAGCTGAGTGATCGGATGAGCGCCCAAGGCACCGAGCACGATCGCAGTTTTACCCAGATGACCAAAAGCGACAGCCGCATTCGTCGCGGGTCCACCAGCCGCTATGGTGGAGTCAGACGCAACAATTTTTTGATTTGGCGGGGGCGGTCGATCGACTAGATAGATCAGATCCAACGTCACCATTCCCACAAACAGTCCACGATCGAATTGAGCTTGAGGCATTTCTTCAGAGTCAGTCGTCAGTTTCCAGTTTCCAGTACCCACCCCTCCACTGTTCAAGACTTCCACCCCTTCACTCTTCCATTTCTCCTCACTCTTTACTCCTCTCCCTTTACCTTTCTCCCCCATGTCAGGAACACTCTACCTTGTCGGTACACCGATCGGTAACTTAGAAGACATGACTTTCCGGGCAGTGCGGCTTTTGCAAACGGTTGACCTGATTGCTGCCGAAGACACACGCCATACAGGAAAGCTGCTGCACCATTTTCAGATTACAACGCCTCAGATTAGCTACCACGACCACAATCGTCATAGTCGTACGGCAGAACTATTAGAGAAGCTGCAACAAGGCATGACGATCGCCCTTGTCACCGATGCCGGAATGCCAGGAATTTCTGACCCTGGCTATGAGTTGGTGAAAGCCTGTGCCGAAGCAGATATCGTTGTGGTGCCGCTGCCGGGTGCGAGTGCCGCGATCGCTGCCCTGGTTGCCTCTGGTTTGCCGTGCGATCGCTTCATTTTTGAAGGCTTCTTACCTGCCAAGCCTCAGGCACGTCGCGCTCATCTAGAGGTGTTGCAAACCGAGTCCCGCACGTTAGTTTTCTATGAAGCACCCCATCGACTGCGCCAAACGCTGCAAGACTTTCTCCTCTTGGGAGCAGACCGTCAAATTGTACTGGCACGGGAATTGACCAAACGGTATGAGGAAATTTGGCGTGGCACCATTGAGGCAGCGATCGCCCATTACAGCACTCGCGAACCGCAGGGCGAATTTACAGTTGTTGTAGCAGGAGCCGCCGCAACTCAGCTTGTACTGTCTGAAGCAGCGCTGAAAATGGAGTTGCAGCACCTTTTGGAGCAGGGACTCTCGCGATCGGACGCTAGCCGTCAACTCGCACAACAAACGGCTCTGCCTCGCCGTCAGATCTACCAACTCGCACTATCGATGTCAGATATAGACTAGCCAGCCTCCGGAATCGCCTCTTTCTGTCGTGATTTTTAACCTCAGTAGGGAATACTGACGTTACTTTGGACAGGTCTTAAATTTATGAGTCAATTGTTTGGCATTGTGCTCTTACTAGGGGGTCTGTATTTTCTCGGTCAAAACATCATGTTTTCGACCTATTACTCTCCCTACTTCTGGCGCAACCTACCAGCGCAAGGCTCAGTGCTAGCAATTATGGGGGGTGTCATTTCACTTCTCGTTTTCCCTCGTCAAACAGGCAAATTTGGCTGGATCTTATTAATTTTTGGCGTTGTGCTCGTCTTCCTTAGCGGGGGCATCATGCTAAAGCCGACGAGCCTTTGGAACTTCCTCATTGCTTTTACAGCGCTGGTTGCAGGCTTCAAACTTCTGACTGAAGGTAGACTTCGCTTCTAGCATGAGATTTGCTAAAACATCGTATGGAGTCATCACTTTGCTGCCAACCATTCACAAGCCTTAAGCGCTCTGAAACACCTCATTAGAAAACATTTCTGTCAGCGCGCCTAGATAGGGTAGAAACACAGCTACGTCATGTGGTGTGAGACGATCGTGCATTTCCCAGCCGATCGCTTGCAGCATCTCCTGCACTAAGCGCCAGCTAACTTGAAGGCGTGGATACAGCATCGCGCAGAGGGGAAACAGTTCATTCTGTACCGACTGAAGGCTATCTTCCAGCACACAGAGGCACAGATAGACCTGAAACATCTCGACGTCGCGGATGCTTGATGTTCTCACCTGTGGGGCGCTGAGAGACCCACTGTAGGTTTCGTAACTGGGATGCAGACGACTCACCTGCTTACAGACTTCTTGGGCAACACGGGTGCTAATGGGTAGCAAATTCTGTACGGCTCGTAAAGCGGGAGAGGTTGATGGATGGTTTGCTGCTGCCTCATACGCAGCCCGAAGCGGCATATAGAGGTGGTCATCCATCACTTTAAAGTATGGTTCTAGAAGGAGCCGTTCTGCGGATGAGAGGCTGTCGAGCAGCGTTTGCCCCGTGTAGTGAAACTGCATACTCACAAAGCCGATCGCCCGTGGATCATCAGCCGTATACTTCTGCCGCACGCGCCCAAACTCACTGCCTACAATAACCGATAGCCGTCGAGGCGTTACGCGATCGCCATAGGCATCTAACGCCTTCTGAAACAAGGCATGAGAATCTGCTGCAATCTGCCAGGGATTAATCACATTCAGGTCAATGCCGTGACGGCGTACTTCCTCAGACAGTAGTTTCTCAGTTAACGACCAGGCTTGAGCACTTGCTAACTTCAGGTTGTGCTGTAAATGCTGTGCCGTGCGGGCACGCCCTTCTTGCGATGTAATCTCTGCTAAATCAGCACTTTTTCGCAACCGTTCGGCTTCATCACGTGTTGTGACAGAAATGATATAGTTTTTTGCCCACAATGCCGCTAGAGATGAGACTTTTGCTGGGGGAACTTTTGCCATCCTTGCTGACGAGGGAGAAATGATAGTACCAGGGCGCTGAAAATTAGCCGCAGTCAATTCAACTGAGAAAGCCATTCTATATATCCAAACTTATGAATTTAAAACACCCAGCCGCGTCGAAATGACGCTTACAGCTGACCGACTCAGAGGCATGATTAAGTCATCGTTTAAGCAGATCTAAAACCAATTACAAACTAATCCAGAGGCATGGCTGAGCGTTGACTTGATTTGAGGTTAAGTATGCTGTACTTGCACATCAAAAAACAACAGCTTAGTTGTGATTATTAACGTTTGGTTAAAATTACTTCACATTTTCCTGACTATTTCTTTCAAGCATCCAAATAATCATACGAAAAGCGCGCTTTCTTATTGAAGGAGAAATTTAATCTTCAGGTGTCCTGCTAGAAAGTATGCGACTACGATCGCTACTGCCTTTCGTTACACATACTGCCTACCATAGAAGTGGGTCGCCTTTTACCGATTTCTTTTACCAATTGATGCTTTTTTCTAATCAAACACTTAAGAATACGTTGTCTTTAGCGTGAGTATCGCTAAAATTTGAGGGTACAAGTGTTATCTGGAGAAGCCAGTGACCAAGTAAGGCTCTTATCTAATGCGATCGTGCCTTGCCTGTACTGCTTCTGCTTAAGCACTGTGACTACGAGGAGTAGCCCTATGTCAGATCTAAATCGCGGCATCATGAAGTTCAATGGTGCCGATAATCCAAAAGCGGTTGCGCTCTCTGCGTTCTTGGTTTTGGGAAGTATTGCGGCACTGATTGTCTGGGCATTACAGTCTGCCTATACGCTGGGTTAAGTGAGCGCTGGCAAAGGGGTCTGAGGGAAGGGGCGATCGCAGCCATCTGTCGCTTCCCCTGTTTCTGTTTGCGAGACACTGGTACTCTGATTAATGGCTTGGATTTGCGGTTACAGCTTCCTGACAGTAACCGACCCAACTCTCAGACTCAGACAAACCAGACCGTGACAGAGCGTAACCACCTATGCAGCTTGAGTTTATTCCTGTAGAACAGTTCTATTTTGCCCTCACGCTGGCAGTGCGAACGCTGGATGACCTAACAACCCCCGGACTGGCGGCACAAGTGGGAAAGCGGCTCAAGGAAACCTTTGAGCAACCGTCCACTGTTGCAGCAGCTAGTCAAAATACCTATAACTACGTGTTTTGGGTCAACGGCGTTGATAATAGCCCCGCCGACCAACTCATTCTTTCGATCGCAGACTGGCAAGGCAATCTTCGCCTCAGCAGCGACTATGGCTGGATGCTAGATGCCGAGCGCAAAGCGGTGCGGACAGAAAAATTCAATCAGCGCCCAACCTTTTCTCAGCAAGTTCGAGCGCATTTGCAAGAGCAATTTCAGGTGTCTCTAGTCGATTAAAGTGGGCGAGCAGGTGAATAATCATAGATGCTGCATTGTATGCGATCGACTGAATGGATGCGAACAATTGGTTACCCTTCAAGGCATATCGCGCCCAACAGATTTCTTCTGTGATCATCCGAGATGTCGCTGATAAGTAAAAGTTAAGGCTCTTAAATGGTCAATGTTGCAAGAAGCTGCAAATTAGTCATTTAAGAGCCTTCTGTTCAGCTTGTTTACGTCAAGCTTTTAGCATTTCAATCAAAGTATGACAACAAGGCGCTAGGGGTTTGTTGTTTGAGCAGCTAACAGTTGCTTCAGCTTCTCAAGCTCTTGCGCCCACCGAGGATCAGGTTGCACGCTATCAGAATCATTCTGAGTGGTGCCAGCAGCACGACGGGTCTTGTTATTGCCGCTATTGCCATTGCCCTTACGTCGAACAGCACTAGGAGCACTTCCAGCCGGAACCGGAGCACTCGTAGCCGAAGGCGAATCTTCGTCATCAGCTTTATCTTTAGCTCGTGGCTGCGCCCGTTCCACTTTCAAAGCGTTGTCTTTAATGGGACGACCATTGAATTTCTCAATAATCTCATCGGCTTCTTCCTCACTTTTTACAGTAACAAAGCCAAAGCCACGACACTTGTTCGTCTTGCGATCGGTGATGATTTTAATCGAAATTGAATCACCCGCTTCTGCAAAAACCGCCTCTAATTCTTGGCGACTCAAATCTTCTGGCAAATTGCCGACATAGAGACGAATGGACATGGGAACGATACCTCCAGACTGTGATTCAGATAGACATACTTAAGCGCACAAACTAAATGCTGCATGAAACCAGAGTGGTAAACCTGTCCCCAGAAACAGCGTACTCTTTCCCTAACTAACCTTGATTATAGGGTGTACTAGTCAAGGCATTTCCATCCACCGCTCTACGTCTGATGGCGCTTTCACCGGACGGCTAGGAGTCTGGAGTCAAATGGTGATTGCGTGAGTGCTCTGTCATCACCGATGCGCCAAGGATGAGTAAATTGACCAAAGGGTCACAAGTGAAGAAACTTCTCTAACGTAACTGTTCTAGAAACTTCGATGCCATCCATTAAGGTATCACGGTGGGTAAGGCGTACGCAGGATGAAAAAAGATTTCTGACCTAAGTAGTACTTTTTATGAAGACAACTTTAATCTTTCACCATTTTTTAAGCCGTGGAAGGAACCAATGTAAACCCGACTTTATATAAAACGGCAGATGGCAGAACCAGACAGGGCTAACTGGAGGAAGCCTAAGAGCACAGGCAAACCACAAGCTAACGTAACGTGGCATTTAAGGCATAAACCGCTTAGGTTATGTTCTTGCCACCCCTCTCTGTAAAGAAAGGTAACATTTATGAAGAAGTGATGCAAGCCTAACTAACGTGCAATGTTTAACGTCAGCGCTACGTTAGGCTTCGGATTGCTTCTAGCATACCCTTTGCTTTATTGAGGGTTTCTTCATATTCTGCTTCAGGCTGTGAATCTGCGACTAGTCCGGCTCCGGCTTGTACGGTGACAGTATGTTTGCCGCCACCTTGAGAGCGAACTACCATTGTACGGATCGCGATCGCCGTATTTAACTGTCCTTCAAAGTCATAGTAGCCATAGGCACCAGAGTAGGGTCCTCGACGACACGGCTCTAGACTATGAATGATCTCCATTGCTCGGATTTTCGGTGCGCCGCTGACCGTACCCGCTGGGAAACACGCTTTCAGCAAGTCCCACGCTGTTTTGCTAGGAGCAAGTTTACCCACTACGTTGCTGACGATGTGCATCACGTGCGAATAGCGCTCAATCACCATCAGTTCGTCAACGCTGACTGTGCCATTGATGCAGACCCGCCCCAAATCGTTTCGTCCCAGATCGACTAGCATGACGTGTTCAGCTACTTCTTTGGGGTCTTCCAACAAATCGGCTGCCAGTGCCGCATCTTCCTGGAACGTTTTACCGCGCTGTCGGGTGCCTGCGATCGGTCGGACAGTTGCCACTAATGGTTCAGTTGGATCAGGTGCAAGCTCTGCCTTGACCATCACTTCTGGGCTAGAGCCAATGATTTGCCAGTCGCCAAAGTGGAAGTACGCCATATAAGGCGATGGATTAATCAACCGCAGCGATCGATAGAGCGCAAACGGATCGCCGTTATACTCTGCCGATAGCCGCTGCGACACAACCACTTGAAAGATATCGCCCGCCTGAATATGCGCTTTTGCTGTCTCAACGTTGGCGCAAAATTGTTCTTTGGTCGTATTGCTGGTGTAGAGAGCAGGCGAGGAGTGTTGATTTGGTACTGACGGCTGGCTGCTTGTTCCTGGCGGTGTCCATGCCAGTAAAACGGCTTGCTCTGAAAGCGGTGATTGTAGCTTGTTGACCAGTTGAGCCACACGATCGCAGGCTTGTTGGTAAGCAAGGGCATGATCGGTATTTGGGTCACGCAGATCAGCATAGGCGATCGCCCAAATTTTGCGTTTCACCTGGTCAAAGATTAGCAAGTTATCGACTTGCATCCATAAACCATCCGGTAAATCGGTTGCTGTTGCAGGATAAACGGGTACGCGAGGCTCGATCCAATGAATCAGTTCGTAGCCCCAAAAACCAAAAAGCCCACCAATGCCCGGTGGCAACTGCGGCAGCTTTACAGGGCGATATGGCTCTAAGCAACGAGCAAGCACCGCAAAGGGATCACCATCAAAGACTTCTTGTTCCCCGTTGCGGTAAGTCTGTGTGGTGCGGTTTCCTCTCGCCTCCAGCACCCACAGCGGGTCGCAGCCTAGTAAACTGTAGCGTCCGAGTTGTTCACCACCTTCGATCGACTCCAGCAAAAAGCTATAGGGCTGTCCTGCACACACTCGATACCATGCCGATACGGGAGTATCCAGGTCAGCGATCCATTCTTGATAGACAGGAACAAAGTTACCTTGCTTGGCGAGGCTCGTGAAGTCTGAAAAACTGGGAAAGATCATGAGGGCTGAAGGAGTGAGGAACTAAGAAACTGAGGCATTGGGTAGGCTATGGACTAAGGAGATTTCTAGCAAACAAAATACCTGTAGGGGCAGGTTTGATACCAACGTGATCGGCTATTCGCAAAGCTTCTGGCAAAACCTGCCCCCTACAAGCGGTACATTCTTTCTCAGAAATCTCCTAAGGTCTATTTAAATTCAATCGACTCATAGTATGGGCATTCCTTGCAGGGTCCAGAGGGGTTAACGGCGCAGCGAATATGAGCAGAGCGGGCGTTGAAGCGGCAACTGATATCACCGATCAGATAGCCAACCCCCTCAACATATTGGTGATCGGCAGAGAGTGGCGATCGGTGAAAGCGGTTAAACTGACGGTTAGCGGAGGCATTCATCGCGGCACGCAAGCGGGTTCTCAGGTGGGCTTCGGCTTTACGCATCAGGAACCATGAGATAATTGCCGGAATCAGCCCGATCGCGATAATGAAGAGCGCTTCTAACATATCTTATCTGTCGATTGTCAATCGCAATCCGTGAGCGCTACCCTGTTGCCTTGGTAGACTGTGCATGAACTCATAACTCAACTTTAGATGGTGCTTTCGGCAAACCCAACAACGATCAAGTTTTTACAGCAACCGACCTCTCAACAATGGCTTGAGCAGGCGCTAACCAATCTTGATACCATTTTGCTGGATCACTCCCATTGCGAGCGCAAAGCCGCAGGCGTAGCGCTAAATCTAATGTTTCGCTATCCGTCTTATACAAAATTGGTGCGATCGCTCACAGCCATTGCCCAAGAAGAATTGGAGCACTTTGAACAGGTTAACGAAATTTTAGAACGACGGGGTATTCCTTTACGCGCACTGGTACCACCTCCCTATGGCGCTGGCTTGAACAAGCAAATTCGGGCAAAAGAACCCGATCGCCTGCTGGATACCCTACTAGTTTGTGGCTTAATCGAAGCTCGTAGTCATGAACGGCTTGGACTGTTGGGCGCTCATTGTCCAGACCTTGAATTGGCGAAGTTCTACCGCGCCCTTATGGCATCGGAAGCACGGCACTATGGGGTTTATTGGCTCCTGGCAACGACTGAGTTTGAGCGTGCTGTGGTAGACCAACGTTTAGAAGCCTTGGCGGCGATCGAAAGCCAGTTGCTCGCTACTCTGCACCCTGAACCAAGGATGCATAGCTAACCAACAAGGGAAAAAGCATCCCTCATAGCGTAGCGACTGATGAGCGCATCACTGTAAGCCTGTAAATTTCAACCAACGCTATTAACAAGTGACCGAACGTTAACCGACTGGACGCTAGTAGCTGACCGCTGAGTGCTAGCAGCCTTATCAAGCCATTTCAACCAGGAGCAACACAAGTGGAAGCTGAAAATACAGCGATCGAGCATCAAAACGTACCGCAAAGTCATCAAGGGTTACACGGCTTCCTCTATGGCTCTGAGGATGAGCACACAGCGGCAGTTACCGCAGCTCCGAGTTTGGAGAATAGCTCTGAGTTAATGCCTCTAGAAGCCTGGTGTGATCTAGCTGGTAACGTCAAGGTGGTAGGGGTCTATGCGGTTTTGGGACGTGATCGCTGCACTCACTATATTGGCTACTCTCGTAACGTTGCCCTGTCGCTTAGAGGTCATTTGGCACAGCTTGGCAGCGATATCTGCGCGTTTGTCCAGGTACAAACCGCCAAGTTTCCAAAGCGAGAAGTCATGGAACAGCAGCGTGATGCCTGGATCGCTCAATTAGCTTACGTACCATCTGGTAATGCAGAGGCAAGTGATCTGTGGGCAGGAACGATCGGAGAAGCTGCGATCGCTGTTATGTCACCCGCCGAACGGCAGGCATACGAAGAGAAAAAGCTCAAGCTACGCAAAGCAATGGCAGACGCTGATCTGAGTCGTGAAGCTGATGCCCAAAGTCAGGCTGAAGCGCACTCAACGCTCAAAGCAGCAGTCGAAAATGATGACTGGAGTGCGGTGATTCAAGAGCAAACCCAGCAAGCCTGACCCACGTTTAGCCAAGTTTCTCGTTCACCCAAACCTTTCATTCATGCAAGTACAGTACAAGGACTTTTTGCTGCGTGACTGGCAACCAACCGATCGCGCTGCCGCTGCCGAAATCATTCGCACTGTCTTAGCGGAGTACGGGTTAGGTTGGGAGCCAGAGGGTGCTGATCGCGATGTCCTGGCAGTCGAGGCATCTTACCAAGCAATCAATGGCGAGTTTTGGGTGATCGAGCAGCATGGCAAACTCGTTGGCACCGGAGCCTACTACCCTATCCTGCGCGGACAAAATGCCGTCGAGATTCGCAAGATGTACTTGCTACCAGAAGCCAGAGGTCGGGGCTTAGGGCGTTTTTTGCTGCAAGCCTTAGAAGCCACGATCGCCACCCGCCACTTCGAGCAAATCTGGATTGAAACCGCTAGCGTGTTAGCTGAAGCTGTCAAACTCTACGAAACCAGCGGCTATCAGCCAGCAACGGGTGTCGAAACCGAGCGATGTGATCGTGTTTACCTTAAAGTACTTCAACCAAGAAAGGAATTTTGAGCTGCTCCCTCTGTTTCCCTTAACTCCTTTGTCCCTTTGCCTCTCTATTTCCGGTTCCCCATTCCCACCATCTGCCTTCTGCGGACTAACGTCAAATGGACTCAATTCGTTTGTCTTGGATCTGGTTAGAGTGGTTCAGTGATCCCATTCGAGTCATCTTTACGCTTCTGTTTTTGATTAGCCTGCCCTGGCTCTTTCGTTCTAGGCACTGGCTGCGTCGCGTGAGAACTTATGCGATCGCCCTACTGATTGTCTACCTGATTCTCATCTCACCACCGTTTGTTGCACTGGCAACAGCTGGAATCGTCAGCCCGCTATCCCCTGATCCTGGTACGAGGGTGGATGCGATCGTCATTTTAGGACGTGGGCGCGAACATAGCCCGTCTCGTGCCGATGTTGCCGCACAACTTTGGAGAGAGCAGCGAGCACCCATAATTTTTGCTAGTGGGATCAACGATGCCCCCGAACTTGCTCAATTACTGCGAACCAAAGGCATTCCGGCTACAAACATCAGCGGCGAGGGTTGCTCCAAAACAACCTGGGAGAATGCAGTGTTTACAAAAACTGTGCTGCAATCTCAAGCTGTTAAGCAGATTTTGTTAGTGACAGATGCGCCTCACCTGTGGCGATCGCTCCTGATCTTTGAGCAAGTAGGCTTTCAGGTCATTCCTGCTATCAGCCCTCTCGCGGACCAAATGACTAGCCCCCAGCGTGCCATGCTGTTGCTCCGCGAGTACTTGTTCGTAGTCCTTTATCCCACCACACTACAGCAAGAGCGCCAGACCCTGGAACAACCCCTAGCAGAAGTGATGAAGCAAGTCACCAGTCAAAAATGTCGCATTGGCAGTGAAACGAAAACAGCAACGTGAACACAGTTTTTGCCTGCAAAAATAATTCATCAAGCAGCAACGATCGCCGAGAAGCATATCCGCTTGGCGAAATCATATGGCTCTGGTAAAGTAAGTAGATTTCCATCACTTAAAGTTATCTACTGCCATCCTTTTCGCCTTTTTCTTTACTGAGCTGCTTCTCTGCCATGTGCCTTGTGATTAAGGCGACTTTGCTCTTAGCGGCTTCGCCTGATTGGGCTTACTTCAGCAGTATCCGGTTGAGCCAGCAGCGTTTGCTTTTATAATCGCCTCAGTAGCGTTGGTCACTGTCCGTGCTTGCAATTTATCCTGGCAGCTTCGATCCTGTTACCCTAGGGCACCTCGACATTATTGAGCGAGGCTGTAAGCTGTTTGATCAGGTAATCGTGGCAGTTTTACGCAATCCAAATAAAACGCCGCTGTTTACAGTACCAGACCGCATAGAGCAGATTCGCCGCTCCACGCAACACTTGTCTAATCTTGAAGTTGATAGTTTTGACGGCTTAACAATTGACTATGCCAGGATGCGACGAGCATCAGCACTGCTTCGAGGCTTGCGAGTGCTTTCTGACTTTGAGATGGAGCTGCAAATGGCTCATACTAATAAAACACTCTCGGCTCAGATCGAAACCGTTTTTTTAGCAACGTCTAATGAATACAGTTTTTTGAGCAGCAGTCTCGTTAAGGAAATCGCCAGGTTTGGCGGTGCGATCGATCATCTTGTTCCTAACCATGTCGCCGTAGATATTTACCAATGCTTCGCCAAGACTCATCCAGCATCAGCCCAGACCACAGCTTTGGCACCAACGCCGCTACCACTCACAACGGAACCGTCCCAGGAGAAACCTCCCGGTCGGGAATAGATATTCAGCGAGAGTTGAATCGGCTGGAGGAAATGATCCTCGACAGTCCACGGGTGCCGATGACGCGCTGGACATGGGTGGATGAGGAGCAGTTGCTAGAGCAGCTCGATTTGGTGCGACTCAGTCTCCCAGAGGCGTTTCATGAGGCAGAGGCGATCGCTCACCAGAAGGATGAGCTGTTCTTGCAAGCCGAGCAATATGCCCAGGAAGTTGTCGAAAATGCCGAGCGGCAGGCAGCCCAAATTTTGAACGAAATGGGTATTTTGCGGCAGGCTGAGATCGAAGCGCAGCAGATTCGTCAGCAAGTGCAGCAAAAGTGTGAAGCTGCGGAAGCGCAGACCATCGCCGAAATTGAACGGATACGCCGTCAAGCTCAACAGGAGCTAGAAGAAATGCAGCGCATGGCAATCGCCGAGTGCGAAGAAATTCAGGCGGGGGCAGATGAGTATGCTGATCGCGTGCTGCAAGAAATGGAGCAACAGCTAAGTGAAATGATGCGTGTGGTTCGCAATGGTCGGCAGCAGCTTCAGCCAGAGCTGCCCTCTCGTTCCAGGGACGCCAGTGCTAGAGAAGCGAATACTAACAACGTGCGGTCGTCAGGTGCAAAGAACGATCGTCCTAAGAGCTAGGACAATCGTTCACAGTTATGCTTCACAACTATGCTTAGGTTGTCTGCTTCGCTTGCCAGACGGCTCCCAATGCGGCTCCTAAGCCTGCTACTAAGCCGACACTCATTCCCTCAATCGTTCGTGTCATCGGGCTTTTAGTTAAGCACTGTGCAGAGGGTGCTGATTCTTGCAGGCAACTGTTACTTTCTGCCCAGCTTGCTGTACCGCCCAAAATCACGCCAGCGGTGCTACACGCGACGATTAAGGTTAAAACGGCGCGATTGTTTTTACCCGCTAGATTCTTTCTACCCATAGATGGATGCCAAACGCTTTAAAGGTGGTCATGCAAATCTTCACCTAATGTACCCAACCAGTTTAGAAAGTCAACAGTTTTTACAAACTCTTGCTCCAAAAGTAAAGCTTTGGTGGAGAATTCCCCCTCTTTCAGGATTGATAGTGGGCACAAGAAGCAAGATGGGCTGGCTTTTGTAAGGGGTAGAAGGGCAAAGGCAAAGGATAAAGGAGTGACGGGTTGTAGCAGTGTTTATGTATCTCTATCGCCATGTGCATGAGGGTATGGATGAGATGATTGCCGCCCAGTCTTTGCACCGAATTTGAGTGCTCAATGATCGCTGGCGGTCGTTCATGACGCAGGTCGTGGAGTACTATCAACAGCACTAGCTTTTTTCAATCACCCCTCGGACTCATGGACACCTTTCTGCCGATCGCCTACCTTCAAGAGCAATTTATCCCGTTTACAGATGCCAAAATCTCGATCGCTACCCATGCTTTGCATTATGGGACGGGGGCGATCGGTGGGATGCGAGGCATTCCTGATCCACAGAACCCTAATCAGATCCTTCTCTTTCGGCTAGAGAGACACTGCCAACGGCTCAGTCAGAGTGCCCGCTTTATCCATTACGACTTGCCTAGTACGACGATCAAGCAGGTGATTGTTGAGTTCATCCAAAAAAATCGCCCAACTCGTCCCTTCTATATTCGTCCACTTGTTTATACCTCTGGACTTGGCATTGCACCCAGGCTACATCAGGTTGAAAAGAGCCTGTTGGTATACGGTTTAGCGATGGACGATTATTTGCCGCCCGCAGGTGTAAACTGTCGCATTAGTTCGTGGCAGCGTCAGGCAGATCCTAGTATGCCGTTGCGTGGCAAAATTACTGCGGCATACATTGCCTCAGCCCTTGCCAAAACGGAAGCTGTTGAATCGGGCTTTGATGAAGCTATTATGCTGAACACGCAGGGCAAAGTGAGCGAAGCTTCAGGGATGAATATTTTCATCGTTCGCAATGGTCAGTTGATTACGCCTGGGCTTGATCAGGACATTCTAGAAGGTATTACTCGTGACAGTGTGCTGACTCTAGCGAAGGATTTGGGCATTCCTACGATCGAGCGTCCCATTGACAAGTCTGAACTGTATATTGCTGATGAAGTCTTTTTGACGGGCACGGCAGCTAAGGTGGCACCCGTCAAGCGCGTTGAAAACTACGAACTACCCACTGACCGTCCCGTGACTGAGCGTCTGCGAGCCTTGCTCATTGCGATTACCGAAAAACGCGAGACGCAGTATCAAGACTGGGTTGATACGATCGCGTTTGACTCATGAGAATGACCACTGCCTTCGGTGCTGAGGTCTCCCTGAAGTGAGGTCTTACTGCACGCTTGCAGCAAAATCAGCACTGCGATCGCCAACGTAAAGGATATCAAAATGAAGCAATGGACTTGGGTGCGGCAGCATTTGCTGAAAGCAGGTATCGCCCTGATCACGATCATTCTGACGATCGTGATGGCTGGATGGCACAGTACCAGCAATGCGCAATCAGGTAGTACTCAACTGCTCTGGTACGGACAATCAGCCTTTAAGCTCACCACACCATCCGGCAAAGTGCTGCTGATCGATCCCTGGTTAGAGAATCCGCTCAACCCCAACGGTAAAGCAGATCTGGCAGCGCTAAAGCAGGTCGATTTAATCCTGGTGACGCACGGGCATTTTGACCATGTAGGGAATGCGGTGGCGATCGCTAAAAGAACGAACGCTAAGCTTGTCAGTTCCTCCGACTTAGGGCAAGCAATGGTAGCCTTTAGCGGTTATCCCAAAGAATTAGTTCCTTTTGAAACACAGGGCAACTTTGGTGGAGAACTGACTTTGCTTAATGGCGAGGTCAAGGTTGCATTTATTCCAGCCGTCCACAGTTCTTCGGTAGCATCGGATGGTAGCCCTGCAACGTTTGCTGGCAATCCTGGTGGTTTTTTGGTAAGCGTCAAAGGTGGACCTGTGATCTACCATACGGGCGACACAGATTTATTCGCCGATATGTCGCTCATACCCAAATTTAGAAAAGTGAGCTTGATGCTGGCGTGCATTGGCGACCAGTTCACTATGGGACCCCAACGAGCTGCTGAAGCCGTTAAGCTGGTCAACCCAATTACTGTCGTGCCCATGCATTATGGTGCCTTCAACCTGCCAGGAACACCGACTGCTTTCTCTCAAGCACTTCGGCAGCAAGGTGTCAAAAGTCAAATCAGAATACTGAAAGTTGGTGAGGTGTTGAAGCTTTAAGGGCTGCTTATAGGAGCCGTGATCGCCCATCAACTTCTCATTATCAATATTGGGGCTTCGGCTGCTTACATACGCTTAACCAACCTAAAAAAAGAAGCCAGGGACCGCTCAAATGATTGATCCTTGGCTTCTTTTTTGTGAGCAATGGAACTTTAGACTGTCTTGAGCAACGCGAACTCAGTGATCGACTAACCAATATAGTTTGCTTCTGCTTCCAGAAGACGAATCAATTCTTCATCACCATTGGCTCTGGCGGCTTCCAAACGGCGCTGCAAGTTTTTTTGCATATTAACGCGGTGGGTCTGGGATGCCTGTGTCACGACTTCCTGACGCTTTCTGTTCATGATAGACATCTCTTAAAAATAAAATGTGCTAGTTGATTTGATTTAATTATAGCATCCATAAGGAAAAACGGTAGCTTGTGATACGGAACGTTACGATCTCGCTGTCGCTCACCTCTTTTATCAGCCATCAGATACTAGCGATCAGAAGTTAAGAAAAAACAGGATACGGCTCAACATTTCAGAAACTGTAAGAGTATTGTCATGAGACGGTGACGCACTTGAGCGCTAGTCCGGAATGAGGCAATGGCAGTATGAAATCGAACTACTGGTAGAGGCGAAGTAGCTGCCATCCTTGTGATACTAACCTCATGGCAACATCAAGACGTGAAACAAGCTCTTACTTTTCTCAAGCTGAGAGCTTTACGCTCTTGAGCACCTTACTGCTTCTAGTCTCTGGCTTCATGCAGTGGGTGTTACTGAATTTTAAAATTGCCCTGTGTCATCCCCGAATGTGTTCATCATTGCGCTGTTATGTCGTTGCGCTGAACCTGAAGGGATTGTAGAGAATCTTTAATTGTGTGCAGCTACTACCAACGTGTCTCTGTAGAGAAAGAACAAACTCAACCAATCATAGTAGCGGACAATGCAAACTCTCTCGGCAACCATTCAACCCCCATCTTCTCAAGCCGTCTTGAGTGATTCTCAGCCTGTTCACACCTATTTAGGATGGGAAATTTTTCTGACCCGCGTCTTTCAAGGGTCTATTGATAAGGGCTTGTGGCTCCACTGGTATCACCCTGCCGATCGCAGGTATGCAGCACAGGAAGATCAGGTTGCTGTACGCTATGGCTATTTTGTTGCACCGACCCAACCCCTGGAAGAGGCGCTGTACGCTGCACAACAGTCAATTGACGCGATCGTTGAGCTGGAGTCAATGCAAACCGATCGCCCGTTTATAGTACAGAATGAGGCTCCCGAGCGACACTGGCAGGATTTCCCGCTTGCTAGCTGATTACCAATAGAGATGCAGCAATGGAGCCAAGTCGTGTGCTTACCTTGCTGAGTGACTTTGGCTTGAGCGACCCTTACGTTGGCGTGATGAAAGGGGCGATCGCGCAAGTGAATGCGTCACTAACCGTTATTGATCTAACGCACCAGATCCCGCCACAGGATATTGCTCTGGCACGCTTTGCTCTAATGACGGCTTATCCTTATTTTCCAGCAGGCGCTGTCCACGTTGCTGTGGTTGATCCAGGTGTCGGTGGTACGAGACGTGCGATCGCGGTTGCCATAGGCGAAATGGCAGCACCACCAACAGGTTTTTTAGTCGGACCCGATAATGGCATTTTCAGTGGAGTCTTTGCTGCTCATCCCATCATTGCAGCCGTTTCTCTAACAAACTCCCACTATTGGCGTACACCAGCACCTAGCGTAACCTTTCATGGGCGCGACATCTTTGCACCAGTCGGTGCACATCTTGCCAGTGGGGTACTGCTTACTGAGATGGGCGATCGCCTTGAACCAGAAACGTTAGTCAGGCTGAACGTGCCTGTATACCGTCGGCTTGAGAACTGTCAACTTGAGGCAGATAGCATTGAGACGCCAGCGGCAGTTTTAGCGGAGGGTGGAGACGTTGCTTGTTCCTCCTACAAACTGACAGGCTGCATTCAAGCGATCGACCACTTTGGCAATGTGATTACAAACATCCCTGAAGCGCAAGTAAGCGGCAAACAATGGTCGCTCTCGATTAACAATGTAACGCTGCCAGGTCAGCACACCTATAGCGACAGCCTACCGGGAGAATTGCTAGCACTGGTGGGCAGTCATGGCTGGGTCGAAGTTGCCGTTAATGGCGGTAATGCTCAGGCAAGACTTCATTTAAACCGGGAGCTAGCTGCCAACAGGATTGAAATCGTGATTAGTTGTTAGTTGTGGTTGTTAGAGAGAGAATAGGTGAGGAGCAACGCAACAGCACTCACTACAGTAGTCATGACGCAATCTTTTGAGCCAGAGCTTTACCAGGGACAGTTTGGGGAGTTTACGCTGACGGCAGACGATCGCAAGGGCGTTGTCATTTATCGCGCTGGCTTGCTGACTGCGGCGCTCTGCTTTGCCCTTGGGGTCGGGTTAGTGTTATGGCACGTAGACAAGTCAGTATTACAAGGGCTGACGTTTCTTTACACGGGCTTTTGTTTGGCATTGGGCGTGAGTTTGCTGACGATCCATATTTACATGGCAGCCTTGCATCGGGCGCTACAGGTCTTTTGGGTTATTGGTTGTCTTGCCGCAGTGGCGATCGGGCATCTTGATCCAGAGCCGTTTGCCTTAACCGTTTATAATCAACCGCTGAGTATTCTGGGTATTGGCTTTACCTTTGCAGCGCTGACTGGCATTTTCTTTAAAGAAGCGGTGTGCTTTAACCGTCTAGAAACGAAGTTCCTTACGCCAATTGTGCCGCTGCTCCTGTTAGGGCACATGGTTGGTTGGCTCCCTTTACCGCTAGAACAAGGATTGCTTGCCCTTTGGGCACTGCTTTTTCTAGTTTTTGCTGTTCGCAAGGTTATCCAGCCAATTCCGCCCGATATTGGTGATAAAAGTGTGTTTGCTTACTTAGAGCAACAGCGCCTTACCAAAGCAAAGGCTGCTTCGTAACATAGCTGTGAAAAGTATGCTGTGACTTACAAGGATGTTTGAATGTGTAAGCCAGAGTTAAGGATGTGCTGAACTCTATGAAGCGATCGCCAATGAAGCCTGACAAAACGCTCACGCCAAACCGTGTGAGGCAGATGGAGCCACTACTCTGGGTAGTAGTGCCTTTGATTGGCGTACTCTCACTGCTGGGTATGACACTCAGTCGGCAACAGGTGCAGCCATCTGTCCCGACAGCGTTGACTCCTGTACCCACAGCTACACCCTTGCCAGCAGTGGTGCCGTCGCCTTCAGCTACTCCCACCCCATCACCGCAAGCGACGAAACCAACTGCCAAACCGTCCCCTAAACCGGTTGATCCCAATGCGTTGACGGAAGAACAAAAAGCAATTAATCGACGCGCGAAAGCAGCCTTTGCCTCAACGGGATCATCCGTTGATGCCTTGATTGAAATGCATGTGGCGATCGCTGAAGGGCTACCTTCCCTGACGATCGGTGCACCTACTGGTGCCATCCTGCTGAACCAGAAAGGACAGCAACTGCATCAGTTACCACCTGGTACTGTTTACAATGCTCAGCCTGATGGACAAGCCATTCGCTTTGGAGACTGGCAATTGCCAGCAGTCGTTTGGCTAGAGATTCCACCAGGAAGTGTGTTTCAAATGGGCGATCGCACTTACCGAGGACGGCTCTTGCTGGTTGCTACTGATGGCAAATTGTGGGGCGTTAATCATGTCAATCTGCGACAGTATCTTTACAGTGTTGTTGCCAGCGAAGTCTCCCCTAGCTGGAAAATGGAAGCACTAAAGGCACAGGCTGTTGCCGCCCGTTCCTATGCGTTGACCTACTACTTCAAACCTGTCAGTCCGCTCTTTCACATGGGCGCAACCGAGTATTATCAAGTTTACAGTGGCATCGAGCGTGAAGCGAGTAGAACCAGTGCCGCCGTTGATGCCACAGCAGGCGAGTTTGTCAGCTATCGTGGTGGCATTGTTGAATCACTCTATGCTGCGTCTGATGACATTGTGGCAGAGGCGTTTCAGGGTAAAGGCATGAGCCAGTTAGGCGCGTTGGCATTAGCCGAGCAGGGCTATTCGTATCAACAAATCTTGAGCAACTACTATCCCAAAACAGGCGTAGCGAGAATCGAGGCAGATCAGGACTAGACGCATAAAACAGATTCCATCTGCGGTATCAAACCTTACTAAAAGTGTCACAAGTGGTACGATTACGGTTGATGGACAGAAGTTACCTGGATTAATCAGGACCAGCAATATGCCGCTTACGCTAGCGTCGGAAAGAACAAAGCATCAGCCCAGTGTTAAACTGGGGCGCGTTTTGGTTGTTGAGGATGAAGTTTTAATTGCCGAGACGATTGCGTTAGCGTTGAAAGATGAAGGCTACGATGTGGTGACCGCTACAGATGGTCGGGCTGCCCTTGAGATCGTCCACCAGCTTAAAGAACTGGAGTCTAACGGTGGTTCTGGGGTGACATCGACGCTACCGCACCAACTGCGGGGGCGATCGCTCGATCTAATTATTCTCGATTTAATGTTGCCTTACATCAATGGACTTGACCTCTGCCGTCTCATTCGTCGAGAAGGCATGACTGTCCCTATTTTGATGCTTAGTGCCAAAGGTAGCGAGACCGATCGCGTCGTTGGGCTGGAGGTGGGGGCAGATGATTACCTCACCAAGCCGTTTGGCATTCGCGAATTGGTTGCGCGTTGTCGTGCCTTGCTGCGCCGTTACCAACAGTTTCAAGTGCAGCCAGAGCAACCGTCGTTGAAGTATCAAGATATTGCTCTTTATCCCCAAGAATGCCGCATTACAGTGCGGGGTGTTGCCGTCAATTTTTCGCCTAAAGAATTCAAAATTCTAGAGCTATTTATGAGTTACCCTCGCCGAGTCTGGTCGCGGGAGCAGTTATTAGAGCGCATCTGGGGACCCGATTTTATCGGTGACAGCAAAACTGTGGATGTGCATATCCGCTGGCTACGCGAAAAACTTGAGGTTGATCCCAGTAGCCCCATCTATTTGGTAACAGTGCGCGGGTTTGGCTATCGTTTTGGTTAAATGACGATTGGCGGTCAGCAGTCAGCAATCAGCTTAGAATAACGATACATTCTGCTTTAAGTGGGTACGGCGATCGCCATGCTTTGTTGAAAGGCAAATAAGCATTGAGCGCTTCATGGCTCGAGCGATTTCTCATTGAAATCCGTGCTTTTTCACTTAAGGCTGCTTGCTGACAGTTAAGCGCAAAACAACGTGGCATTTTTGTGGTTTTTGCTAGGGCTGATAATTGGGCTGGGAGTTTTGAGCTGGTATCACATTCAGCTCACTCGCCAGCTTCGGTTTTTAATGTCTTCGTTTCAACCCCAGGGTTCACGTCGATCGCTCGTATCAGTATTGCGGCTACGGCAAGCGGTTGCAGCCTCAGTTGATGCCCAAGAAGCCTTACTTACTGACCTGGAAACCTGGCGACACCTTGCGCTTGCTGCCCCGATCGGGATACTGCAAGTTGATGAAGAGAACCAACTGATTTGGTGTAATGCTCAAGCCGGCCAGCTTCTTAGCATTCAGCCGCCGACCGCACCAACCCGTCGCTTGCTACTGGAGCTTGTCCGCTCCTATGAGTTAGATCAATTGATTGAGCAGACTCGCGTTCTCCGCAAACCCTGCCAAAGCGACTGGACATTTCATCCTGTGTGTGCCGATCCCTCGCAGCTATCGCGTCAGATGCCCCGTCCATTGCGGGCGCACAGTTTACCGTTACGCGATGGTTGTGTAGGCGTTTTCTTGGAAAGTCGTCAGGAAGCTGTTTTATTGGCTCAACAGCGCGATCGCTGGATTTCTGATGTGGCGCACGAACTCAAGACGCCCCTTACCTCTATCCGCCTGGTTGCCGAAACGCTTCAAATCCGACTGGAGCCGCCGCTACGCGATTGGATCGATCGCCTACTCAATGAAACAATCCGCTTGAGCAGCCTGGTGCAAGATCTGCTAGATCTGAGCCAGCTTGAAGCAAATCCTCACCCAAGTCTAAGGTGCAAAACCGTTGACCTAACGAGGCTGATTCAATCCGCCTGGTTCGGTCTGGAGCCATTAGCCCGTAACAAGCAGCTTCGACTTGATTATGTAGGACCCGATCGCCTGCTGATACAGCTTGATGAATCACGGATACATCGCGTGCTGCTAAATTTGCTCGACAATGCCATTAAGTACAGCCCACCCCAGCAGGCAATTCGAGTACAGGCAAGTTTGATCACCAACGATCACTCTGACCCTAATCTCCCTAAGCAATTAGTGCAACTGGATATCATTGATGCGGGTTTGGGTTTCCCTAACGATGCGTTGCCCTATGTCTTCGATCGCTTTTACCGCGCCGATCCATCGCGTTCTCGTAGCCCTGCTGAGGTAGAGATCTCCAAAACCTATGCCGTTGGCAAAAACACCGCGGCTGCTAACAGTGCCTCTAGCGATGATGCCCAGTCCACAAAAGGAACCCACGCCGTATCAGTAAGCAGCGGCAGTGGTTTAGGGCTGGCGATCGTCCGTCAAATTGTGGAAGCACACCACGGTAGCGTGCAGGCAAGCAACCATCCTGAAACTCATGGCGGCTGGCTACAAGTATTTTTACCCTTACAGCGAGACGACGCTTAGGCAAAAGGTCGCTGATGAAAGACAAACGCGAAGAAAACCCGGATTGCTGGGTCAACCTGTTTGCTCAAACCGTCTCTTTAAGTGGAGAAACCCATCTGTTTTAAGCGCTGGTTTCCAAGTGTCTGATGATCGTCCAACCAACCGCGCCGCGATTTGCGATACTAGAAGCTGGTTCTGTGACGCACACAACATATGTTTATTATCGATATCACTCTCAAAAACACGCCCCTTTCCCTTTCGGTACAGCGCAAGTCTGAAGAAGATGCCGAAGCCATCTATCAAAAAATCCTGCAAATGCTTCGCTCTGGCAGCAATGAATTGCTAGAACTGTCTTGTGAAAAGCAAGTAGGAAAAAAAATCGGTATCATGGGTTCCGAAATTTCAGCCGTGCAGATTTCTGATAAAGCTGGTACGGCTGCGGCTTCTGGTAGACCACCTGGCTTTTTTGCGTTAGCTGAATGAGTGCCTCAGAACCGTTTGCGCGTCAGACCGATACTAGTCTTGGCAACCAGCTTCCCATACTACCTGTGGGGAGGCTAGAGACAGAGACGATGCCTCGATCCTTTGGCATCGAGGTTCAGGATCTATGTTTTCGCTGGTACAAGGGAGAAACAGTCCTTGATGGGTGTAGCCTAACGGTGCCTCAAGGCGAATTCTGGATGCTTTTGGGCACTAACGGCAGCGGCAAATCTACGCTGTTGAAGCTGCTAGCGAACCTGTTGCCGCCCCAATCTGGCTCGATTCGGACTAGTCCACATATCGGCTTTGTGTTTCAAAACCCCGATCACCAGCTTGTAATGCCCACTGTTGGTGCCGATGTTGCCTTTGGCTTAGTTGCAGAAAATCTAACCCTTGCTCAAGTCCATCGTCGGGTTGAGGAAGCTCTGGATGCTGTCAATCTGCGATCGCTAATCCGGCGACCGATTTATGCGTTAAGTGGTGGGCAAAAACAACGAGTGGCGATCGCAGGCGCGATCGCTCGACACTGTGATGTTTTGCTGCTGGATGAACCCACAGCTTTGCTCGACCCTGATAGTCAGCTTGACCTAGTTGCCCAGGTACAGCAGTTGGTCAAGAGTCGCGGCTTGACAGCACTTTGGGTCACACATCGGCTGGATGAGTTGGACTACTGTGATGGTGCATTTTTGCTGGAGAAGGGCAAAGTGGTCGATCGAGGTGATCCCCAGCGCTTGAAGCAACGCTTGATGCAGGTGCCTCTCTAGAGCGCTATAAGCCTGAAAGCGAAGGAATCTGTAGCCTTAGCACTTGCCAGGATGGTAAACAGGTTGGGCAGACAATCGATCAACTTGTAATCTGCCATTGCTCACTCCTCTTTAAACGCTTCTTGAAAGAGAGCGTTAGCTTTGGCGATCTGAGCGTGGGGCTGTTGCTCTGAGACAAACTTGCCAAGCTAGACTACACTTGCTTGACCCGTACTTTGTAACAGAACTCAACAAAATGTGTGATGATAAAGCTAACTAAAGGTTAAGTAAATGTCTACTGTCCTTTGCAGGCTTTGAACTATGCCGCGATCGGCTCCACAAGCGATACTGCTAGTGGACGGCTACAATGTCGTCGGGCTGTGGGCTGACTTACGGCGAGTGCGCGATCGCGAGGGTTTAGAGCCTGCGCGCCGTCAATTAATTGAAGCCTTAACGGGTTACAGTGCTTTCCAAGACTTTGATACCCAAATTGTGTTTGACTCCCAGTATCGTGATACCGGTAGCAGTCGAGAGGTCATTACCCCTAATCTATGTGTCTGCTATACCAACTGCGGGCAGACAGCAGATACCTATATTGAAAAAGCCTGCGCTGACTTCCGCTACGATTTGCGTAAGTTTCAACAACGGTTAATTGTGGCAACGTCCGATCGTGCCCAGCAGTTGACAGTCGTTGGCTATGGCGCAGAATGGATGTCTGCCGAACGCTTGGGCGCTGAGGTGGCAGCAATTGATCGTCGCGTTCAACGTCAGCAAAAAGCAGCTAAAAAGCCGTCGAGTCGGTTTCTGGCTCATGCGCTTGACCCCGCAGCCCAACAACGGTTGGCAAAAATGCGCTTTGGCAAGCATCAGCCCTGAATTGGGAGAAGTAGCGCAGGGCTGTATGGGTTGCTGAGGCACGCGATCGTTGGCACAGCAAACTGGTTTTACCGTGGTGCGCTGGGACATCGTTGACTACATTTCTGCCTCGATGCAACACATTTACAAAAAACTAGTCTGAACGCTTGTCAAAGTAACCTATTTGTAGGTACTATTAGATTCGCAACGTAGAGCATTCCTCAGTAGCTCAGTGGTAGAGCGATCGACTGTTAATCGATTGGTCGCAAGTTCGAATCTTGCCTGGGGAGTTTAATTAAGAACGAATACAGAGTGTTAGTCGCGGAAGTGCAAGGAAATACTGTACCCTTCCATCGATTTAACTTCAATGTACGAAGAGCTACAGTCAGGGAGTTCTTGCTTTGTAGCGTGGACAAAGGGAATTGGTATAGCAGTCGAAGAGAACGTTAGGACAGACCTAAACCTTGAAACGTCCTTTAAGCAAGGACTTCGATTCATCCCTCATCCTTCATCCTTTTGCTATACAACCCTGGAGCAGCGCTAACCATTAGTAGCATGGTTGTTTTGCTTTCTAGAGAGTAGAAGTGCTACTGTGCACCTAGAAAGTTGAGACCAGCGAGTTGAGATCGCTGTGGCTGTTGTACAAACTTTTGCTGCCCCTCGCGTCGTCTTTGACTGGAAGATTGAGGTGAGCACGGTTGCCGTTACTTAAGCGGAGGCGTATCAGAGATGGAAACCGCAGATTTAGTTGTGATTGGGAGTGGGCAGGGTGGCATTCCCCTGGCAGCCGATTTTGCGAAAGCTGGACGTACGGTTGTGTTGTTTGAACGGGATGCCTTAGGGGGAAGTTGCATCAATTATGGGTGTACGCCTTCCAAAGCCTTTTTAGCGGCTGCTCATGCGGCGGGTCGTGCCCGTCAGGCTGTCAAACTGGGAATTCATACTCAAGTTCAGGTTGATTTCCCAGCCGTTATGGAGCGGGTTAGAGGCATTCGCGATCGCTTTAATCAAGGAATTCAGCAAAAATTAGAGGGTGCTGGGGTTCACGTTGTTTGTGCCGAAGCTTCGCTCACTGAAGAAGGTGCTGTTACAGATGGAGCCGTCACAGTGCAAGCACCACTGGTGGTAATTAATACGGGAACGTCGTCTCTGATTCCAGAGATTCCAGGTTTAGCCGGAACGCCTTATCTCACTAATCGAAATTTCTTTGACTTAAAAGAACTGCCAAAGCGTTTACTGGTCATTGGGGCGGGCTACATTGGGCTGGAATTGGGACAGGGATTGGCCCGCTTAGGCAGTGAAACCCATTTGATTATCAGGGGCGATCGTGTGTTGGCGCAGGAAGAACCTGAGGTCAGCGATACTTTAGCAGAAGCATTGCACCAAGATGGAATTTTTCTGCACTTTAAAGTCGATGTGGAACAGGTTCACTATGCAAACGAGGTGTTTACGCTAACCCTAAGCAATGGCGAAACCCTTGAGGGTGAAGCCTTAATGGTGGTAATCGGACGTAAACCAAATACGACTGCCTTAAATGCCACAGCCGCAGGTGTAGAGCTGGATGGCAAAGGCTTCATCAAAATCAACGACCAGTTTCAGACTACCCGCGAGGGCGTTTATGCAATTGGAGATGCGGCAGGGCAACCTGCCTTTACCCATGTCTCCTGGGAGGATTATCGCCGCTTGAAAGCAATCTTGTGTGGAGAGCAACGGACACGGAGCGATCGCGTCCTCGGCTATGCTGTCTACACCGAACCGCAGGTAGGGCGCGTTGGCATGACTCTGGAGCAAGCACAAATGCAAGGCATCAATGCCCGTGCGGTCACCTTACCAATGGCTCATATTGCTCGTGCCATTGAATGGGGGCACGATTTGGGATTTTATCGCCTGGTGATCGATCGCGACACCGATCAGATTTTAGGTGCAACCTTGGTTGGCTACGAAACAGCGGAACTAGTGCATGTGTTGTTAGCCCTTATGGAAGCGGGTGCAACCTGGCAACTACTAGAGCGATCGGTACATATCCATCCCACTTATGGTGAAGCTCTGCCCAGTCTGGCACGCCTCCTGATTGAAGGTGAAATGCCCTTGTGCCCAAATCTGTATCCTAATTTGTCAATGGAAGCTTGATCTGTAGATATCTACTCATCAGTCGTAAATGGTCGTAAGAGACTAATTAGGTCGCCCTAATTAAACGTAGGATGTGTAAAGCCTGCGGCATGGCTTCGCTAAAGGCAGTAGCCGTAACGCATCAAATCCTTTAGCAGCATGGGTTACGCTATTGCTAACCCATCCTACGAAAAGCTTATTAGTCGTGAATGGTTGTAAGAAACTAACAGAGGCGCAACCTACTTTCTGCACTGTCTATTTGAGATTTCTGTCTTGCGATCGACATTTTTCCAAGCAGCCAACCTTAAGATGCTAAAGGTCGCTTTACAAACAGCTTGAGCGCCAAAGAATTTACAACTTACTGGAGCTTTACATGGAAACGTATCAAGATTTTCTAGAGAAAGTTAGAACGCAGGGCAACTTAAAAGATTTGAAAGAAGCACGTAACGCTACAGAAGTAGTTTATCGAACGATGCGAGACGTGATGAGCAATGAGGCGATCGATCGCGTTGCCGATGAACTGGATGAAAAAGCCCCTGACAAAGTGGAAGACCTTTGGAAAGACACAAATCCATTAGTGAGCTTCCTCAGCCACATTCGCCCAAACTTGCATATCAGCCCTGATAATTTTTTAGTACGCCTGAGACAAGAAGGTAACTTGCCCGGAGCCGATGCAGAAACGATTATCAAAGCAGTCTTTTCAGCGACAAAAGACGAGCTATCGCAGGAACGGGTTCAGGAAGTAGCTGAGTACCTGCCCGGTAAAATCTCTGAAATGTGGCAAGAAGCTTAATTTGGCACCTGCTGTCAAGCCTCTGCATAGGAATCAACAAAGAGTAATTCCCTAAAAATTTAGTCATCTTATGCTGCTGACCGATCTCAGTAATCGCAGTGTAGGTGCTCTAATTGACATGAATTACTTTAGTGTTGATTCCTCCAATTGATCCCCCTCAATTCGCCTTATGAAGGGAGAAGCCGCAGGCAGGGGGATCTTGCTTTGCAACGCGTTAAAAGGGAATTGGTATAACGCTAATTACCATCATTAATAATTCAAAACCTATTACGATCAAGCACCACTAATCTAGTTAATAGGAATGCTGTTGTGATTCAAGTTCTGAAAACTCTGCAAGACGTTGAGCTTGCAACTCAAGCGCTCCAAAGTCGAGGTCTGCCAACTCACCTTACGGTAGAGAAAAACTGGGACCAGTGGTTACTTGCTCAATGCTTAGATCACAGCGATCGCCACTGCCCCATCATTGATCTCGGTTGTGGAGATTACTGCACGTTAGAGTTTCTTGCAGCGCTAGGGTTTCAACAACTGCATGGTATTGATTTAACCATTCATCAACCAGTTGGCGATCGCCCCTATCAGCTTTACCAGGGTGATCTGACTGCTACGCCCTTTTCAGATCAGACATTTGATTGTGCAGTCAGTATTTCCGTCATTGAACACGGCGTAGACCTGAAGCAGTTTTTTCAGGAAACTTATCGCATCCTCAAGTCCAACGGGCTTCTGTTCATCACAACTGACTATTGGCAGGAAAAAATTCAGATAGATCCATCGATCAAACCGTTTGGCTTATCCTGGAGCATTTTCTCGTTTGTAGAGGTGCAAGCAGCAATTGCCCTTGCCCAACAACAGGGCTTTAGGCTCTTATCCGACTCACAAATTGCCCCTTGTAAGGAGAGGACAGTGGATTGGCATGGGCAGCAGTACACCTTTATCGCGATCGGGCTAGTCAAACCAGATTCGTAAGCCAAAAGTGGGCGATCGAAGGCAATAGTCTAGTTTCACCAATTCTCTAGTTTCACTAAAGTTCTGGCTCATCCAAATTTCGCTGCGGTGCCTTTGCCATTAGCTTGCATTAAAGTCCAAATCGCCTGCATGAGTAGCTCTGGCTCAATCGGTTTGGTAAGGTGCTGCTGAAAGCCTGCCGTGATCGCTTGCTGCTGATCAATCTCTCCCGCATAAGCAGTGAGGGCAATAGCAGGAATCTGTCCACCCTGCTGAGGCGATCGTGCTCTAATATGACGCACTAAGGCATAGCCATCCATAGTAGGCATCCCGATATCACTGATTAGTAAATCAAAGGTTGCGTGGCTCAAATGGTTCAACGCTTCACTCGCTGACTCTACCTCAGTAACATTTGCCCCATGCTGTTGCAGTACAAAAGCAATCAACTCTCGCGAATCTCGATCGTCGTCTACAAAAAGCACCTCTAAGCCATTGAGATTAAACTTTGAGTGTTCATGAGGCAACGTATCAGCTTGATTCAAACTAGAAGCTTCTAGAATTGGCAGTCTGACTCTAAAGGTTGCTCCTTGTTCTTCTCCCGGACTCTCTGCTTGAACGGTGCCCCCATGCAATTCAACCAGATAACGCACGATGGCTAGCCCCAACCCTAACCCGCCAAAGCTGCGAGTCGTGGTGCTATCCGCCTGACGGAAGTACTCAAAGACATGGGGCAGGAAGTCGGAGGAAATGCCCTTGCCTGTGTCGCTAACAGTGATCTGAGCGTAAGTTAGGGCATGGGAAGTCGGGCGTGAAGAGTGAGGCATTTCTCCCTGTCCTATGTCCTCTTCCCCGCTCCTTACTTCCTCTAACCGTACTTCGACTTGACCACCCTGTTTGGTAAATTTAACGGCATTGGTAAGTAGATTCCACACAACCTGTTGCAGCCGACTAGCGTCACCCAAGACCTGCCCAACGTTGGGTGCAAAGACGGTTTTAATCTGAATTGCCTTTGCCTCAGCCGCAAGCCGCACGGTTTCAAGGGCAGCTTTGATAGTAAACGTCAGACCGACTGAATCTGTATGCAAACTCAGCTTGCCCTGAAGGATACGCGAGACATCAAGCAGATCTTCAATGAGTTGCGCTTGTAATCTGGCATTCCGTTCGATGGTCTCAAGCGCATACTGGGTTTTAACCGCGTCCTGCTGGCTCGTTTGCAGAATTCTTGCCCAGCCCAGAATCGGATTGAGGGGCGATCGCAATTCATGCGACAGCACTGCTAGGAACTCATCTTTGATCCGGTTAGCGGTCTCAGCTTGTTCACGAGCCTCTTGCTCACGTATCAGCAGTTGTTCGCGTTCAGCGATTGCTTGCTTTTGCCTGGTCATATCACGTGAAACAACCAGGAGTTGTGTAACCTGTCCCAAGGCATCCTGAACCGGAGTCACTACGACATCCCACCACTTGAGTGTGCCCTTTGCTGTAGGGCAAAAGCCCTGAAACTGTCCGCTATTACCGGCTTTGGCAGCGGCGATCGCTCCTTTTGCCTTGTCCTTATCCTCGCCTTGCCAGAAACTAAACCACTCAACGCCTAGCAAGGACGTAGGATTATCAACCTCTAGCAGCTGTAGGGCACCCTTGTTTAAGTAAAGTATGCGTCCATCTAACGTCAAAACTTTAATGCAGTCTTTACTACTTTCTAGAATGCGTTGCTTTAACGCTTCACTCTCTTGTAGAGCCGCTTCTGCTTGCTTACGAGCGGTAATGTCCGCCAGGATGAAAACGGCACCCGTAAAGGTGCCCTGTCCGTCCAACACTGGATCCATCGTTTTGGCAAACCACCGTCCTTTAGCCTGAAGTTCTAGAACTTGACGCTGGTGCGTTGCTTGTGCCTGCTGAAAGCAGGTGCCATCTCCCAGCCCTAACACCCCACGCATCAACTCATAATGAACGCGCCCCAGAATTTCATTGAAGGGTTTGCCAAAAAGTTGGCTCATTGCCTGATTACAGCGTATAACTTTGCCGTCTGGGTCTACCAGACAAACCCCATCGTTAATGGCATCAAAGGTCGTTTGCCAATCTCGTGCTGAAGCTAGCGCTGTTTCCTCTGCTCGTCGAATGCGTAGCAGCGATCGCACCGTAGCAAGCAGTTCGATCGGTTCAACAGGCTGCACAAGATACGCATCAGCGCCGCTGTCTAAGCCCTCGGCTTTATCCTGGCTTTGAACAAAGCTAGCCGAGAGATGCAGCACTGGTAGAAACTCAGAGTCGGGGTTGGACTTAATCTGACGACAGACTTCAAACCCGTTTAAGTCGGGTAGCTTCACATCCAAAATCACCAGGGCAGGCTGATGAGCAGCGATCGCAGCTAAACCTGCGGCTCCAGTTGCTGCTTCCACAACGGTAAAGCCTCCGTTTCGCAAAATCCGTGCTACCACATAACGATTAGCTTCACTGTCATCTACATGTAGGACTGTCAACTGCGGCTCAGCCATAGCGCTTTCCCTCAAGGCTCCAAGACAAGCCCAGCTTTAACAAAGGCATCTCGAAGTTGAGCCAGTGTCGCTGCTTGAGCAGTCGTTTCTTTGGAGAGAATAGCAATACTTTGGGCAGTTAGACGGCTCTGCGCCTCTATATCCAGTTGTGTAGACGAGTAGATAATGACAGGAATCGCTTGAGTGTTGGGATTGTGCTTGAGCCGATCGAGGACATCAAAGCCGCTAACTTCTGGCATCTCCAGGTCAAGCAGGATAGCGGTTGGCTGTGCAGTCTCTGCCAAGGCAAAGCCCTCTTGTCCATTTACAGCTTCTAAAATTTGTAATGGAGTCTCTGCCAACAATTGCTTCACCACATACCGATAGGCTGGGTCATCATCAACCAGCAAAAGCGTTTGAGCTTTTCCCTGACTAACTAGCCTATTCAGTTTGCTGAGCAAGGGCAATCGGTCTACAGGCTTAATTAAGAAGGCATCCGCTCCTAGTGCCAGCGCCTGCTGTTCGTTATCAATCACAGTAATCACTAAGATCGGGATGCTGCGAGTCGCTTCATCGCTTTTCAGTTCTCGCAGAAACGTCCAGCCATTCTGCCCGTCGAGCAGGATATCCAGAATGATCGCTGCTGGTCGCAGTTGCTGCAAGGCTTTCCGAGCGTCCGCCAGAGTGCGGGCTGCAATCAGTTGATATCTTGATTCTTGCAGGTGCTTCTCATAGATAAAGAGCGTTTCAGTATGGTCTTCAACCGCAAGAATCGGCAGGTGAGCTGCTTTCAACGGTGCGATCGGTTGCAACAGGGAGGGCAGTTCAGTGGCATGGGGGTAGACGATCGGCAGCGATACTGCAAAAGTGGAGCCTTGTCCCGGCTGGCTGTGCACTGAAAGACTGCCACCCAGTAGCTCTGCTAGCTTACGTGCTAAGGGTAAGCCTAGCCCAGTGCCTTTTACCTGCTTTTGCAACGGGGACTCAATTTGGACAAAATCCTCAAAAATGCGTTCCTGATCTTCGGGTGTCAAGCCGATACCTGTATCCGACACCGAGAGGACGACCATATGCCCTGCGTGCGTGGCTGTCACTCGCACCTCTCCCTGCTCCGTAAATTTGAGCGCATTGGAGATAAAATTTCTGAGAATTTGAGCGACTTTGCTCTCGTCGTTGTAGAGCGTTGGCAATCCCTCTGGTTCCTCAAAGATGAGCGCCACAGAAGTACCCTCCACTAATAAGGGGCGCAACATCCCTCTTAAGGTGCCGAACAAATCGCTGACTTCAAACGCACTCGGACGCACCTCAATTTTGCCAGCCTCGACTTTAGCGAGATCCAGCAGATCGTTGACCAATTCTGACAAGCCACTGGCTGCTTTTTGCATGAAGGTGACTTGCTTTTCTTGCTCTGCCGTTAGATCGCCATCCATACGAGCCAGCAGCATACGAGAGAGCGACAGAATTGAGTTGAGCGGTGTGCGAAACTCGTGGCTCATGTTTGAGAGAAAGCGGGTTTTGAGTTCGTTTGCCTGCTGCAAGGAGCTTGCTTTCTCATCAAGTTCAGCATAAAGGGCAACGACACCGCGATTGGTGTCTTCTAATTCTTGATTGAGCTGCGTTAGTTCGTCCTCTCGCTTCCGCAGGTCTGCCATTGCTTGCAGCAGTTCCTGGTTTTGCCGCTGGACTTCTTCATACGGATTCTGGGGCGATCGTGCTGTCACCGCTTCCTGAAGCTGCCGCAACTGTGAAGCAGTCAAGGTTGGTGCCCGTTTCGGCAACGGTTTACCTACTACTACCGTGGTTCCTTGTTCTGGCAGCGATTCAATCTCAAAGAAGTCCATCAGCCTACGAGTGCCAACAAGACCTACTCCCATGCCTGTTGATGAGGTGTAGCGTCCTTCTAAAACGTCGGCTAGATGAGGAATGCCCTTACCCTGATCTTGCACTCGCACTAGAAACGTTTGAGGCTCTCCCTCTACGTAATATTCAACCGTTCCGCCCTTCGCATACTGAAACGCATTACGGGCAAGCTCTGACACAGCGGTTGCCAAGCGCACCTGCTCTTGAGTCTCAAACCCCAACTGCTCAGCGAGTTCGCGGGTTCGCTGCCGTGCCTGCACTACATCTTGCTCGACATTCACTACAAGCTTGAAGAGGGTTGTCATACGCCGTTTCCTTTGGCTACCAGCACCGTCACATCATCGCGATCGCGATGAAAGTCTCGGTACAGCACGCCTGCAATCAGACTGGGATGTTTGAGGCTTAAGCCTGGGTAGCGATCGAGCTTCCACTGAGTGCCTAAGCCGTCAGAATGCATAATCAAAAGTCCATTCGTAGACCAGGGATAGGTAAACTCTTGAATTTTGCGAACCTCATGCCCAACTGTACCGTTGTGCGACATGAGATTGCGGTGTTCGGTGCCAGAGGCAATGCTAGCCGCGATGTTGCCTACACCAGCAAAGCGAACCGACTGCTGTTCAAAGTCAATTTCGGCGATCGCCAGGGCAGCACCGCGAGTGCTTCGTAGGGCGGCGTGGGTGGCTTCGATGATGGCATGAGGCGATCGGTGATGATGCTCTTGAAAAGCTCTCAAAGCTGCTGCGGCAGCGCTGGCAGCAGCGGGTCCGTGCCCAAGTCCGTCTACCACAAGCAGCAAGCAACGATGAGTTGCTCCTTGACAGCTCCAGGTATCGCCCGAAACCGTCTCTCCTAGCTTCGGTAAGCACACACCACCGACTTCTAGAGTGTTTTCAGGTGGATGGTATTTTGAGTCTGACCAAAGATGCGCCAAAATTGCGGTTCCCTTTGCAGGCGGGGAGTAGATTTCAAAGAAGCTAGAGAGGCGATGAATGGCACCTAGCCCATTGCCTGCGGTGCCGCCAGTGGAGAAGCCATCTTTCAGGCAATCATCGACATCAAGCATCCCCCGTCCTTGATCTAGCGCTAGGATTTCAATGCCAAGAGTGGCATATTGATCGATCGCACGCAGTACCACCGCACCGCCATTACCATGCTGCACAAGATTGTTAGCAAGCTCGGTGACAACAATGCCCACCTTACCTCGCTCTCCTTCGTTAAAACCGAGGCGACTCGCTAACGCCAGCGCTACCCGTCGTGCTTCCCCTGCCTGGCTAGATTCAGTAATAGGAATGGCAATCGATTCTTTCATGCTTTGGTCATCACTCATTCCTCAGAAAACTCAAGGCTTCAAACTGCTCTTGTGATCATAAACCGAGTCTCTTCCTCTCTTCATCCCTCTGTCGCTGCATCTCCATCCCGCTTTCACTTCCAGCGTACGATCGTGATCCGCGTGCCCTCCCCCACAGTGGACTCGATCTCAAATTCGCTAGCGAGTCGTTTGGCACCGCTTAACCCCATCCCTAACCCTTTACCGGTCGTAAAGCCGTCCTTTAATGCCATCTCAATATCAGCAATACCCGGACCTTGATCTTCAAAGGTGAGCCTAAGCCCCTGCCGCCCTCCTGCCTGAAGCTTTTCCAGCATCATGGTGCCGCCACCGCCATAATCCAGGGTGTTGCGGGCTAACTCACTGGCGGCTGTCACAATTTTAGTTTGGTCTACTAAGCCAAAGCCGATCGCTACTGCAAAGTGGCGCACGGCTTGCCGCACTAAAACGACATCCCCAGACGACTGGATGCTTATTGTTTCAGGCTTCTCCATTGCCCTCTGCATCACTTGTAGTAGCAGTGACCTGATTGACGGTGTCACCGAGCGACGATCGCAAGAGTGTCATGCCCTTTTCTACGTTTAACGCAGTGCGAATGCCCGTCAGCGACAACCCCAGTTCTACCAGCGTAATGGCTACAGCAGGCTGCATACCGACGACAACCGTCTCGGAACCCAGCACCCGTGCCATTTTGGCGATGTTGCCTAAAATCCTGCCGATAAAAGAATCAACGATTTCTAACGCAGAAATATCAATCAAGACACCTTGAGCGTAAGTTTGAGTAATGCGGTTAGTCAGGTCATCCTGTAAGGTCATGGCAAGCTGATCATGCATATCGACCTGAATGGTGACAAGCAAGAAATGACCCATTTGCAGTATGGGAATGCGCTCCATCCGTTTCTCCTCTCACCTATTTGGGTTGCGAACGAGTGATGGTTGCTCCCACTCGCTTAAGCGCCATCAGCAGGGCATCGGCTAACGTTGCTTTCGTAATCACGCCCGTTAAATCGATACCGAGATACACGATCGTTTGGGCAATTTGCGGTCGAATGCCGCTGATAATACAGTCCGCTCCCATCAAACGAGCCGCTGTCACTGTCTTAAGAAGATGTTGAGCCGTCAGAGTATCGACCGTCGGCACACCAGTAATGTCAATAATGGCAACTTCTGACCCGGTTTCAACAATCTTCTGCAATAACGACTCCATCACAACCTGAGTGCGGGCGCTATCCAGAGTGCCAATAATCGGCAGGGCCAAAATACCTTCCCACAGCTTGACCACTGGCGTAGACAGTTCCATTAACTCTTCCTGCTGCCGCAGAATCACTTCCTCCCGCGCCTTCTGATACGCTTCTACCGTCAGCAGACCCAGCCGATCCAGTAAGGTTGTGGCTTGCCAGATCGCGTCGCTGAGTTCAGCAGAATCCTTTAAATGCTGCTGTAGGCGGTTAAACAGCGGTTGTTTGAACGAAAAGACAAACGAAGCTGTTTCAGATGGCGTAAAGCCCTTGTGCGATCGCGATCGCGAAACGCTCGTCAGCATCTCTCGAACCTCTTGCCATTCTGGTGCCTTGAGATTAGCCAAATTACCCTGCTGAACCGCAGTGCGAAGCAACCGAAGAAACTCACGACACTCTTCCTGTAGCTCCGCGTCTTTGATTAAACTCTTCCGAGCGTTAGTCGCTACTAACTCCTGATGCCACTCAGTCAGCAGATCTGTCTCATAGATTTCTAATAGCTCAGGTATCTTGCTTCCGCTCATCGTCTCCACAGGGCAACCCCTTTTATTGGTGCAAAATTAGTGTATGACTATCTAGCCCACCCAGAAGGCTTAACTTTACCCTTAACTCTGCCAATCGTAGAGACAATGTGCCGTTTATTTCGGTGAAGGGTGACCTGCCCTTCTGCCAAAGGGAGCGGAAAGACCATGAGAGCATCAGGTTTCCAGCCTTTGAAACTCGGTCAAATTGCCTTTGTAGCAGCCCTTTTGAGCAACAAGCTGTCCAAAGTTTAGCCTAACATCACTAGTACACCTTTACAGGCGTTGTTCTGTACAACAGTTCCCCTTAGCTTTAACAGCGTTGCAGTGCAGCAGTTTCAGCAGTGTCGATTGTACTGACAATTAGCTCTCGAAGTAGTACAAAGTGAAGCAGTCTGAGGTCGATCGACCGGGGTGCAAGCTGTTTTTAGATAGAATATTTACATAGCTTTATGCTGGATACCGCTACCTCTGGCAACCATTCCTCACAGCAAAGCAATGCTAAAACATGACTAGCGCAATGAAGCTGGCGCTATAGCAGCAAGGTGGATGCTACTCGTGAAGTAGCGTTCAGCCTCATTAAGCACTGACAAGAAATGTAAGACCCTTGGGATGAGACATGGCAACGGCAAAAATTAGAAAAACACCTGGCATCTGTAACGGAGCCGCCTGTATTGGTCGGACGCAAATTCCCGTGTGGCAACTGATCGCCTTGCGCGCTCAGGGTTGCTCTGATGCAAATTTACTGAGTGACTACCCACAGTTGACCCGAGACGATTTGAAAGCAGTCCACACCTACTATGCTCAGAACACTGAAGAAATTGATGCGGCGATCGCGGCTGAACACTCAGAGGGCTAGCGCCAAGCTAAGGTCTTAGGAGCTTTCTGAGAAAGAACGTACCGCTTGTAGGGGGCAGGTTTTGCAGAAGCTTTGCGAATCGCCAATCACGTTGATATCAAACCTGCCCCTACGGGTATTTTGTTTGCTAGAAATCTCCTTAGCTTTCGTCCTTAGCCTCAACCTGTGGGACAGCAGCATTGCGCGTGGACAGCCAGACCGTCATCGTACTCATTGCTGCCCCTGCCACAATCGCGATCGCGATCGCTATCTCACTCTGGGCACTGGTCGCGAGCAGCAGATTGATGGCTAACATGCCTGTCGAGCAGCCCCAGATGATAGCCGTAGCAGGGACGCAACCACGACCAGGGCGGCTTGAGTCGGCTTGAGGGGAAGAGTGCATACTGTGCTGTAAGCAGGGGTGAGATGGAACCAAAGCATTGTGAGAGCTACAAAGCCTCTTTGATCCTACAGGGGCATCATAACTTCAAGCCTAGGGAACTGTAGAAAGACAACCACTTGGTTCCTTCGCTCCAACTTATAGCTGTTGCCGAGAAGGACTCTGCCAATAGTTTGACGGTTGAGATGGCGATCGTTAACGCTCTTGGTCGCATCGGCAAAGAGTCGTTTTTTGCCCCATCAGCAATCGCATGACCAACGTGCTGTCACCCTAATCAATTCAACGATGGTCGAGAGTTGTTTGCTCAAGTTGCTTTGGAGAATGCTCCCAATAACTAGCGTCACTTGTGGCGATCGCCTCTAAATTCTCAAGGCGGTGTTGAAGCGCCTCTAACGTTTCGGAGGGCAATGAAGCATCATGCTGGCGATCGCGCAACTTTCTCAAAACAACGATCGTGCTAGTGACCGCACCGAACACAATTGTTGCTGGCAAGAAGAGTACCGCTCGATCGTGTCCCTGTCCCTTAAGCAAGAGAGAAATTAAGAACATTGCCGTTGCATAAGCCCAAATTCTAGAAATAATGGTGACGCGAACGTCTCGTTGAGTTGAAGTCACAAGTTCCTCCTAAGCATTAGTCACAACATCTGACTTGTTAAACACCTCACGCGATAGACGATGTACAAGACTTGAAGAAACATAGAATAAGGTGAAGCCACTTAGAGGATGAAGCACCTCTAAGTGAAGCGGGGTCTTGAGATGAATGCTGCAAAACTGGAGTCCAAGCAGCACGGGTAGACTGGCGGCGAGCGATCGAATTTTGTCCGAGAATGGAGCAACCAACGACCCTGCCAGCAAGATTAGCGCCAGCCCACTGTACCCTCGCACAAGCCATACATGAATATGCCACCAAGTTGGATCAGTGAAGTAGGCAACACCAACCGTTAACACCTGAGCAATCAAGCAAACGTTAAAGAGGATGGAAATTGCGTAAAAGCTAAGTTTCATCCAGCTTGTAGTAGCAATATCGCGATTTGTTTCCAAATTTGTAGTCATATCAGCTTACTTATTTTGCTAGTTCTAAAGTTGATATTCCCTGCACAAATAACATTGCCTTAGCAACCAACTCAGCCCCCGCTTTTTCGGGTGAACCGACATCAAAGGGTGGGGCTGGATTGTACTCCATTAATAGCTGAATAATTTTGGCAACCTCCTCGCCACACAGGATGTTAGCGATCGTCAAACCAAAATCGATTCCTGCTGTCACACCTCCACCCGTAATACGATTGCGATCAACGACTACGCGATCGATGCTAACCTCAACACCCAGCTTTGCAAGTTGTTCTCGTGCTGTCCAGTGAGTTGCTGCTCGATAGCCTTGTAGCAGCCCAGCTTTCGCCAGAAACTCTGACCCGCCACACACAGAGGTAATAAACTTTGCTGTGCTGCCTTGTTTTCGGAAAAAATCAAGTGTTTCTGGATCATCTACTACTGCCGCCTGCCCTAAACCGCCACCAACACAGATAGCATCCAAAGGTGGGCAATTTTCAAAGGTGGTATCCGGCAAAATCACCATGCCATCATCGGTTTTGATCGGGTCTAAAGTCTTCCAGAGGCGATAAATCTGAACACCAGGAAGCGCACTAAAAACTTGATGTGGTCCCACCATATCTAGTGCTGTCATACCGGGATAAAAGACCATACCAATAATGTGCTTTTGTGAGCCAGTCATAATCCATCTCCTTTGCAACGGCGCTTAAATCTGTTCTTATACTAGGAGTGGCAACTGACCGCGCCTAGTCCTCGATCGAGTACTCTTTTTGGCACCACGATGCTTTCATTGCAACTTTTATTTGAAAAAATCAATCAGCTAAAAGACGAACAAGATCTGCGAACAGACATTGCACCTAAGCTTGGCGAGTATTTTGCAGCCACGCGATCGGCAATCTTCTTTTTCGACCAAATCGTAGCTGATAAAAGACTTCAAAAAGCCCTACAAGTTGCGTTATCGATCGAACATAATCCTGTTGCACGTTACTTAGCGGAGCGCCATACGCCTGTTCATGAAGGCTTAGTAACATCACCCAAAGCGTGGGCGCTGATTTGCCCTCGTCCCGATCATTGGCATGTGATGGCAGGACCGATCGTCAGCCACGGTCAATTAGTTGGTACAGTCGGCTGCACGCGCGAAAAATCAATGCCTGCCTTTGATACACAAAACCTGGCTGATTTAAGTGGAATTTGTTTGCACTTGTCTGTTTGGGCTGCTACAGTGCGTTCGCAAGCCGTTTATATTGACGAAGCTCGCCCAGACGAAGGGAAGTCACAACGCCAGACCTTGAGAAGCGATTCTCTTTCAGAAGGGCTATGCCAACGTTTAACGTCTCGTGAATTGCAAATTGCCGCATTAGTTGGTTTGGGGCGAACAAATGCAGAAATTGGCAAGGAACTTTGGATCACTGAGAATTCTGTCAAACAAGCTTTGAAGCGAATGTTCCGTAAGCTTGAGGTTTCATCTCGTGCAGAAATGGTTGCACAACTTGGAGCAGGGATTACATTCGCGCCAAAAACTACAGTTTGAACTTTAGGAAGCTTAGGACACTAACATACTTGATGTACCCAGTTATCGCTTACCTACTCCTTCAGCAACGTAAGAGGTGTTAAACGCTGCATAAGCTCTGGTCTAGAACTGCATACCAAAGAATAGCGCGATCGATTGCTTCCCACATTTTGCTGTCAACTAATGACAAACGGCTTACAGACTTTAGAACAATGTCGTCTGCAAGCCGTTTAATTAAATACGTACGATAAATGCTGCCACGGTTGTTTCAATTTGCAGCCCTTCCATTAGCAATGGATGCTTAACAGTTTTACTGCTTAAACGCAGTCGTAATTCGCTTCATTGCCTCTTCCACATTCTCACGACTGTTGAATGCTGAAAGGCGGAAGTAGCCTTCACCCGCCGCGCCGAAGCCCGAACCAGGCGTGCCTACTACATTGCAAGTGTGCAGCAGCTTGTCAAAAAAGTCCCAACTGGAAAGACCATTGGGCGTTTGCAGCCAAACATAGGGCGCATTTACGCCACCATAGACAGTGATTCCTGCCGCAGTCAGTTGTTCGCGGATAATGGCAGCGTTCTCCATATAGAAGTTGACCAGCGACTTGATTTGCGCCTGTCCTGCTTCTGTATAAACGGCTTCGGCTCCACGTTGGACGATGTAGGATACACCGTTGAACTTGGTGGATTGACGACGGTTCCAGAGTTTCCACAGTTCCACATCCGAGCCATCGGCGGCTTTGGCAGTGAGTGCTTTGGGCACAACGGTCAACGCGCAACGAGTACCTGTGAAGCCTGCATTTTTGGAGAACGATCGAAATTCGATCGCGCATTCCCGTGCTCCTTCAATTTCATAAATAGAGTGGGGAATCGTTGGGTCAGTGATGAAAGCTTCGTAGGCAGCATCAAAAAAGATGATGGAACCATGCGATCGCGCATAGTTCACCCACGCTTGTAAATGCTCTTTGCTGGCAGTCGCGCCTGTCGGATTGTTGGGGAAACAAAGGTAAATGAGATCTACTTTCTGTGTCGGAATCTCAGCAGTGAAATGGTTTGCGGCAGTAATTGGCAGATACACCAAACCACCGTATTCACCCTTCTCATTTGCCTCGCCCGTATGCCCTGCCATCACGTTCGTATCCACATACACGGGATAAACGGGATCAGTCACAGCAATGCTGTTGTTGTTGCCGAAGATGTCGAGAATGTTGCCGCAGTCGCACTTGGAACCATCGGAGATAAAGATCTCGGCTGCGTCGATGTCACAGCCGCGTGACTGAAAATCGTGTGCTGCAATCTTTTCGCGTAACCAGGCATAGCCCTGCTCTGGACCGTAGCCTTTGAAGTTGGCACGATCGCCCATTTCTCCAACCGCCTGAATCATGGCAGTACGACAGGCTTCTGGCAGTGGTTCGGTGACATCGCCAATACCCAGTCGAATCACCTTCGCGTTTGGGTTCGCCTCTGCAAAGGCTGTCACCCGTCGCGCAATTTCGGGAAACAGATAGCCCGCTTTAAGTTTGAGATAGTTGTCGTTGATGGTTGCCATGTTCGATCGCAATGAACGCCTTAAAACAGTAAAGCAGAGTGGGGAGAGAGTTCAAGCAATTCAGACGCTTCTACGTAGTAAAACGGCTCTAGCCCAATCTGCTTCATCGGCTGGGAAAGAATGAACCCTGTACCTTCTGATACTCCTAAAGCGCTCTAGTCTTGTTAGCGTTAGCCAGTTGTAAGCAAGGTGTGATGATGGGGGTGATGGTTGGCTCAGTAGAAACGCTCTGGCGGTATCCTGTGAAATCAATGCTGGGAGAGGAACTGGAGGCTTCAGAGATCACTGAGCAGGGGCTATTGGGCGATCGCGCCTACGCACTGCTAGATGTGCAAAGCGGTAGGGTTGCCAGCGCTAAGAACCCCAAAAAGTGGGCGAAGCTGCTCGAATTTCAGGCAGCGTACACAACAACTCCCGTGCGAGAAGCAATTCCTCCAGTAAACGTATCCCTACCGGATGGTCGTTCTCTAATCAGTGAGGCGATCGAAACTAACAGCATTCTCTCTGGGCTGCTTGGTCGCGAGGTACGGCTACTCTCATCTGCACCAAAAACCGCTAGCCTAGACCAGTATTGGCCTAACGTGGAAGGAACAGCTTACCAGGAAACAATCACAGAACTAGTGCTGCCTCCTAATACGTTCTTTGATTCTTGCTTTGTTCATGCCCTAACGACGGCAACTTTGGCAAAACTTCAGGCACTTTACCCAGACGGACAGTTTGAGCCATGCCGCTTTCGACCTAACATTCTGATTAAACCTGTAGCGGATGAGGCAGCGTTTGTGGAAAATGCCTGGGTTGGTAGTGTACTGGCGATCGGCAATGAAGTACGTCTCAGCATCGATACCGCCTGTCCTCGCTGCGTTGTCACCACGCTGGCTCAATCCGGTTTACCAAACGATCTGCATATCCTACGCGCAACCGCTCAACACAACAACGTCATTGCCGGTATCCGTGCCTCAGTTTTGCAGAACGGCACCATCCGCCGCAACGATTCAATTTGGCTAGAATCACAATAAAAGTGCTGTTACACAGTCCAAACTTAAATACTTCCCACTATTTAAGTCCGATCGCAAAGACGACAAGCTTTTAGAATTGGCATTGAATGGTCAAGCACAGTAGATCATCACTGGTGACAGAGATTTGCTTGTACTGCATCCATTTCGTACTGTGGCGGTAATAACAGTCGATGAATTCTTGAGACAGCATCTATAAGCCCCGATCGCGCTCTAAATCGTGAATGACTTTCTCGTAAATCCACATTAAGGAACGATCAGGATAGGTATCTTGTGCTTGTTCAACCAAGTGTGTTGCCAGCGTTTCATTACCGTTGAGCAACATTACCAGTCGGCGACGTAAGGGTGCAACCTGCCAATCAGTCACATCAGACGACTGCTGGGTTTGTGTCATCACCTGTTCGCCTCGTGCAATCAGTTCATCTACCGTTTGCTGCACTTCGACCTGTAGCGCTGAGACGCTCTCATCCAGATGCTCGATTTTCTCGATCGTATACGCTACTAACCCTGCCCCAAAATAAAGGGTTTTCTGAAACAAATCGTTCAAGCTATCCATAACTGCCGGTTCGCTGAATTGCAACCCTCTTATTCTGCCTTCAACTCATAGCCGCGTCATCCCCTGTAGAGAGACAAAACAGCGCCTTTCGACAGGGGACAGGACGATCGACACTATTTGCCAATCAAGCTAGACAGAAGTTGTTGCCAAAAGGGACGCACATCTGCCCGTATCTGCGGCAGCTTTTTACGAATGTCTTGAATGTTCCATCCAGTCAGACGCGCTAGATTTTGCGCCTGTTGTTCAAACTGCCGGGGAAGCGATCGACGATACTGATACGCTGCCTGACATTTCGGCTCGCCTGTAAAGGCATGACGTAACACATAGCGACCCTGGAAAAGGTTGCGGTTGCCCGTTTCTTGAAAGACCAGATCCTCCGGGAATTTGTCGCGGGTGTAGCGAACGTGCAGGCGAGTAATGAAAACGCTGGATGAGGGAAAGCGACCTGGACGGAATCCGCCTGATGACTGGGGCATTGCATCGCTATCTGGATTGTCAAGCCAAAAGACACCTGCCTGCTTTAGTTCAGCTTGCGACAACGGTTCTGCCGAACAGGGGTCACAGTTTGACATATCCCAGGCATATTCCATAAAGGCAACTTTGCGGTCTTCGCGATCGTATGCCGTCTGAAACATTGCCCTGTAAAAATCGCTAAACTCATTTTTGACAAACACCGGAATCTCCGTTTCAGATGGCACTTTAACCGTGCGATAGTTGGTCACTTCTGTTTGCCCTTGTGGAGACAACACGTAGATTAATAAATCCTGCGCTGCATTCGCATTGATCATCCCCAACCGAATCGGCAACATAAAGCGTGGCGACTCGTAGGCAATTTGGAGTGGACGCAGCGATTGATAGCCCGTTTTGTCGTACTCACTCAGATTGACCTTCGCTACAAAAAACTTCAGCTTTTGCCGAATGTACGGCTTTAGCAGTTGATTTGCGCCTCTCGGAATTTTGTAGCCGTTTTGGGTCAGCCAGGTTTGCAGTCCATCCGATTCCTTTGCGCTTAAAAGCAAAATGTCATACTCGCCCACGGTGTAGCGCGCTTCTACAGTGACCCCCAGTGAGTCTTGGCGTACTCTGTTCGACTCTTGAGCCGCACTTGGTGCTGCTGCAGCGCGAGGTGGCATTGCCCGATCGTACATACCTTGCTCACACGGATCTTCGTCAAAGTACTCTACTAACCGTGGCGCGCTGAAGGCATCCAACCGCTCAATAATTTTGGGGTCAGCCACCTTGATCTGATCCTTCCGCAGCACCACAGGGACAGGCACGACGATCGCAAAATCTTTTACCTCGCCCTGATAGTCATTTGCCATCGTCAGCACAGTACGCTTACCCGCACGCGCGATCGCCACCTGCGATGCCTGGTTATACAACTTAGTATCCGCTTTGGCTACATAAAAGCCGCAAAATGCCCATGCTTCAGGAGCCACTACCAGGCAAACAAGGCAGGTGAGAAACAAAGTAATGAGAATACGAAAGGGTTTCATGATCGTAGTTTTGAGTTGTTGGAAAGGAGTCAAGAGAGTTTTGAGTTCTGCGTTCTAGCTTCTGTGTACGAAGCACTAGCTGATGGTTGATACTGATAGCTGCCCAGGTTTACAAGCTTTAAGTGACAAGTGCCGTCATTTCTCGCTCCTCTGCTTCCCTTGCTTCCCCTGCTCCATCGCTCCAGACAAAGCGATCGCCTGGAAAAACAGCATCAATCAGAATGCTTAACGGTGCCAATGCAAAGAGTGCCCAGAAGACAGCAGTGGAAAGGAACAGGTAATTGCGGAGAAAAAAGGTGAGAAGGGCGATCGCCACTGCCCAAAGTAACCGTCCGATCCGAGCATTGGGAATCGTGCGCGGGTCAGTGATCATAAAAAGGGAAAACATTAGCAACGAGCCACTCATTAAGCGATGTGCCCACACATCCCACGTCCAGCCCAGCAAAACATTGCGTATTGCCTCAAGGACGGCATAGCTACCTAAAAACGCTACCGTCGTATCCCAGCGTCCGACTCGCCGGAGCACCAAACCACCACAGCTCAAAAACAGTAGTGCATACCAACCTTCTTCACCCCACTGCCCTGGCGATACCCAGGCATCTGGTGTCAGCATGAGTGCTGCCACAATGCCAAAGTTGCCAGGATTAAAAATATGTTTGCCTTGCACCCGAATGAGAAACTTGCTGCCGATCGCCGCCACACATGCCAAAACCATCGTGCTGTAGTGATCAGCGCGCACGAGAATGCTCAGTCCCAGCGAGGTGACAAGCGCACTGGGGAGAGAGGAAAGGAAGGAGGGATGAAGGCTGAAGGCTAAAGGATAAAGGCTAAAAGCTTTGAATTTTCCCCACCCCCTACTTTCCCCTCCTTGCTCCACCTCCTGCCCTCCGCCTTCTGCCTCCTGCCTCCTGCCTTTTACCCCCTGACCACTGACCGCTACCATCACCCATTGCGTAAGCACACAGGTTGCGATCGCCACAGCAATCATGCCCGGCTGCAACGTCCAATCGCGTGTGCCCAGCCCAATCATCAAAAAGAGCGCCAGGAAAAGAATTTGATACGTGCGGGCATCATGCCATAACAACATCGGCAGCCTTTGATAAAGAATGTTGGATGGCTGCTATTATGCCTTTACTGAAATGAAAACCTCGAATCGTTACAAATTGAGTAACCACTAAACCTAACCAGCAAGCCCCACTACTGAACCAAAAGCGCCGACCAAACCTTACGCTCTGCACGCAATCTGTCAGAGCAGCCCTGTGTTAGCAACGTCAAGCCTTCTGTCTTGGGTAAACTGTTACGGCTCTCAAGGCAATGCCAACGGACTGTATAAGCCAACGAACCATAAAGAACCCCTTTCTGCCCCTGTTGCAAATGGCTCGGTTTACAAAAGCTTTAAGTAAATCATTAAGTAATTTATGAGGTAGAGGGTTTAAACTGTTTTTCTGCCACCCTCTTTGGGCATATTAGGCACAAGAAACCATTGAGACACTGAACTTATGAGCCATATTCAGGATGTAGAAGCCGCCTTCCTTTTCCAGAAAGGGCTATATCTGAATAAGCAGAAGGACTTTAGCGCGGCGGTTAGTAGCTACGATCGCACGTTGCAGCTTCAGCCCGATTATCCCGATGCCTGGTACAACCGTGGGAACGCCCTATATCATCTGGGACGCTATGAAGCGGCGATTGCTAGCTATGACCAAGCGCTTGAGTATGAACCAGGTTTTCCGGAAGCCTGGAATAACCGGGGTAGTGCCTTGGACGACTTACAACAGTACGAAGCCGCGATCACTAGCTACGACCAGGCAATTAAGTTCAGACCAAACTACTACTGGGCTTGGTACAACCGAGGTATTTCACTTCGTAACCTGGAGCGTTACGACGAAGCCGTACTCAGTTACGATCGTGCGATTGAGTTCAAGCCAGACTACTATTGGGCTTGGTACAATCGCGCACTCGCGCTACGCCGACTCGATCGCATCGACAAAGTAGTTGCTAGCTACGACAAGGCTCTGGAATTCAAACCCGATTTTGAAGAAGCCTGGACTAATCGCGGGAACGCTCTTTATCACCTGGGCTTTCTGGAAGCAGCCATTAAAAGCTATGACAGGGCTTTGACGCTCAAACCCAACAGCCCCTATTCTCTTTACAACAAAGCGTGCTGCTATGCTTTGCAAGGCGACTTCGATCTAGCGTTTGAAAACTTACAGCAGGCACTCGAACTAGACCCGAACGAGTATCGTGAAAGCGCTCGAACCAATTCCGATTTCGACCTTTTGCGCCAAGACGAACGGTTCTCGGCACTACTGAGTAAGCCAGTGTCGTAAAAGGCTGTTACCTAGCCACCAGCCTTTCTCTCTACAGTAGCCTCGTTCTCTATCAAGGACTTTACAGTAGTAAGTTGCTTCTGTGATGCTTGAGCTGAGTGCGAGGCTAACCTATTGGCTTGATAAAAATTAGCAAAGTGGGCTATGGCAGTCGAAGAGAACGTTAGGACTGACACTAACCCTGAAACTTCCTTTGAGCAATAGCTTCTACTCATCTTTCATCCGCATCCTTTTGCTATACATACAGTTTCCTCTTCTTTAGATCGCCTGTACTATGAAGGCATTGAGCAAGAACTGAATGCATGGCAAACCTGCTGCTGATTGAAAGTCCCGGTAAGTCAAAAAAATTAAGTCAGATTTTGGGCGCTGGTTGGATTGTGAGAGCCAGCATGGGTCATGTGCGGGAGCTGGCAAACGATGGTGAGGATGCCCTAGGGTTTGATCTATCCGGCGATCGCATTGAGTGTCGCTATGAACCCCGAGGCGCGAAAGGCAAAAAGGTACTGTCAGACCTGCGCCAAGCTGTGAAACAAGCGGATGCGGTCTACATTGCTACTGACCCCGATCGCGAAGGCGAAACCATCGGTTGGCACTTACAACAGGAATTGAAACTCAAAAACCCGCATCGAGTGGTCTACAGCGAAATTACGTCCCAGGCTGTGAAAGCCGCGATCGCCCATCCTCGAACGCTTGACCAGTCACTCATTGCCGCCGGACGAGCACGGGATTGTCTTGATAAGCTGGTGGGTTACAAGGGCAGCAAGCATATAGTGTGGCGACTTAACCTGGGTGCCAAGTCGATGGGACGGGTGCAAAGCGCCACGCTGCATCTACTCTGTGTGCGAGAAAAAGAAATTCAAGCATTCAAACCCCAGGATTACTGGAGCGTTTGGGTGGAGTATCAGGAAGGGTTTAAAGCGTTCTACCGTGCCAAACTGAATGCCAAGCCAGGTTCTAAGTCAGCAGCCAGCGAAGCGCCCGATGATGCTACAGAAGGGAAGGAAGCTCAGGAATCGGATCGAGTGACCAGTCAGGCGGAAGCTGATCGCTTAGTGGCGATCGCCCGTGCGAATCCTCATCAAGTCGTCACCGTTGAAGGTAAAGTCGCTCAGCAAGCACCACCACCACCGTTCATCACGTCATCTTTGCAACAGGCAGCAGGTGCCAAATTGCGTTTCAGTCCTGACAAAGCGATGAAAGTGGCGCAAGCACTCTACGAAGCGGGTCACATTACCTATATGCGAACGGACTCAGTATCCTTAGCAGAGCCATTTTGTGCTGCTGTGCGTCAATACCTGGAAGCGCATGATCCAACAAATGTACCCAGTAAAACGACGCGGCATCGAGCGGTGAAAGGGGCACAGGAAGCGCATGAGGCGATTCGTCCCACAGATGTGAAGCGGGTGCCCGCGCAACTGCAAGCAAGTGCCGATGAGACGAAGCTGTATGAGTTGATCTGGAATCGAGCGGTTGCTTCCCAGTGTTGCTCTGCCCGTTTACGGAAAACGCGCGTTGTGACAAAATCCGGTGCAGTACAGTGGGAAGCGAACGGACAGGTCGTAGAGTTCCCTGGTTATACCCGCTACTGGAACAACCTGAGCGCCGATAGCCAATTGCCTGCATTGCAACAGGGACAACCGCTGACTCTAAAACAGGCAGCCGCAGACAAAAAACAAACTCAACCGCCGCCTCGCTACACGGAACCTAAGCTGGTGCAGTTGATGGAACGCAAGGGCATTGGACGACCCAGCACCTATGCACCTACCATCAAAACGTTGAAAGAACGGGAGTATGTACAGATTGAGAAAGGCAAACTTCAGCCCACTGCATTGGGAATGGGACTAGATGGAGCGTTAGAAAAACTACTACCAGAGTTGATTCAACCAGAGTTTACGGCACAGATGGAAGCTGCGTTAGATACGATCGCCCACGGAAAGCAGGACTGGCAGGGATATTTGACTGCTTGGCATCGCACCTATTTTGTGCCTGCTTTGGAGAAAGCGGGTCAATTGCTGAAAACCAATAGCGCTCAGGTGGTGAATGTGAATGGAGCGCAAGGCTCTAAAGAAGGCACGACGCAATTGCCCAAGGCAAACCAGCTAAAACCACAGGCAACGGTCACGAAAACTGCTTGTCCTAAGTGTGGCGAGGCAATGAGCAAGATTCCATCAAAATCGAAAAAGCTGAAGGCAAACCATTTTCTCAAGTGTGGTGGAGCAGGCTGTGGCACTGTGATGTTTTGGAATCCCGAGGGAAAACGATATGAAATGCCCTATGCTCAACGCATCCCTGACCCAGAAGCCTTTACCGACGTTCCTTGTCCAGTCTGTGGGGCATTGTTGGAGCGCTACTGCTACACAAAAGAGGGGAAGGAGAAGATGATGTTGCGTTGTTCACTGCTGGAAAATCGACGCGGAAAATGTAAAGAGGTTGCTTTCTTTAAAGGACATGATGGGTTTTGGTCGCCGAAGTTTGGCACGCTGAAGCTGGATTTGGTGAAGTAGGAGGGGGTAGGGTGAAGGGGTGAAAAGTCTGACTCATACAATCAGAAGTGGCTGTAATGTAGATTTTTATTAAAAACTTCCGAGTAACGCTATTGCCTGTTGTAGCGACTTGCTGTAAGTTCCGCAAGCATCCCATCAGGAGTCGTTATTTATGCCCCCCTTTTCTAAATCAGTCACGATCAGCGTTGCCTGCTTATCGTTAGGTGTTACATCTGCCCTCTTGATTCACAGAACTCAGGCTCAAGTACCTCCTACTGGAACCTTTACAGCAACGCAAGCCTGCCCTGCAACGCAAGCCATCAACGGTAAAAATCCTGGCAATATCAAGCTGACCGTCGGCGTTTTGTACGCTGTTGTTGGGTTTAACAACCCGCAGCGTCAGTTTGTTTTGCTGGAGGTGCCCCAGGCTACACCCGATCGACGCTGGGTAAAAGCGACCTGCGGCGATTTTCAAGCATCTGGAGAGGTGAACCCATCGCCTAAGCCATCGCCAACTTTGTCACCGACTCCCAGCCCAACGAGCCAACCCGGTTCATTGCTCCTGCCGTTCTTTGATACAGAAGATAATCCTGTTTCAGTCGATTTTCCAAGCGGTGCTCAGAAGGACATTTCGCCACCACCACCCCAGTTGGAGGAGTTCGATCGAAAGATTCTGGCGCTCTGCGGAGGCAAGTTTGATGCGCCCGTTAGCAATGTTAAGTTCCGTCAGTTGATGACGTTTTACCCGGATGTGGTGCGCGATCTCAAGCAGGTAACAGACGGAGAGCTAAAGCCTAAGCGTCGCTCCGACAGCCAGTTTTTAGATGATTTAACTGCCATTTGGTTTGAGCAAAAGGGCTTTAAGCACATTTTCTGCGGTGAGCAGGACGGCAAGAGCATTGGCGGGCTACATTTTGTTGGTCGGTATCTGGAGTTTCAGCAGAACGGTGTCGCCGGACGCATTCTTCGTACTGGCAATGGTAGAAAGGCAACGCAAGAAGTAGTAGATGGTGAAATCTATACGTTTGGTGTGGCGATCGTGCAAAACGGTCGGGTGATTGCAGACAATCCCATCAAAGGCTATCCCTACACGCTCAATGCCCAAGAAATGCTGCTGGAAGCAACACGCGGGTTTAAGTTGTTTAAGTCTACCTCCAAAGAATCAAAGGGTTGTCTCCTGACGATCGCAATACCTGGCACCAAGCCACATCAAGCCGTATTTGTCAAAAAGGCAGGTGCGATCCGTACGTTTTATCCCGATGCTACGCCCGACACTAACCGCAATGGCTCGTGCGACCAACCCACCCGGTAACAAGCAATGCGAAACAAAAAAACGAATGGCGCGATCGCAGTGCGGGCGATCGCGCCATTTGTTGTCCTGCTAGGTTTTGATCTGGCAGAGTCGAGTTGTGCGGGTGTACTGGGGTTTGCGATCGAGCGTATTGACCGCACCGAAGACGAACGCTACTGGCTCAAAGGCTTTCGTACATTTGAAGAAACTGATCCCAGCTTGCCCCCCGGTAGCCTGGTTTCGTTGTTAGAACATCCCATACAGGCATTTTTATGGGGTGACTTCACTGCCAAACCAGCCCACGACTACACCTACCGCATTGTTGCACTGCGTGGCAAACCCAAAAAGTTGGAGCAAAGCGAGACGGTCGCAGTCAAAATTACGACTGAAGACGAGGCGACGGGCAATCATACCGTCTACTTCAATCGGAGTGTGGCGGGGGCGCAAGCCTATGCTCGCAAGTTCAAAAATCTACCGCCCGATCAGGTGCCTAAAGGTCGTGCCTGGGAGTGGTTGTTTCGTGGGTTAGTCGAAGCACTACTGACCTTTATTCAGCAAGCGAAGGGTAGCCAATACGAACTGCGGGCAGCGTTGTATGAGTTCCACTATCTGCCCGTACTCCAAGCCTTTGGTGCCGCACAAAAAACGGGAGCCACTGTCAAAATTATCTTTGATGCCAAGCCGAATGGGCAGAATTACCCCAAACAGGCAAACCCGGCAGCGATCGCCAACGCCAACATCGAAGCCCTCACCCTTCCTCGCCAAGCTAACCCCAGCTACATTGCCCACAACAAGTTCATTGTCTTGCTTAAAGACGGCAAACCCCTTCAAGTCTGGACAGGTTCTACCAACATCACCGATGGAGGCATTTCTGGGCACTCTAATGTCGGACTGTCGTGCGCGATCCCGCTGTTGCTGCCTGCTATCTCGACTACTGGGAGGCGTTGAGCCAAGATCCGCTGCCAAGTTGCGTCCCTGGACTGAGCAGCAAACGCCTGTACCAAAGGACTTACCACTCAACGCAACAACGCCGATCTTCAGCCCTCGTCGGTCGCTGGCAGCACTGGAATGGTACGTCGATCGCATGGAAGCAACGCATACGGCTGTTTTTCTCACTGCTGCCTTTGGCGTCAATGATTTATTGGCAACAGTGCTGTCAGCAGACAAAGATTATCTGCGCTATGTCTTACTCGAAAAAGAAGGTGGCAACATTGAAACCCTGCGCCGTGATCCCGATACTCGCATTGCCGTTGGTGCGGTGAAAAAAGGCGATACATTTGATCGCTTTCTACAAGAAAAGACCACTAACCTCAACACCCACGTCCGCTACATCCGCACAAAATATATCCTGATCGATCCCCTCAGCGATGACCCGCTTGTGATTACAGGTTCCGCCAACTTTAGCGATGCCTTAACTAAAAACAATGACGAAAATATGCTGGTGATTCGGGGCGATCGACGTGTTGCCGATATCTACCTGGGCGAATTCGTGCGGCTGTTCAACCATTACTACTCTCGCTATGTAACCACTATGCAAGCAATAGAGCAGCCAAAGGAAGCTAAAGCCATGTACCTCAAGCCTGATGATTCCTGGCTCACAGGCTATTACGAACCCGGTTCACCGAAACAAAAAGAACGTCTGTATTTCGTAAGTTGAGATGGTCTAGAAAAGTAGAGACGTGCCATGGAACGCTTCTACAAAAGCAACTGGCTGCAAGTTTGCTACGCTGATAGGCATTGGCAGTAAAACAGGTGTTAGTCATGGCTTCGGCTCAAGTGTTTTCAGCTCAAGACCCAGCGACCGCACTGCCAGATCCAGATGTGCTGCTTCCGCCTTGCGATTTATACAGTGATGAGCCACAGTTGGAAACCGACCTTCACTTTCAGCAAATCGTACTGTTTTTAGACTGCCTTAACTGGCTGTGGCGCGATCGCACTGATTTTTACGCCAGTGCTAACAGCACCATTTACTTTAGCGAGAAGCAACTCCGCAGCCGTGATTTTCGTGGACCCGATTTTTTTGTCGTTTTGGGCGTAGAACGCAGACCCCGCAAAAGCTGGGTTGTCTGGGCAGAAGATGGCAAAACACCCAACGTGATTATTGAAGTGCTGTCGGACAGCACCGCAACGATCGATAGAGGCTTAAAGAAACAGCTTTACCAGGATGTGCTTAAAGTTTACGACTACTTCTGGTTTGATCCCGACAGCCTCGAATTTGCAGGCTTTGCTCTTGTGAACGGTCAATACCAGCCGCTTCAGCCTAATGCTCAGGGTCAGCTTTGGAGCCAGCAGCTACAGTTGTTTTTGGGTCTTTATGAGAATAAACTACGCTACTTTACGCCTGAAGGTGAGCTAGTTCCTTCTCCTACTGAAGCTGCCTTAGTATTACAGCAACGTGCCGATCGCCTAGCTGCCAAACTGCGCGAACTCAATGTCGATCCAGAGAGTTTCTAAGGACATTGCGGTGGACATTGCGATCGCCTCTCGTCTTAGCCTTCATCCCTTATCCCTCTTCCCTATGTCTGATCCCTACTCTCAAGCAAACCGTGAATGGTGGGCACAGCGCTGGATTGATGTGCTGGAGTCCTTCGGCTGGGTACGGCGCTTAGCACGGGCACGCACCTACGCTCGTGAAGGTAACGTCCTCAGCATCGACTTTAAGGGATCAAAAGTAGCTGCTAGAGTCCAGGGCACAGCACCCGATCCCTACAAGGTCTCTCTGTCACTCGATCCCTTTGAGGATGATCAATGGGGGTATGTCATTGAGTCGATGGCACAACGAGCAATTTTTTCTGCCAAATTGCTGGCAGGAGAAATGCCGCAAAACATTGAGGAAGTGTTTACAGCTAATGGGTTGAGCCTGTTTCCGTTCACCAAATTTGATATTCATAGCAAATGCTCCTGCCCCGATCCGGCTAACCCGTGTAAGCACATTGGGGCTGTGTATTACTTACTGGGCGATCGCTTTAGCGAAGATCCGTTCGTCTTATTTCAGCTACGCGGTCGTAATAAAGAGCAAATTATTGAAGCATTACGGCAAATTCGGAGTGCAGGCAGTACTGCTAATGGAATTGCAGAAACATCTGAAGACTCACCAGATAGCAGCATAGCAGAGCCAACAACGGCGCTGGGTGTACCCTTGGCGATGGAGCAGTTCTGGCATTACACAGAGCAGCTAGAGTCATCATTGGTTGTCATTGCGCCACCACCAACGAGCGAGACAGTGTTGGATGTGTTGGGTCCCATACCGTTCAAAGCGGAAGTGGCTTCAGAAGGTGCGATCGCACCATCAGAGGCACCAGCAGCAATGGACTATTTGAAAACTGTGTATCAGGCAGCAAGTCAGCAGGCAATTCTAGCAGCGATGGATACAGAAGGAACAGTGTAAAGATCAGGTACGAGTCAGTGTTGAATCTGTAGGAATGCAGAGCAAGTTATCTCCTTGCGTACTGATCATGCCGCGTTGGCGAAGTTTGCCCATTAGACGAGTGACAGTGACGCGGGTTGAGCCGATCGCGCTACCAATCTGAGCATGAGTTAACGGAAATGGCAAGCAGTAACCTTGTTCGCTCGGTTCACCATATTCTTCAATTAACAAGGTCAGAAAACCAAGCAGGCGGTCGATTGTGCGACGCTGCCCCAATGTACTGAGCCAGAGGAGCTTACGTTGATGCTGATAGCGAAACGCATCCAGCACTTCACGACGAAAGTGGGGCCAGTTATCTAGATCATGCCAGTACATCCACAGCACTGATGTCTGGTCAACATGGGCATAGCTTTGCAGCGTAAACGGTGACTGAGCGACGATTTCAAAGGGTTGTCCTGCTCCAACAAAGCCCAAAAAAGCTTCTTCTGGACTAATCCGCGGCAGGCGTGAGGCATTGTTGCCGGTAGCATTCACCTGAGCGCTACCAACCAACCGTACTGCGCCCCGCTGCACTAAGTAGACAAGTCCGGGCCTAGTTGGCAGCTTCTCATCTTTGGCAAAGGTGCGAATGCGGTAATGCTCTTGAGACCAATCAATGATCCGTTGCCAGGTAAGAAACGGACGCGCTGCCTCAGAATTAGATGTTAGTGAGTACATAGGCTATGGAGGCTGTGGGACTTTCTAGGGGCAGTAGGAAAGATGTAAGATTCATTCCTACGACCAGGACACTAGACTCTACGACTAAAGCCGAGTTCAGGGCATTGCAACAAAAAGGTATCATCAATCTACCTTCACGTTTCACTTACAAGTCTATGTCAACACAGTAGTTCTATTAGTTAAACTAATAGTGCTACATCCGATACAGATGGAAGGTAGCGATCGCGGATACTGCTCAGGATTCTTAAACAAAACGTCTGCGGAATCTATCCCTACTGTGTTTGTCAAAGCATATTTGTCTCAGACCGGAAGCAGCGTAATAAATGACACGAAGTAACGGTTAAGCGAGAGACACTTAGCACAAGATTGCGTTAGCTTCTTGCTATGTTATCACTGTTACGAATGAGACTGCGCCAGGCGGTCGCTCGATACCTTCGCGATCGCCAAAGTGATATGGCAACAACGATCGTGGATCGCGTCACAACAGAGCAGGAAGAGCGATCAAACCTTGATCAAATTCTACGAGCGATACCGTTTAAGCGTGCCAGCAAAGCAATACCGTTTATTTATGTCTGTGCGATCGCCCATCGTTTGGCTACTCCGTCTCAGCCCGCAGCACTGATTGCTGCCCAGCTAGTTGATGCGTTGTTGCAGCCGCTTCACATACCGGAGGAAGACTCTTTATCAGGCATTGTGGTGCAACCTACCGCTACAGGCTTGCTGCAATTTGAGCTAAGTGATCGAGCGATCGCGTCGTGGCTTGACCGTCTCCTTACTAAAGCGCTGCCCCAACAGCCATGTATGCCTTTTACTTCAGTAGAGCGGCAAATGTTGCTACCAACAACGGCAATCTTTGAAGTGCAATATGCTCATGCCCGTTGTTGCTCACTCTTGCGGCTTGCTCACAGTGAGGGCTTAATCACGCTGGACAGGCTTGACGTAGCTCCACTCGCCTGGCGCGTTGTGAACCCACCGTCTGTACCTTGGTTGACCTCTACTGCCCAACTTTGCCTGAACCATCCTGTCGATCGTAGGCTGCTTGGCTATTTAGTGGAGGCACTGGATTGCTTGTCTAATGAATCGCCGCATCGTGTGCAGCAAAGCTTGCGATCAGCGCAGGCGATCGCGCAAGCCATGCAGGCATTCCATCGTGTGCATCCACTATGGCGTAAAACTGGAACAGAGCTAAACTTGGTGGTGTCACAGCTAGGCTTACTGCTGGCAACTCAACGCATTCTGTATGCACTCTTGGCAGACGGGCTAGGTCTTCCCCCTGTAGTGGAGCTTTAAACGCAGACTGGGTGCAGGTCATCAGAAATTTTTGATACTGAGCAAATTTGACATAGGTTTTTCTGATTACTTTTTTGATAGACAAACCTGTTGCAGTCAGCTATATTCTTGAGTGTGTGAGGAGCGAACCAGCAAGAGCACCGAGACGAAACACGGCAAGTCGTCGGTGCTCTTTCTGATTTTAAAGCTAGTTAGTTTTGAATGCGATCCTTAGCTATCAGCGTCCAACCACCAATATTTAGAGCTTGCATGATCGCCCCAGCAGCACATTGAAGGTTATTACCCGGCATTTCCTTAGAGTAGAAATTCCTCAATAGCCGCAGCAGAGCCATCCTTCTCAACATCAGGGGCAACCCAGTTCGCTAAGGCTTTTACGGCATCTGGCGCATTACCCATGGCGACGCCAATGCCAGCATATTCAATCATCTCCACATCATTGAAATTGTCGCCGATCGCCATCACATTTTCTGCCTTCAGCCCTAAATACTCTTCTGCAAGGTAGCGAACCGCCGTACCTTTGCTGACCAACGGGTTAGTTGCTTCAAAGAACGTTGCTACAGATTTTGTTAGATAGAGTTCGGCGGGTGTGTAGCGGCTTTGCAAACTGCCCAACAGAGTAGTAATTAAAGCTGTGTCGTCGCTTAGCGCCAAAACTTTTGTTGGCTCGGCTGTCAGTGCTGTGCGTAAATCACCAACAGGAATTGGCTGTACGCCAGATCGTTTGGCATACTCCTTTGTCTCTGAGGTAAGTTCGCGCACGTAGAGTTGGTCGTTGATGTAGAAATGTACTGAAAGCAACGATCGTAATTCTGGCTGCTCAAAGTAATCCAAAAGCTGTAGCACCAGTGACTTCGGCACTGTCCAGTGACGATGGATCGTTTGCGTTGCTGGCTCTTGAATCCATGCGCCTTGATATGCCATCAGCGGCAGAGTCGAACCAACTGCTTCATAGAAGCGTAGCGCCGCGCAATACATACGTCCTGTGGCGATCGCCACTTTGATCCCCTTTGCCTGTGCTGCCCGGATTGCTTGTATCACGGGCTGACGAATCTCGTTTTCAACACCCGCGATCGTGCCATCAATATCCAGCACAAGAAGTTTGATGTCTGCGGGGAGCGATCGATTTTGCATGAAGGGGCGGGAGGGGTAAAGAGGTGAAGGAGTAAAAAGTTCTTTTAGCCTTCTGCCTCAGTTAGTAAGTTTTTCCAGCGTTAACCTGTTAGTTTTCGTTCATTACCAGATTAACCGCTGATAATGTGAAAGCAAATCTCATAGTAGCTTGTAAGCTATGGCTGAGGCACAGGGTCGTCGTCGGGCAAGTCGTCAGGTTTTATTAGCGTCGCTTTGGCTGGCGCTACTGATTTTAGTTGTAAAGGTGTGGATTGGTTGGGCAACGCAATCATTGAGCTTGCTGGCTGAATCGCTACAAACGTTGGTGAATGGGTTTAGCATTCTTCTGAGCACGATCGCGATCACGTCGCGCTATCCTGCCAGTCGAGAGGTTGGAGGGCACGGCAAGGTAGAGTCGGTGCTGGCGCTGTTGCTGGCTGCATTGATGGGGTTTGCCTGTCTGAGTTTGCTGGTGGTATCGGCGCAGCAATTGGAGGCGATCGCACAAGAAGCTAGCTGGTTGCCTGTGCGGGTAAACTCGCCGTTGCTTCAGCTTTTAGGCGTGGTTATAGCGACAAACTTTTGCCTTGCCTGTTTTCAGCGCTATGAAGCAGGGCTTTTGGAGAACAGCGCCCTACGTTTTAGCGCGGGTCATCTGTTTCAAGATACGTGGTTAATGCTGCCAGTGCTAGCTGGTTTAGTCGGTGTTGCGCGTGGCTATCTTTGGCTTGACCCAGTACTGGCAATGCTGCTGGTGCTGGCGGCAATCTGTAACTGTTGGCGCGTGTTTAATTGGCAGTTGCCATCGGTCATGCGGCAAATCGCGATCGCTCCCGAAGCTTTAGCCCAAACCATCCATCAGGTAGAAGGGATCACGCACTGCTATGGTATCCAGTCTCGCGGCGTAGTGGGTCGTCAGGTCTTTGTAGAAATGCGGCTGATTCTGCACCCAGAGTGCCTAAGCATTGCTCGTAGCATTGCCGAACGGGTAGAGCGGGCGATTCGCGATCGCTATGGTCCCGTTAAGGTGGTGATTTATATTGATAGCGATCGTCCAAAGAGTGATTAGACTCTGGCTCCTGACTGCTTCAGGTCATGAGGGCACCAGAGTTTTACCTGCACTACTATGTCAAGGCTCATTTATAAAAACAGGCGGTGAAGTCCAAGCCGCCTACTGCTTCACCAGCACGCCGAGTTCGCGTTGTATCGGCAGCACGTCTAACGTATCTTGCTGTGAGCAGTAGGTTAGGTCTTCGGTAATGCCCAGCTTTAGGAGCCGTTTACCGTGGGTTGAATGATGGAAGAGTCCCAGCAGATTGTCTTGCCATTGGCGGTAAAGGCTGACAGCCGCGATCGTCTCATCGTTCCCAGCAATCTGCTCAAGGGCAATACCAAGTTCGGCTTGCAGGCTATGGGCGATCGCGCCTGCACATACTGTATCTTCTAGCGAATAGCTGCCTTCCCATCCAGACCCAACAATCCAGACAACATCGGGCTGCTGTTGAACGAGGTGCTGCACCACAGCACGACGGTTGATTAACGCGGCTGCCAGAACGGTAGGAGCTGCTTCAATACGTTGAAGTGCCCGTGTGCCGTTTGTGGTACTGATAAACAGACGACGACCACTCACTCGCTCTGGTGTACAGTCAAGGGGTGAATTGCCAAAGTCAAAGCCTTCTACTTGTGAGCCGCCCCGTTCGCCAGCACGAATCCGTTTGTCGGGTGCCCATGTCTCGCTGACAGCCAGCAACTTGTCTAAATCGCTGAATGCCTGAACTGCCTCTGCGCCAGACCCCAACGCCGTTGCGATCGTGCTGGTAGCTCGCAAGACATCAACTGCGATAGCACAATCGGCGATTGTTGCAGTCGGCGTTAACTCAGGCGTATGGAAAACAAACAGTTTCATGAGGGTTCCGTAAAGTGAAAAGGAATAACAGGTGAAAGAGGCGCAGCCAAGAAGAATAGAGTAATTCTTAATAAAGCTTTAGAAGTTTAGCCTTACTGATAATAAATGAAAGCTTAGACACTTACGTTTTTGGTTCTCATATTGGCAGTTCGGGACACAGGCAGTTCTGAGTTTTGTGCCTCTGGCATTGATGATCAAGCAAAGAGCAACCAATGCTACCCGTCTTTTTAGTCGTAGATGGTACTTTCATTGCAACCGCCAAGTTTTTTGCAGCTCCAGCCATAAGCAAACGTCTTTGCACAGAGTGCTTGACCGTTGAGCGAATGCGCTGGCTCCTCTTGGCTGCTGTGTTCGCGTCTCTTTCCAGTTCATACCTTAAAATAAGCCAAATTTGTAAACAACCGTAATCAAACGGCTCGCTCCGGAGGAACTATGACAGATCGCCCCATTATTCTCGGCATCGTTGGCGATAGTGCTGCTGGTAAGACGACATTGACTAAAGGGATTGCTCAATTCCTCGGTCCTGAAAATGTGACCGTCATTTGTACGGATGATTATCACCGCTACGATCGCAAACAGCGTGCTGAACTTGGCATTACTGCCTTGCATCCAGACTGCAACTATCTGGATATCATGCAGCAGCATCTATCTCAACTCCGCACCGGGCAACCAATTCTTAAACCGATTTACAACCACAAGACTGGAACGTTTGACCCACCAGAATACATTAAGCCCAATAAATTTGTGGTGGCAGAAGGCTTGCTAGGCTACTCAACGCGGGGTACTCGCGGAGCCTATGACGTCAAGGTTTACCTTGCCCCACCCGAAGACCTACGGATACAGTGGAAGATCAAGCGAGACACCCAAAAGCGGGGTTACTCTGAAGAGCAGGTGCGGGCAGAAATAGTCAAGCGCGAACCTGACTCCGAAGCGTATATTCGTCCCCAACGACAATGGGCAGATCTGGTGGTCAGCTTTTATCCCTCGACTGAGGTGATTGATGGTAGCAATGGGCACCTCAATGTCCGTCTGGTACTTAGACCCAACATCCCACACCCCGACTTAACTCAGGTCGTAAGCACCGATGCTGTTCACTCTGACTCTGCCATCCGGTTGGGACTTGATCGCGATATGGGCAAACCCGTTGATGTGCTAGAAATTGACGGTCACGCTACCAGTGATCAGGTAACGAAGCTGGAGCGCTTTATCTGTAGCGACATCCCAAACTTAATTGATGCCTGCAATCGTGATATCCATTCTGAACTGGGTACAGTGACAGGCACTACAGGAGAAACACTACGAAGCTACCCTCTCGCCCTTACACAGCTACTAATTGCATACCATATGTTGAAAGCGACAAACGTTCATTAAGCATAAAGTTTAGTCGCCAAAGCTACAAACATCTAGCCTTCTACAACATCCTCTAAGCCGCAGATTGTCTACTACAGCATGGATTTAGGGGATAGGGATTTATACCTGCCCCCTCCTTTCACACAAGCGCTTTAGGCAGCATCACTATGTAGTTTCGGCAAGATGTTGGACGATTCTCTACGGACGACGATTTGTGCAGGAACACCTACTGCCACCGAGTACGCTGGCACATCACGCAAGAGGACAGCATTAGCGCCAATTTTTGCATGATGGCCGATCGCTACTGGACGAATGATTTTAGCGCCAGCACCAAGATCCACGTGTCCACCGATCGTCACACCACTCACAATGGTTACTTGCTGAAGAATCAGACAATTTGGACCAATCACTGCATCTGGATGAATCACAATCCCGTTTGGATGTGGGAGCAACAGTCCTCCTTGAATCTGACAATTTAGGGGAATATCTGCTGCTGTAACCACACTCCAGAACCGATGCTCTAGGACATGCCACTTTGTGCATAAGCGACCCACAATGCCGCCATGCTTCTGCCAATATTGGTAGCGACGAATTGACTTGAGGAGCTGTTGCCCTGGAGACCACCAGCGTAGGCATTGTTCACGGCTCCAATCTGGCTCTAATGCGGAAATATCTAAGAACATCATAAAGGTTGCAGGCGATCGATTCTTTCTCTAGCTTTACCCAGGTGAGAATAAGAAGGCACGCAAACCGGAGTCGCTTTCAACAAACGCTATGCTTTAGGGGTTTATATGAAAGGTTTGTATTTAAAAGACACCCTGTACGGATCAAATTGAGAGTTTGGTACAGCAAGTTCTAATGAAGTGAGTCATTGATTAATATGCATTGATGAAGGCATAGCCCTATTTAAGACCAAGCTGGAGGCGTTTACCCTGCTCCTGTAGCGTGGTCTCCTAAAGACATTTTTCGAGCGGTCATTGCAGATAGAGTTGTATAACGAAGTGCTGACCTAATTGCTTTACTGCCCCAGGTAAGCTTCTAGCACTTGGGCGTTGGTTTGAATTTCGGTAGGAGTGCCAACGGCGAGATTACGTCCTTCAGCAAGTACCCAGACCCGATCGCACAGGGACATAATCACATCCATATTGTGTTCAATGATCAGGAAGGTCAGCCCGTCGCGGTTCCAGGTGAGGATACGATCGCAAATTTGGTTGATCAGCGTTGGGTTCACGCCAGCGGCAGGTTCGTCTAACAAGATTAGTTTGGGTTGGCTCATCAGCGCTCGTCCCATTTCTAGCAGCTTGCGTTGACCACCCGACAACGATCCCGCGTATTCATGCGCCATATGTGCAAGACCGATCGAGTCCAAAATCGTCATTGCCTGTTCGCGCTGCTGGCGTGATTCGGCTGCAATTTGCTTTTGTTTAAACCAGGTGAACCAGAAATTCTCGCCCGTTTGGTGTTGAGCTGCCAGCAACATATTTTCTAGTACAGAGAGGCGTGATAGTACCCGTGCAACCTGAAAAGTGCGAATCATGCCGCGTTGGGCAATTTGATGTGACTGAAGGTGGTGAATCGGTTCGCCATCAAAGAGCACGCGCCCTTTGTCAGGATGAATGAAATTTGAGAGCAAATTGAAGAGGGTTGTTTTGCCAGCGCCGTTGGGACCGATCAGTCCAGTAATGCTGCCTTTGGACACTTCGATCGCAACCTGATCGACTGCCACCAGCCCACCAAAGCTTTTGATTAGCCCACTTGCTGCCAGAAGCGGCAGTTGCAGTTTAGCGGATTGCTCAATCGGTTCCACATCTGCCAAAATGTCTGCCAGGTCTTCACTGTCAGGATGACTCAAATGTTCTACAGGATCAATGGCATTGGGGTTTTTATCGACCAAGTGACAGTTCCTCCTTTTTGCCTAAAATGCCTTGTGGTCGCGCCATCATGAGCCCAATGAGCAGCAAGCCAATGACCATAATTCGGAAGGCTCCGGCTCTGCCTTCATCAAGCTGGGATGGAATGGCGGGAATGATCGCGTGGAGTGCAGGGGCGATCGCAGGCAGCAGAAACCGCGTCACTGAGTTATATGCCCAAAAGATAGCGGCTCCCAGCAGTGTGCCAGCATTGTTGCCAGCCCCACCCAGCACGACGATCGTCCATGCCTGAAAGGTAATGAGCGGGATAAAGCCATCGGGATTAATGAAGTTCAACTGCCATGCGTAAAAGGCTCCAGCAATGCCCGCGATCGCGCCACCCAGCATCAGTGCTTGCAGTTTGTACCAAAACACATTCTTGCCCAATGCTTTCGCAACGTCCTCATCTTCACGAATGGCTTTAAGCACGCGACCCCAGGGCGATCGCACCAGCGCTTCTAGCCGCCAATATACTAGCGCTAGCACACTTACCAGTACCAGCATCAGCCCTGCTTTGTAAGAATAGTTGTAGAGCGAAACGGCACCTGCCCAGTACAGTATCAAGCCCAGAAGCGCGGTAGAGATGCCCAGCGTCAGTTTGCCGATGCGCCCTGGTTGTTTGCCATTGCGGGTGTCTTTTTGCCCCAGGCGATCAAGCCGTCGCCACGTCCAGTGCCACAGTTGCCAGCCAGCCAGCCCAAAAATGACCGTCCAGATACCAATCATGCCAAGCTTACTAATGAAAGTAGGTCTGGTCAGCGCTTCTAGTGGTAGGGGATAGCTATAAACGCCGCGTGAGCCTTGCGTCAGCCATTCTTCGTTCAGCGCAATAAGGCGAATGACTTCAGACACACCGATCGTGACGATCGCCAGATAGTCTTCTCGCAGGCGCAGTGTAGACAGCCCAATCAGCAAACCCAGCAACGCTGACAGCCCTGCCCCAATCAGCACTGCCAAAAGAAGTGGTACGCCCTTCATGCTCAACAACACAGTGGTATAAGCGCCAACGGTCATAAAAGCAATGTGACCAAAATTAATCAGCCCCGTAAAGCCCCACTGCAAATTTAAGCCCAGGCTAAACAGGGCAAAGGTAGCAGTGAAGATCATCAACGAGACAAGATAACTGGGCGTAAAGAACAGCAGAATGCCGCTGAAATCGAGCATGAGCCATGTTAGCAAAGGGCGATTGAATCGTATCCTACCAGGCAAGTAGAACCAGTAGCGATCGATTCTATACGGAGCTTAACTGGATTTAACCGCTATAGTGAACTGCGATTCTAGTCCGTTGTTTGGGCATTCTGAGCTTATACGATCGCTATCTAGTCTGAACTTATTGGTCAGGGTCATCATGAGCCTTCTCAAAGATCGATTACATCGCCTTGTTGAGCAGTTAGCAGACGATGAACTGCTAGAGGTCTGGGCTGGGCTGTCTGAGTTCTACTGCGACTGTTATATGCTCAGGGCAACGCAAGCCTCGAAGGAAACCCTGAAGCCAGGAGATACGCTCACTCGTGAAGAAGCGCTTCGTTTTCTATCACTGCTGTAATGTGTTGCGATCGCCCTTATGAACGTTAATCAAGTGCCTGCCCAACCAGCTTTATCCCAAAGAATGTCCAGCTTTAAAGGGTTAGAAATCCGCTATGAGCGATCGTTTCTGCTCGATCTAACAAGCCTGGAGACTGCTGCCCAGAAAAGAATGCAGCAGTTCGTATTCAAAGATTTCACCAGCATTCAACAAGTGCACTCGCTACCGGGTTTTCGTGCCCTTGGCAGCAGCAAAATTTTCTACCGCTTCACGCTCGACCACTACCTCGTCAGCCTCGAAATCACTGGGCAGGTTGTCAAATTCTTGCGGCTATTGCCAAAACCAGAGCTTTGAGGAGAAAGGCAGGAGGCAGAAGGCAAAGGGCAGAAGGCTAAAAGGCTAAAAGGCTAACTGCTGACTGCTAGTAGCGAATCAACTCCAAACTCTCATCCCTTATCCTTTATCCTTCCTCTCTCCTCCCTCCCTTTCTTATTTCTTTCCAAAACCTCACGCTCCTAGCCCCACACCCCGATACACTGAACAGTGATGAACGTTAAGAGGCGTGAACCCCGCTATGGATGCTGCTGCACTCTGGCAACGCTACCAAGACTGGCTCTATTATCACGAAGGTTTGGGACTGTATTTAGATATCAGCCGGATGCGGTTTGACGATGCATTTGTGGCGACGATGCAGCCAAAATGCGAGCAGGCGTTTAAGGATATGGCGGCATTAGAAGGTGGCGCGATCGCCAACCCTGATGAAAATCGCATGGTCGGTCATTACTGGCTACGCGACCCTGACCTGGCTCCCACGCCAGCGCTCAAGCAAGAAATTACCGAAGCGCTTGACCAACTGGAAGCCTTTGCCAACAAAGTTCATGCCGGTGAGATTCGTCCACCTCAGGCAGCTAAATTTACCGATATTCTCTCGATCGGCATTGGTGGATCAGCTCTGGGACCCGAATTTGTTGCTGCTGCACTAGCACCCGAAGCGCCGCCACTGGCAATTCACTTTTTTGACAATACCGATCCGGCTGGCTTCGATCGCGTGTTTGAACGGCTGAGCGATCGTCTGAACAGTACGCTTGTCATTGTCATCACTAAATCAGGTGGCACTCCCGAAACTCGTAACGGCATGGTGGAAGCGAAGCAAGCCTTTGCTGACAAGGGCTTGGATTTTGCTAGACAAGCCGTTGCTATTACGATGCCCGGCAGCAAAATGGATGACTTGGCGCGATCGGAAGGGTGGTTGGCAACCTTCCCCATGTTTGACTGGGTAGGAGGACGCACATCAGAACTTTCTGCCGTTGGGTTGCTTGACGCGGCACTGCAAGGCATTGATATTCGCAGTATGCTGGCAGGCGCAAAAGAGATGGATGCTGCTACTCGTGTGCCCGACCTCAAAGCAAATCCGGCAGCATTGTTGGCGATCGCCTGGTACTTTGCAGGTAACGGCAAGGGCGAAAAAGATATGGTTGTGTTGCCTTACAAAGACAGCCTGTTGCTGTTTAGCCGCTACCTCCAGCAGTTGGTAATGGAATCGCTTGGCAAAGAAAAAGATCTGGATGGCAAGACGGTATATCAGGGGATCGCCGTTTACGGTAATAAAGGCTCGACTGACCAACATGCTTACGTGCAGCAGTTACGTGAAGGCGTACCGAACTTCTTTCTAACCTTTATCGAAGTGCTGAAAGACCGCGAGAAACCGTCTGTAGAGGTGGAACCTGGTGTTACTGCCGGAGATTATCTCTCTGGACTACTGCAAGGTACGCGGCAAGCGCTCTACGAAAATCAGCGCGATTCCATCACGGTTACCCTGCCTGACGTGTCTCCTCGATCGATCGGCGCCTTAATTGCGCTGTACGAAAGAGCCGTGGGCTTGTACGGCTTTCTTGTCAACATCAACGCGTACCACCAGCCAGGGGTAGAGGCGGGGAAGAAGGCAGCAGCAGCCATCCTGGAACTGCAAATGGAAGTGGTAGAAGCGCTAGAGCAGGAAGGTGCGCCACTGTCACTACCCGCCTTAGCAACAGTTCTCGGTGCTACTGACCAAACTGAGACAATTTACAAGATTGTGCGCCACCTGGCTGCTAATCAACAGGGTGTTGTACTGGAAGGCAACCCAAATGATCTGTCGAGCTTAAAGGCAAGCTTAAGCTGAAGCAGCTCTAACCGTGGCAGGATAGGCGATCGCAGGCAGGTGATTGTAAAATTCTTGTTCGCGATCGCTTATTTATGCCCCACAGATAAAGCTAAAACCGATATATTTTAGTTTTATAGCGCTTTTCTAAAAATGTAATCAAGGTTTGGACACGCTAACAGCAGCTTTTGTATGCCTCTCACAATCCTGGTTGCGGATGATGACTTAGGGACGCGGCTATCGATCGGTGATTACCTGCAAACGATCGGATACCTGGTTGTTTCGGCTGAGAATGGTCAGGAAGCGCTCAAGCTGGTTGAGGAATACCAGCCGCACCTCGTTGTCACCGATATCACCATGCCACAGATGGACGGCTACGAGTTAGTCAGCCGTATCCGTCAGCGTCCGACTTCGCGACTTTTGCCCGTAGTGTTTCTAACAGCGCGTAATGACACGCAGGAGCGTATTCGCGGCTATCAGGCAGGCTGCGATGTCTACCTCTCCAAACCCTTTGAACTGCAAGAGTTAGGTGCAGTGGTGCGAAACTTGCTAGAGCGCCTGCAAATGATTGAGCGAGATTGGCGCTTTACTAGAGGCGATGCTGCACAAAGCCGTGAGACTGAAGCCGCAAGCGAAGCACGCTTTTCGTCGTCGCTCAAGTCACATACTGATCGAGAAGAGGCAACACGTGTAGCAGCACTCTCGATCGCTGTTGCCGCACTCAACCTGACACAGCGCGAACATGACGTGCTGAAAATCTTGTCAGATGGGCACTCAAATATGCAAATTGGCGAACATCTGCACTTGAGTCCGCGTACAGTCGAAAAATACGTCAGCAGCTTACTTCGCAAAACGGATACCAGCAATCGTGCTGAGCTTGTCCGCTTTGCGATGGATAACCGTTTGGTGGAGTAGTGCGAGCCGGAAGGGCGTAGGGGAAGCATAAAGAGCAGGGGCGGCAAGGGAAGCAGGGTGTAATTGAAAGGCTCTTCATGAGGGTAAAGCCTTACACAATTCAAACGTCCTCTCTTGCTTCCTCTGCTCCTGTGCCTTCCTTCTCTCCTCCGCCTTCCTCCGCCTCGCCCTCGCCCTCGTCCTTACACTCCCAACGTTAAGGTCCAATTATTTAGCGTTCCTGTGTCGCCTTCTGCCGCATCGACAACGCGCAGTTGCCAACGCCCTTGAGCGGGTTGGTTGAGGAAACGTCTTAGTAAAGGGGTCGTTTGCAGCGTGTAGGTGCTTTGGAGGCGAGTGCTGCGTCCGAGGCTGCGGCTTTGCAGTAAAACGGTTTGATTGGCAGGTGAGATCAGGCTGATTTGTAAATCGCCTAGAAAGGTATGGTCGATCGCCACGCTAATTTGAATTGATCGCACGGTGCCAGTCTCTGCAATCTGAATTGTGCTGGTAAGTCCCTGAGGATTGTTATCGGGAATAGCGACACTGGTAGTATTTTGCTGCTGGATTTGGCGAGAGGACGCGATCGCTGCCGCTGCCTGCCGCTGCACGGCTGCCTGTACTGCTTTGGCAGCATTTACTTTGCCATAGCCAAACCAGTCGCAGCGTCCGCTTGCCTCGTAGGTGCCCTTGCGGAAGCCAAACTGAGGATCGGGGTTAGGATCTACAATTTTGTCTGCTGTTTGTTGCAGTAACTGCCTGACCTCTGCGGCTGTTAAATCGGGGTTTGCTGACAGCACCAGCGCTGCCACTCCTGCTACCAATGGACAAGCGCTAGAGGTGCCACCAAAATCGATCGCATTCTCATTGGCGGAATAACCTGTTGCACCGACGCGATCGGTCGTTACAATGCCCAATCCGGGCAATGCCCCTCTAATCTGCGGTGGTGTGAAGACGTAACCCGTTTCTTGCAGCCCTACGCCAGGCGGTGCGTTGTTGCTAGGCGCACAGACAGACACTTCTGCACCCCAGTTGCTATACGCAGCTTTCCGGTTGAGGCTCGTCGAAGCAGCAACCGTGATTACATCTGGATGCACGGTAAAGCCGCCTAGCCAGGACGTTGGACCACTCAGCGCATTATTGGGCCAGCCACTTTCATCAACACTGCCATTGGTCGGACGGTTAGCGTTCCCGGCTGCGAAGACAATCACGCAACCTTTACCGTTGCGTCCAGTCGTGGCAGCCTGAGTTAGAGCAGCGCGTTGCCGCAGCGAGAGCGGAAAGTAGACGGATGCCGGACCCCAGCTACAGGAGATGACCGATGCGCCTTTGGTCACTGCCCAGCCGAACATCTCTTCGATCGTCTGATCATCCAAAAAGCCGGTGGTGCGAATGGGCATGAGCGCGCAGCCAGGCGCAACACCAACGGAACCCACCCCATTTTCCTCAGCCGTGGCAACACCAGCACAAGCAGTACCGTGATTGTCGTCAGGATCACCGGGCAGCGGCAAAAAGTCATTTTCCTTAAAGTCGCGGGGAGCTACAATTTTGCCAATGCCCTGAAAGTCTGGATGTGATACATCTACCGCATCATCCATAATCGCGATCGTCACTGATCGAATGCCTCGCGTTAGATCCCAAGCTTGTTCAGCCGAAACGTGAGAATTGGGTGCCAGATCAGCGCCGCCATTGTGGTTGAGGTGCCACTGTTTAGCATAGATGGGGTCACGAGGACGATAGAGAGCTTGCGTTCGCACAACAATATTTGGTTCTGCCGTCAGCACCTCCGATCGCTGCATCAAGCGATTGGCAATTTTCAGGGGGTTTTCCTGTGCGCTAGCCGTCGTCTCAAACAAGAAGGTATTCGGCACACCCGCGATCGGTTTCACCTGCTGCAACCCGATCGCTGTAGTGATTTGCGCGATCGCTTCTGCCGTTACGGAGGCAGCAAACTGAATCGTGATCTGATCGGTTAAATAAAGCCGCGAGCCTGGATCATCTTTTAACTGATAAACATGGCTGGCATAGTTCACTACATCGGCATCACGCACCTGCTGCATCACCGCATCGCGCTGTGCCGGGTCTACTCGAATCTCTGTAAGTTTAACGGGGGCACGCTCGGGGCTAACATCGGCAGGCAACGGTTGGATGAGACCCGCGATCGCGGCTTTGTCTACTGCATTCACCGTAAAGCGATCGTTCACTTTTTCTAGCAACAGTTCTTCGCCACCACGCTGCAACACTTGGCTGAAGCTTGACTCGGGCATCCCTCCACCCTGATTTCCTGGCGAATTGACTGGCGTTTGGTCAGACATTAAAACACCTCATTGAAAAGCTGCAAGAGGGTATTGGCGATAGGGTGTAGCGACGCTGCACTACAGCCCACACTGCAATCCCTGCTTTGTTTAACATAGACAAAGCTCTACGGATGACTCAAAAGACCACATAGGCGCAGAGTCACCCTGCAATGGTAATATACTCACAGTTTTGATACAGTTGTGTTTCTTCTGTTTCTGCAATTAGATTTAGAGCTGCCCATGGAATTCTTTGGAACTACTCGCTTTTTCCGCACTGCGGGAGTAATCTCCCTTTCTCTTTTGGCGGCTGCCGTGTTGCTAAAGCCTGCAAGCGGTTTCGCTCAAGCTTTGCCAGCGAGTCCCGACCGGGCGCAGCCGATCGACCCTAACGACCCAAGCATTCTGCGTCCGACGGATCAAGATGCAGGTCTGCTCAGTCAGCAGGGCGGAAAGCGCCTAATGGCTGATGCCGACAAAGCTGTTTCTGCTCAGAACTATCCCACTGCCATCAAAAAACTTCAGGATGCGCGTCAGGTTTTCAATCAGTTGTCTAACTTCTACCAGGAATTAGCAGGCAGTTTTTCTGGCATTGATAACCGCATTGCCGATACCCAGCGGCGTAAAGCGTTGGAGTCTGCCGAAATGCGTGATCAAGCCACCTATCAGCTTGCGCTAGTGCATCGGGCGCAAAATCAGCCAGAACTAGCAGTTCCCCTGCTGGTGCAAATTATTCGCAGTCAACAGCCTACTCGCAGTCTGGGGCAAAAAGCTTACCAGCAACTCCTTGAGCTAGGTTTTGTAGATGCTCCGTTTCCTCGCCCTCGTGCTGATCAACCAAGTGCAGCACCACGTTAATAGTAGATTGGTTCATAGAGCTTGATTGGCATTACCGTTGGTGGAATAGGGTGCCTGCGATCGCGTCTGTCTTCAACCTTATGCGTCATTAACCCAACGAGACTTAGCTTGGCACTGAACGTTAGACTAGAGTTACGCATATCAGTATTGGTTAAGGAGAGCAAATGATTAGCCCCGATCAGGTTGAAACCATGATCAAAGCTGTACTACCCGATGCCCAAGTTCAGGTGTTGACGAGCGATGGTGAACATTACGAAGTGACAGTTGTGTCATCGCAATTTGACGGTAAACGCCTGGTACAGCAGCATCAGTTGGTGAATAAGGCAGTCCAGCAGCATCTACTTAGCGGGGCAATTCACGCCATGGCGATCAAGACTTATACCCCTCATGATTGGGCGATCGCCAGCCAAGCGGTTTGAATTGTGTCACCGATCAGCTCTTTTTAAGCTTCAGTCCTCTTGCACACCTCACCCCTCCAAACCTTATGACTCCCGAAACTCAAGCGCGGCTCGAAACGCTCATTAAGCAAAACAAAATCATGGTCTTCATGAAGGGCAATAAATTAATGCCCCAATGCGGCTTTTCTAACAACGTTGTGCAAATTCTTAACACGCTTGGCGTACCTTTCGAGACAGTGGATGTGCTTGCTGATGATGAGATTCGTCAGGGTATTAAAGAATACTCCAGCTGGCCCACCATTCCTCAGGTCTATGTCGATGGTCAGTTTGTTGGTGGCTCTGACATTTTGATCGAACTTTATCAAAAAGGCGAACTGCAAGAAATGGTTGAAGTCGCAATGGCTTCCTAGAATTTTGTTGAGCAGCGTCTTGAAGCAACGCTAGAATTTTTTGTACAGCCTTTAAAGGTTGGGTTGATTGTTCAACCCAACCTCTTTGTGTGCTGGACCTCAAGACCCAATGACTGAATAATGCCTGCTTTAGACATCGTCATGCATGCAGCCAACGCAAATAATCCTCTTTGAACCAGATGAAATGCAAGTTAGCGTAATCTCCGATACCCACGGGCTGTTGCGCCCTGAAGCGGTAGATGCCCTGGCAGGCTCTGAACTGATTCTCCATGCAGGCGATATTGGCAAGCCAGAGGTGCTGGATGGTTTAAGAGCCATTGCACCTGTGATTGCAGTACGGGGCAATAATGACAAAGGTTCATGGGCAGAGGCAATTTCTGAGCATGAAACTGTTGAAATCGCAGGCGTTTCACTCTACCTGTTGCACATCCTCAAAGACTTGACGATCGATCCACAACTTGCAGGAATCCAAGTGGTTATTAGCGGACATTCCCATAAACCGCTAGTCGAAGAACACAACGGTGTTCTCTTTCTTAATCCAGGTAGTGCAGGACCGCGAAGATTTAAGCTTCCCGTTACGCTAGCTCATCTGCATCTTAACGGCACAGAAATTCGGGCTCAAATTGTTGATCTGAACGTTTGATTTGCCAATGTAACGTGACTTTTTGTTTGTCGTAACTAGCTGGGCATAGTTATTTGCAAGAGGCATTTCGACTGCGCTCAATGCTCTCAGTCTTATGTGTAAGCGGGTTGAGCGCAGTCGAAACCCGGTCTCTCAGTAGTGCTTAATTTAGCCATTCTACATAGTGTCGGCGTTTCAGCATTCGCACTGGGCGACAATTGCCCAAAGTTACTCCTTAATGCCCAGCATTTACCACAGGCGGAACTGCATTCCTTTAATAATCAGCAAGTTGCCAGAGTCGAATGCTTGCCGTCAACCGCTATAATCCAAACATTTCTGCGAGGGTATCATGCAACAGTTCCTTGCGGCTGCGGCAGGTGGTGACATGACCTGGATGCCGCCGCCTAATGCATCACAAGACGAGCCGCTGATTTTATGGTTAAAGCCACGATCGTCCCTACGCTGGCAGCCCTACACTCAGTTTCCTTCGTTGATGCAACCGGATGCAGACGAAGACACACTGCGTTCTCAAGGGCTGGCAACGATGCAGTTTTTGAAAGCACGGGGCTGGCTGATGGTCGCGCCACCACTGTAATTTCTTACGTGTGATTTCTTACGATCGTGACAGAACCTTTATCCCAGCACATAGAGCTTATCGCCCTTTCGTCCAAGCGAGATTGTCTCTAGCCTGCGACTTATCTCCTGAATCTTGGTCTCTATGCCATCTTCAGTTTCCCCCAAACTTCCCCCAATTTCTGCTCTTTTAGCTGAAATCAGCCCAAAGAACCTAGTTTGAGTGAGTCAAGTTGAAGGGCTGAAAAGTCGATAGGACGGGACGGAGAGGGGGAGATTCGAACTCCCGTTGGGTTGCCCCAAACCTGATTTCGAGTCAGGCGCATTCGACCACTCTGCCACCTCTCCATAAGGGGCTTAGTTTTTGGTTGTTGGTTAGTCAACAGCAAAAAACTAACGGCTAGTAATCTATTCTACAGGGCAGAGGGCGAGTTTTCTTGCGATTCTAAAGTTGTCTTAAAGCCATTGATGGGTGTCCACTGAAGTGCTCCATCGCGTCCAAGCGCATAAACCTGAGTACCAAGCTGGCGGAGTTGAGCTTCAGTTTGGGGGTATAGCTGGGTAGTGGCGATCGCCACTTGTGGTCGTAGTGCTGCCACGACGTCTGGCTGTAGCTGTTGACCAAACCACCAAAGCACCTGCGTCTTTGGCAAGCGACCAGATTGAAGGAGTGTCTGCTGCTGCTCTAGCGATAGGCTTCCCAACAGTGTCCAGGTTTGCTGCCGCAGTTGTAGTGAGGCAATTAGCGGCTCTGTACTCAATAGTTTGAACTGGCTAGAGCCAATTTGCGCTGTCTGTCCTGCTGCCAGTAGAGTGGGTTTTACCGTCAGCGTAGTGTCCTGAATGAGGTTTTCCTTGACGGTGTACAACTGCTTAATGGGTAGACGTTCTGCCACTTTGCCCCAGCCGCCTGGTCGTTTTGAAGGACGATCGGTGGCAATTGCCCACGTAAGCTCATTCACCCCTGCTTTTTGTAGAAATGGCAGCACAGCAAAACCAGCAGTAGATGCATCCCCACTATTGATAAGTGCCGCGCGTCCAGACTCTTGCAGCACCATCACAGGTTGTCCCGTAGTGGCTAACAGCGTCAGGCGAAACATTGCAGCACTTGCCTGCCATGCCGGAAACACCACCAGCCCGATCGCCAGTAGTAGCGCTACCCACCATCGCTTGCGCCACCAGGGTTGAAGCCAAGTCAGGGATAGCAAGCAGTAAAGTACGATCGCCGCCAACGCTGAAATGGTGCCTACTGCATAAGCATTGCCTGGCAACTGGCTGAACCCATCGACAACAAGCATGAGTGCTTGGGCTGGATACTTCAACAGCCACGCCAACGCGCTACCGGCGGGTGACCAGATCAACGCTGCCAGAGCACTAATCATGCCGCCAATGCTGAGAATCGAGATCAGTGGCGTAGTGATTAAGTTGACAAGAATGCTGTAGGGCGACAACACACCAAAAGCAGCAAGTTGCAGCGGTAACGTCCATAGATAAGCGGCGATCGGAACGGCAAAGAGGGGCGCGATCGCGCTGGGCATCCAATCCAATCGTTTCGTCAGCGGTGGCACCGTTACCATCAGCCCCATCGTTGCCAAAAAACTGAGCTGAAAGCCGAGATTCCAGAGCCACAAGGGGTTGAACAGGAGTAAGAGAACGCCTGCCACCAATAGCGCTCCCAGCGGCTTCACTTTGCGTTCCATCACTAATGCCACTAACCCACCAAAGCCCATAACAGCGGCTCGTAGCACGGCAGGCTGTATGCCAGTGAGTCCGACGAAAACCAATAGAGCTGTTGTGCCTGCAACAAACTGCACCTTTGCCGAAAAGCGACGGGTTAACGCCAACACAACACCCAGAATCAATGAAGACTGGAAGCCGGATGCTGCTAGCGCATGAGCTAATCCTGCCTGAGTAAATTGATCTTTCAAGTCAAACGGAAGATCAACACCTCGGCTACCCAAGACCATCGCGCTGACCAAAGCTCCAGCAGGACTACCGAGCCAGAGCATTTGCGATCGCACCACCCGTTGCCGTATTTGCCACCAGCCCCAGCGCGATCGCTCTTCCAGCACTTCAGCTTGCTTGCTCCGCATCCCTGCAAAGCAACCCTCTTGCCTGAGATAGGCTTGAAAGTCAAAGCCACCCGGATTCGTTGCAGGTTGGGGTAGATAAAGGGCACCCGTCATTTGCACGCGCTGCCCTGGATGGAGTCCCGTTGCTTGAAGGAGTGGCACCGTTACATAGAGCTTGCCAGTGGGTGCTTTTTCCTCCACATATTGCACTTCACCACTGACCGAATTGACCTGCCGGACTTCCAGCCAGAATTGTGCCTTTTGACTACGGGTTAAGCGGGGCACACTATCGAGATCGCCAATCACTACCCATTCTTGCTTAGGCGCATTTGCAGTCGGAATCAAGCGGCTGATATCCGTTATGGCGGGCTGGGGGGTTCTAAACTGGCAATACAGGCTGGCAAAAAGTCCGAGCAATCCAGCTAGCAGCCAGACCCATGATTTGGGTGCCGATCGCCAGACACGCTTGATGCCGAACGATAGCCCAACACCCAGCACCAGTAACCCGTAGCCGCCCCAGGGAAGCTTCGCTACTAGCAAACCCAGAATGTAGGCAAGACTCAACACTACTGCACCCGTTGCAGTCATAACGCACCCCAAAGCCAGCGAGAAAAACTACGCTAAGAGTGCCCAATCTGTTACTGATGCCGGACATAACGGTAAAGCGATTAGAGTGAGGATAAGCTTTACAGGTTTCTCAGAAACGTCGCACGTTGGTTCAAAGGTCAAAGTAATGCAGCGATCGATTTTAGGAGTTTTGTTGGCGCTCGCCTTATTCGTCATAACAAGCTGTAATCTGGCATCTTCTCCACCCCTTCCAAAACGCTCCCCCAACAGCCCAACTTCAACATCTAGCACCCCTCCTCAAGCGTCTCTTGCAAGCCAGCCACCTCAAGTCAATTCCACACGTTTGTTTGAGCATATCGAAGCGTTGAACTTTGAGCGTTTTGAAAGCAGCGATCGCGATCGTGCCCGTCGCTATCTGGTTCAAACGTTGGCAGACTTTGGCTGGAAACCACAACTGCAAGTCTTTGAGGGGGGTGTGAATGTCTTTGCTCAACGTCCTGGTATAACGGCTGACGCGGATGCGCTTTTGGTGAGCGCTCACTACGACACGGTACAAGGATCGCCCGGTGCAGATGACAACGGCAGCGCGATCGCTGCGACCTTAGAAGTGGCTCGTCTATTAGGTTCTCGTTCTACTGAGCGCCCTTTATGGCTTGCTTTTTTCGATCGTGAAGAGACTGGCTTGCTAGGCAGTCTCAATTTCACATCGCGTCCTGAAAATTTAGTGAACCTGGCTGGCGTAGTGAATCTAGAAATGATGGGCTATGCCTGTTACACGTCCGGATGCCAGAAATATCCTGAAGGCTTACCTGTGGTGAAATTGCTGGGCGATCGTGGTGACTTTCTAGGCGTCATTGGCGATCAGGAGCATTTACCATTGCTAAATGCCTTCCAGATGTCTGCTTCGACTTCACCAACGCAGCCCAAACTGCCAGCTATTATCACAGTGCCGATTCCCCTCAAAGGTTTGCTGACTCCAGATGTATTGCGGAGTGACCATGCACCTTTTTGGGCAAGGAATATTGGCGCAGTGATGGTTGGCGATACGGCAAACTTCCGCAATCCCCACTACCATCAGCCTAGCGATACACCAGAAACACTCGATCGCGCGTTCCTTGCTGGAGCAACACAACGAGTGGTAAATGCTGTCACAACGTTATTGGATAGCCGAGACGCTCTGACAACGACAGCGAACTGATCTGGATCACGCTCTGATCGTAGAATTGTCACATTGTACGACTCAGTTCAATCACCAGGCAGACCTCGGTACAACCGCATACTAAACAGTATCGAGTTGCCCCAAAAAACATGGAAGCCCAAGTGTTGTCTCCCTCCCTTCAAGATGTTGTGACCCGTATTCTGACCTCTCGCTGTATTACTCGCGTTGACCAACGGTTGCTGGTTTCATTAGCAAAGTTGAGCCGTGATGAACAAGCCTTGCTGAATGAAGTCTTCGATCGTTTACGTCGAGGTCTTTTGCGAGTCGTTGATTAATTAGAAACCATACGCTGCTCCCTCGCCCCGTGGGTCCGCTGCCCCTTCAAGGGTCCCATCGGCAGAACGGATGATCGCCTGAGCATTGCCCCATGTGTTACCTTCTGCAATGGTATGCCCCCGCTGACGAAGATTGTCTAAAGTGAGGCGGTCAAGACCGTTGCGTTCAACCCGGAGCTGATCGGGTAACCACTGATGATGCAGGCGCGGAGCTGCGATCGCCCGTCTAGCATCCATGTCATAGACCAACACATTTAGCACGACTTGCAGGACGGTGGTAATGATGGTGCTGCCACCAGGAGCGCCCACTACTAAGCGAAGTTGATCATTTTCAGTAACGATCGTAGGTGTCATGCTAGACAGTGGTGTTTTGCCTGGGGCGATCGCATTAGCTTCACCGCCGACCAGACCAAAGGCATTCGGCACACCAGGAGCGATCGCAAAATCATCCATTTCGTTGTTGAGAATGAGCCCTGTACCTGGCACTACAACGCCAGAGCCAAAGCCAAGGTTGACCGTGAAGGTGAGACTCACGGCATTGCCTGTGCTATCCACCACACTAAGATGACTGGTGTCGTTAGATTCTTTGCCCAGCCGCTTGAGGGTTTCTGGGTTAGCTGCTTGTACCTGACTAGACGGTTTAGCTTTTTGCGGATCGATATCCTGACGACGCTGTTTGGCATAGGCAGGGTTGATCAAGGCTTCAACGGGCACCTTTACAAAATCAGGGTCGCCTAGATGCACCGCACGATCGGCATAGGCAATCCGCATGGCTTCCACCAATAAATGCAGTGCATCAGGACTGTGCCACCCCATCGCCTTAAGATCGGTATCACCTAAAAGGTTAAGGATTTGCAGCAGATGCACACCACCCGAAGATGGCGGCGGCATTGAGCAAACACGCGCCGCTCGAAAGTTGCCGCAGACCGGATCGCGCCAAAGGGGGCGGTAGCGCTTCAAATCAGCTAGTGTGATTAAACCCTTATTCGTAGCCATGTCACGGGCGATTGTCTCTGCCAGTTTTCCTGTGTAAAAATTTTGAGGATCAGCCGCTACTTGAGTCAGCGTTTGTGCTAAATCTGCTTGCACCAGACGATCGCCTGCTTGCAACGGCACACCATTCCGAGTAAAAATCTGGCGAGCAGCAGGATTTTGCTGAAGTGTTTTTTGCTGGGCGATCGCCGCTGCCAGGCGCCAACTTACTGGAAAGCCTTTCGCTGCCAATTGTGTAGCCGGAGCCACCACAGCCTTCCAGGGTAGCTTGCCATAGCGGCTCTGCACCTCATAAAGTCCGGCGATCGTACCTGGTACACCAACCGCTAGATAGCCATCGGTGCTTGCATTGGGGCGTACTTTCCCTTGAGCATCCAGATACAGCGTACGGGTGGCTGCCAGTGGTGCCCGTTCACGAAAATCGAGCGCCTTCACTTCGCCTGTAGAACCCAACCGCAGCAGCAAAAAACCGCCGCCACCTATACCAGCTGAGGCTGGCTCTACGACGGAAATCGCTAGAGTCGTTGCCACTGCTGCATCGATCGCATTTCCACCTTTTTGCAGCATAGTGAGACCCGCTTCACTTGCTAACGGGTGTGCAGAAACCACCATGCCCTTTTTGGCACGATCGGGATAGGGAAAGGCTTCTCCACTCTGACTGCCGACAAACAGCACCATCAGGCAAACCAGCGGCATTGCCAGTTGTCTAGGCTTAACCAATCGCTTCATTCCTCAGCCCTCTTTCATCCAGCATTGCTTCTTACACCCTACACTGTTCGGCTGACCGCTTACTGCAAAACCTCGCCCCTCTGCGACCCCAAATAAAAAGACCCCTGACATTGCTGTCAAAGGGTCATTTCCGCACACAACCAAGGAGAAACACATGAACAACTTAAGGAGACGTACTGCACGCCTTTGCCCGATCGCTAACGCACCGAAACAAGCTCTCGATCAATATGAGACGGCAACGCTTCTTGAGGCACTGAAGTCAACGCGAGTTCTGGATGCTCAATCTGAGGGAACCGATTAAGAAACTCAGCTTCAGTAGGTTCGATAGCGTGGGAACGGCGCACCTTAAAGGAAAGAGCGATCGCAAATAACCCCATGATGCCGCTCAAACCTACCACATCGACGTAATCAAGCGGTTGCCGATTCGAGGTCTCTGGCAGACTTGCGCTAGCAGAGCGGTCGCTAACATCTGGCTGGCGCAACATCTGGCTCAGACCCGCCTTGCCGTCAGCTAGCGGACACGCTTGAGTAGCGATGGAGGAACCAAAGAGAAGCGTAACTGCAACAATGGAAGCGGGCAGGATGACTGATAGAGGGGGGCGTAATCGAGTCATAGCCTTGTTCGAGTGAAGGTTGTGATGATTATGGGCGAGTCGCTGCTATGAAACAGGCTAATAGGATACAAAAGAGCAGAAGTCTTGCAAAAAACTGAGGGCTAAAAACCAAAGGTCGCCTAAAGATGCAGCGGCTTACCGTCCATGCAGGGACAGGGTTGATAAAAGTTTGTCGCTATTCAGAAGCGCTACTGATCGCGATGCAAAACTGAAAGGGCAGCGGGCTCACTTGAGAAAGGACAAGGGGTAACTCTTATCGGCTGCGAAACCAAGAATACCTGGATCGCGGTGTTCGTAGAGTAGATTTCCCTGAGCATCAAACAGAAAGGTCGCGCCCCGTTGAGTGAGATAGGCAGCATCAGGAACATAGGTTTTCCAGTGGCTCAGCACTTCTGCCATGTTGCGTAGTCGTAGGGTTGCTAGTTCAAACGGACGTTGAAAACCTTTGCCACCTGCCCACTGAAAGAACTCACCCTTGATAGGTGGCAGCGGGGTTGCCTGGACAACTTCATCATCTGCAATGAGTTGCGGTGCACGGCGATCGCCCCGATACCCTCGCAACACTTCAGCCAGCGTGCCAGGGCTACCAATGCCAGCGCACATCAGCACCAGATTTAACCAGGCAGTCTGAGCCGTCGATAAAGCGGGCAGTTTTAAAGCAAGTCCGGGATACAGGTTTAAGCTTTGATGCAGTTCTGCCGTTGGATCGACAAATAAACGGTCAGAGGGGAACCCCGTATAGGCGCAAAATTGTTGTCCAGCCGCGCGATCGCCAATGCCAACGGCTCGGATGCTGATATCCTGGGCTTGGAGCCGTCCGCGTTCCCGTTGCAGCCACCAGGCATATTCGAGACTATCAAAATCTCCTAGCTGCGGCCAGATCAGCACCAACTGCCGAGCGGTTGCTTCGCACGGCTCCAAAATGGGTACGACAGCGCCATCACTCACTCGTTGACGCTTAATCTGGCTTAAAAGGTTGTAGGGCATTATAAGCGTGCAGGCGTTTGGGCAAAGAGCATACCTCGAAAAGTATAAGCGGCTAACCAGTTGATGACTACTGGGTAATGTCAGCAGGCTATTGTCCCTACCACTTCAGCCAGTACTACTAATCCTCCTGCTCCAGGCTTGGGTCGATCGCCCTTTACGTCAATTTCTTGCTGCGGAATGCTCAAGTCATATCTGTAAATAAATGATCGTTCATACCTACGGATGATCACAGCGCGATCACAGCTAAAGCATAGCGAGTCTCTTTTTGCTTAGATTCGGAAAATAGAAGGGCGGTAGCTTTGCATAAAAGCATAGAGTTGATATATTTTTATCACCATAGAAAAGTTGGATAGCAGGGAAACTCAGCCGCAGTTTAGATTTGGTTTTTGGCGCGATCGTACATCAAAATTGAGATACTTAAATTTCAATGTTTAAAGTAAAGTTGCAATTTTCAAAGTTTCTAGCATTGTTGCTGGTCGTCTACTTTACCCTCTTCACGGTATATGTAGCAAATTCTCAACAACTGCCTTTAAGTGAAAATCAACCTCCAATATCTGCTGGAGAGACCTCTAAGTATAAATTAGCAAGCGAGGTGCTGCCAGCAATAGGAATTGCAAGAAGATACGATATGCATTTTGACCATTTGATGGGCATTTTGATTGGTAGGGGTGACGATGTTGAGCTTTACGCAAGATTTAGGAAGATGTTTGCGAAAAAAATTGGGTGGAAACACTTCAAAGAAGCTTATGCAGCAAGACTACAAGCCGATTTTTCGGAAGATGAATTAAAGGAACTGTTAAGTTTGTCAAAGCAGCCTTTGATGAAAAAGTTGTTGCAGTCTGAAGTCAAAGCATACCTAGATACATCGAAACAAAGATTCAAAATGGGATTTGATTTGTGGAACAATTATAACAACGGCAAGATAAGTTTGCCGTCAGACTAAAATTACAGCTAAATCAGAAGGGACATAACAAATTGTTGGATCGGGCAATATTGAAGCGTTTCGCTATTGCTTTAGAGACACTTTGTTGATGCTCTCAGCCATTAGTCTGCATCTATTCATGCTTTAAGAAACGCAAATCCCTGTAAGTTTTTATGCTATTTCCTGCATCTTCCTTCTATTTTGGAAACTACTCTCTCTATCTTGCCAATGCGGGGATTCCACTGTTTTCTCAGAGCGTATTCTATCAAATTCTCCTACTGATTCCGGTTGTTGCGATCGAAGCTTTTGTTTACAAGAAACTACTTAAAACTACTATTAAGAAAGCAATTTTAGTTGCTCTTGGTACAAATTTCTTGTCAACAATTGTTGGAGGGTTGCTTGTTTTATTACCTATTGGAGCATTTGTCGGCACTATAATTTTTGGATCAACTGTGCCAGTGCAACCGGGTTCTTTTCCGTTCCCGCCCTTAGAAATTATCGTTACGCTGATTCCGATGTTTTTATTTTCTGTTGTGCTGGAATCATTGATCGGTCGTTCTAGATTCAAGGCAGTTGAGCAAGGAAAAGTGAAGCAATCATTTTTGCTGGCTAATGCTTTTACTTACTTAATGCTTGAGGTCTTAGCTATTACCCAACTCATCAAAGGATATATTGAAGGGCGTGGCTAAGGTAACTACTGTGAAGTGAGAGCCGATCTATAAGGATTATTACGGCAAGCTAGCAATCCCGTTGCACACTATTCTGAAAGCTTACTAACCATAAGTGAACGGGATATTAAGTGATTAAAGTAGCTTTAACTGCGATCGCTCACCTCAAGCATGGAACATCTCAAGCCACGGCGGGAGGCTTGGACTGAAGAAGAGCGATCGATGTCCCCAATGACGTTGTGAAATCGTCTCCAATTAGACTATGGAGCATTAAGCTCAAACACTACAAGCCGTTGCATTAGATTCTTCATTAAAAGATTCTTCATCGAAACTAATGAGCGCTATGTATTCTGGATTGGCTAACAGAGCTTTAGTGACTAGAAAAGCTGCGATCGTCCACGTTTGGTATTTTCTAGCTTCTTTGCCAATCAGTCTGCCATTCCTATCGTCGTAATATTCAGGCCATTGATCATCCAACAAGCGTTGTTCAGCAATTGCTAGGGCTCTGTGTGCGAGTTCTACCTTTCCAGTTTTCAAAGCTGCAGCGGTTAAAAGCCAGAGCAAAACGGGCCAGTTGCCACCATTGTGGTAAGACCAGGGAATATTCTTCGGGTCAGAGCCAGTAATGGTGCGCCAGTCTTGCCCCTCAACGGCTGGGAAGCAAATTTTCATCGGCATATAGCCCACTAACTCCTGCCAGCGCTGTTCCAGCAACGCCATGATTGCCTGAGCTTGTGATGCCGTTGCTAACGAAGCGATGATTGCCATCAAATTCCCCAGTCCAAAAAAGCGAAAATCAATTTGTCCCGGTCCCAGGTTTCCAGCCAAGTAGCCGCCTTTTCCCATAAGCCACTCAATTGACCAGGGTGGGATGGTGTCTGAGTAGACATTAAAGCGATTCACTGCCAGTGCACCGAATTCATCACCCTTATAGCGGTAAATTTCATTCAGGCGTTTGAGGTCAAGCCAGTAATATTTCCGCACGTGATAGGTCAAGTGGCTTAAACGGGTCTCGATTGCTTGAAGGTAGGTGCTGCCAAAACCACTGGGTAGCAAAAGTTCTCGTGCTGCCCGCAGAGCCGCATAAAATAGCGCTTGAATTTCCAGTGGATAACCGTAGACTCCCATGCGTCGATCGATCATAAACGAGCCATCAGGCACTAAGAGCGTGGGGAACATATCAAAGCGAGCTTCCAAACAAAGCTGCAAAATCAAATGAATTCCATGTTGGAAATCAGGTCTGTGAGCCAGCTTCAGATCGCCCGTCGCTTTGACGTAAGCTCGTAGCAGAATCAACCACCAGAAGCAGGAATCGATCGGAGCAACTTGTGCGATCGCCTGCTCGCCAAAGTCAGCCGTTAGATATTCTTCGCCCTCTCGCTCAACAACTTTAAAGCTGGCAGGAAATAGCCCCTGCCCTGGTTGAAAGCATTCTAGCTGCGGTTCACGGCTTTGCAGCCTCAGCACCTCCATCAAAAAATTGCGTACAATCTCTGGCTTACCCTGCATCAGAAAAAATAAACCTGAGGAAACAAAATCTCGCACAAAGCATTGATCATAATTGAGTGCCGCTGCTTCAGGATCACGAGCAGCAACAGTGCCAACGGGCTGCCCCCGATAATAGAGGATTGCGTTTTCAAGGGCTGCGTAAGCCTCTTTCACCAAGGTATTTTCTGCCAGCATACAGCTACTCTTTAACTAATCAAATAACCAGCACTCCAGCTCTCATCCTTCATCTTTTACTACTGCTCCTGGTCGTTCCAAAGCAACCACTCAGCTATCAAGATCTTTTGTAGCTTCGTATTGATAGATGTTGCGATCGCCCCTGGTACCACGTTGTTAAGCTAATGCCCAGGGTATCTAATTCTACTGCCAGATTGCAGATAAACAACTTCATACCGCCCTTGCTAACAGTACACGAGAGGCAAGTTGGGAAAGGGAAGATCCTTATACACAGAGCTGATATTGATATCTTGCCAGGGCATTTAGTTTCCAACAAGTGTCCCTTACTGACTAACCAATTTGGCAGCACCAAAAATGGCATTAAACTTGCGGCACTAAATGACATCACTTCTTCCTCACAAAAACGACAAATCGCAAAATTATGGAACTCATTCATAGTTATTGCAGTGAGCCTCTTTTTCAGGCGGTTTGTCAACTGATGCCTCTGTTCCATGGTTCCAACGCAATGTTTGAAGACGGTGGGCACTCCAACACGTTTGTCCGCTGCAACCAAGTAGTGCAACACGGTTACTGGATTACTACCCTTTAAGTACCGCAGTAATAGTTCTTTAGAGTGATGCAGAAATGAGAAATGTCATTCAATCTGTTTAGTAAAGCGAAATGTAAACTTATATGACAACAGCCTTGATTACCGGAGCGTCTGCTGGCATCGGTGCCGCCTTCGCCCAACAATTAGCAGCGCGTCAAACTGATCTTGTGCTGGTTGCTCGTTCCGAGGACAAGTTGCAAGAACTTGCTAATTCACTCAGTCAGCAACATCACATCCAAGTAGATATAATCGTGCAGGATTTGACCGCACCAGACGCTACAGAAAAAATCTTTCAGACTGTGCAGCACCTTGGACGCTCAATTGATTTGTTGGTGAATAATGCTGGCATTGGAGATTACGGTGATTTTGCCGAAAGCGATCGAGACTTCCAACTTAAAACGGTTCAGGTTAATATTGCGACGCTTGTGGATCTAACCCATCGCTTCTTACCTGGGATGCGACAGCGTCGAACTGGAGGGGTAATTAATCTTTCTTCGGTAGCAGGGTTTCAATCGATGCCCTATTTCTCGCTTTACGCGGCAACAAAAGCATTTATCCTTAGCTTTAGCGAAGCTTTGTGGGCAGAGAATCGCAGCTATGGAGTGCATGTGCTAGCCGTTTGTCCAGGACCAGTTGGCGCTAAATTCCTTAAAGAAGCAGGCTTTCCGCCGTTCTTGGTTAATGTGGCTACAAAATTTGATACCTCGATCGAAACTGTTGCACAAGATGCCCTCAAAGCATTTGAAAAACGAGAGTCGATCGTGATTCCTGGCAATCTGATTAATCCCGTTCTTGCTACGCTGCCTCGGTTCTTTCCACGGGAGGGGGTTTCTAGCTTCTGGAAGCTAGTCCTGGGACATGAGGTTGGCAAACAATAATGCTCCCACTTTCGATCGTTCCATCAACTCAATTTCGCTAGAGCGATGGCATAACTTCCTAAGAGGCTATGAGCGCAACTTTTGATCATATTGGGTCACGGTTTGTACATCGTTCGCTATCGCACCAGTAGTGAAGCCTTTGTCCCATTACCTAGCGGAACCAAACCATAATGAGTTTCAGAGTGCAGCCTATAGCAAAAGGATGAAGGATAAGGGATGAATTGAAGCCCTTGCTTAAAGGATGTTTCAAGGTTGATGTCTGTCCTAACGTTCTCTTCGACTGCTATAGGTGATGGAATGTTCAACGGATAATTTGAAGGGTAGATGCTAGTCTCATTTTGGTGGGTAGCTACGGTGCAATTGCGCTGGATGCGGGTCATGGATTTCAACCGACGTGATTGCCTTTGGCAGCACAGAAGGTCAATCTAACGACCAATGCCCTACTGCTGCTCTGCAACAATGTTAAAAGGTACTGAACTTTTGCTTAACTCCAGTTTTTGTTGCCGGGTGAGTTGCTTAATCTGATACTCCCTTTTGAGTGCGGCTGATTTTGTGGGAAAGTTCCAGGAGGCAAGCAGGACAACAGGTAAACGGCTGCGCGTGTAGCGAGCGCCCTTGCCAGTGTTATGCACTGCTACTCGTTGTTGCACGTCTTTGGCATACCCTGTGTAGAGCGTGCCATCAGCACATTGCACAAGATAAACAAAATGGCTCATAAGGTGTGCTAGCAATGCCTGTACGTTAAAGCTCACTTCAGAGCACGTTAGCTTCAAATGATTCTGCTCCTACAGGCACTACACGTCAACAGCACGATCGGTTGTAGTGTCTCAGCTGCTCGTTTATGCTGCTTGAGTTACTTAAGCTAAAGCGTAGTTGGTCGCTTAAACTACTATAGAACGTGATGTCTGCGATCGATGCCATTTTCCCTGTCTGCTAGTGATGTTGCTACCCAAGCCAAAATTATCGGTGGCTTGCTCACGCTTATGTGGGCGTTAGAGTTTGTTGACCAGGTGTTGTTGCGGCGACGTTTGGATCGTTTCGGCATTGCGCCCCGGACTCAGATTGGACTGTGGGGCATTTTGTTTGCGCCACTGCTGCATGGTACCTGGCAGCATTTGATGGCAAATACATTACCTTTCGCTGTACTTGGTTGGCTGACCTTACTGCGTGGAGTCACCGAATTCACGATCGCGACGGCTGTGATCTGGTTAGTCAGTGGTGTAGGTGTTTGGCTCTTTGCAACACCCCGCACCATGCACATTGGCGCTAGCAGCATCATCTTTGGCTATTTCGGCTTTTTGCTCTCCCGGAGCTACTTTGAGCAAGAGCTTTTCTCTGCCGTTATTTCAGTCGTGGTTGCTTTGCTCTACGGTCCACTTATCTGGGGCATCCTGCCGTCACGAAGACGCGGCATTTCCTGGCAAGGGCATCTGTTTGGCTTTGTCGGTGGTATCCTCACAGCACGTTATTTGCCGGAGTTGCGGCAATGGTTTGCCATGTTCTAACGTCAGCCATTGATCGCAGACAGCGCTGATGCAGTGATGGTGGCTGTGGGCAGGATGATCACTTCGAGCCCTGTGATGAAAAAGCGATCGCAAAACGATCATTACCAATCAAGACAACTCGAAGCACTGCTGTATGGGAATTTTAGCTGCGATCGTCGTTGATGTGAGATGACAACGAGCAGCGTTGGCAATGTTCGCTAACGTTGTCGCTTGATCAGTAAGCGATTTGTCACAGCCTATGACATAGAAAGCCAGGCGCGATAGTCTAACGCTTCTTCTTTAGAGTCAAAGACAGGTACTCTCAGAAACGGTAGGTGCGCAATCGTACAGGAACGAACCAGATAAAGCGATGCGCCCCATTGCAAATACCAATAGCGTTTTTGCATAAAATCAACCGGATTGCCGAGGATGAAACGAAAGCCTGTCTTTAGCTTCAAACAAGACTACGTTATTTCAGTAAGCGGCTTGTTAAACCACTCATATGGGTGAAAACTGTCGTCTAGAGATGGAGAACTCCAAGTAAAACCTTTGCTTGAACGTTTTACTCGGAGCCACTACCGACTCAGATTACGAGCTTCACTTTGGTCTGTTTAGTAGCCTCAGCATCGGTGAACTAGCATTTAAATTCGCTCCCTGGCTAATAAACGCAGCCCATTAAGTTACTGTGCATTCAGGTTGCAGCTTTTGGAGTTTGGTACCACTCTACTTGTCAAAGCCACACAAGCGTCGATCGTCTGCATCAATATCCAGCACGATCGCCAGCCGCAACCAGTCACAACCCCGTTTTAGCAGCCCATCCACATCGCTGACTTGCCAAACTCTAGGAATATTGTCGGCTTGCGAAACGACGACAATCTGTTTGCCATCTGCACTCAACGCCATTTTGTAGCCTTCGTACTCAGCAAGCTGATTGCCCTTGTTATCCCACACTCGGACTTTATTGTCTTGTCCTAGAGTTGCAATGCGATCGCCGCGATCGCTCATTTGAACTGGCTGATCCTTATCATTAAATGGAGAAGCAATTGTCCGAGACTCTAATTCAGCAATTTTTCCACGCTGCAAGTTCCATAGGAAAACGCGATCGCCGACCGAAGCAAACAAATCCGCTTTTGTATTGAATATAGTGGAAAAGGAACTCTCGCTGTAGGGTCTTCCTTCCTCTGATTTGAGGGTTGTTTGAATGGGAGCTAATGGTTTTCCTTGAAGGTTCCACTGTTGTACGACGGTACTGCTTGGTAACTGTTGTACGACGGTACCGCTTCGTAAGGCAATTAAGCGTTGTTCATCACTGCTAAAGAAGATCTTTCCAGACTTTAAATCCTCGATTTTAGCAAGTTGCTGACCTTGTAATGACCACACAGTACTCCCACTATCACTTGTTATCAAAACATAGTTACCACTGGGACTCAGACGGACTTGACTGTCATCTATATAGGGTTGACGAGAAATGTCAATATTGCTTTTGATGGTGGTAACTACCTTGCCTTGCAAATCCCAAACTCGAACAGTTTTCTTGCCTAACCATGAAGCATAGTATTGCTTTGGCGGTGTCAAATCTTGATTCCACCACGATCCTTCAAGAAAGGCAACTTGTTGACCCTGTAAGTTCCAGACTCGCACTCCATACTTCTCCTGACCCGGGTTTACTGGATTCTTAGGCATTTTAAAGGTGAGAATACGATCGCCATCGGCAGTAAACTGCATGGCATATCCTGTTTTAAATCTCGGCAACTCACCAACTTTGATGCTTGCCAGTGCCTTGCCCTGATTGTCCCAAACTCGAATCATCCCCTCAGCTTCAATGTAGGTCATACTGCGATCGCCCTTAGGACTCGCTTGCAAAACCTGAATTTCACCTCGATTCACTCCTAGTGTTGCACGATGAGGATTTTGCAAATACGTCATCTGAGACGTTGTTAAAATACGGGAGCCATCTGAACTGAACTGGAGTTCGCCACCAGAACCATCAAACGAATCTAAGCGATTGCCTTGGAGATCCCATACATATCCAGTTCCCCGACCAGATTCCCTTGCTGTAGTCGCACCAACAGTGGCAATTCGTTGATTATCTGGGCTGAATTGTATGGCTGTAACTTCTCCTAAATAACCTTTGAAGGTTCGGATTAGCCGCCCTTGACGATTCCATAGTTGAATGGTGCCATCGCCTCCACCCGTTGCAAGCAGTTTTCCGTTAGGGCTAAACCGCATTGCACCCGAGAAGCTCTGTTTGGTTTTGAATGTTGACAGTCGTTGCCCCTGTACATTCCACAAGCTAATAGTGTTCTGACCTTCAAACTCTTTTTCACTGCTGGTAATTAACTTACCATCCGGACTAAATGTAGCATTCACGATTGAAGTATTAGGTTGCCTTGGAAAGGCAACTTGCTGCCGACCTTGTAGATCCCAGAGTCGCATCAACGGCTTACTTGGAGTCCTAATGTCTGTTCTAATGTCGTCTTCTAAGGTAAGAATACGATCGCTCTGAGGACTAAACTGTGCAGCTTTGACACCGAGCGAAAGTTGCTTGAATACGGCTAGCTGACGACCCTGAAGATTGTATAACCGTGCTGTTGCTGTGCCCCCAGCCATTGATGTATCTGCTTCGTTGCTCGAACTACTTCTATCAGCACACCTCTCGTGTAACTCAGTCTCCATAATAAATTGACTATTTGGACTAAATTCGACGCTGTAGGGCACCCTTGGTCCTTTCAAAGTTGCCAGTTGCTGACCCTGAAGATTCCAGAGATAGATGTTACAACTGTTACTAACTGTTGTTGCAACGAATTGCCCATTGGGGCTGAGCGTTGCTGATGTAACGGTGCCTGGATGTTTGAGAGCGGCGATTTGGTTCCCCTGCAAATCCCATACAGTAGCTATACTCCGGTCAGAGATATCAGAGGTAGTGAAGCGAATGCCTTGAGCCGTTAATTGGAATCTGTCACCTCCTGAAGTCGGTGCGTCTTTCTCCTGAACGTTATCAAGAATAGTTTGCAGGGCAACGATCGGGCTAGACGTGGGATACTTTTTGTCTGGTTCGCTGATTTGTTTTAATTGCCCCGTTGCTCTCAAGGCATTCCGTAGTGCTTCGTTCTGGTCAAGTTCAAACTGCTTTAAGACATTGCTGCTCGTGCTTTCTAGCTGAGTGATTGTTTTCGCCGTATTAATCGATTTGTTTGACCATAGCCCGATCGCCCCAGCGGAGAGTACTGCAATGCCTAAAAGCCCTGCACCACCACGGATCATCCATTTGGCTTTGTGATTGGCTTGAGTAAGAATTTGATTCGCTTGTTTGGCATCCTGATTTTCAGCCGTTTGGCTTGCTCTAAGAAACTCAGAATCCTGATAGCTCAAATTGCGCCCAACTGACCACTGCAACGCCTCTTCTAGAGCTTGTCCCCGTAACAAACGAGAGCTATCCGCTTTATTTGAAGTAATCCAGGCGTTCAGTGCTTCGGCATAAGGTCTTAAGTTGTTTAACATGGTTTCCACCCAGGTTTGATTGAATACAGCAGCGTAGATTGGGTTGTAAACTTTTAACGTTGCGTCTTGTTTGACGACTAATCCTGACAAACGTAATTCCTGTTGTTCTTTGCTGTCATCGATGGGAATCTCACCATGCAGCAAAATTTGTTGATACAAGCCCAGTAGACCACTGGCAAGTTTTTGGTCTCGTAAAAGTCGATCGCGGATGGTGCGTAAGTGTTCTGGCTCATCCTGTGATGTCCAGTTTTTGATAAAGTCATTCACACACTGCTGGGCAGATGAACTGGTTGACTCCGCGAGCGATCGACAGATTTTCTGAGTCAGGAAGGGCTGTCCTCCCGTCCAGTCCAAAATCTCTTGAAGCGCTACTTGTGGCTCGGTGACGCGTTCCGCCAAGCCTGCGGCTAACCCCTGCGCTTCTTCAAACCGAAAACCATTAAGGGTGATTGCTTGCCCAATGTTGAAGGGAGTCCGGGTTTTGTCTGTCATCAGGTCAGACGGGGATGCAACTCCAAACAAACAAAAGGTCAAATGCTGATACGCCGGATTGTCAACCCGGTAGTTATAACAAGCTCGGATGAGGGCAAAGAAATCGTTAACTGAAAAATTCAACCCTAAAATACTATCAATTTCATCAATAAAGATGACAATTGAACCTGACAGCTGTACTAACAGCACTTCTTCAATAAAACGAATCAATAACTGGATTGAACTACGATCGCCCTCTTCCCCAAACCAGGCTTTTAAGTTGACTTTTCCAATTAAGTTCGCGCCCCGCCAAAGCTCTGAAATTACTTGCTCATACCATTGCTGCGGTGTGATGTGTTCGCTACCAATGCGGGTCATATCGATCGCAATGCAAGTAATTCCCTCGGCTTTCAGGCGATGCATTGTTTGCACCCGCAAGCTCGATTTGCCCATTTGCCGACTGTTCAGCACATAGCAAAATTGTCTGGCTTTCAACGCTTCATAAAGATCCTGGTCTGCCTGACGAGTGACATAACTGGGCGCACCAACCCGTAAACTACCGCCAACCTGATATTCATACTCTGCTAGATGTACGTTCATGAGCTGCGTCCACCAAAATATTGTCGATATAATTCACAACTAACCCTGGCTTGATTAGCTTGTAACTGCACCAATCCCATACTTTCGAGTTTGTAAGCCTGTAACGGATCCAAAGCGGCAGATCCAGCTTGAATTACAGTTTGCAATGCGTTCATTAATTCTGGATAGGTTTGTAGAACTTGCCAGTGCCGCCGGAGATCACTGCTGTAAATGCCAGCCTGAGTTGGGGCAGTTTGCAGCAGTTCATCCAGAGTCAGTTCGCCAGTCTGCAAATGATAGAGAGCCAGTTGCAACAGATAAGGATGCCCACCAACTAAAGCAGTTAACTTGGTCGTTTTAGCCGTTGACCAGGACAGCCCATAGGCTTGTACTAATTGCTGCACTTGTTCAAGGGTGAATTCTGGCAAACGAATGGGCAACCCAACATTAAACGGCGATTGATGGAGATTCAGCGGAATGTAGACTTCTGTCGCATGGACGACAACCAAACGTAGACGCTGCCAGATCTCCAGGTTGCTCGCCTCTTCGTGCCAGCTTCGTAAGAGGGCAAAAAAGCCGTGGGCGATCGCCGGAAATTCAAACAGCCAATCCACTTCATCCAACCCCAAGAGCAAGCCTTGCTCTAGTTGCTCCAATAAATATCCCTGCACATAGGTTGTACAGCTAACTAAGCTACCGAAACGATCGCGATCCCAGTACTCTTCGAGCTGAGGAGAGATCCCTAATTTAAGGCTGAGATTCAGGCAAAACCATCGCAAAAAGCTGTCCAGATCTTGCAGGCAAGTTGGCTCTGCTTGCCGTAGGTCTAACCGCAACGATCGATAACCCAGTTGAGTTCCTGTTGCCATAACCTGGTGCAGTAGAGACGTTTTGCCCATCCGTCGAGGGGCGCGAATGCGAAGAAGTGCACCCGGTTTTCTAATCTCTTTAGCACAGCGTTCTTCAATCGGCGATCGAGCAATGTAAAAGGAAGAATCGATCGCCATTGGGCTACCCGGAAATTCTAGATCAAGCAGTGGTTGTGATTGCCTACTTACAATTAGAGGCTTCATCATTTCAGGACGAAAGTGCAAAAATAAGTTTCGCAACTCATCGCGGTAGGAATAGTGTTCTCCCGCAGTGTTACTGAAACCAAACTCCTTGCAAATATTCGCTAAATGTCGCCGTACCGTTGAGGGTTCAACATAAAGTACCGCCGCGATCGCTTCATCACTCTCTTCTGCTAAAAAGTGCTGAATCACTTTGCGCTGGCGAGCCGTTAAGGATTCAAAAATAGCTGTGAACTCAGTTTCTTTCATGACATTTATCCTAAGGCTGCCAATGGCTCGATCGAGATTTTGTGCAAGAGTACTCACAAATTTACAGCACGCTAGTAACGAACGAGATGGTGTTTCGTCATTGCCAAAATCACCCCTGAGCAATCCTGGCACGATCAAGCAATTCCAGGGACAGTCGGTTATACCCCAAGAATGTCAGGGTTAAGAAGCATAATTTCTCTGACCTTGATCTAAATAGCTTCTCTAACTTTCTTTAAAGGACGGCACTTTCTGTCGGCGATCATCTTGCTCAACGTCCAGTGGTGCTGTTGCTACGTCTTTGATCGAAACTTCGAGGCGATGATGGCGATAAAACGCTATGTAGGCGGGTTGAGCGCAGTCGAAACCCGGTCTCCAAGTAGTGCTTAATTTAGCCCTTCTACTTAGCAGCAATTGCATGACGACAAAGTAAACATTTAAACAATGTGATGAAGCAGGAGCAGCGGTAGACCAAGCGAATTGTGCCACCGATGATGGGCTTTAATTTCAATACGCTGAGAAGAACTTTAAATGGGATGGGGGCGGTTCCACGACGATCGCCTGCGATCGCCTACTCAGGTGAACCAGGAGATCACGCAACGTTTATAGTGCGTTCTGCCGCGCCGCCAATTTTCTTGCAGGTGGTTCTTAAAGCAGTGTTCGGTCTTGACGAGGGGCATAGTCAGGGTTTCGGCACCACTCCATCAGACCACTAACAAGGTAACGGTTGATAGATTAGAGGTGGAAACCGACCCACCCCCTTGTATGACTGCACCAGCCAAACAAAAGACTGCCTTACCCTCAGCGCTCATCATTCGATTGGGTCGCTTCGTCTGGACGACACTCTGGCACTTGATGATGTCTCGCTTAGCACCACGTGATGCCTCAGGAGCCTATACTCGTCCAGCTAGTACCTTTAGAGGCAGCATCAGCAGTGAGCCTGGAGCGTCGTACCCACCCGCAGCACAGCGGTACCGTCTTTATGTTGGCTGGGGTTGTCCTTGGGCACATCGCACACTGGTGGTTCGCGCACTCAAGGGGTTGGAAGCTGCCATACCCATCACTATCGTTTCACCGTCGCCCGAAGCAGGCGGCTGGGTACTGGATGAACCGGAAGCAGACTGCTGGACTTTGGCTGATCTGTACCGCAAAGCTGCACCCGGTTACTCTGGGCGATCTACTGTGCCTGTGCTCTGGGATGACGAGACACAGACGATCGTCAATAACGAAAGCGCTGACATCATTGTTATCCTTAATGCTGAGTTTAATGCCTTCGCTCAGCAGCCTGACCTCGACTTATATCCAGAGCAGCTCAAGGCAACTGTTGATCAGTGGAATGAGAAAATTTACCATGCCGTAAACAATGGGGTTTACCGTTGTGGCTTTGCACAAACGCAAGCGGCGTACGACACGGCTTGCAACGAGCTGTTTACCGAACTCGACGAAATTGACACGGTTTTGAAAACTCAGCAGTATTTATGTGGCAGCAGCTTGACCCTGGCAGATGTACGGCTTTTCACCACGCTTTACCGCTTCGATTTGGTTTATTACGGACTCTTCAAGTGCAATCGCCGCCGTATTCAGGATTATCAGTACTTGGGAGCCTACCTGCAAGAGTTGTACCAACTGCCCGGCGTTGCTAGTACGTGTGACCTGGAAACGGTGAAGCGAGACTATTACGGCAACTTATTTCCGCTTAATCCCGGTGCCATTATACCAAGCGGTCCCGATCTAAGTTATCTAACGGCACCCCATCACCGCACTGCTTTATTTGCTACCAGCAACGGGTAAGACCACTCGTTATTCTCCTTTGCGATCGCCTTCAAGTACACCTTTGCTATAGTTTGAATCGCTTCACCAACCTCTGCCTTATCTGAACGGCGCTTAAGGCACTGTCCTAGTGCATGGTGGGTGAAGCGACTTTTTTTCAGAGCCACGTTCCGGCTTTATTTGCCTTACCGGGCAGCGGCGGTTGGCATTCCCAGGATGTCTTCGATGCGGGGCATCTCGTCAAGTGGAATCACGCGCCCTTCATCTTCAAAGTTGGCAATCTGGTCGAAGTTGAGATAACGGTAGAGTTCTGCGGCAAAGGGATCAATCTTTTTAGTGACGATCGCCATATATTCTTTCACCGTGGGAATCTTGCCCAACAGCGCACAGACGGCTGCCAGTTCTGCCGAGCCAAGGTAGACCTGAGCACCCTTACCCATACGATTGTTGAAGTTGCGTGTCGAGGTCGAGAAGACCGTCGTACCATCTGCCACCCGTGCTTGATTGCCCATGCAGAGCGAACACCCTGGCATTTCGGTTCTGGCTCCGGCAGCGGCAAAGATGCCATATATGCCTTCTTCGCGCAGTTGTTTTTCGTCCATGCGGGTGGGGGGACAGATCCAAAGGCGCACTTTTACGGGACCGGCACCATCCAGAATTTTGGCAGCGGCGCGGTAATGCCCAATGTTGGTCATGCAGGAGCCAATGAACACCTCATGAACGGGATCGCCTGCACATTCAGACATCAGCTTCACGTTATCAGGGTCGTTAGGAGCCGCGACGATCGGTTCGGTCACCTGATCTAGATCAACTTCAATGACTTCGGCGTACTCCGCATCAGGATCAGCAGACATCAGGCTTGGGTTCGCCAACCACTGCTCCATCTTGGCAACACGACGTAGAATCGTACGCGCATCGCCATAGCCTCGTGCCACCATGTTTTTCAGGAGGGCTACGTTAGAACGCAAATACTCCGCTACAGTATCGGTACTCAGCTTAATCGTCGAGCCAGCGCAGGAGCGTTCTGCCGTTGCATCTGTAAGTTCAAAGGCCTGCTCTAGCTTTAAATCAGGCAATCCTTCCATCTCCATAATGCGACCGGAGAAGACGTTCTGCTTGTTCTCTTTGGAAACCGTTAACAATCCCCGTTGCATAGCAGCGTAAGGAATGGCGTTGACAATATCGCGCAGCGTCACGCCCGGTTGCAGCGTTCCTTTAAAGCGCACCAAGACAGATTCAGGCATATCCAGCGGCATGGCACCGAGGGCAGCGGCAAAGGCGACTAAACCAGAACCTGCCGGGAAAGAAATGCCTAACGGGAAACGAGTGTGAGAGTCGCCGCCTGTGCCTACCGTGTCTGGCAGCAGCATCCGGTTCAGCCAGGAGTGGATAATACCGTCACCTGGACGCAGCGCCACACCACCGCGTTCGTGCATGAAGTCAGGTAGATCTTTGTGGGTTTTGATATCAACAGGCTTGGGATAAGCGGCAGTATGACAGAAGCTCTGCATGACTAGATCGGCGCTGAAGCCAAGACAGGCAAGCTCTTTTAGCTCGTCACGAGTCATAGGACCTGTCGTATCTTGGGAACCAACAGTGGTCATGACGGGTTCGCAAGCAGTGCCGGGACGCACACCCGGAAGCCCGGACGCTTTGCCGACCATTTTTTGCGCCAGCGTGAAACCTTTACCTGTATCGGCAGGCAGCGTTGGACGACGGAAGAGGGGGCTGTGCTCTAACCCCATGTCGGCGCGGATCTTGTCGGTCAAGGTGCGACCGATGAGGAGAGGAATGCGCCCCCCAGCCCGGACTTCATCCAAAATGGTGTCGGGCTTAAGCGTGAAGGTGGACACGATCGCCCCTGCCTCATTCGTGATTTCGCCTTTGTAGGGATAGATTGTAATCACATCGCCCGTTTCTAGTTGGGTAACATCGCACTCGATCGGCAACGCGCCAGAATCCTCAGCCGTATTGAAAAAGATCGGCGCGATTTTGCCGCCCAAAATGTAGCCACCCGTGCGTTTGTTCGGTACGAAGGGAATGTCATCACCGATATGCCACAGGACGGAGTTGATAGCAGATTTGCGAGAAGAGCCTGTGCCGACCACATCCCCGACGTAAGCCACGGGGTGCCCCTTTTGTTTCAGGGCGGCGATCGTCTCTAGACTTCCTGGCTGCCGTGTCTCCAGCATTACTTGGGCATGGAGGGGAATATCTGGGCGTGTAGTGGCGTGCGGTGCAGGCGAGAGATCATCCGTGTTGGTTTCGCCCGGTACTTTGAAAACTGTCACGGTGATCGCGGCTGCCAACTCTAGTCGGCTGGTGAACCAATCGGCATTTGCCCAGGAGTCGAGCACTTGCTTGGCGTAGGTGTTACCATTTGCCGCCAATTCTTGTACGTCATGGAACGCATCGTAGACTAGCAAAATTTTGCTCAGCGCTTTGGTCGCCGTTGCCGCAATTTCTGCATCGGGCACTTGCAGTAGCTCGATCAATGAATGGACGTTATAGCCGCCCATCATAGTGCCTAGCAGTTCAACGGCTTCCTTCGGAGACACCAGCGGACTGGTCGTTTCACCTTTGGCGATCGCGGTCAAAAAGCCTGCTTTTACATATGCTGCCTGATCAACACCGGGCGGTACGCGATCGCGCAACAGCGATAGCAAGAATTCTGCTTCTCCTACAGGTGGCTGCTTCAGTAATTCGCCCAATTCAGACATTTGTGCAGCACTCAAGGGCAAGGGAGGCACACCTTGAGCCGCGCGATCGACAATATGTTGGCGGTAGGATTCAAGCATAGTTCAAAGACTCTACAGAGCGACAAGAATGTATGTGTAAAGGCGCAGGTTAACGTCGATCGCTTAGGTTACTCTCGCTCTGTCACTTCTGCGGTTGGGATTGATACTGACTGCATAGAAAAGTTTACAGGACAGAGACTCCAGGCTGACTGAGAAAAGCACTTAGCAAGAAAGGTATAGCAGTCGAAGAGTAGGATAGACATCAACTTTGAAACTTCCTTTGAACAAGGGCTTCTCTTCATCCCTTATCCTTCATCCTTTTGCTATTTCAGCCTCGGTGATGGCTCTTTAGCCTTGATCTCTAGTCTATCTCTAGTGCCAAATGTCGAGCGTTCACGCGCCAACGGTGCCAAAGCGTAAGCCCATCTCCTGTAACCATTTGCGGTAAACAATCAGGGTGCGATCGCTATTCAGCAGCAAATCGGTTTGAGCGTAAAGCGGCAGCAATTGGGGTCGTTGTGCCTGAATGATCGGAATGTCCTGGTTCAGAATTTTTTCTTGCCATGCAATCAAGTCAGCCGCAGGCGTTTCGTAGTCATAATTGAGCGCCATCCACATCCAGAGCGTACTTTTAAGGGCAGTATGCGGTGTGACGCAGAAGAGAATCGAAAAACGAGTACCCTCTGACTCTTTCGCTAGATATGCTGTGAAGGGTCGGAGCGCACGATAGGTATAGGCAACAACATCGCCTTGACCTGTGCCATAGGGATCGGGTTGATAAACGCTTACACCCTTAGAAAGCACACCATCCGGCTCGATCGTCGTGCCATAATCCTCGATCGCTGGATAAGCAGCATCACCCAAAATGCCCTCGTGGATGAAAGGAAAGTGAGCCACATCGAGAAAGTTTTCGATCGCTCGTAAGCCGCACAGATCAAAGGCACCGTAGGGTCCACACAGCAGTTTACGGTAGGTGGAATCCTCCCATTCTGGGAAAGAGGGCACGTCCTGTTTTGGTTCACCTAACGCTACCCAAATCAGGTTATAGCGCTCTTGCACATGATAGGTCTTTACCTGAGCGCGTTTGGGGATCGTTTGCCCAGGGTGCGCTGGAATGTGGACGCATTGCCCTTCACCATTGTATGCCCAGCCATGATAGGGGCATACCAATGTACCATCCGTCACCTGTCCGCTGGAAAGTCGCGTCCCACGATGGGCACACAAATCCTGGCAGGCATGGAGTTGGTCACTTGATCGCCATAGCACCAAATCTTCTTCTAGCAGATGGACGGGCAACAGTGCGCCTTTCTGTACATCCTCTGATCGCGCTACCGGATGCCAATCGTTGATCACAACTGGATCATTAACCATTCTCTCTTCCTCTGTTAAGCAGTAACCGGCTCATATGCCTTGTTCTTATAAGCTAGTTCGCCCATGACGTAAGTGGCATGAACCGCGCGATCGTCCCCCAGGATGATTGTGGCGAAGGCTTGATCAGCCAGTTCAGCGAGGGACGTCGCGCTTGCCGTCGCATTACGCCGTGCCATCAAGGGCGTGGCTCTGGGGTCAAGCACTACGAAATCAGCTTCTTTACCTGGCTCAAAATTGCCCAACGTGTCTTCCAACGACAGCGCCCTTGCCCCCCCCAATGTTGCCAAGAACAATGCCTGAAAAGAAGAGAGATTTTCCCCCCGCAGTTGCGTGACTTTGTACGCTTCACTGGCTGTCTCCAGCATCGAAAAGCTCGTACCGCCGCCAACATCTGTTCCCAAGCCGACCTTAATCGGAGTGTCTACCGACTTCGCCTTAGTAAGGTTAAACAGCCCACTCCCTAAGAAAAGGTTAGACGTTGGGCAAAACGCGATCGCCGCTTGTGCCTCTGACAAGCGCTGAAACTCTGCCTCCGTCAGGTGGATACCATGAGCAAAGACCGATTTAGAGCCAACTAGCCCAGCGCGATCGTATACATCCAGATAGCCATCACTCTCAGGAAACAGTGATGCCACCAACGCCACTTCCTTCACAGTTTCCGAGAGGTGCGTATGCATATAAACATCAGGAAACTCTGCCAGTAGCTTACCCGCTAGTCGCAGTTGCTCATCGCTGGATGTCACGGCAAAGCGAGGCGTAATGGCATACAAAAGGCGATCGTGCTTGTGCCATTTCTCAATCAATTGCTTGCTTTCTGCATAGGCAGTTTCGGGCGTATCGGTCAAAAAATCGGGTGCATTTCGATCCATCAACACCTTGCCTGCAATCATGCGTAGGTGCCGACGACTCGCTTCCTCAAAAAACGCATCCACTGACTGGGGATAAACCGCAGCAAACACCAGAGCCGTTGTGGTGCCATGCTTCAGCAATTCATCTAAGAAAAAAGACGCAATCTCCTGAGCATAGGCTTTGTCTTTAAACTTGCCTTCGGTGGGAAAGGTGTACTTGCTTAACCAGGTCAGCAGTTGTTCTCCAAAGGCTGCAATCATCTCCGTTTGCGGAAAGTGAATGTGCGTATCAATAAACCCTGGCAGAATCAGCCGATCAGGATAAGTCGTCACAGAAACATCCGCATAAATCTCATGCAGATCTTCGTAAGTCCCTAATGCTTTAACTTTGCCGTCTTCTAAGACCAGCAACCCATCTGCAAAGTAACGAACGCTGTCTGCCTCAGACGCATAGAATGGATCATCAACAAAGTCAAGAAATGCACTACGAAACGCTTTAAGAGACACGCTGATAGCCTGAATTGAATAACTCACGGTATAGCCCTGATTTACTCATAAAATCACACCGTTTCAGCCGCTACGTATCGAAAGCAACAAAACAAGAAAATTAGCGCTCAGCTACCAGCGGTCAGTAGTCAGCAGCTAAAAGGCTAAAGCAATCAAACGCTTCCCTGCTTCGCCCCTTACTCCCCTCACTCCTCTCCCCTCACCTCTCATGACTGGCAAACTCACAACGCATGTTCTTGATACCGCTCGTGGCTGTCCGGCGGCAGGGTTGACGATCGCCCTTTGGTCGATCGAACCATCGGGTGAGAAAACCTTACTTAAAACTGTAATCACTAATGTGGATGGACGAACTGATAGCCCTCTGCTAACCGATGGCGCACTGCAAGCGGGTGTCTATGAACTGGTCTTCGGCGTCGGAGAGTACTTTGCTCAACATCTTCAAGACTTGCCCCAGCCACCGTTCTTAAACGAGGTGCCGCTTCAATTCGGTATTGCCGATACGACGGCTCACTATCATGTGCCACTGTTGGCTTCGCCCTGGTCGTACAGCACCTATCGGGGAAGTTAGTCGTAGGGATGTTACGTGTAGTATCTCTACTAAAAGCAAACAGCAAGTAATTACCATGACTTCTGCAACGATCGACCTTTCCACTATGGTTCCTGCTCGTATTGGCGGTTCTGTTCAAACCTATCAATGGCGTTATCAGGGGCAAGAATTTCCGATCGTTTACGAAACACAAGTTTCTGAGCTTCATGTATCGTCAGCACGTTTACACTAATGCCGCCATACTGACACCCACCTTCATCGAGCAGAAATATTAGATAACCCAGCAACCGTGTGCTCGGTTTGACTCAACCGCCTTTGTCACTGAAGGCTTAGATCCAGCCGCTAAACGCGAAGACTTTCTTAAGCCGTTTCAAAGCTTAACAGTGCCGCTGCTAGTAGTAATTGGTGAACAGTCGCCACCAGCTTCTAAAGCTGAAATGGAGTCTATAGCCTCGCTTGCCAACGTCCAAAGCTAGCATCTTCCTGACTCTTTAGGTTTGCATGAGGAGTACGCCTCTGAGGTTGCTGCACTAGTGCTGCCGTTCTTACAATCAGTCGCAAAAGCTGACGCCACACGACTTGGATCGCTATGCTATAGTTGCCCTACAGGATTATCTTCGGTCGTGTAATTCGTTTTTGTTCATTGACAAGCGTTTCTCCGAATGTAACTCTCACACACACTGAAATTTGGAGACAATCCATGTCAATTTATGTTGGTAACCTTTCGTACCAGGTTACTCAGGACGACCTTAAGCAAGCCTTTGAAGAGTACGGTACTGTTAACCGAGTTCAGCTTCCCACCGATCGCGAAACAGGTCGTCTGCGTGGATTTGCCTTTGTAGAAATGGGCACCGAAGAAGAAGAAGCGGCTGCCATCGAAGCCCTTGATGGCGCTGAATGGATGGGTCGCGACTTGAAAGTTAATAAAGCGAAGCCCCGTGAAGAGCGTGGTTCCTCTGGCGGTTGGGGTGGTAACAACCGTGGCGGTGGCGGCGGCGGCGGTGGCGGTGGTCGTCGCTATTAAGACGCTACGCACAAGTTTTTGATTTCAGAGTCTCTGGCAGATGAAAGCAACGGCTCTGCTCTGCTAGAGACTTTTTGTATATGCTCCAGCTACTGAACTTCAGAAGTGCCGCTTTAGACTATGGACTAAATGACATCGCCCCGCAGGTCGAAAGCTTCTAGCCTGCAAAGCCTTTTACCTTCAGTCCCTTGTCTTAAAGTTCAGTAGCTTGCAGCGACCTGTTCAACCGGAGGACAAGCATGACCCAGATCGTAGTTGGCGAAAATGAAGGCATTGAGTCTGCCCTACGACGCTTTAAGCGTCAGGTTTCTAAGGCAGGCATTTTTCAAGATATGCGAAAAAAGCGACATTTTGAAACCCCGCTAGAGAAAGAGAAGCGGAAAGCGATCGCTAAGCATAAGCAACGCAGACAGCGCTCTCGCTACTAAAATACGTAGTTTACTGAGTGCCCCAGGCTGCAACCTGCTCCAAGCATCCCGACTTTTTAGTTAAGATGGAGCAGGATGCTGACTCTCTCTGACTTGGTTGAAAATGGAGCCAGTATGAGGCTAGTGCAGGCGATCGTTGCCAGCTTTCACCAAGTAGCCTGAGCTAAAGTAACCTGAGCCTCTGAGGGTTAGGTTTGTGCCAGCTAACAGTACGCATTTCAGCTTTGCTTCGTGTCACAACGTTAATTTTAAATGTAGCCGTCTCCACTAGCACTAAGCCACGTTCATCTATCCCTTCATCCATTGATCAAGATGTGGCTGACCCATCTCAAGCGTGCCGTAAATTTTTTCTCAAAAAAGCGCAACAGCAAACGATCGAACGGCTAACTGTTTAGAACGATTCATCTTTCATCGTGATGCTGGCTTCGTCTGGATTAAACCAGGTTTTTCTTTTATTGATCTAGAGCAAACATTTTTAGAGGCGTAGATAGCGTGTGACTCCTGAAGCAGTGCAAATGGTTTCAAATTTGAGACGCGAGTTTTATACGCTTTTTGCTGCCGCAATGAACGTACCCGTAAAAGTAAGCGGCAGTTCGTATAACAGAAGCTCTTCTATTGCCTCCTGGGTAGACGATCATGCCCAGTTAAACTATGTCAGCATCTATGCTTATACAGCACCGGATGAACTGTTAGTTGAACGCCCCTTCATTCTTCGGGTTTCGATTAACAAAGGCGCTGGCGGGATTACGTTTTTTAAGCGCGATCAACCGTATGAAGGGATTAATCAGGGCTGGCACTTTGAGTTAACAGTTTTACCGGAAGAACTTTTAGCATTCATACCCTGGGTTGTGAGCTTGGTAAAAGCAAAAGCAAAAGACTCTCGTTTACCATTGCAGGAACCGCCTTACCCGGTGAGCCTTAATACTGCTAGCGTGCTGCTTTCTACTGAGGCATGGTCTAAAGAAGCAGAACGGATGTCAGAACTGCCGTGTCAAGCTATACCGCAGCTTTAGCTACCAGCTTTCTTCTAGCCAAGTAGTTGCATGATCATGCGGTTTGCCTGTGACTCGTAGCTGCTGCCAAACAAATTGAAGTGATTAAGCACGTGATAAAGGTTATAGAGCGGTTTTCGCTGCTGATAGCCCTCATCAAGTGGAAAAACCTGGTTATAGCCATGATAGAAAGCAGCGGGAAAGCCACCAAATAGTTCGGTCATTGCCAGGTCAACTTCACGATCGCCCACATACGTTGCTGGATCAAAAATGACAGGCTCTCCTGCTTGGGTGACAGCGGCATTGCCCGACCACAAATCGCCATGTACTAGCGATGGCTGCGGTGTGTGCCCTGCTAGTAAGTCGGGGATTAAGGTTAAGAGTTGATCTTGTTTTGGGAAATGCCCGCCGCGACGCTGTGCTAATTGGAATTGGTAGCCCAGACGATGTTTAACCCAAAACTCAGCCCAGTTTGTCGTCCAGGTATTAATTTGGGGTGTAGAACCGATCGTGTTGTGGCGTTCCCAACCAAAGGTGTCAACTATTTTCGTCTGATGGAGTGCAGCAAGCTGTTGCCCCATTGCCTCCCATGCAGCGCTAGTTCCCCGCCCCAACTGTAGCCACTCCAAAACAAGATAGGCACTTTCTCCGACCGCCCCATAGCAGATGGGCGTTGGCACCCGAATGGTGCCCGTGCGTTGCAGTTGCTGTAATCCTGCTGCTTCTGCCTCAAACATGGCAAGCTCAGACGCTTGATTCAGCTTGACGAAATAGGTGCGATCACTATCTGACAGTGCATAGCCCTGGTTGATGCACCCACCACCGACAGAGCGGCGATCGCTGCTTGCAAACTGCTTTCCCGTCACCTGGCTAATCTGGGCAGCAATATGATTCCACATGAGAAGTCGTTCGTTTTTGGTTGTTATACCAATTCCCCATAGGATTGTATAGACCAAACTCCTACAAGTTGTCTTGGGTTCAGACAAGCCTGACTCTTGAATATTGGGCAAGCAAGCTCAGACACTGCTGCGATAGTTCAGCTAAGACAGCAGTGTCAACTGACATCAATCGCTAAGGAATGGCGGCTTCTTAGCCCATACCAGGAATCAGGCTGCTGCTGAGACGCTTAAGCGCTCGATTGGCAACATCGGCATAACGCAACTCGCCGCATAAAATTTGCCCAATCCGTTCGGTGGCTGAGGGGCGTTTAATGCCAACTTTATAACCAATGTTGGGAATCCGGTAAAACACACCTGCTAATCGTTGTGCCCACACCATATCAGCTCCCCACTCCTTGCTGATGAGGTCGGTGTAGCCTTGCAGTGCATTAGTGTTGCCAGCTAGCGCCTCATCGATCGCTCCTGCAGCTTTGACCCCTGTAAAAATAGCTGGACGAATCCCTTCGGCTGTGAATGGATCAACCACACAGGCAGCTTCTCCTGCCAATAGCGCATTTTGCGTGTGCAGCGTTTGGTCGCCGTCCCATAAGGAGAGGGGATGGGTCGTCAGTTGCCCCGTTTTTACATCCATACCGGACTTTTGAGCATACTCAAGCAGCGTTTTGCTAAGGTCGTTGGGATCGTTGCCTCTAAAGGTTGCAATGCCCAAAGCGTAGCCGTCAGCTTTGGGAAAGCGCCAGACATAGCCATTTTTGACCATGCCAAATTCAAAGAAGGCATTGACGGCATCAACATTGGACGCTGCCACTTCTAGCACTGCGCCCGATCTCTGCTTGGGTGCTTTAAAACCAAGCCATTTGGCTGTGGGTCCCTTCGCGCCATCGGCAGCAATGAGGTAACGTCCGGTAACAGCACCATCAGCGGTATTTACTTGCCAGTGATCACTCTTAAACTCGATACCAGTTGCTTCCGTATTATCCCGCAGTTCAGCACCTTGCTTTTGTGCTTGTTGCACTAGGTAATGATCAAAGACGTTGCGGTTGACCATCCACATTGGCTCGGCGGTTTGAAGCTTGGCGTTAACGGGATCGCCCAGCTTCCAGGTGTAGCAAATGTTCTCAATTTTGCGCTCGATCGCTGGAGCAAAATCGAAGTCAAACCATTGAGCGATCGCGGGAGAAACGCCTCCACTACAGGGCTTGTAGCGAGGCAAAGACTGCTTTTCTAGCAGCAGCACTGATCGTCCACGCTTTGCTAAGTGGTAGGCAGCACTCGCGCCAGCAGGACCGGCTCCGACAACAATACAGTCAAACATCATGCCATCCTTATCAATGCTCAGGTGCTTGCGCCAAATGGTCTGGCTGTTTTAGCGTCAGACAACTTGAGATAAATGCCCTATCGTACGTATTTGCCTCAATTATGCAATTCACCAGTTCTACGGAGTGCAAAGTTCCGATAAGAATCCTAGGATGAAGGCGTAAACCTTTCATGAAGCATTCGATCGAGAACGAGAGAATACTGATTGCTAGAAAACAGCTATCGCCAAAAGCTTTAGAGAGCTGACGGCTTAGATCCGCTGCAACCAATTTGGTGAGGCTAAACCGATGTGGGAACTTTGTATTCGCTATCCAAACGGGCAAGAGCGCGCGCTTCGGTCATATCACGATCGTGAGGTCGCCCTCAAACGGATTGATGCCATTTATTCTGACGGCTATCCGATGCACGTTGCCTATATTGTGCGACCTGCACAAGAACTACTTTCAGTGGTCAGCTAACAGCGGTCAGCTTTCAGGGTTATTTCGTTCGTGACATAAATAGCTATCAGTAGTTAGCTATCAGCTTCTAGCAACATCACTGGCTTGAAGCCAAGAAAAAGCCGCTTGATCGACTTTCAATTTCTAGCTTTTAGCCTTAAAGACATGGCTGATTGCTGACCGCTGACTACTGACCGCTCACTACACTGTCATAATATCTTTCTCTTTGCTAGCAAGAGTTTCGTCGACTTTGGCAACATATTTGTCCGTTAGCTTCTGCACTTTGTCTTGCAGGTCGCGGGCTTCATCTTCAGCAAGTTCGCTGTTTTTCTCCTGCTTGCGGATGGAGTCAACAGCATCGCGTCGAATATTACGAATGGAGACTTTGCCTTCTTCCGCATACTTCGCTGCAATTTTGACGAACTCTTTACGCCGATCGCTCGTTAACGGTGGAATATTCAGACGAATAATGGAGCCATCGTTATTGGGCGTAAGTCCCACATCAGAGAGGGAAATCGATCGCTCAATCAAGCTAAGGCTACTGCGATCGAACGGCTGTATCGTAATCGTCGAAGCATCAGGAGTACTAATGTTTGCAAGCGTTTTGAGCGGCGTTGGCACGCCGTAATATTCCACCTGTACGCGATCAAGAATAGAGGCGTTCGCCCGTCCGGTGCGAATGGTATTAAAGGACCGTTGAGTAGACTCAACAGCCTTCTGCATATGGTCTTCGACGTCAGCTAACTTCACAAGAACCTCCGACAAGCGTTCCAATTTGTTCCCCTGCCACCGCTCGACGTACATTTCCTTTAACGGAGAGGTCGAACACGATGATAGGAATATTGTTGTCCTTACATAAGGATATGGCAGTACTGTCCATCACCCGTAGATCTTGGGCAAGAATATGCCCATAGGTAAGGCTTTTATAGCGACGTGCTTGCGGATTAGTAGTTGGGTCAGAGTCATAAATGCCATCGACTTTGGTTGCCTTAAACAACACATCAGCACTGATTTCCGCTGCGCGGAGTGCTGCCGTTGTATCAGTCGTAAAGAACGGATTGCCAGAGCCCGCACCAAAAATGACTACACGCCCTTTCTCAAGATGCCGGATGGCACGTCGCCGAATGTACGGTTCTGCAACTTCCTGCATCGAAATTGCCGTTTGTACGCGAGTGGGAACGCCGATTTGCTCCAGAGAATCCTGAAGCGTCATGGCATTCATCACCGTCGCAATCATGCCGATGTAGTCAGCAGTAGCGCGATCCATGCCAGCGGCAGCGCCCTTGACTCCTCGAAAGATATTGCCACCACCTACAACGATCGCCACTTGTACACCAGTAGCGGTGACAGCAGCAACCTCTTGAGCGATGTCTTGCACAATATTTGGATCGATTCCGTAAGAAAGCTCACCCATGAGGGCTTCACCGCTTAACTTCAGCACAACTCGCTGGTAAGTGACTCCCATGTGGTGTTACTTCTCTAACTCCAGGTTACTTTCAATCATAAAGATACTCCTTCGTGGAGATATTCGTCCACTCAGCCTTATTGGAGATATCCGTCCACTTAGGTAGATGATCAGGAAAGTAAGTAAAAGATAGCCTGAGATCTCTATAAGGCTGGTATGAGACTGAACAGAAGCACTATAGCCTTGAAGTCCATTGAACGGTAAGTCCATTGAACGGTAAGCAGTGATTTGAGCGATCGACAGCTAACAACAGTCAATCATGAGTCAGGCACTTGGAGGCTGTTTGAAAAGGGTCTGGCGGTTAAAACTGCGACTACACCAACAAAGTTCGCCGACGGGGACTACCGAAAGACAAAGGTTTTATAACCTGCGGCGACAGTTTATCGCCCGTTGAGCATGGCTACGCTAGCGTCTCTGTAGCTGCGTTCGCGTAGCGTCTCCGTAGTGAAGCGCCCTGCATGGGCTAGGAGTATTTAGTCGCCCGCGCTACAAGAATCTGGACCTTTAAAACATCCTCTAGGATTGTTGCTTGCTTCCTCAAAGGTCAGGCTAAACATGAAGGCTATTAAAGTCTTGCTCCTAAAGCGTTCTTTAGTAGAGGCTTGGTGCTGAGTAGTGTCCCAAGACCTCCTGCCCCCAATGCACCAGCTTTTCAGGTCCTTCAATCATCAGCAGATAGCGTCCGTGGTTCAGGTGATGACGATAAATGCTGGCGGTGCTGCCCTCGCCTAAAAAGCCAAACAAGCTGCCAGCCACGGCAGCACAAATGCCGCTGAGTAGAGTTGTTGTCAACACAACTGCGGCTGTATTCCAGCCTGGGGTAAAGATCAGCGAGGCAACAAGGCTCAAGACAAAGCCTGAGCAAGCAGCAATAGTGCCAAAACTGCGGGCTTTATGAAAAGCAATATGCAACGGGGTTTTTAAGCCCACCCGATCGGGACTGCTGTACCCTGCGCCCACGATCGCCAAATGCTCTGGAGAAATACCGTGGTAGTGCAGCAACCGATATGCCTGAAAAGCGGCGGCTTCATCGGGAAGAACCACGATCGCCAGGTAAGTCAGGCGACGCTTAAACGTTGAGCCGCGAAAGAAGCGTGCAATAGCCACAAACCTAGTCCGGTATGAGGGAGTTTCCTGTCTGAATTCTAACCTTAGTCATTCGTTAGAAGTGCCTGATCTTAAAGGCAATTTAAGGAATGCTTTTGTAAGTGAGAGTGCTGTATACAGGCTGTAGTATGGCGTAGATTGCTTGCTTAACGCTAAAAAACTGACAATGCAAGTAGTTCGCTATTCTAGAAGTAGACTATCGGTTTACGTTTTCACTATTCATCACGGTTTCACAATCTATGCCTCCTCGTTGGCCCCGTCAACCCGATCGCAACGATCCGGCTTACCGTAAGCTTGATGATCGTATGAACTTGGCAATGCACGTTGCGATCTTTGCAGTCACCAATTCTGGGCTCTGGTTTTTCCGCATTCTCGGCGAAAGAACGTCCCCACCTGGTACTCCGGATAGTTTGCCTTGGACACCCTTGCTTACACTTGTCTGGGCGGGACTTTTGGTTGCCCATGCAATGTTTATTTTGACGATCGCTAATTACTCTGAACCAACTGCCACAGCCACCAGTGCGGGCACTGGTTTTAAGCCAAAGGTCACGGCAAACACGACTAAAGCGTCTAAGTAGTAGTGTCTGAGGCGATCGAGGCATTTGGTCGTTGCCATTCGCTTCTCTCGGAATCGGCTAACGACCTGGAAACGCTTAAAAGCCCTTCTTCGGTGGGAGAAGGATAACGATGAGGGTAAACCTAATTATGCATTATTGTCGTGATTGGTCTTTAGGCATTAGCAGCCTTTTTAGTACACGCTCTCTTTAACAAAATCGGGGATTATCGTCATGGCACTAACCAGTTCTAGTGAAGCGATCGAAGCGCTGGCTGCCGAGATCGGTGAAAAAATCTACATTGACGTAGCAAAGTGGCATCTCTACTTAGCGGATGCTCATCTGCATACTGTTCTAGCGGAGAAGTTCTATCCGCTATTGTCTGCCAACGCCATCGCAGAAAATGAAGTCATCAAGATCCTTGAAGGCATTTCGGTAAAACTGGGTGGCGGCAAGCGCGAAGTACCGTTAACCGATCTGCTGCCTATGCAATGCCAGGTTAACTTGATTGACCTGCTGGAAGAGTTTCAGCGGGATATGTAAGAAAACATTGGCTTATCAGCAGCCAACGTTTTAGCCTTAGCCTCAAGCGGTGAGTTGCTTTCAAAGTACAGTTACCCACTTCCTGAGGCTATAGCCGTTAGATTGTTTCTCACAGGTTCTTCGCAGGTTTTTTCCCGCAAGGAATGCAGTTGGTTTTTGACCAAGGCTTTGACAATGCTAGTTAAGGTTGCTTGAGAAAGCGCTGTCTGAGACGATCGCTCACCTGCTTTACCTCTGGTATCCGAAGCTGGATGGCAATCAGCCCAAAGATGCCTAACCCTACCAGCCCCGAGAGACATAGCTGCAACAACAACAGCCATGGTCCTTCGCGACCAAGAAAATGTTCGCTGGCTTGCAGTGTGCCCCAAGCGGCAAAGCCAGAAGCGATGCTAGCGATCGTCAACCCTGCCAGTGGTACAGCCCACTCCCGCAAGGGTAAGCCACCTAGGCGACGGTTGAGCATCCATAGCATAGCTATCATCGAAACCACATTCACGGTCACAGTTGCCAGTATTAAACCCGGCGCTCCTAAAGGCTTGACCAGGAAGAAGTCCAGCAGTGCGTTGAGAAAAATATTGACGACGCTGATGCGAAACGGCGTATCGCCATCTTCCAGAGCGTAAAACACTCGCACCAAAACATCCCGCGCTAGATAAAAAAACATCCCCAACGCATAAACAACTAGCACTGAAGCCGTCAAGGCTGAGTCTGCGACAGTAAACGCATAGCGTTCGTAGACAACTCGTGAGAGCGGAAACGCTAGCGCCATCATCAGCGCACTTACAGGCAGCATTGTCACAGCCGTTGTTAGTAAACCCTGGCGAATCCGCACCTTGAGTTCAGCCCAGTTTTCGGGTGCAGCTAGCTTGGCAAATGCAGGCAATAGTGGCACCAAAATAGCGTTAGAGATAATGCCCAACGGTGTCAGTACAAGCAGCCCAGCGTACCCCATTGCTGAAACCGCCGCTGCTGCATTAGGAATAAAGGAGGCAAAAAATAGATCTGTCCATACATTGATTTGCATCATGCCCGACGAAAATGTAGCCGGACCCATGATTTTGATCACTTCCTGCACGGCTGGTTCGCGGAAGTTAAAGCGCAACCGCAAACCGCCCAGTCCTGACTTCCACTGCGCCGGAAGCTGAACCAACCATTGCAAAACGGCTCCTGCCAGCGTTGACCATGCCAGCACTGCTCCACCTAAGGCTGCATATTGCGGTAAAGCAATCTTGTCGCCCAGGTAAAGTGCTAGTCCACCCAGCCCAACCAGCATCGTCACGCTAGAGAACAGGGGGCTGATGGACGGTAGCCAATACTGATCCGCTGCGTTTAAGGCTCCAAAGCCAATCCCGATTAGCCCTGCTAGCATTGCCATTGGTGCCATAATGCGAAACTGCTGCACCGCGATCGCTCTCGTTTGCTGCAAGGTTTCAAAGGTGGCTGCGTCAATGCCTTGTGCGGTTGCCTGGTCAGCGGTGATGTATAAGCCTGGAGCCACCAGATGCATTAAAGGATTGGCAAACACGACAAGCCCGATCGTGACGAGCAGCAAGATGCCCCCTACTAGTGTTGTAATGCCTTCCATAATGGGAGCAACTTCGGCTTGCTTGCGCTTTGCCAGTACGCTGACGATCGCACTATGAAAGGGACCGTTGATACCTCCCAATAGAATCAGCAAAAAGCTTGGGATGACATAGGCAAAGTTATAGGCACCGTAGGCAGGACCCACCCCAAAAGCAGCCGCGATCGCCTGCTGTCGCACTAGCCCAAAAAGCTTGCTGATGAGTGTGGCGATCGCCACAATCCCGGCAATGCCTGCTAGAGAGCGAGTCGGTTTCGATTCAGTCACGTGGGGTCTGCATAGTAGAACTTCACTATTTAACCTGAGTTCGGGGTACGCTGAAACCTTTCTTCCACATTGCTGGTTTCAAGTACGTCAGCCGCCTCTACTCAAGTCACTGCTTTAGCTGAATCCTGGTTTATTGAGCCGCATAAAAAATTGCTCATGAGCGGTCTGCTCATTACGTCATCTATGGACACTAAAAGCTATTTCGCCTTTCGTTTCGACTTGGGTGGCGTGCGGTGTTCCCCAAAGTATTTTTCGCTGCGGTAGCGCAGCCACACCCGTAACTGCTGTGGAATTTGGTCTTTTTGATCCTTTGTTAAGGTGTTGTAAAGGGCTAAAGCGCGATCGCGTTCGCCCCGGCAGGCAGCATTATTGTGGGCATCCCAATAGCTGCGGGCAACCCGAATGCGCCGACAGACTTCTTTGACCAGTGCTGCTCCCGTAAGGGGCTGTTCCTGCTTTGCCATACTGCAATTAAACTGTGCGTCTCCCATCCTAATCTAGAGGATTACAGGCTTACGTCTACGATCGTGCCAGCCCTACGTAGTTGTTCTGCCAGAGTATGGCGCCTTTGAATCGAGCGATGACTTTAGCTTCTCCACAAGTGCCTGTCGATCCTCTACAGGCTCAGGCAACCGTAAACTACGTGTGCCTTTATCTGTCCAAATGATATGTAGATAGTCCCTGGGTTGACCTTTTTGAAACAGTCGATAGACCTTCATGCCAGTATCTTCGTTTAAGTCAAGGGGCTGAAGGGTATACCCCTGGGCTTGAAGCTGTTGCTCCAGTGTCTCAGAGATCTGTCGTCCATTTGTTTCAGTATAGGCATAGCAGTCCTTGACGCCCTCGCAGGCGATCGCACCCTCAACTTGAAAGACATCTGGGCTCGGTGTCGGTACAGACTGGACAGGAGTTGAAGGGGTCACAGGGGCAGAAGACGCAGGAGTTGAGATCGGTGTGGGTGCAGAGGGAGTAGGGGGTGCGCTGCGGCTTACAGGCTCTTGCGGGATAGTAATAAGCGGTGCCTTTACCCTGGCAACAGGTTTCGGCAACGCCCGCTTAGGCACAAAGGTAGCGACTGGAGCCTTCGAGGGACTGGGTTTAGGAATAACGGCAAGGGAAGAAGGCTGCTTTGGCAACGGCACCACCTTGACTGCAGTGCTCCGAGGTTTTTCCTCTGGCTTCTTATGGTCGATCGGTAAGCTCAAGACCAAGCCGTGCAGTCCTAGAGATAGGAAAATCAAAAACCAGCGTAAAGAGTTTTGAGGCTTCTGAAGACGATTCACAGTCAATTTCAACCAGGGTTAACGGCAGGCAATGAAGGAAAAAATGTTATGTGCGATGTGCCCAACGCTGCTTCCCCAAATGCTGCTTGCAACGCTTCCTCTTACCCTTCATCTTCCAGAGCACTTAAGCAAGGAATGAGGGCAAAGCAGTGGCACAGCGAGTAAACAGAAACGGGAATCTCTACTCAAGCTTGCTTGAATCAAAACGGAGGGAAACAGACTTAATGACAAAGACTTGCATCAATAGATCACCATAAATGATCAGTCCCTTCTTGTCCATCCCTTAAAGGGACTTATTGCAGACTTAGCGCCGATATTGAGTGGAACGAAAGACGTTAACTTTATCGAGATGCTTTGGCTTTAGTTATGCTTCATGTCTTAGCGTTGAATGAGCCAGTGCTTCACCCAATAAGTAGGAGGGCTAAATCACTACTGAGAGACCGGGCTTCGACTGCGCTCAACCCGCCGACATATAGGGCTGACCGCATTGAGCGAAGTCAAAAGGCAGCTTATAAATAACTATGTTCAGCTATTTATGGCTTCATCTGAATGCACATAGGGCAAAAATAACGCTCGTTCTTCTGACTGCAACCGTCTTGGGCGTAGCGTGGTGCGATCAACAAACAATCCTTTTTGCCATGCTTCTGCTGCCAATGTTCTTTGAGTGTTGTAGAAATGGATCTGCATAACAGCGGATGCCTGCCGCAATTCCGAAAGCCACAGCTCTACCTGTACGCGATCGCCTAAAAAGAGTGGTGTTTTATAGGTGATCTGAGTTTGCACTAAAACTGGAGCAAACCCCTGCTGTAAGATTTCGTGGAGCGGCATTCCAACGGCTTCCAGCAATTTTGTACGTCCAATCTCCATCCATTGCACATAAACGATGTTGTTCACATGACCGATAAAGTCAATGTGGAAGGAGTAAACCTCTAGCTCAAAGCAAACTTTCTGCATCTGTGCGCCCTTTAAATCACCGCTCAGGGACACGGTAAACCACCGCTCAAGGACACGGTATCATAACCAATAAGTGAACTCACAAGCTAGCCACTAGGCGCAATCGCATCGCAACCGACAGTTTAGAATTTCTCAAACAAACGCTCGCCTGAAAATAGTACGAAGGATAATGAAGGGGCGTGAGTTCGGTTTAGACTCAGTAAATAGCCAGTGTAGTAAAGGTGCAAATATGAGTACTGGTTTAGAAGACGAGCAATCACAGCAGCTTCTGTCTTTAATTAACGGCTTAGAAGAGCTAATAGCAGTTACTGATCAGGATGGTGCAGAAGAAGTCTTAGACGAACTGTATGTGCTTCTTACTAAAATCTACGATCGTTTTCCAGAGCTAGACACAGACGAAGCGTAAGGGCGATCGTTATAATCACGACGGCAAAATTGCAAGCACCCGATATTGCTGTGGTTGAATTGATGCCATACTATCGCTCCAATCATCCTGCCTCTAGAAGGATGACTATTAACCGTTTCTGCGGTGAGCTGTTGATCGACGGTGAGAGAGCCGTACAAGTTGCTTTACTTCTACATTGCAGCGGCAATAATAAGCCGTAACAGCAGCAATGTAGCAACTTGCTCTCAAACACAGCCCACTTATATAGGTATGGCATGGAAACGAAACAGTTAGGCAACACAGGTATACCCGTCAGCGCAATCGGTTTGGGTGGTATGCCAATGTCACTCAGCAGTCGCCCACCCGAAGCACAGTCGATCGCCACGATTCATCGCGCTCTTGATCTCGGCGTTACACTCATCGATACTGCCGATTCTTATTGCAAAGATGAGTCAGACAAGCACCATAACGAACGTCTAATTTATAAAGCACTCCAGGAGTACAGTCAGGATACGAGCAATGTCATGATTGCGACGAAGGGTGGTTTGATGCGACCAAACGGTGACTGGACGCGCAATGGGAATCCTGACCATCTCCGGGAAACGATCCATGCCAGCTTTGAGGCGCTGGGCGGCGATCAACCGATCGGACTCTGGCAGTATCATGCCCCCGACCCCAATTACTCGATTGAAGAGTCGCTTAAGCCAGCTAGAGAAGCCGTTGTCAACGGTCTGATTCGGTTTGTGGGTGTTTCCAACTTTTCGGTCGAGCAGATTAAGCGTGCACGTGATGTAGTTGAAATCGAGTCAGTGCAGAACCAGTACAATCCCTGGAATCGTGAACCAGAGTCGGATGGGGTGCTGGAGTATTGCGATCGCGAAGGGCTGACCTTCTTACCCTGGAGCCCCTTAGGCGGTAGCCGACGGTTTAACCAAATTAAAGAGATCAAGGCGATCGTCCAATTGGCGCAAGCAAAGGGTGTTTCAGTTTACAGCATTGTGCTGGCATGGCTGCGGGCAAAATCACCCAGCGTCTTACCGATCCCCGGTGCCAGTAAACCAGAGAGCATTGAGGATTCCATCACAGCTGCAACGGTTAAGCTCGATCAGACAGAAGTTGACCAGATCGACCAGGCGATCGCAACGACCTGAGCGGGCAGCTTACTTCACAACTGTAACGACGGTGCCAAGGGTGACTTGTTTGAATAGGTCTTCTACATCTTTGTTGTACATCCGAATACAGCCATGAGACGCTGCTCGACCGACCGATCGAGGGTTCGGCGTACCGTGAAAGCCAATCCAGTTCTTGCCATCAGTCCAGAAACCAATCCAGTAGCGTCCAAGCGGATTTTCAGGATCACCACCTGGAATCACCACCCCTTTTCGTAAGGGATTTATCCAGGTGGGGTTCTTGATCATTTGCTTGACCTCATAAGAGCCAGTCGGTGTTTCCCAACCAGGACGACCAACGGCGATCGCGTAGTTTTTGACCACTGTAGAGCCACGATATAGCGTCACCTGACGACGGCTAAGGCGAATTTCTAACCGCAAAGCTTCAGCATCCGGTTTTGTTAAGGCTGGATCAGGCTCAAACCGCAAATCTGGATGAACGCCGGGATCAAGGTAGGGAGCCAGCGTTTTCGGAATATCTCGCTGATTTGGCAGCGCCGGCTGCTCTTCCTGTGGGGTAACGGTCTCGGTGGTAGTTGGGGGTTCAACGGTGGCTGGTGTTGCTGCCATAGCCAGAGATGGCATGACCAGCAGCTTCGCCGCCAACAGTACACCCGCTAATTTCTTTGAAGATTGCAGCATTACAGATAGACAAGAGACGAGTTCAGAATAACGATAATAGCTGCTCAGTTATAGCCTGGATCGATCAAGTGAGGCATCTACCCACCTATCTACCGGAAGCTAGTACTGCAAGAAGCAAAAATGACCACTCAGATTTCTGAGTTTTTCAAACATCTAGGAACTTGGGAATGCCTTAAATCAGTAATATTCACTCAGCAATTACATGAAGTAGATTTCTGCGGTCAAGTATCAAAAAGGATGACTTAAAAGGAATCAATTGGTTCCTGTTAGCAGATGCCATTCCTCAGACTGATGCTTGTATTCTGTTTATCCTGCAATGATGGTCAAAATTAATTAGCAAGGGCAATGGGATGAAGGCAAAAGATGTCGTTACGCTGCTCAAAGAGACGGTAGCAGAATGGAGCGAAGATAAAGTACCGCTCTGGGCAGCAGCATTGGCGTACTACACTATCTTTTCGCTCGCTCCACTCTTGTTGATTGCGATTTCGATCGCTGGTGTTGTCTTTGGTGAAGAGGCTGCCAGAGGCGAGATTGTAGGGCAGATTCGCGGTCTAGTAGGGCAGGACGGGGCAGAAGCGATTCAAGGAATGATCCAAAACGTTAATCGCCCCGGTTCTGGTGGCACTCTTGCGACGATCGTTGGGGTGGTAACGCTACTGTTTGGAGCCTCTGGTGTTTTTGGCCAGTTGCAAGATGCACTGAATACAATTTGGGGTGTTAAACCGAAACCTGGTCAAGGCATTACAAGCTTTATTCAGGCTCGCTTTCTGTCCTTTGCTATGGTTTTGGTAATTGGCTTTTTGCTGTTAGTCTCGCTAGTTTTGTCAGCAGCGTTGGCAGCGATCACCACCTTCTTTAGCCATTTTCTACCGACCTTTGTTGCGTTAGGTCAGCTTCTAAACTTCGTGGTTTCGTTTGGCTTTATTACGCTCCTGTTCGCTGCCATTTACAAGTTTTTGCCTGATGTCAATGTTGCCTGGAAAGACCTTTGGATCGGCGCTGCCACCACGTCTCTTCTGTTTAACATTGGTAAGTTTTTGATTGGGCTGTATTTAGGCAATAGTGGTGCGACCTCAGCCTATGGAGCCGCTGGTTCACTCGTTATTCTTTTGTTGTGGGTCTTCTATTCAGCACAAATTATTTTGTTTGGTGCTGAGTTTACGCAGGTTTTTGCCAAGCATCGTGGTTCAGAAATCACGCCTAGCGACCATGCTGTATGGATTACGCCCAGGGCTGAAGGTACAGCAACGATGCAAACTGAGTCTGAACGTACGCAACCAGCACAGTCTACTGGTACATCGCGGAAGCGCCATAACCACCTTGCAGCTTGGGCTGGCTCTGCTGTTATGCTCATTGGGGCTGTGCGTCGATCGACGCAACCACGTCAGCGCAAACGCCGTTAGTATCGATTGCGGAACTGACTGTGACTGGTAGAACTTTTGTAACTAGTAGAAAGCACTATTGCATCAGAGTGCTTCACTTCAGCGGCATCCCAAACTGTCGCGTGTCGCAACACCCGTTGATGGATTGACACCTTCAGCACGCTGGCAGAGTTGCAGAATATCGTAGCGATCGATGATGGCATCGGTAAAATCGGCTCCAGTCACCTCTGCTTCATTAAAGATGCTGCGGCTCAGCGTTGCACCAACCAAAATGGCATTCGTGAGCTTTGCTTTATAGAAGGTGACGCGATCGCCCAACGCATTTTCTAAATTTGCGCCTGTCAGGTTAGCTCCCAAAAGATTTCCTTTTGTCAAGATTGCACCTTTCATATTTGCGCCCGCAAAATTGGCATTACGCATCTCTGCCGCTACAAAAACACCTCCTACTAAATCAGTGTTAGCAAAGTCACGGTTTTCTAAATTAGTGTTGCTGTAATTAATTGTTTTTGCCTGAGCAAAAGCAGGCGTAGCGCCCAATAGGACCCATAACCACGCTAGCGCGATCGCCAGCAAGACAACAAAAAATCGCCTCATAAATTTGATTGAAAGCTCTTGCATAGAAAAACCTGGCAGATTAGAAGACCACTATTCCTATCTAACAACAAGATGAAGCAGCGATCAGTGCCCTCACGTTTCTCTAACCATAGAGATATCTAGACATCACGTTACTTTGCTGGGAAAACCCAATCATCGCCAAGGCGGATAGTCAAATCGGAGTCTAAATCACCTGTTGAATCGGCAGCAACTCGACCCGCATTCAGCAGTTTTTGCACCATTTCTGCACTGCTTAAGTCGCCTTGTTGGGCAATGATTTGGGTTTGCTTCTGTTTATCAGACCAGTCAGAGGCGATATAGACGTTTGAAAAGCCCTGGTTCGACAGATAAGCGCGCAGTTCACTAGCTGCATCTGGCTTACTAGATGCGTTTTGAATGGCAACTCTAAGGTCTTGAGTGCGTAGTTGATTCGTCGCTGCATCCATTGCCTCTACGTCAAAATACTGCCGCAAAACCCGATCGCGCCCCTCAGGGTTCATAATCCAATAGCTGGCAACAAACTCGTCAGGATTGCTGAAGCGCCCTGGCAACATCACCATTTTAAAGTTGCCTTGACTTAGCTTGCGTCCAGCACTGGTCAATGCAATCATTTCCTCCAGGCTCAGATTTGTATCAATGTACTTCTGCATTGCCGAAACCAACCCGGGTAACCGGGGCAGCACGAGGGGGTTCGTCAGGCGTTTAAGCAACGCTTTGAGCAGAGTTTGCTGACGTTGAACGCGCCCAATATCACCGTAGGCATCCTGCCGAAAACGAGCAAACTGCTCGGCTTGGTCGCCGTTAAGAGTTTGTAAGCCAGGAGAGAGATCAATCTTCAGCTTCTGAGTCTGATCAACGTAGGACATTTTCTCAGGCACATAGACCTCAACGCCGCCCAGCAGATCAACGAGTTCTCGAAATGCTGCTGTATCAACTCGTACATATCGATCGATCGATATGCCATTCAAAAGACCACTGACCGTTCTGGCAGCTAGCTCAGAGCCTCCCCTCACATTGGCATCATTGACTTTAGTGACACCGACTGTAGGGATGCTGACTTGAGTATCACGTGGAATCGATAGCAGCTTTACTGAGTCATCAGTAGGGTCAACTCGTAGCAGCAGCATCGTATCACTGCGTCCATTAAAAAGTTCTTTTGAGCCTGCCTTAGCCTGAGGGACACGATCGATCCCCATGACCAGGATGTTAACTGAGCGACCGACCTGATACTGAAAGCCAGACTGCCAAAGACTGCTGTTGGGTGACTTCTCCCCTTCTGTACTCGACGCGACACCCGTTGGCAATGGCACCATCATCGCCACTGTCATACCGATCGCAGTAGAGACCGCCGCTGCCGCAACCAGAGCTAAACGTTTCAACAGCCATCTTGCAGGAGGATTGCTTTGAGCTGGTGGGATGGCGATCGTTGGTTGTGGAGGAACATTAGCACCTAAGTGACTATGAGGCTGACTGGCTTGATCCGACGGTTGAACATGCGCGCCTCTTTCAGTTTTTGTCACTACAAGCGATCCTTCTTATTGAAATTAGGTGGCAAAGCCTACCCGTCTAAAAACTACCCAACCCAACTTGTTGAGCATTATAGCCTGAGCCTGCAAGATGCCTAGTCCATACGGGGATATAATTCTGCCAGCATCCTACCAGCATTGATCGGGCAGAACGGAGGAGCTCTCAGGTTCACTATCTTTCCAGGTTCACTGTTTACAGCCAAATGATTTTGAGTCTTGTGCCAACACTGCTTACTTCATCACACTTCGTTTAGCGACATAAATCAGCTCTTGATAGGAGAGCAATTAACAATAATCCGACTAAGCTCACTGACACACTACATCTTTTTCTTTAACAGACGCAGAGACATAGACCGCAAAACAAAGTCTAGGTTTCTTCTGATTTTTAAGAGCAGAGCGGGTCTTTGACTTACATTAAGGAAACAATAGCAAGATACAAAAAGAGCGGCAGCAAAAATAGCCTATAAAACTTAGAGATAAAGCAGCACAGAGGAAAGAAGCGCCTATCCCACAAGCTGTTAAAAAAGACTTTGGCAATACAAAAATCTGTTCAATGAGCTACATTAGCCTATCAAACAGATTTCTTTGCTAGAAGCAAGCGCGATCGAAATGTTGCCAATAGTATCAATCTAAAAAATGCTGGCTATAGCTTTCTCCACTTAATTTTCCTCAATCCCGCTTATGAAGATCCCGCTTATGAAGGGGAATCTTACTTCGTAGCGTGTAGAAAGGGAATTGGTATAAAAGAAGAAAGCTATTAAGTCGATCGCGATCACCCTCATTTCACCGATTAGTGAGGAGCCAAGACGAGTATTGAGTTTAGAGACATTAAGCTGGTAAAGGTGCTGCGAAGGATTCAGGTTGAGGCACATTACCTAACTGTTGCAGTTGAGCGATCATACTCTCGACATAGTATTCGCTGGTATGTTCGCTCAAAATGCGCGCATAAGCCGCTTCCGCTTGTTGAGCAGCTACTTCAGGATGCTCCAGTAAGTGTGTAATAGCGTGTTGCAGTCCAGCAGCATCACCAGCCTCAACACCAGTGACAAGCCCTAAGTTGATTAATTCGTCGGCAAGACCAGGGGTACGGGTCATAACGACAGGTCGCCGACATGCCATCGCTTCTATGAGCGTTGTGAGCCCAGCCGAGTAGTTATTCCATAAGAGGCTAACGACCACAACATCGGCATCGCGGTAAAGTTGCAAAAACTCAGACCAGTCGTAGTGTCGGGAAGCCATGTTATCAGGCATGACTTTTGGGAACGCAACCTTTGTCTTTGCCGATGCGTTAGGTGAAACGGCACAAATTTTCACGTCAACATCCAGAGCTTGCGTGGCAGCAGCCAGCGTTTGATAGTCTCGCTGTTCTAAGCCAGCGCTGACAACCAATGGTCGCGTTTTGGGCTGTGCAGCACCAGGGTTAAAGAATCGGATATCGGTTTGCTCCGGCTGCTGATAGATACGCTCGCCAGAAAGCTGCAAATAATCACGAATATAGGTTGCTTTTATTTGAGTATTGACGGCAAAGAGGTCAATTTGATCGCCGAGGCGGAAGAACTTTAACAGTCGTCGCACACGTCTCCGATAGGGAGCCATCACTGAAACCGCTAATTTCGGTCTCTTGCCCTTGAATTTGCAAAGTATTGCCAGCGCAAAACCCACATCTTCGCCTAAACAGAAGACAGTATCGTGTTCTGTAAGCTGAGACACTAAGCGCCGAGCCAGTGCCCACTGTTCGGGTTGCCCAATGATCTTCGAGCACAGCCAGTCAAAGAGAGTAAGTGGGTCGTTAGTGGGAACGTGAACGGTTGCTCCTAATGTTTGGCTGAGATTCCATATAACGTGACGCGGACGTTTGCCTGCCTGGGCTTCACGCTCAATGCCTTCTAAATCAAAGTCTCTGCTTAAAAGAATGTGATACATCAGTGCAGGCTCCTACTTAATCAAAGAAAGGTGAATTATTTAATTAGTTGTTATGCGATCGATAGAGCAATCGGCTAAAGAAAGGCTAGCTCCAATAACAGCTACTGGAGCCACAATTGTCCTTATAGTAAAGCTACGAGCAAGGTTACTCATACTAGATTCATACGCTAAACACTTGCACAAAGAACAATCAACTACAAATTAATGAACTTCCTTTGTGCTTTTTGTATGAATACTTGTGTTGGCAATGGAGCTGCTGTGTAAAGATACAATCTTCCTTGAAGAAAAAAGATGTAGCTTCTTTCTTTAGACCCATTTTGTTAGTTTGCTTCAGTTAAGCATAGGATAATTACATACTGGATTACTGTAAATTTCTCACTTACTACTGTAATTTTTGTAGTAATTCCTATGTTTCCTACGCTCACTGAAAATGTATCCTAAGGTGTATCACGTAGGAAGTGTTCCTGTCAGCTAAAGTGCTTCACACAATCTTGTTAATAGAGAGGCTTAGTATGACAGTTGCATCAAGTGGCTCTCCGCGAATCTAGGTAGTTAATTAATACAAGAGTCACAATTTTCATCTAATCGGTAAATATACTTATAGATCATTCTGTATTTCTTTAAAGAGCCGCTACTCTAGGAGCTTTATGTTCCTGGACAAACCTGGCTTGTCCAGATGTATGCTCTGGTTCCTTGCCTGCCGTAGTAGGGGTAAAGCTAGAACCACATTCTTTAGTAAGCAGAATTTCTTGTGTTAAGGATTTCCTGATTGCACAGGCAGGTTGTGAAGAAAGTTAGAGACACTTAAGCCCCCCCTACATTCTGACATCCTGCTGGTGCATCTACAGCCACAGCAGCCCTTACAAACAATCGATCAACCCTACACAAACGGTTTGAGGAAGCTGTGAAGAACCGTAATTGGCTCAATCTTTCGGAGTATGCTTTGCTAGTCGGTGCAGGCATTGGCTCACTAGCCTCTGTTGCCTCGCAGCAGATTTTGTTTACAGCAGCGCCTGTATCGGCGTTATTGCTGGTTAATATAGTAAACCGTCGGCGACTAGAAGAAGCAACGTTAGCACATACAGACACCTCTATAAGGCAGCTAGATCAGAAACTTTCTGAAGACCTTAGTGCGCTGCGGCAACAAATTCAGGTCTTGCCTAATTTCTTAGATCTGGCTAGCTTGAGAAAATCTGTCCTACATGAAACGGCAGCAGGAGCCGCTGGGCTGGCTCAGGATCTAACTCAAATTAAACGCGAACTAGCAAAACCAGAATGGCGCTTGCTTGCCCAGGAGGTGCAACAGCTACAGGCTGACTATACTAATCTGGCTGACTCTGTGAACCAGGTAACGGCATACTTAGGTCGTTTATGCACAATCGATCGCGCTGATGACTTAGACTCAGCGCTTACCCAACTGAAAACAGAACTGTCTCAACTGCGGGGCAACCTGCAAACGCTGGGCGAAGAGCAGCGTAACAACAATCCTCGCGTCATGCAGGATCAAATTAACCATATCAATCGTCGCCTGAATAATTTGCCAACCCCCTTTGATGCCAGCGCCCTTAAGCAAGATGTTGATTCGCTGGTGAAGATGCTGGGTGAGGTCGTGTCGCGGCGTGAGCTGGCACGTTTGAAGACCCAAATTGAGCAAATTAGCCAGCAGCAAGAGGTTCTAGATCAAACAGTCACGCCGGTTAAGATGGCGACGACGATTTTAAAGAAGCAGCTTGATACGATTACAGCCAAGCTGAACATGAATGAGCATGGCTTTGGGGCAATCCTGGAAACAGGCTTACTGCAACCTGATCCTTCGATCGTCGAAGGACTAAAAGCAACGGTCGGCGCTCTAGAACATCGCCTGAACCAGTTGCCGATCGCCACTGACCTTACTCACCTGCGAACGGATATGCAGAGTCTGGTCGCGAACCAGATGGGGCAACTTCAGCAGCAGTTGTCGGGCGTGCAGCAATTTACCCAAACCCTGGAGCATCAGCAAAAAACGCTGCGTGATTGGGTCAACCGCCTGCCTCAAGTGCTCGACTCTTCCGCCCTCGAAAGCCAGGTTAAGTATCTGTCTGCACGGGTGGAATGGGCAGAGAGTAATGCTGTTGATGTAGAGGCACAAGTAGATGCAGCCGTAAAAACGCATCTAGAAGACATCGTGCAGCAACTCCAACCCAATGAACCGCCAGCGTATGAACTGGTGTTTGATGTCAAAGGGCACCAGCAGCACGGACAAGCAACGGGCTACAGCCGTGCCTTACTGGAGCAAGCTTTAGACAATGCACAGGCACGGTTAATTGTGGTTTATCCCTATCCCAATGCCCAAACGTTAGATGAGGCGCTGATCCAAAAATTTAGGGATTTTCTCGATCGCAATGGCTGCCTGGATTTTGGCTGGGGGCATCTGGGTGATATGAGTGAGGGGCATACCTCGCGATCGCTCGATCGTCGCCGCGCCCTTGAGCCAACCCAAAAAGGCTTTCTTCACACAATGCTCAACCAGTTGACCCAACTAAAGCGGCAGTATCCTACGCAATTTCGCTTTAAGGTGCTGGGTACGGATGAACATTTTTTGGTGTGCGATCGCAGCTATGCCGTACTGGGCGCTCAGTCAGTTGCGACTGCCAGTGCTGTTTTTCCGCAGGCAGCCGTCGGGCTACGCACGATCGATGCGGATGTGATTCAAGGTTTAGTGGATCGGTTTGACGATCCGGTGCTGGATGCTAATGACGTGATCGCCTACTTCAACCGCGCCTCTACTCGTTACGATCTGGGCGATCGCCAGGGCGCGATCGCTGACTACACCGAAGTCCTCCGCATTGCGCCGCATGATGACGTTGCCTACAACAACCGTGGGCTGGCTCGGTATGACAAAAACGATCGCTATGGTGCAATGGCAGACTTTGAGCAAGCCGTGCAGCACAATCCCGAAAACTTCATTGCCTACTGTAATCGCGGCTTTATACGCTCTGAACTGGGTGACAAAATGGGTGCGATCGAAGATTACACCTTTGCGCTTCAAGCAAACCCCGACTTTGCCACTGCCTACTTTTATCGGGGTCTGGCACGCACTCGACTGCAAAATAAACTGGGTGCCATTCAAGATTACACCGAGGTCATTCGGCTGAACCCGCAGGATGCCATTGCCTACTTTTACCGGGGACTTGCCCGCGTCAAAATCGGGCATCGTCTGGATGCGATCGAAGACCTCCGCCAAGCTGCCGAACTCTTTTCTGAGCAAGGCGACATGGCAAACTACCAGCAAACCCTTAGCACGATCAAAAAGCTGCACAAAACGTTGGCGTTTGCTACGTCTAGCCAGCCACTGGTAGCAAGTGAAGTCTAGGAGTAGAGAGTAAAAACGACTCTATTCACCCTATTGGGTGACACTTTGTGATGAGGTTGTTGCAAACGTAACTCAGTACTTTAGTAGATAGTCCAATGGCTTTGAGGCGCTACGATGTCTCCTCTATCCAGTTCTGAGCCTTGCTTGCCCGTGACCAACCAATCGTGTCAAAAACCGCTGTTACAACGTGGTGCCAGCGGGATAGAAGTAATCGAAATCCAAAAATTGTTGATCAACTGGAGCCTTTATGAGGGTGCGGTCGATGCTTACTTCGGTGAATGCCTTGAACAGGCAGTAAGAGCCTTTCAAAAACGGGTCTTTTTGCCAAGCAGTGGCATTGTGGATGCACGCACTTGGCGATCGCTCTACACAGGTGCCCCGATCGAAATGCCGTTGCTACAGCGGGGCAGTGCTGGCGAAACCGTCGTGCTGCTACAAAAAGCGCTACAGGCTGTTGGGCAAACGGCGATCGTCGTCGATGGCTCCTTTGAACAGCAGACAGATAAGGCTGTACGGCACTTTCAGCGGCAGCAAGGCTTAGTGGTTGATGGAGTCGTGGCTAGCTGCACCTGGCTGGCATTAAGCAAAGCATCGCCTGTTGCCAAGAACCCGCAACACTAAGGCAGATGTGCAGTATAAAGTTAGAGTCTGTTGCTATCACAGCCCTTGGTAAGGGCTACTTTAGTAGGGATTCTTGACCGCAGCCTACTCCCTCAAAATAAGGGCGCTATAGCAAAAGGATAAAGGATGAGGGGTGAATTGAAGCCTTGCTCAAAGGTCGTTTCAGGGTTTATGACTGTCCTACCGCTCGCTTCGACTGCCATAAAACCCGTTTCTTTCGTCCGTTAGGAGAGCGGGCTTGTATTTAGCTGCTACCTAAGTTGGTAGTTTATCTTTACTGTTCGCCGCCTGTTGAACTGACGGCAATACTGCTTTAATGGCAGCAGGATGCTTCTGATCGGTATAGTACCAATCAGGAGCAATCAACCAGGATAAAGGGTGCAACGCTTATTTCTTCACTGCTGCTCCGCGCTAGCACTTGGGCATAACTATGCAATTGACTAACATGGGTCGCTTTAGCGCTATCGTTTTAGCAGGGCTATTAGCTGCCTGCTCTTCATCTGCGCCTGATACAGCCCCGACTGCTGTCATTTCGCCAACAGCGTCACCCAAACCTGCTGTTCTTAAACCGATCGCCAAAATTAGCGAAATTCAGAAGCTGCCCGTTTTTGTGCGCTTGCTCAATACAGCGCAAGAAGAGCCTGCCAAAGAAGGCATGGGGCTGCAAGTCGGTGAAACTATTCGAACTCAAGGGCAAGCTTTAACCCAAATTGACTTGGATAATGGGTTAGCATTTCGGCTGGCTGGCGATGCAGTATTGAAACTTCAGCATGGCAACCGCCTTAGTCTGACTGCTGGCGACATGATTACCTGGGTGCAGCCTGGGAAAAAGTTGCCGACTGAGATTATTACCCCCACCGCTGTAGCAGGCATTCGTGGCACAACCGTGTTTGTCAAAATTCCGAAAGACCCCAAGGAAGGGGTGCTGTTTTTTGCCTGGGAAGGTTCGGTGGCGGTGCGTTTGACGGGGCAAACTGAGGAAGTGCTGCTTAAGACAGCAGAAGAAGTACGAATCAGACCCGGCGATCGCGACATTCGTCAGATCCGACAGCGCGTGCGACGCATGAGTCGTGCTGAGTGGCGACAAAAACGCGCGACCGACCCCATCCTACGCAGCTTCAAAAAAGCGCAAATGACAACGCTGCCGATTATTGACCGGATACAGCCTGGGCAGCTAGTGTTGCCGTCACCATCTGCGTCACCACGGCAGGCAGAACAAAGTAAGGAAGCGGCTCCACAAAATCTTCTGAGAGTCGAGACTCAGCCTAGGCTTGAGAATTCACCTAACGCCGAAGTACCGACTAGACTAGACAAACCTAGCACCGAAGAACTTCCCAGAGTTGAGAAGCTGTCTAAAGCCAAAAAGCCAGAGAAAGCCGGAAAGCCAGAGAAAGCCGGAAAAACGGATAAACCAAACAAAGCACCAAAGTCGAGCGAGCGACCGAACGTTGATTCTGCCTTCCGTAAACCTACACCATCTGGGAAAAAGCAGCCTAAAGGCAAAGACTGGGACGATCGTGCCCCAAAGCAACGCGACAACAAACCTAAGGGTAAAGACCGAGACGATCGTGATCGTGCCCCAAAGCAACGCGACAGCAAACCTAAAGGCAAAGACTGGGACGATCGCGATCGTCCCCCAAAGCGGTCTGACGGCTAACCCAATTCTGTTTACACCCTCTTTACCACCCTACAATGACTTTCCAGGCAAAAGAGCCGATCGCTAGCAGGGCAAGGTGTTGAGGCAGCAAGTTTAGCAGTGATTGACGCGCCAGCTTTTGGGTCAAAATGACGCTGCACCAAAAGGAAAAGATGAGCGTGACGCTTTGCAGAAAGGCGATGACAGCAGGATCGACAGTCGCGATCGGTAAGTTAGCTGTACCAAACCCGAAGGTGGCAAACGTTACAGGAATCACCTGCCCCGTTTCTGTTAAGCCAAGCTTCAGGTAATGGGCAAGGCTTGCGCCCAAAACGAGTGGCAGATAGCCATACGCCAATTCTAAAAAGGGGCGGGGCTTATAGCTTCGCTGTAGTAGCCGGATAAGACTATGGGCAGCGATCGCAATCGCCCCTGGTATCAATAACACTACCAATGAAACGCCTGCATGAATGCCAAAATTTTCTAGATGTAACTGCCAGCCAAACTGCTCCTCAAGCTCCGGTAAGCGATGCAGAAAAACTGCGCCTAAGAGTAGAAACAGCAAACAAATTTCGGCATACATGGGCTGGTGAGTCGTCCACAGTTCAATGCCTGGTGGACGCAGGTTTAACTCGACCGATCGATGTGGACAGGCTTTCAGGCAGGTCATACAGAGGACGCAATCCCGGTTATCTTCAAGCTGTGCTGGATGGGAGTATAGGGGACAACCGCCTGTCTCTTGTCCTTCGCCCTTTTGCGGTCCGCCTTTGTAACATTGATACGTGGTGCAAGTAGCAGAACAAATGCCTTGTTGGGCACGGAGTTCAACCATTGATAGTTTGGCAAACAGTCCATTCATGCCGCCGATCGGGCACAAATAGCGACACCAAAACCGACGCTCAAACAACATAGAACAAATGACGGCTCCGGCAGTAATCAGCAGCAGCAAACAACCAGATAAGTAGGCAGTGTCCTCTAAGTTCCACAACTCTTCCCACAGCAGAATGAGTGTAAACATCCCAAACAGAAACCAACCGCCCCATTTTTCTGCCTGCTGTCGGGGCCAGGGTAGTAGCTGACGGGGGTAGAGCCAGAGCGAAACTTTCTGTGCCAGTTCACCGTAAATCATAAAGGGACAAACGGAACACCAAAGCCGTCCCACAAAGGGAAAGGCTGCCAGGATTAGCATCCACCACCATGCCCAAAAGAAATTGAGGGCAATATTGCGATCGCGGCTTTGAGGTCCCAGCATTAGTACAGCAACCACTACAGCAAAAAAGCCCAGCGTAAAGCCATAGTTAATGCGATCGGGATACCAGGGACTCCGTAGAAACTGACGCAGCTTCGGTGCTGCATTCAGCAGGTTGACGCGAAACCGTCTAGTTTTAACGCTGGCTGCCCAGAACACCTCTTCTGTAAGAGCAGCGGCACCATTCGATTGCAGCAATGCCCGCTCGACCAGATTCTCCAACTCGGTCAAGTTGCCGGGAAAGTCATAACCTTGTAACCGCCGCAGTGCCTCTGGTGTTACCGTTGGTTTCACCAAGCCTCTAGCCCGACAATACAGGCTCAAATAATACTCAACCTGCGACAGGATATCGGCTTTTCGCACACGTAGCGGCGGCACTCGAATGATGTGCCCAACCAGTTTTTTGCGCTCTAATGCTGGCAACACTTTCTCTGAAGTCATGACCAGACGAGCCTGACTCTCACGCGGCGCTGGAGGCGGTTCGCCCTCGCGCCCAATAGGTTCATACTCTCCTGTTTCCAGCAGCCGTACGAGCTTAGTCTGCAAGTCTGGTGCCAACTCCTGCACATTGTTGAGCAACAGCGTGCCTTCACCGAGCCATTCCAGCAGCCCTGGCTTGCCACCAACACGTCCAAAAAGCTCTGAACCACTGGTTTGCAAGGTGTCACAGTCAATTTTGATCATTGGTTCCTGACGGTAGCGGGAGCCAAAGTGAATCAGCGCTGTGGCGTTGTCCTTGCCTAAACCTGGTTCACCAAAGACCAGCACCGATCGCCGATCGTTTGCGGCTTTCTTAATCTCCTGCCGCAAGCGTGTAGCATAACGGCTAGAACCAACAATCCCCCGTCGTACTTTGGGTACTAAGTAAGGACGCAGCGCCGTTTGCCGCGCTCGCTCATAGGTCAGTTGTGCCGAAACCTCATCGAGTGCAGTTGCTAGCTGACGCGAGAGTGTCTGGGTGAGTTCAGGATACTGCTGGACGATCGCCAAAAAGTCGGCTTTGGAAATCGTCCAGACCACGCAATTGGTAAGGGTAATGACAGTTTGTTCAGCAGGCTGCTCCAGGGTCAGTTCTTTTAGGTGCAGAATGCTTCCTGGCAGCAGGCTAACCGCATTTGCAAGCCCCGTTTTGCTAGTGCGATAGCTCTCCATCCGCCCTGTTTTGAGAATATACAGTGTGTCTGGAAACGTGTCTTCCAGCACCAGTCGACGGTTTTCCTGCACCGACTCTTCCTGCATGGCGGCTGCCATCGCGTCCAAAACGCCATCCGAAAGAGCACTCAAGCTTGTCTGCTCACGCAACCACACGACTTTCTCTGCTTGGTTCATCTCGTTTACCTCTGGCGTTTAGTCAATGCCTCTATGCTTGAAAGCGTGAGTGCGATCGTACCTGAATTGCTGTAGCCGACAGCACTCCTCAATATTTCGATGCATCATTGCAAGGCATTATCCAGCGCTCAAGGTGTGAAAGCAAACTAGTTGAGCGCAAATTGCTGCGAGTCATTGAACTGCATCAGTATTTGTTGCCTTGCGAGCGTACTCACCCTACTTTGATTTTTTAGTCGCTGTTTTTGCGGTTAACGTCGTTGTTGTCTTGTAATGCTAAGAAACGAGCTTCAAAGCACGAAACGATGAACCGCTTTTTCACCCTGTTTCTCACCACAATACTTTTGCTTGCAACCTGCTCAAGCGTTGCACACCCGACTTCTCACTCGCATGCGATCGCACAACTACCACGCCCTTTGCCTGCTTGTCGTGTCAACGCTCCAACCTTGTCTGCTGCACCCTTTCCAAAGGTGCACCCTGGGGCCTTGAAAGCGAGAGTGCCTATCATGATGTATCACGACATTCTGCCAGTCAAGCAAGTCCCTTATGACTTAACACCGACAGAATTGAGACAGCACTTTGAGCAGATTAAGTCGAGTCAGGTGACCCCGATTAGCCTTGATCGCTTGATGGATCATCTTCGCACTGGCAGTCTGTTACCTGAGAAACCCATCTTACTGACATTTGATGATGGCTATGGAGGGCACTATCGCTATGCCTATCCGCTCCTGAAGGAATATGGGTACCCGGCAGTATTCTCAATTCATACCAGTTGGGTCGGTGTAAATGTTGGTCGGACTCATGTGAGCTGGCAAGAGCTGAAAACGATGGCACATGATCCGCTTGTGACTATTGCCTCTCATAGCAAAACGCATCCGGCGCTTACCAGACTCTCTAACCAAAAGCTGGCACAAGAAGTTGTGGATTCAAAGAAGATTTTGGAAGCGAGACTCGCTCGCCCCGTGAAGTACTTCACTTATCCGTATGGCTTTCATGATGCCAGAGTCAAGCAAGCTGTGGCGAAGGCTCATTATCTTGCCGCGCTTGCTTATGCTCTGCCAACGGAGCGCTTTGCCAACCAGTCAACAGATTTGTTGAGTCTCGCTCGTTTTGAAAAAGCTCAGCTTGCAAAAGTGCTGCCTCAAGCCTGGGGCGGTGCTCCTTCAACACAGTGCAAGTAAGCTACAGTCTCGAACCGTAAACTTGATCGCAACGCCCTTATAATTCAAGCAACTTATAAACGTTAATTAGAAAGATCAACTCCTTGAAAGACTCGCTTCAATAGGATTTACAGCAAGCTAAGGATAGTGAAGCCAATATTGTAAATATGCTTGCTGCAATCTCAGAAGCGACGGCTCCTTCAACCCAACTTGTTGTTCTAACAGGTCTACTGGCAGCAGGACTAGCGCTCATACATCTCTTTGCTGGTCGCTTACGCTTCATTCGATCGACTCCGCGCCATCATTGGCTTTCAATCGGCAGCGGTGTTTCGGTTGCTTATGTGTTTGTGCATATTTTGCCTGACCTAAGTAAAGCCCAAACGACGGTTCAAGAACACTTAGATGCCGAAATAGCATTTCTAGAGCACCATGTCTATCTAATCGCATTGCTTGGCTTAGCAGTATTTTATGGGCTGGAGCGTGCTGCAAAAGTATCTCGACAACGCAATCAGGATAGTGGAAACGGGGATGTAACTAGTCCCAATGTTTTTTGGCTACATATCGCTTCGTTTGGTGCCTATAACGTTCTGATTGGCTATCTACTTTTGCATCGGGAAGTACCCGGCTTCATCAACCTGCTGTTGTTTGCGATCGCCATGGCACTCCATTTTGTGGTCAACGACTACGGCTTACGGGAACATCACAAGAAGCGGTACGACCATAGTGGACGCTGGATTTTAGCGGCGGCTGTAATTGCAGGATGGGCAATCAGTGCTGGTACAGAGCTTTCTCAAGCCGCGATCGCGGTTCTGTTTGCCTTTCTGGCAGGCGGTATAGTGCTCAATGTACTTAAAGAAGAACTGCCAGAAGACCGAGACAGCCACTTCTGGGCGTTTGCAGCCGGGGCAGTCGGCTATGCTGCACTGTTGCTGGCACTATGAAGCAGCATAAAATCGTATGCATAACTGCCCCACTAGTACAGTACGCCTGAAGCAGGAGGAAGCCGTAAACCAGTTGGTGATGAGCGATCGCCCTTTAGAGTTTGAGCAGGGTTAGCAGTAGCACTGGGAAAAGTGGGGTAAGAGATGAAACGAACCTACAGACGAAAAGCCGATGGCAAAAACTGGTCAACGGTTAGGCGCTACATCCTTCTTATCTTCCTGATGGTAATGACGAGCCTTTACTATGCCAGAGAGTCTTACTACTTTGACAATGGCAAGGGTGGTCAGGACTGGCGGATTGGTCAGCCAAAAGTCTCTCTACTGACTGCCAACACGACTCGCTCGCTACCGCAGTTGCGGCAGTTTGCTCTCACCCTGGTTAATCGCGATCGACAGCTCAACGGCTTGCCACCACTGGTCGAAGACCCCTTGCTCTCTCAGGCAGCACAACAACATAGCCAGGATATGCTGACCCGCCGCTACTTTGCCCACGTCAACCCAGAAGGCAAAACCCCGACCGATCGCTTTGTGCAGTTGGGTGGCAAGGGAGAAGTAGGAGAGAATATCGCTCACCAAACTGGCGCACTCGGTATACGCCTCAATTACGGGTTGTTGGAGCGGTTGCAGAAAGGCTGGATGTATAGCGAAGGGCATCGGCAAAACCTGCTGAAGCGATATTACACTCGTTTTGGCTATGGCATCGTCATTGACCCGCTGAGCGGACAGATGTATGCAGCGCAGGAGTTTGCTTTACCAGCACCTTAACGGCACGCTCATAGGACTGTACTACTGCCAAAGCGGTGCCAAGAACAGGCTTAGGAGCTTTCTGAGAAGGAGTGTACCGTTTGTAGGGGCAGGTTTTGCCAGAATCTTGGCTCATAGCCGATCACGTTGGTAGCAAACATGCCCCTACGGGTATTTTGTTTGCTAGAAATTTCCTTAACTGACTGTAGCGCGGCTTCAAGAGTGACTCTGCCAGATGAACCACCGTTAAGCCGAGCACTCTTACTTCCAGGTAGGATCAACGTGTGCCCGCAGCAAGCTTGCAGCCATGCTGTAAATTATTTCTCACCCCTATGACAGCTACCCTCAACCCCTATCTCGCCGATAACTTTGCTCCCGTCCAGACGGAGGTAACTGTCGATGCCTTGCCCATTCTGGGTGAGTTACCAGTTGAACTAAATGGGATGTTTGTCCGCAACGGTCCTAATCCCCAGTTTCCACCGTTGGGTCGTTACCACTGGTTTGATGGCGATGGGATGCTGCATGGAGTCCATATCCAGGACGGCAAAGCCAGCTACCGCAATCGCTATATTCAAACGCAGGGATTTGAGCAAGAGCGACAAGCCGGACGATCGCTGTTTGGTGGCTTGCTGGAACCTTCACAGGCAGGTTTCAAAAATGTGGCGAATACGGCTCTCGTCTGGCATGACGATCGACTGCTGGCGCTCTGGGAAGGCGGCGAACCGCACGCGATCGCGATACCTAGTCTGAAGACGATTGGCGCTCAAACCTTCAACGGCAAGCTAGCTTCTCCGGTGACTGCCCATCCAAAAGTAGATCCGGTGACGGGAGAAATGATGTTCTTTGGCTATTCGCTAGCACAACCGCCCTACGTTAAATACAGCGTTGTCTCCGCTGAGGGAGTACTGCGAACCGTCCCGATCGATTTGCCAGTTGGGGTGATGATGCATGACTTTGCCATCACAGAGCACTACACCATTTTTATGGACTTGCCCCTTACCTTCCGCCTGGAACGGCTGCAACGGGGAGAACCTGCCTTTTCCTTTGAGCGCGATCGCCCCAGTCGGTTTGGTATTCTGCCTCGGCATGGTGATAACCAGACGATTCGCTGGTTTGAAGCGTCAAGTTGCTACGTCTTCCATACCCTGAATGCCTATGAAGCGGGAGACGACATTGTTTTAATCGCCTGCCGGATGAGCAGCACCAGTGTTTTAGGCACGACTCCTGGTACCCATGAAGGCGATAATCGTGGGGTTGGGAGTGATGTGCCCTTGCTCCATCGCTGGCAGTTCAACTTGAAGACTGGCGCTGTGCAGGAACAGACCCTGGACGATCGCCCCTGCGAATTTCCCCGCACTAATGAACAGTATTTGGGACGGCAGACCCGCTATGGTTACGCTGGCAAGACTGCTCCAACCGAAATGCCTAAATTTGATGGTTTACTCAAGTTTGACTTGGAGCGTCAGAGCGTTCAAGTACATTCGTTTGGTCCAGGACGCTACGGCGGTGAGGGTGTATTTGTGCCACGACCAGGCTCGACCGTTGAAGATGATGGCTGGTTGATGACCTTTGTGCATGATGAAGCTCAGAATACATCTGAGCTGGTCATCGTTAGCACTCAAGCCATGAGCGCTGAACCGATCGCCCGCATCCAGATGCCACAGCGGGTCCCCTATGGCTTTCATGGTGCCTGGGTTTCCTTGCTGTAGCGCTAAGGGGCACGACTGGCTATATCGATCAACCTCCAGTCTGCTGCGCAAAGGCTAGCAGATGCTCTGCAACGACCTGGGGTTGATCGAAGTGGGGTACATGACCCGCGCCCTTAATCCAAATCAGCCGACTGCTGCAAATAGCTTGCTCAAACCGAGTGGCATCTGCGGTTCCTAAAACATCATCCGCGTCTCCCCACAGAATCAAAGTGGGATGAGTAACTTGAGCAATACGTTGCCTTTGGCTCACGCGATCGTGTTCGCTTAGATCCGCATAGCCACCACTCTGAGTCAAAGAAGTAATTGCCTCCTTCCACCCTGGCATCTCCTGATGTAGCAATGAGCAACGCAGGGCATCAACCAGGGTTGGATTCATCATTGGCAGCACTGAGGCAGCAGCCAGAGCAGCGTGTTTACGCCAATACAGCCACTCGGCACCCAATTCAATGAGCGGCTGAGGGAGAAATTGCCCGACTGGAAAGCTACCAGAGAAGCCAACACTATCCATTAAAACGAGTGCTTGCACCCAACTGGGATGATGCAAGGCAAAGTCGATTGCCACTGCACCCCCTAAAGAAGCCCCCACTAAAACGACAGGTTGCTTCACCCAAGTTTCTAGAGTGCTAAGCAAATGTCGCCGGATGCTTTGAGGGTTGACGGCAACCGTAGGAACGTAGGCGGTGAAGCCAGAGCCAAACAGATCGAGCGCCCATGTTTCGTGGCTACCTGCTAGAAGGGGAAGCAAGCGTCGAAACTCCAACAGGGAACTGTCGAAGCCATGCAGCAACAGTATGGGAGTAGTGCCAGGTAAGGGAGGCGATGCCTCCGGCATGTAATGGACAGAAGCGGTCGCCACAGCAGTTGTACCCTCCTGAAATGGCACCTGAACAACACGACGCCGAATTTTTTGCAGGAGGGCGATCGCCTCTGCGTCTCGAATCTCAGCCACAGACGGCGGTAGAAAAGCAGCAGTCATTCGCTTTAATCTGAGAATCTCCTAGAGCCGCTCATCGTCCTCCTCGATCGCCTTTAAGTATGCCTCAGCGCTGCTTGCTTAACCACGCGATCGCGCCTAATCCCCTGTACGTCTAACCATTGACCTGTGCTTTTGGGATTTTGTGCTAAAAAGAGGGAGCTTTCTGAACGAGAAGAGCCGTTCAGGCTGGTTCACTGTCTGGGGGGCTTTGTCAGACCCCGCTGATCCAGGAGCGCCTCCAGCTTTCTGATAAATTCGACATCTTCTGACGGCAGCGGATAACTCGTGCTGCCAAACGTTTCCTGGTCAGGGCAAGGGGGTTCAAACACAGCAAACGCTTGCCGGAACGCCTCAGGCGTTGTTGTGATGGGCGCATCAAAGTGGCAGGGAATAACCCGCTTAAAGTCCCAACTGGCTACTTGATCAACCCAGGCTAGGACGGCTTGTGGGTTATGGTCGAGGATGAAGGTCTGGAGGATCGGAGCCACAAAGGGACGCCCCTGCCCACGCAGAGCCTCAAACGATCGCTCCCAGCCCGGTTGCCACTGAAAGGGAAACAACCCAAAGTAGGCTTTCTTAGCATGGGTTGGTGCACTCCATCCGTCTCGCAGCGCTTGAGCCAGACCGACCGTTTTGAGGGTACTTGGCTGAAAGTAGAGGGCAAACAGGGCAATGCGCTGCCAACCCCGACGGCGGTTTGCTTCGGTATCCTCCATCACCTCCAGTGCACTGTTGCGTGCATGGAAAAGCAGAGGGTAAGGGTCTAGCTCAAGGATTGCTGGAGGGTGTTCTGGCACAGACAGCACCGTATCTGTTAGTAGCACGGTGCGCGATCGCTTATGCCATAACGCCACTTCGCCAAAGGAACCTTTACCCAAATTGATATCTAAGATTGCATAGTCAAAGTCATCGGCAAAGGGAGTCTCAGCACTATTAGCTGGCAAGATTTGGGTGCGTCCACGTGGGAAACCTAGCCAATGCAGGGGGAAATTGAGTGGAAAACTCCACTGATGGGGTGTTACAAAAATTTGCGCTTCGGGAAAGCAACGGGCAAAGGGCGGCACAAAGACTTTATGTTCCAGACCAGAAGCCGTAGGCAAGATGATGTAGCGAACGGCTCCATGGCTAGCTTCCAGTTCTTTAACCAGTTGGATACACTCTCGTGTGGGAGCGATCGGCGCATACACGAGTAAGCCACCGGCTGCAAGTTTCACAACCGTCATCCGAATCGGCACCACTGTGTAGAGAATGCCCTGCACTTGGTCAAAGGTCCAGAGCGTTTCGGGTATGACCTCTCGGCGCAGAGTGCGACGACGCAGATAAGGATACAGCGGCACCAGAAACCAGAACCACCAAGCCTGCTCTCTGCCATTGATTGTGTCTATCGATCGCTCCGGCATGACCTGTGGTTTCACTACGGTTTGCTTCACGCTCTGCCTCCCCAAGGGCGGCAATAAAGCACGGTTACTTCATTGTATGCAGACTGCGGTGATACAGACGCTCATCGCACTTCGGCTTCTAAACTGGTTATACGCAGCAGGATGATGCTTGAGAAAGGCAACTAACAGGGAAGCTGTGCCACTACAAACGCAACACCTTTTGCAAGTAGCTCAAAGTGAATCGATCAATCTAGAACACCTCCTTAAGGAAGCTGAAATTTATGGGTTGTTCACTCAATTTTGCTGTTACTTGCCATATTTGTTCTTCTGTCTTTAGAGGGTGTTATGCAGTTTTGTAGAATTCAAGCTGGAGAGGGAATGTAGCATTCCTTCATCTTTTTGAGCTGTGGCTGAAGCTAGTTCAGAGAGTCGCTCCTTTTCAAAATGCTTAACACCCTCTAGAGCGATTACAATTTCTTCCAGGCTTGAATCACTTGCCGCAACGCTGGGGGAAGGTTTTTCATCTCCAAGTCAATATACTGAACCGTGCTCCCTGTTGCTTGCAGCATGGTCGTTGGATAGTCTGCAAATGCAGCACTACTGAGATAGCTCAAGCCGTTCAAATTGCGGAACTGTTTTGCTTCAAGCACCTGCTGAAACTGCTTCAATTGTTGCTGAGATAACCGCTTCAACACAACAGGACGTGAGCGGATATTGGGAGCGCTAATCAATTGTGTGATCACGCCATCGTTGGTTAACGTGATCTGTGTAACCTTGCCCATCAGACCGCCGCTGACGATCGACTGAAAAACAATGTTAGCTTCAAGTACAGGCTTGTTTTCCTCTGGCATAAAGGAAGGCACTAATTCGCCGCGGCTGCCGCTTGCGGTTGAGTTTTGCACAATTCGGTCTGCTGCTTGATCCAGGTGATAGACCCAACTGCGATCGCCGCCCGTTACAATCGCTTGCCACCCAGAAATTGCAATTCTGGTACAAGCTTGCCCCGGCTTATAAATACCTAGACAACCATCCCAAGTTGCCGGTTTGACCGCTGCAACACGCAAGCGGCTGACTGGCACTCGCACTTGTCTAGCAACAGTTTGCAGCAAACGCTGGCTGACATCGGCTGGTAAAGTTACAACATCGGGCTGCGGTTCTAAGCGGATTGCGTTAGCAGTTCCGTCTGTGCGATAAAACAAATTTTGCTGCCCGTTGGTCACTTCAACCCGCCAACCTTCGACGATCGCTTGCAAACAACTTTCAGCCGCGCCTCCCAGTCCCAGACAGCCGTCTGACCAGGTTTGTCGCGTAAAACCGACAATTTTGACATCTTGCGATGGCACCTTAAGCTGCTGCGATGCAGACTGGCGTACCTTTTGTTCAACCGTTGGCGGCAAAGAGTCTGATTGCGCCATCAACTTTGATGAAGGCACAACCTTTTGAGGCACTGATGAAGCGAGTCCGGCTTGCTTTGAAACCCCTGCACTTGTCAGTAGAATCAGTCCAGTAAGGACCACAGTAGAAATTTGACGTAGGAATTTGGGTGTTTTCTTTGATGTGTCTGTCATGGTCAGAAGGATGGTGAACGGTGTAAATGATGGTTCTAACTTAATCAGTAGATTCACAGGTTACGGTCGTCGTTTCTGAATTTGGTACAAGCACAGATGGCAGAACGATCTTTTGCTTAAGCTGACCATCGGTGATACCACTGTCAACGTCACTACACGATACGTTTGAGCATCAAACCGGAGCCGATCGCAGGAGGGCAGTGGGTAAGTCTAGTTAGAGTGGCAAGACTAAAACTGGCTGTATCTGTGAGATCTAGCCTCATTTGGGCATGATTATGAAGGTGATGCTTTAATGGCTCTGGATGACTGCCTCATGACGACCTTTGTTGCCTTGGACTTTGAGACCGCTGATCATGGTCGTGATAGTGCCTGCTCTGTAGGCTTGATCCGTGTGGAAGACGATCGCCTTGTGCAACGGGTACATTATTTGATACGTCCCCCTCGCGCAACCTTCCGGTTTGCTCATATCCACGGCATTCGGTGGCAAGATGTGGCAGACGAACCTACTTTTGGTGAATTATGGGTTTCAATCCAACCCTTCTTGCAGGGTGCCGCTTTTCTAGCCGCTCACAACGCATCCTTTGACAAAGGCGTGCTCTACGCTTGCTGTGACCTTTATGGTATGCCGCGACCGCTACAACCCTTTGTTTGTACGGTGCAACTGGCACGCAAAACCTGGAACCTTCATCCAACGAAACTGCCAGATGTGTGTGAATACCTGGGCATCGAGTTAGAGCACCACCAGGCGTTGTCTGATGCAGAAGCGTGTGCCCGCATTGTAATCGCAGCCAACCAGCCACAAAGAGTTTGCTAGTCTAAAGGCGGCTCTCGGAAGCCTGATCCAGCTTGAGTGAGCGAGCCACGATCGCCTGCACCATTAGCAGATTTGCCGTCGATGTTGTTTGCCAGGTGTCGTATAGCAAAGGATGAAGGATAAGGGATGAATCGAAGCCCTTGCTCCAAGGACGTTTCAAGGTTGATGTCTCTCCTAACGTTCTCTTCGACTGCTATATGACAACAGCGACATTATGGGTAGCGTGTGTTGTCTTATTGGTGGCGTGGCAACAATTTAATTTCAATGACGCTTAAGCATCAACGCTTCACTCAGAAAAATTATAGCGGTGAGCAGGTTAATCAAGTACAGTAGCAGGCATGAGTAAACCAACTGCGTACATCGTCTAAGGTAATCTGCCCTAAGCCTTGTGCAATGGCTTGATGTAAGGTTGCAGCGGTACGAGCTTCAGCCTCTCTAAGGAACTCCTTCAACTT
>NZ_JACJPI010000059.1 GCF_014695975.1 Leptolyngbya sp. FACHB-321
GCCCAGCTTCAATCGGTGCCCATTGGCATTACGGGTGAACTCTACATCGGTGGCGTTAATGTTGCCAGAGGCTACCTCAACCGTCCTGCACTCACCGCAGAGCGCTTTCTTCCTGATCCATTCTTCAAACTTGGGAAAAACCACCCCACTCTCCACTCCCCACTTCCCACTCCCCACCTCTACAAAACCGGAGACCTTGCCCGCTACCGTCCCGATGGTGCCATTGACTATCTCGGTCGCATTGACCATCAAGTGAAGCTGCGCGGCTTTCGCATTGAACTCGGTGAAATTGAAGCCGTCCTCGCACAACATCTAACAGTGCAAACGGCGATCGTCATTGATCGCGAAACAGCTTTGGGTGACAAACAACTCGTTGCCTACGTAGTTGCCCTGCCGGGACAGACGATCGTGCCCCACGACTTGCAAGCCTTTCTCCATCAAAAACTGCCGGAATACATGGTTCCTACTGCCGTTGTCACGCTAAATGCACTGCCAGTCAACGCGAATGGGAAGCTCGATCGCAAGGCGTTACCAGCACCGGAACAGATGCCATCTGAACATCCGTTTGTTGCACCGCAAACGCTGACAGAGAAAGCATTAGCAGGCATCTGGCAGGACGTTTTGGACTTGGAGCAAATCAGCATCCACGACAATTTTTTGGAACTCGGCGGACATTCGCTGCTGGCAACGCAGGTCGTCTCGCGATCGCGCAGCCTCTTTCAGGTCGATGTCTCGCTGCGCCATTTGTTTGAATCTCCGACTATCGCTGCACTTGCCACGGTCATTGAACAGCTTCAAAGCAGTAGTTCCCCCGTGCCAACGATCGGCGCAATTTCTCGGAGTGCCCGACGAGTCAAACGATCGTCCTTGCAATAAATGTCTTAGTGGGCATTTGGTGAATGTGCTGGTTTGGACGATCGCAACCAATCAATTTTTTAAGTGGTATCAGGAGCATGGGCATGGTAGTTGACGTGAACAACAATTCTCACTTTGAAGCTTTGGAAGACGATTCATTGGAAGACGACGTTCTCATCTTTCCCATGTCGTTTGCTCAACAACGATTGTGGTTTTTGGATCAACTGATTCCTGATAGTGCGCTGTACAACTTGCCGTTGGTAGTACGGCTACAGGGAACGCTGGATGTCGCAGTGCTGGAAAAAAGCCTTGACGAGATTGTGCAGCGACACGAAAGCCTGCGAACAACCTTTGCCACAGTCGATAGTGAACCTGTACAGGTCATTGCGTCGATCGTGCCCTGGCAGCTTCCAATGATTGAGTTACAGCACTTGTCGGAGGACGATCGTCAAACAGAAGTACAACGCCTCGCCGCCGCAGACGCACAACAGCCATTCGACCTCAGTACTGGACCGTTGATGCGAACAACCCTGCTGCACCTGGCTTCCACCGAGCATGTGCTGTTGCTGACCATGCACCACATTGTTTCTGATCTGTGGTCGTTCAACGTGCTGTTTCAGGAATTGTCTGCCCTTTATGCGGCGTTTTCTCAAGGCAAACCCTCACCACTGCCAGAACTCTCGATTCAATACGCAGACTTTGCTCAATGGCAACGCGACTGGCTTCAGGGAGACGTGCAGAACAAGTTACTCAAGTACTGGACGCAACAGCTTGGCGGCAATTTGCCCATTCTGGAACTGCCGACCGATCGTCCTCGCCCCGCCATTCAAACCTTTCGGGGTGCAACCCATTCCTTTGTGATTGGCGATCGCCCACTCGCTGCCTTAAAAATCGTGGCACAGCGGGAAGGGGCAACCCTGTTTATGACCCTTCTAGCAGCGTTCAAAACATTGCTGTATCGCTATACGGGACAAGACGATATTTTGGTCGGTTCACCCATTGCCAACCGCGATCGGGTTGAAATTGAAAATCTCATTGGCTTCTTTGTGAATACCCTTGTGCTTCGCACCAGTCTTGCGGGTAATCCCAGTTTTCAAACGCTGCTGAGGCGCATCCAGCAAGTCACCTTAAACGCCTATGACCATCAGAGCTTGCCCTTCGAGCAATTAGTAGAAGCGCTGCATCCACAACGGAGTCTGAGCCAAAATCCGCTGTTTCAGGTGATGTTCGTCTTTCAAAATGTGTCGGTTTCAACCCTAACGTCTGATTTGACGCTCAGTTTTGACCCGATTGAAAGCCCTACATCCAAATTTGATTTGACCTTTGCTGTTGAGGAAGACGCCGACACTCTCAACATTGAGATTGAGTACAGCACAGATTTATTTGATGCCGCGACAATCGATCGCATGGCAGGACATTTTCAAACCTTGATCGAAGGAATTATCGCCAATCCCAATCAATTGCTCTCTGAACTGCCCCTACTCACCCTTGCTGAACAACAACAGTTGCAAACCTGGAACCAAACCCAGGTGGATTATCCGCTCGACATTTGTTTGCACCAGTGGGTCGAAGCCCAGGTCGAACGCACTCCAGATGCAATCGCCGTTAGCTTTGAAGGACAACAGCTTATTTACCAGGAATTGAATCAACGGGCAAACCAACTCGCTCACTATCTACAAACTCTCGGTGTGCAACCCGATGTCCTCGTCGGCCTCTGCGTCGATCGCTCCCTGGAGATGGTCATCGGACTCCTCGCCATCCTCAAAGCCGGTGGAGCGTATGTCCCCTTCGACCCCAGCTACCCATCCGAGCGTCTGGCGTTCATGCTCGACGATGCTCAAGTGCCGCTTTTATTGACGCAAGCGCATCTAGTCGATCGGCTCCCGCCCCATCAAGCACAGATGCTTTGCCTCGACATCGATTGGCATCAACTGGCTCAAAGCTCAACTGAGAATCCCGAAAGTGGCGTGACGGCTGACCATCTTGCTTATGTTATCTACACCTCGGGTTCCACGGGCAAACCCAAAGGTGCGATGAACACCCATCGGGGCATCTGCAACCGCTTGCTGTGGATGCAGGCGGAGTATCAGTTAACGGAGGGCGATCGCGTCCTGCAAAAAACGCCCTTCAGCTTTGATGTCTCGGTGTGGGAATTCTTCTGGACGCTGATGAGCGGTGCTTGCTTGGTTGTGGCGCGACCAGAGGGACACAAAGACCCTGCCTATCTGGTGCAATTGATTGCCGCACAGCAAGTTACCACCCTCCACTTTGTTCCCTCCATGCTGCGGGTGTTTCTGGAAGAACCCAACATAGAAAGCTGCTACACCATCCGACAGGTGATGTGTAGTGGTGAAGCGCTGCCAGTGGACCTCCAAACCCGCTTCTTTGAGCGCTGCCACGCGCAGTTGCACAACCTGTATGGACCCACTGAAGCGGCTGTTGATGTCACTTTCTGGCACTGTCAACCCGAAGACCAGCAGCGCTCCGTGCCCATCGGCAGACCGATCGCTAACACTCAGATGCACATCTTGGATGCCCAGCTTCAATCGGTGCCCATTGGCATTACGGGTGAACTCTACATCGGTGGCGTTAATGTTGCCAGAGGCTACCTCAACCGTCCTGCACTCACCGCAGAGCGCTTTCTTCCCGACCCCTTTGTAAGCAATTCCCCCACTCTCCACTTCCCACTCCCGACTCCCCACCTGTACAAAACTGGAGACCTTGCCCGCTATCGTCCCGATGGTGCCATTGACTATCTCGATCGCATCGACCATCAAGTGAAGTTGCGCGGCTTTCGCATTGAACTCGGTGAAATTGAAGCCGTCCTCGCACAACATCCCGATATTCAAGAAGCGGTTGTTGTCGTTCAAGAATCCTTTGGAACCAAACGTCTGATTGCCTATCTAGTGACCACACTCCTACCCGATCGCATTCCGGTGCAACTGAAGTGTCTGGCAATTGTGAATGGGCTTCCCCCCGTCAGCGTGAACACAACAGATTTATCCTTTGATGGCACCTGTTTGATGGGCATTACGGCAGATGGAAAACCCGGTCACGCGGTTCAGTTACGACTTCAGCTACCCGGAACGACGGAGGAACAACAGTTAGAGGGAACGATCGTGTGGCAGCAAGGCAACCAAGCTGGAATTAAGTTCAATCTCACCCCAGATCAGCAATGCTTACTGCGACACAGTGTTGAATTCCTTTTTGAAGCTCAAGGTTTTCTCAAAACGCTACAGCGCCGTTTGAATCGCAACTTACGAGATTTCTTGAACCAAAAATTACCGGATTATATGGTGCCTGATCGCTTTGTGCTGCTGCGATCGATGCCGCTTAATGCCAACGGTAAAATAGACCGTCGTGCCCTGCCAACACCCGAATACGACCGCAGTGAGGCAGAAGTCGCGCTCGCGCCACCTCAAACCTTGATAGAGCAGCAGTTAGCCGCCCTCTGGAGCAAGCTTCTCGGCATTGAGCAGGTGAGCATTCAGGACAACTTCTTTGAGTCAGGGGGCAACTCCCTGCTAGCTGCTCAGTTGATTGCTGCGATTCGAGAAACCTTTCAGGTGAAGCTGCCTGTGCGGTGTATATTTGAGCAGCCGACGATCGCAGGATTAGCTCAACTGATTGAAACTGTCGATCGGAACGGACTCGTATCCATTACACAGACGCTTACCTTGAAGTCTGAAGCCATCTTGCCTCCCGAGATTTCACCTAGCAGAGCGCAGGCATTTGAGATGGATCAGATCTCGCATCCCAAACACATTTTCCTTACAGGTGCAACAGGCTTTTTAGGCGCGTTTTTGCTAAAAGAGTTACTGCAACAGACTGAAGCTCATATCTATTGTCTCGTTCGGGCTGCTGATAATTCTGAAGGGTTGAGCCGCTTACAAACCACGTTGGAGAAATACCAACTATGGCATCCAGCCTTCAATCATTCTCGCATCGTTCCCATTTCAGGAGATCTTGCCCAGCCATTACTCGGTCTTGCGCCTCAAGAGTTTGCTCGATTAGCAGCCCAGATCGATACGATTTATCACAATGGCGCAGATGTCAATTTCTTTAAGTCCTACCAACAGCTCAAAGCAGCGAACGTGTTAGGAACTCAAGAAGTTCTCAGGCTAGCCTGCCAAACTAAAGTTAAACCAGTTCATCACATTTCTACCATTTCAATTTTTGGCAGTACTTACAGTGACGCAACCATTATTCGAGAAGATGAACTGATCGACGGTCATGAAAGCCATCTCGATCTGGGCTATTCTCAAAGTAAGTGGGTTGCCGAAAAGCTGGTGTGGATGGCTCAATCAAGAGGGTTGCCTGTAACGGTGTTTCGAGCAGGCGCGATCGCAGGATCAAGCCAAACCGCAGTCAGCAACAGCAAAGATTTTGAATTCAGTTTCATTCGGGGCTGTATTCAGATGGGAGTGTTCCCTGATTTGGGCACTGAACAACAGTCATTTGTGCCTGTCGATTATGTCAGTCAGGTGATCGTTCATTTGTCCAAACAGCCGCAGTTACTCAAAAAAGCCTTCCACCTGGTACATCCCTGCCCCATTCGTAAAGTAGAGTTCTTTGAACAAATCCAGGCAGATGGCTATCCCCTCAAAAAGCTTCCATATACTCAATGGCGAGAAACCCTTTTGCAGCAAGAACAAACCTCGCAAGACAACGCCCTTATCCCGTTCTTACCTCTGTACAAAGAGGAAAGTGACCAGGATCGCTCTACCTTGTCAATCTCTGATCATAGTGATCCAACGTTTGATTGCCAAAACACCTTAAACGGTTTAGCCAAGACAACTATTAACTGTTTGCCCATCAGCCAGCTTTTAAAGATATATCTGCCTACCGTAACGACTTAGAAAAAATGTGCTGAATCTCAAATTGAGTAAGCCTAGATTATTTGCCATCTATCGGTCTTGGTTCAGTGCTCGTTTGACTTCAGGCTTGCCTATTCAATCACTTGCTACTTGGTAAAGACAAACTGGAGAAGCCTCAGTTGGCAAGAGAAGTTGCTCTGCTAAGTGGGCATTCACAGATGCACCATTGACATGAAAGGCTAGAAGCGCTTGAGGGGCGATCGCCCAGAAGGTAGCAGCGTTGGGTTGGCAACCAGAACAACTGGAGCAATTCATTCAGGCGTTGTTTGAGCAGCCAGACAGGGCTCTGGCAAGAGGCGACTGGTCACTCTTGCTGTTTAAGTTGCAAAGCCAGTTGCCAGGTAAGCATTAGCGCCAGAGGTCTAAGCAGCCCCACTGGCCCATCTAGGCAGAAAGTGACGGTTTTGATATGTATGAACAGAAGGAACGCTAGACAGCGGCTCTCATGATCGGCTGAGCTATTACTGCCCCTCAACGGCTCAACGCTTGACCTCTGTACGCTTCGTTACCTGGATGAGGATGCCTGCCTGCGGGCGAAGGGTCATGGAGGGCAGCGGTGTCAGCCGTTGATCCGGCAACAGTCTGAACTGGTATTTTTGGGCAAAGGTGGCAAGTAACAAAACCGCTTCCATCAGGGCAAAATTCCGACCAATACAAACGCGGGGTCCTTCGCCAAAGGGAAAGTAGACGCCCTTCGGTAACTGCTTTTCCAGGTCGTGCTCCCACCGTTCGGGCTGAAATTGCAGTGGGTTGGTGAAATAACGCGCACTCCGATGCATCACCCAGGGGCTAAAGATAAGAATGTGCTTGGCTGGAATGTGATAGCCAGCCAACTCACAGTCTTGAATGGGAGCACGTGCCAGCGAAAAGAGGGGCGGATACAACCGCAGCGCTTCTTTAATAATCTGCTCGGTGTAGCGTAGCTGAGGCAGGTCTGCCAGAGTAGGGGTGCGATCGCCCAACACCACTTGCAACTCGCTGACCAACTTACTTTCAACAGCGGGGTGCTGTGCCAACAACATCCAGGTCCAGGACAACGCATTGGCTGTCGTTTCATGCCCTGCCAGCATCAATGTGGTCAGCTCATCACGCAACTGGCGATCACTCATCCGGTTGCCGTCCTCATCTTGAGCTTGCAGGAGCAGGGACAATAGATCGCCTGGATCGTTGCCACTCTGACGGCGTTCCTGGATCAGCGCAGCAATGGCTTGATCCATCGTCTGGAGTGCTTGCTTGTAGCGACGATTGATGGGCGTCGGCAAGCCCGTGAGGGGCAGAAACGCTTGTTTACGGCGACTAAAAAACCACTCCATCGCCACTTCTAACGTCTGAGCAATGGTTTGTGCAGCCACGCCTGTCATGTCCACATTAAACAAGGTCTTGGTGACAATGTTTAACGTCAACTGCATCATGTCTTGATGCACATCACGCACTTCGCCCTCTTGCCAGGTCTGCACCATGCGTTCAGCGTAGAACACCATCGTCTCGCCATAGGCAGCAATGCGCTGTTGATGGAACATGGGTTGCATGAGCCGACGCTGACGTGCCCAAAACGCACCTTCGCTGGTGAGCAGTCCCTCGCCCACCAGACTACGCACCGCTTGCCAGGCGGGTGTGCGTTTAGTGAACAGTTCCGGTTGCTTCAGGACTTGCTCAATGTGCTCTGCCTGGGTCAGCAGACAGGCGGAAGAGAAGAGAAACCGTAAAGGCACAATTTCCCCATAGTCGGCGGCACAAGCAGTCAAAAAGCTGAGGGGATCTTTGGCAAAGTCAAACGTATTGCCGAAGAACAGTGAGCCTTTCGGGCGAGAGAGTTGGTGTAGACCTTTGCTCATGGCAGTAGGGAAGCTTGAAGTTGTGACTCTTGCACTTTACCGTCACTGTAAGCGAACTGCTTTCCCGCTGCTAGCTGCTCTTGAAAGACTGACTGCTTAGCATAGCAGCAGAAACAAGCCAGCGTAGCAGCTGATCAATGACAGCCGACAGCAAGTCTAGCGAGCGTTGCTGTCCTCTAAGGTCTCCAACTGCTTCTGGAGCAAACCTTAGGCAAGAAGATGGTATTACCAGAGCGCAAGCCGGATAGCATCGAAGCTTTTTTTGAGCGCTTTCTAGAAGTCAAGTGAGTCATGATCGATGGGACAGAACGACCGATTCAGTGCACGCAAGACCCGCAAGCCCAAAAAGTGAATGACTCAGGGAAGAAGAGACGACATACCCGTAAACATCTCGCCGCTGTCGATGAGAACAAACGAGTCTTGATTTTGAGCCAAGTCTGTAAGGGTAAGTTGCATGATAAACGCTTCTATGATGAAGATGATATTACAGGTAATATCCCGACTGACATTCCAACTGAAGTGGCTTTAGGCTTTCTCGGCTTGCAAAAGGAGTATGACATGCAGAATAAAGTCCCATCCTACGAGCACTATCTGTAGCGGGTATTGAAGGAATTGGTATAACGCTGTTTTTTGCTGTGCTTGCACAGCAAAAAACAGCGCGAACTCAACCCAGAAGCACTTCTAGACGGTGGTTTTAGTTCCTTTGTTACGGAAACGCCAGAGTTTGCTCAATGTAAAGCGGTATACCAAGTGATCGCAGGGGAATACTTAGCTTACTATGTCACTTTTGTTGCTTAGGATGGTTGTTTGGGAGACGAGTACAATAGCAGAGCTACATCAATGCAAAGGCGTTCTGCACTAGTTATCGACTCCCGCTGTCATCCTGTGTCGCACGCCTTATACTGAGACTCTGCTATATGTGTTCCCGTACCGTTAACGTGCTTTTAGTTGAGGATGATGAAGAGGACTACCTCATCACCCGCAGTTTGCTCTCTCAAATCAAGCCGGTAACGTTTGCTCTCGATTGGGTAGCCACCTATGAAGCGGCTTTGGAGAGCATTGCCAACCATCAACATGATGTTTATCTAGTGGACTACCGTCTGGGACCGCATGACGGGTTAGAATTCTTGCAAGCCGCTCTGGCAAATGGTTGCAGAGCGCCAATCATTCTCTTGACTGGGCAGTCGAATGAAGACATCGATTTGGCGGCGATGAAGGCAGGCGCGGCAGACTATTTGGTGAAAGGTCAGATTGATGCTTCACTCCTAGAACGATCGATTCGTTATGCGATTGAACGCAACCGCACCTTAGAAGCGTTGCACAAGAGTGAAGCACAACTGGATGGCATTTTAGGATCGCTTAAAGACGTGGTCTGGTCTGCGACTGCGCCTAACTTTGAGATGCTCTATATGAGCACTGCGGTGCATACCCTTTATGGGCGATCGTCCGGTGAATTTGCGGCTAATCCCAACCTCTGGTTTGAAGTGGTGCATCCCGACGATCGCCCTTGGGTCGAGCACGAATCGCAAGCGCTCTTACACAGCGGTTCTAAAGATCTGGAATATCGCATCCTACAGCCTGATGGCACGCTTCGTTGGGTGCGCGATCGCGCTTATCTAGTCTGCGATGCCGGTTGGAAGACAACGCGCATCAATGGCATCATCACGGACATCACTGAGAGAAAACAGGCAGAGGTCGCCCTAAAGCAGGCTATGCATAAAAACAGTCAGCTTGCGGCGGCAATCTCTCACATTGGCACAGGTGTGACGCTGAGTGATCCAACGTTACCCGACAACCCGGTCATCTTTGTGAACCCTGGCTTTACAGCCATCACGGGTTATACAGCCGAAGTAGCCCTGGGAAAAAACTGTCGCTTTCTACAAGGTCCAGAGACAGACCCCAGCACGACCAATAAACTACGACAGGCGATCGCCCAACGCCAGTCCTTTACAGGCACGCTGCTCAACTATCGTCAGGATGGCACTCCGTTTTGGAACGAGTTGACGCTTAACCCAGTCTTTGGTGACGACGGCACGCTGATTAACTTTGTGGGTTTGCAAACGGATGTCACTGCCCGCAAACAGGCTGAAGCAGCCCTTGAGCGCCTGCGCCGCCAGAACGAGCTAGTCTTAAACTCGGCTGGAGAAGGCATTTATGGTCTGGATTTAGAGGGAAAGCTCACCTTTATTAACCCGGTCGCCGCCCAAATGCTGGGTTGGGACGCTGACGCACTGATTGGCAAACTTATCCCTGGTTTTGTGCATTCGTCGCAGCCGAAGGGAACGCTGCACTGGCAACCAGGTTCGATCGATTCAGCCGCTGACCAATGTTTCCTCCATCACGTTAGAGAGGAGGTGTTCTGGCGCAAGGATGGCTCCAGCTTTTTGGTGGAATACATCAGCACACCAATTCTAGAGCATGGGACGTTAATTGGAACGGTCGTGACCTTTCAGGACATTACGTATCGGCGACAGGCAGAAGCGGCGCTGCGGGAGAGCGAGGAGCGCTATGCCATTGCGGTGCAAGGTGCCAAAGATGGACTGTGGGATTGGAACTTGAAAACCAATCAGGTATATTTTTCGCCCCGATGGAAGTCAATGTTGGGCTGCGAAGAAGACCAAATCGGCAGTAGTCTAGATGACTGGTTTAACCGGATTCATCCAGAAGATTTTGAGCACGTGCAAGCGGCGTTGCTGGCTCACTTCGCGACTCAGACACCTGACTTTGAAAGTGAGCACCGGATGCTGCACCAGGATGATACTTACCGATGGGTACTCTGTCGTGGGTTAGCAGTGCACGACGACGATGGTAAAGCAGTGCGAATTGCAGGTTCCTTGACGGATATCACCAGCCGTAAGCGGACCGAAAAGCAACTACTGCATGATGCACTGCATGATGCACTAACTGACCTAGCAAACCGCGCCCTGTTTATGGATCGATTAGAACGGGCGATCGAACGGGGCAAACGCCATGAGCAGTACTTGTTCGCCGTCCTTTTTCTGGATCTAGATCGCTTCAAGCGGGTGAACGACAGCCTGGGTCACGTGATTGGTAATCAGCTTTTGATTGCGATCGCGCGGCGGCTACAACTCTGTGTGCGGTTAGAAGACACGGTAGCCCGTTTGGGCGGCGACGAGTTTGTTATTTTGCTAGAGGGCATTGAGAGTGCGAGTGATGCGACACGGGTAGCAGAGCGTATTCAAATGGAACTGGCACAACCGTTTCACTTAAGTGGGCACGAAATGTTTGCCACTACCAGCATTGGCATTGCACTAAGTGCAACAGGTTATAAGCAACCAGAAGAGATTTTGCGTGATGCCGATGTTGCAATGTATCGTGCCAAAGCATTGGGCAAGTCTCGCTATGAAATGTTTGATACAAGTATGCACGCGCAAGCAGTCGCACTCCTGCAACTTGAGACTGACCTCCGCCACGCGATCGAACGCCAGGAGTTTGAACTGCACTACCAACCGATCGTCTCGCTTAAAAACAAACAGTTGGTTGGGTTTGAGGCACTAGTGCGCTGGCGGCATCCGCAACGAGGACTGGTTTCGCCAGGAGAGTTTATTCCAGCCGCAGAAGATACTGGTTTGATCGTGCCCCTTGGGTGGTGGGTTTTACAAGAAGCCTGTCGTCAAATGCAGGTTTGGCAGCAGCAGTTTGCGGTCAAACGTTCTCTTAGTATGAGTGTGAACTTGTCTGGTAAGCAATTGACGCAACCAGATGCGGTGGAGCGCGTCAAGCAAAGCTTGCAGACAACCGGTCTTCATCCCAGCAGCTTAAAGCTGGAACTGACGGAAAGTTCCCTGATGGAGCATGCCGAATCGACAATCACCATGCTGCAACAGCTTAAAACCTTGGGCGTTCAGCTAGCGATCGATGATTTTGGGACGGGTTATTCCTCCCTCAGTTACCTCTATCGGTTTCCTGTAGACACCCTCAAAATTGATCGATCGTTTATCAACAAAATGGATGTTGAGCTGGAGAAGCTAGAACTGGTGCGAACCATTGCCACCCTTTCCTGGAATTTAAGTATGGATGTCGTCGCCGAAGGCATCGAAACCCAGCAACAACTCTCACATCTCAAAGCCTTGGGCTGTGAGTACGGTCAAGGCTATCTCTTTTCTAGACCTGTCGATGCGATCGCCACAGAAAAGCTCATTGCAGAACACGCCCAGCGCGAGCAACACGAAGCGATGAAAGCGTGCAAATTTGCTTAAAACGTCAACGGCATATCAGTCCCCTTTTGAAACCCACACAGTGAAACCCATCCAGTTCAGCACATCAGCTTCCCTCTATCTCTACCACCCAGATCTACTACCGCACACGCTTTAAAGGGAACTTCAGTGATACCTTCAAGTTCAGAGCACGACAACGCTATCCCAGCCGATCAGCAATCGCGGGCATTCTTACGAGCATCCCTAGCTTATACCCAAAGCATCTTTGAAACAGTGCGAGAACCACTCGTGGTATTGGATGCTGAGTTGCGTGTGAAAACAGTCAATCATTCGTTTTATCAGACTTTCCAAGTGTCTCCCGCTGAGACCTACGATCGCTTGTTTCACGACTTGGGTAACGGTCAGTGGAACATTCCCTCCCTGCACACTCTGCTAAAGACTGTCCTGTCAGAGAATACGCCCTTTGAAAACTTTGAAGTCGAGCATGAGTTTCAGCAGATTGGACGCAGGACAATGCTGGTCAACGCACGTCAGATTTTTCAGGACACGGCTCAAAGCTGCCTTATTCTGCTGGCGATCGAGGACATTACCGAGCGCAAACAGACCGAAGAGACGTTAAGGCAATTTACTGCCCGACTGGAGCAGAGCAATCGGGAACTGCAAGATTTTGCGTCGGTTGCCTCTCACGACCTGCAAGAGCCGCTCCGCAAAATTCAAGCCTTTGGCGATCTCCTTACCAGCGAATTTGGTTCCTGTTTACCCGAAACAGGGCAACAATACCTGCAACGTATGCAAAACGCGGCAGCTCGAATGCAAACGTTGATCAACGACTTGTTAGCTTTCTCGCGCATTACTACCAAAGCACAGCCCTTTGTCCCCGTTGCTTTAACTAAAATTGCTCAAGAAGTCTTGTCAGATTTAGAAGTACAGATTCAGCGCGTTGGCGGACATGTTGACATTGGATCACTACCCACCATTGATGCTGATCCGCTCCAAATGCGGCAACTATTGCAAAACTTGATCAGCAACTCGCTTAAGTTCCACCAGCCCGATGTGCAGCCTCTCATTACCCTTCAGGCGCAAACGCTCAAGCGACAAGATGCTGCGAACGACAAAGCACCCGTCTCTGAAATCTGTCAAATTCAGGTTTCAGATAACGGTATTGGCTTTGAAGAAAAGTATCTAGACCGCATCTTCACTGTGTTTCAACGGTTACACTACCGGAATGAATATGAAGGCACCGGAGTTGGTTTGGCTATTTGCCGTAAGATCGCTGAACGCCACGGCGGGAGTATTACCGCAACCAGTAAACTAGGAAAAGGCGCAACATTCATTGTTACCCTACCGCTACAGCAATCCCCCACACTTGTTCTACCGTGAGTAATTCTGGCAGACCGATTATTATTCTGATGGCTGATGATGATGAGGAAGACCTCATGTTGGCAAGGAGTGCTTTAGCCGCTTGTCGTTTAGCCAATGATTTACACTGCGTGAGAAACGGGGAAGAATTGCTGGATTATTTATATCGACGGGGTGAATATAGTGATCTCAAGCATTCACCGCGACCTGGTTTGATTTTGCTTGATCTAAATATGCCTCGTAAAGATGGACGTGAAGCGCTGAAAGAAATTAAAGCTGATCCAGATCTGCGGCAAATTCCGATCGTGATCTTAACAACCTCGAAAGCTGAAGAAGATATTTACCGCACCTATGATCTGGGCGCTAACTCGTACATCACAAAACCAGTCATGTTTAATTCCTTAGTAGAAGTAATGCAGAGCTTGGGCAAGTACTGGTTTGAAATTGTTGACCTACCAGTCGGTAGCTCGAACGATTAGGTGAGCAACCAAGTGGTTGAATACTCTCGCCTAAGTGCTTTGCACACGCTTTGCGAACGCAATGTCTTCAACTTCTTGGTCAATCAATTGGCTGGCTTAATCGCTTATACCGACCAAGAGAAGAAGCCCTCCTGAGATCTAGAGTACAAAGGCTTGCCTGAGCCGCCTCTTTCTAACCTCGTCGAACTCGCGTTGATCATAGTTTGATTCAGGTTCAAATCTCAGTCTGAGTCTTAATCTAAGACCGATGCTTGAAGGCTGGTGTGTGCTTTGAAACGGTTTCTCAGCAGGGTTTTGAGCTGAAGTCACCTCTTGCTGTCGATCGCCTAAAAAGGTCGATCGATGATACAATTTAGAGGTACAAGTGATCGCATCTCTACTGGTGCGACCGTCGCCTCTTGGGTTGCGTTTAGAGTCGCTCCCACAGTGGGTACCAGCTTGCGTTTTGGAGCTTTTCGCATATGACTTTTTCCCAGGATACCCCCAACGATCGGATTGTTCCTACCGACTTGCGGAACGAAATGTCACGATCGTACCTGGAATACGCGATGAGCGTCATCGTGGGTCGGGCACTTCCTGATGCGCGCGATGGTTTGAAACCAGTGCATCGTCGCATTCTTTATGCCATGCACGAGTTGGGTTTGTCGCCCGATCGTCCTTTTCGTAAGTGCGCTCGCGTTGTTGGGGATGTCATTGGTAAGTACCACCCTCACGGCGATACAGCGGTGTATGACGCATTGGTGCGGATGGCGCAAGATTTTTCGATGCGATCGCCCCTCATCAACGGGCACGGTAACTTTGGTTCTGTAGATAATGATCCGCCTGCAGCGATGCGATATACCGAGTGTCGCTTGCAGTCGCTCACGACCGATGCCCTGCTGCAAGATATTGAAGCCGAAACCGTTGACTTTGGCGCAAACTACGACGGGTCGCAGCAAGAACCGCTGGTCATGCCTGCCCGCATTCCACAACTGCTGCTGAATGGGTCGTCGGGTATTGCAGTCGGCATGGCGACTAACATTCCGCCGCATAACCTGGGCGAACTGATCGATGGTCTCACTGCGCTGATTCAAAATCCTGATCTGACGGATCTGGAGTTGATGCAGTACATCCCCGGTCCCGATTTCCCTACAGGGGCACAGATTCTCGGTAGAACTGGGATTCGTGAAGCCTATACTACTGGGCGTGGCTCCATCATCATGCGGGGTGTAGCACAGATTGAAACGATCGAGCATCGTGGTCGCCCCGATCGTGAAGCCATCATCATCACCGAGTTGCCCTATCAGACGAACAAAGCTGCGCTGATCGAAAAAATCGCTGAGATGGTGAATGAGCAGCGGCTAGAAGGCATTTCGGATATTCGGGACGAGAGCGATCGTGATGGGATGCGGATCGTCATTGAACTGAAGCGCGATGCCTATCCCCGCGTCGTACTCAACAACCTCTACAAGCAAACACCGCTACAGGCAAACTTTGGCGCGAATATGCTGGCGCTCGTTAACCGCGAGCCGCAGTTGTTGACGCTAAAACATTTCCTGGAAGTGTTTCTTGACTTCCGCATCGAAGCGATTACACGACGTACCCGCTATTACCTGCGTAAAGCCGAAGAGCGCGATCACCTCTTGCAAGGGTTGCTAATTGCACTGAGCAATCTGGATGGCATCATCAACCTGATTCGCCATGCTGCGGATGCACCGACCGCAAAGCAAGAACTGATCGACACTTACGGACTCTCAGAACCACAGGCAGATGCCATTCTGCAAATGCAGCTTCGCCGTCTGACCGCGCTAGAAGCCGAAAAAATTCAACGCGAACATGAAGATTTGCAAGTTCAGATTACCGATCTGCGCGACATTTTGGCACGGCGTGAACGCATTCTCGAGATTATCGTCACTGAAATCACTGAGATTCGTGCTAAGCACGCCACGCCACGCCGCACCATTATTGAACAATCGGAAGACGAACTGGGCGACATTGACCTCATTGCGAACGAGAGAGCCGTCATCCTGCTGACGGAGCAGGGCTACCTCAAGCGGATGCCTGTGAACACGTTTGAATCCCAAAGCCGTGCTACTCGGGGTAAAGCGGGTGCCCGCATGAAGGAAGATGACGGGGTAGAGCATTTTCTCACCTGCTGCGACCACGATAGTGTGCTGTTTTTCAGCGATCGAGGTGTTGTCTATGCCCTCAAGGCATATCAGATTCCTGTCGGGTCACGCACTTCACGGGGTACGCCAATTGTACAAATGCTGCCCATTCCCCGTGAGGAGAAAATCACTGCGTTTATCCCCGTTACCGAGTTTAGCGCTGACGAATATCTGGTAATGTTGACTCGCAACGGCTACATCAAAAAAACCGCGCTGACTGCTTTCAGTAATATTCGCGCCAATGGACTCATTGCGATCTCGCTGGAAGATGGCGATGAACTTCGCTGGGTGCGGCGTGCACGGGTTGATGACAGCATTATTATTGGCTCTAGCTTGGGACGATCGATTCATTTTCGTGCGAACCATGAGCAGTTACGTCCTTTAGGACGGGCAACGCGGGGCGTACGCTCGATGTCGCTGCGCGAGGGCGACCGCCTCATAGGAATGGACATCTTACCCAGTCAAATTGTGGCGGATCTGGCGCAAGTGCTGGAATCGGCTGTGGAGCCAGAGGTTGAGGAACTTAATAGCGAATTAAACGGCGAACTGGTTGAAACTGGCGAAGCTGGGGAAGTTGACCAACCCCTAGCAGCCAGCAGCCAAATGGGTCCTTGGATTCTAGTCGTGACAATGGGCGGCTACGGTAAGCGGGTGCCAGTAGCACAGTTCCGTCTGCAAAACCGTGCAGGCATGGGTTTAGTTGCCACTAAGTTCCGCAAAAAGGGCGATCGCCTCGCTGCACTGCATATCGTTAATGAAGGTGCAGAACTAATGATGGTCACGAATCGGGGCATCATTATTCGCCAGTCGGTTAATGCTATTTCGTCTCAATCACGATCGGCTACAGGTGTGCGAGTACAGCGGCTCGATGAGGACGACGCGATCGCAGCCGTTGCGCTTGTACCGCTTTCTACTGGGGAAGACATTGCACTTCCTGATGAAGCTGTAGATGAGGAGCAAGCAGCAGAATAGAAGCGTTGTAGCCATTAACGGAGCAAGTAAAAGACTGAGGCTGGTGAATTAAGTCATCTGTAGACCTTACAGGTTAGAAGGGCAAGGGTCTTTGGCATAGTAATGCTAAGTCAAGGCTGTGTTCTTAGATAAAATTGCCTTCACTTAATCTGTGTCCCGTTAGCCCTTTATGCCAGAATTGTCAGCGTTCTGACAGAAGCGTTGGTATTCTGAATGTTCAACTGATAGTTGCAAGCTGACTTACTCAATCCAGCATCTCAAACTTTATGCCAACGCTGTTGGTTAAGAACATTCATACTCTAGTCACGATGGATGCAGCGCGGCAGGAGCTTCGCAATGCAGCCATCTTTGTGCACGATAATGTGATTGAGCAAGTGGGGACAACAGCAGCATTACCCCAGACCGCCGACGAAGTTCTGGACTTGCAGGGGCGACACGTTGTTTTGCCTGGTTTGGTGAACACGCATCACCACTTCTACCAAACGCTGACACGGGTTGTGCCAGCGGCACAGAATTGCAGTCTTTTTAACTGGCTGCAAACGCTGTATCCCTTCTGGGCACGGCTCACAGCACAAGGGGTTTACATTAGTGCTCAGATGGCGGCAGCAGAACTCATGCTGTCGGGTTGCACTACTGCCAGTGACCATCTTTATCTGTATCCCAATGACTGCACATTGGATGATGAAATTGAGGCAATGCAGGCGATCGGGCTACGGTTTCATGCCAGCCGCGGCAGTATGAGCGTGGGCGAAAGCCTCGGAGGCTTGCCGCCTGATTCATTAGTAGAGCAAGAAGACGTCATCCTTAAAGACTCGCAGCGGTTGATTGAGCAGTATCACGACAACTCACGCCACTCAATGCTACGGTTGACGCTGGCTCCCTGTTCACCGTTTAGCGTGTCACAGGATCTCATGCGCGAATCAGCCAAACTGGCACGATCGTACGACGGTGTGCGCTTGCATACCCATCTAGCAGAAAACAAGTCGGATGTCAGCTACAGCCTGGAAAATTTTGGCATGATTCCAGGCGACTATGCAGAGTCAGTGGGCTGGCTGGGTGAGGATGTGTGGCACGCCCATTGCGTTCAACTGAGTGACGACTCTATCCAGAAATTTGGCAGAACTGGCACAGGCGTGGCGCACTGTCCCTGTAGCAATATGCGCCTTGCTAGCGGTATTGCCCCCGTCCGCAAACTGTTGGATCACAATGTCCCGGTTGGCATTGGTGCCGATGGTTCCGCTTCTAACGACACTAGCAATTTGCTGCAAGAAGCCCGCCTTGCTTTTCTGTTAGCCCGCGTCCGCGATTGCGACCCCACTGCAATGTCAGCACGGGAAATTTTAGCAGTGGCGACCCTGGGTGGTGCCAGAGTGCTGGGTCGAGATGATATTGGCGCGATCGCCCCTGGTATGTCCGCCGATTTTATTGCCGTTAATGTCGATCGACATCCTTTTGCAGGGGCACATCATGACATCGTAGCGGCACTAATTTTCTGTCAAGTTAACTCCGTAGATTACAGCTTTATCAATGGTAAAAAGGTTGTCGATCAAGGGCAACTTACGACTATTGAACTGCCCACACTGGTGGAAAAACACAACCGAATTGCCCATCAACTGTTAAACCCTACGTAAAAGTAAGTAGGTAGCGTAGGTTAGAGATCTAGCGCGCTAGCGAGCGATCGAGATGCTGAAGCAAGCCCTATACGACGTTTTACACAGTTTTAGGGGTTGCTTAAACAGTCTCTTCCTTAAAGATTGGATAAGGGAACGAGCCCTCAATGCAAAGATTGAGTGATCAAAGCTTTTAATCCGAGCGAAAAATAATTATATACCTATAAGGTAGCGGTGAGTATGCAGGACGTTCAGGCATACGTTTGTTTTTTAAGGAAAAGCAGATGTCTATCAGTCTCTTTGATGCCAACTTTTATCGTGCAGCTAATGCAGATTTAGCAACCTTCAGCAACGAGCAAGCCGCTGCTCATTTTCAAACCTATGGGTTAGGTGAAGGTCGTCGCTTTTCAGCCTTTGCAGATCTCAGCTTCTACCGCGCGAGCAATCCAGATTTAGCAGCGGCTGGCGTGAGTAGTAATCAACAATTATTTGGTCATTTACAAACTTATGGCGTTGGTGAGAACCGCCAATTTTCCCAATTTGTTGATCTCAATTTCTACCTAACACAGAACGCAGATGTTAGTCAAGCTTATGGCGGCAATCGCTTTCAAGCTTTGCAGCACCTGGAAGTCTATGGACTTAATGAAGGGCGATCGTTTTCTAAGTTTGTTGATCTCAATTTCTATCAAGCGAACAATCCAGATTTGCTTGCTGCGGACGCAGGACCAAAACAATTACTACAGCATTTAGAGATTTACGGCTTAGAAGAGGGACGACGGTTTTCTAAGCTCATTGATGTCAATTATTATCTTGCTAATAATCCTGACTTACAAGCAGCAGGCTTAAGCAAGACCCAAGTATACAATCACTTTATGCTTTATGGACAGTACGAATATCGTATTACTGTAGCAACTGCTCTTTATAATCGTTCGTTGGGAGGGCTACCTGACAGTCAGGGTTGGCTCGATTACACTACTTTACGATCGACATCGGCTTTTCCCACTACTGGAAACGGTAGCGAAACATTTACTAGCGGTGGCACCCGGTTTGTCAGCGATGCAGTCAGCTATACGGGCTACAGTAACTACACTGCGAACCTTTCTAACCCCTTTAATCCATCACTAAATCTAGTTAATTCAGCCTTTCCTACACTCGATCGCAATGATGGTTTTAGAATTAACTTTGATGTCCAAATTAATAGTGAAAGTCACAACAATGACAATCGGGCAGGTTTCAGTATTGTAGTGATTAGCGACGATTTGCAAGGTATTGAAATCGGTTTTTGGACTAATCAAATTTGGGCACAGCAAGTTAGTGGCAATGTGTCTACTCGCAGTACTGCTCCGACCGCAAACGCGAATTTAGATACAACTGTTTTCAACAACTACAACTTAGTTGTTCAAGGGAATGCTTACCAACTTTATACGAATGATTTGAAGACCTTGCTTCTGTCAGGCTTTTTGACTGACTATAGTTCCTTTAATCCTCAAGTGCCGGTACTTCCCTTTCCAGTTAACCCTCCTAACCCTTACCAAACGCCTAACCTTTTGTTCTTTGGCGATGACACAACCTCTGCCGGTGCCGATGTCACATTAGGAAATGTTGCGGTTGTACCTGTCGGATAGATTAGTGGAGCGTCTTTAAAGAATGCTTTGAAGGATTAGAGAAGAGATGCACAGTGCCGTGCAATAACTTGGCGTGGATACCTGGAAGTGCTGGCTACCCAATCATCTTTGAGGACAGATGGTACTGAGCTCAACGTTACATTAAAGTCGTTTTATTCCCGTAATTATGCTGAGGTAATCTGCAAAATTATCCTGTTTTAGCTGGTCTTTAATTGTAAGAAGAATTGAAAGGTTTGGCTGTTTGCTGCTAGTTCGATCGCTTTCTGCAACAAGGCTCTGGCTTAAGTAGAGGTAGTATGCCTTAGAACAAAGCCATAGGTGATGAGAGTGGTTGAAGACGTTTAGCGACAGCCCGATCGGAGATTCGCCAGGAGTTGGTATCTGTGAAGACTGGTCAAGGGGCGGGGCTACTGCAAGACAAGCGGCAGCAGGAGCAGGGGTTTACTCTCCTTGAGGTCACGATCGTACTGGTTATTAGCGGCATTTTGGCAGCGATCGCGCTGCCGTCGTTTCTTAATCAGGCAAGCAAAGCCAAACAGATTGAGGCAAAGATGTATCTCGGTACGCTCAATCGTGCTCAACAGAGCTATATACTGGAGCGTACTCAGTTCGCCGATACAGTGAACCACTTGGGCATAGCGTTCCCTAGCAGCCTAAACTACGGCTACTCCATCCGTCTGAATAGCGCGGGCAACCAATACGCCGTTCATGATGCTAAGTCATTAAGTGTTAGTTTGCGTCCCTATGTTGGCGTAGTGGCGATCGCTCAAAGCGGCACTGGTGACGCAAGGATAGAAGTTGTTTTGTGTGAGTCAAAAGCAGCCCAACAGGGAAAAGCGGAACAGCCTGTTATCAACGCTACTTCGGTGAAATGCGCTTCTAGCACTAAGCCTGTAGGACAGTAATGGTATAGCAAAAGGATAAAGGATAAGGGATGAATCGAAACCCTTGCTCAAAGGAAGTTTCAAGGTTTAAGTCTGTCCTAACGTTCGCTTCAACTGCTATAGCTGATTGTTATAGGTTGGTTGTTAGAAGCAAGCGTTGGCTAATAGTAAAACGTAGCGTCGAAAACTCGAAATTCAAAGCTTCGTTCTATCTGCCTCATGCCCCTAACATCTGTTCAATCCACTCGATGCCGCCAACTGCTAGGGCACCAGCGAGCGCAGACGTAAACGCCGACGACAAGGCTGTGACAAAGAGCCACCAGGCAGCGATCGCGACAGCTTTGCGGGTTTCGTTTGCCTGGTGCTGTGCCTGTTGCTGCAACGCTTCAAGGCGACGGTTAGCGGCTTGCTGAACGGTTTCGATCTGGTTGATCGCACTTAGGCGGGCGGCATCAAGGCGATCGGTAATTTGTTGTGCAAAGGTAGTAGAAAGGTCGTCACGAGTGCTAATCAGGGCAGCAAGTGTATCGCGATTTAGCGTGCTCAACTGGTCGCGCAGCGTGTCTCCCAGGGAACTGCTCAGGCTTTCTAGCCCTGCACGAGGGTCAACCAAAACTTGCTGAACGTCTTGCTTGATGCGATCGTAGTCCAGGTCAGGGAGCGGCAGGGAGGCAATCGAGTGACGCAACTGGTCAAGCGTCTTAGCGATAGTAGCCTGAGCCTGCTGCTGTAGGGTTTGGGCTTGGATGATCGCCCCTTGCACCGTCGTTTCTACTGTCTCGACAATCTGGCTAATGTCATCGTTAGCAATGTCGCCTCGCTCAGAGAGTAGTGCCACCAGGCGATCGCGGCTAAGATTTGTTAGATGCTGCCAATCTGGGGCGGTTTCAGAGATCGTTTGAACGCGATCTAACAGGCGTTGTAGAGAGTGTGGCAGGCGATCGAGGCGGAGATCGTCCGGTTCGGCATAGCGTAAATAATCAGTCAAATGGTCTTGCCAGCTTTGCACTTGCCGCTTGCTGCGGAGTGCTAAGCGACGCGGTAGTTTGCCGATGGTGTAGAGCGATCGCTGCACCTGCCGCAATAGTTGCTGTCGTTGCTCCTCTGTCAGATCCGGTCGCTGCTGCACGGATTCAAGCAGGGGTTGCCAATCCAATGAGCCGATCTGACCGAGCCAATCTACGTCTGCATAGTGCTGCTTCAGGTAGCCAAGCAACGCTTGAGGCAGGTCAGTCGCATTGAACGTAGAGAGGTCAAGGTTCTGTAGAAAGTCTTGCAGCAAAGTGAGAACCTGACTACCATCAGATACTTTGTCAGCAACCTTTTGGGGTGCCTCATGCAAGCGGCTCCAGGCTTTTTCTAGCTGCAAAAGCACTCGCTGCCGCTGCTTTTTGGTCAAGTCTGGGTGAGCGCTTAACCACTCTTCAGCCGTAGCGCGATCAAACGATGGCAGGTAGCCTTGCAAGTCAGAAAATTCAACCGCAGTGGCTTTTGTAAGGTGTTTAAGCTGACGCTGGATATCACGGGCGGTGAGCTTCTGGGTGTGATCGCTCACGTATGCGCCCAGAGCTTGCCAGAGTGCGGTTGCCTCTGTTTCTACGGCGGCTTGATGCGCTTGAACCTCTGCCAGTAAGCGATCGACACTGGTTTCAAGCGCCGTTATCAACCCGTCTAAAGCCTTTCCACTCCATTCTCGCTGTTCAGTCAGCAACGCTTCCAGGCGATCGCGGTTGAGGTGATGCAGGTAAGCGCTCCAGCGATCGACCGTAACACCTGACTGATGGAGCAGTGACCGCAGTTTTTCTTGAAGATGCTGTGGCTTTAAATCGGCTTCAGACGCTGCCTGAAGATCGGTCACAACCTGCTGGCTAAAGGCTTGTAACGGGGCTTCAGCAATAGCAGTCTCCAGCTTTTGCAACACGGCTTGTTGGGTTTCTTCTAGGCGATCGACAATTTTCTCTACCTTTTTGGACGACAGATCATCCCGTTGTTCTAGCAGCGTTACAAAAAAGTCTCGATCGATGGCTGAAAGCTGCTGCTGTACGGCAGCGGGGTTTGCTTCTGGGTCGTAAATGACATCCTGGAATTCTGCTTGTACCGTCTTGCGCGTCAGATTCCAGGGGTAAGCATTGAGCAGATAATCTTCAACATCAGCTTTGATCGTGTTGTGGAACGCTGCCTGATCAGTCGTTTCTGCTGACTTAGACGACTGTGTGAATGACTGGAACTGCTGCAAAAGACTGCCAACATCCAGATCTGACAGGTCTACACGATCACGCACAATCCGCGTCAGGCGCTTGAGCAACTGCTGCGGCTCTAGTGAAGTGCTGGTGACTGCTGCGACCTGCTGATCGTCTGCCGCTGCCTGATCATCAGTTGTGGGTGTTTGAGCCGCTAGAAGGCGCTGGAGACGATCGTTGACCGCTTCTGGTGTCAGTTGGTCTGGGTTGGCAGTTTGGAAGAAGGTGGTGAGGTCAGCGATCGCGTTAGGGGCACCCATCACCTCCTGCCATACGCTTTCAAGCTGATCCACGACATCGTTCACATCACGGGTGGAAAAATCAGAGCGACTACTGACTAGCTCTACCAGCGTTTGACGATCGATGCGATCCAGCCCTGTCGCCACGGCGGACACTCCCGAATCAGCCAGAACACTTGCTACTACCTGTCGAATGCTCTGCAAATCAGGCTTAGGCGGTTGTATGGTCTGCACATACTCTCGCAGCGTGGTTTCAAGGTTGCGATCGGTTGCTTCTACCTGATCTTGTAGGGTTGCCAGGCTGGTTTCTGTCGCTGCTATGCGCTTGGTCAAAGCGGCTGGTAGTACGTCTGCTGTTTTCTCTTTTCGCGTTAATGCAGTCGCGATCGTTGTCACTAACGTTTGTACACCCCCACTAATTGCACCAACCAACGTTTCCAATAGCGATCCAGCAGCTTTTGTACTCAGCCAAAGCACGCTCAAAAAATAGCCCGACCAGATGACGACACCGAGAACGGCTCCCAGGGTTGGGCTACTAACAAGGCTTAGTTTCACGGCTAAAAAGCACGCGATGAACAAAACAACATTGACAGTCAAGAGGGTGCTAGCCCCAATAGCAAAACCAAGCTTGCCCGCTGTATTGCTGTTTGTAGTGGTTGCTTCCGGCTCATCATTGGACTGAGTACTGGGCAGATAGCCGATCGCTGTAATGCCAGCCGCCACACCAAAGGTTGTCAACAACAACTGCACAGCAAAGGCAAGCAGCAAGCCTGTAAACAGCGTTGTGAAAACGGGGGCACTCATAGCCAAAAGTGGGGATGCAGCATACATGGTGATGGCGACCATTAGGCGCTAAATACAACAGCCTGGGTAGCACAGCGATCGCCATACCACCCAGGCTGTCAAGTCTTACTTTCAAATTAGCAACCTTAAGTACTTGACTGCCACTTTCCTAAGTAGGAGAACGCCTCAGTATGAAAACGCCTCAGTAGGAGAACGGTAGTAATCAAGCACCAAACGCCCAGTGCTTAAAGAACGCCAGCGTTACTAAGTCCTAGGATGAAACCAGCGCCCAGAATGTGCCCAAAGCTTGTCGTTGCCAACAATTCTGGTACGCCAAACCCTTCAAAGAGTCCGGGTGCTTTGACTGGTAGCGCAGGACCGACACCACGTCGTTGAATGGCAAAACGACCGATCGCGATCGCCAGCAGGTTTGCTGCAATCATGACAATGGCAACGTTGGGCGACCATTCGACGCTTCGTGCAACAGCCGCTAAAGGTGTGTAAAACATTTTGCCTCCTAAAGATTGATACGCTTATAAACAAGAAGGATTATAAAAAGCTCTCAGGAGCGAACCTCTAAAAAAGCTGATTTTGTTTCAAGAGTTAACGAACGTGTCATCTTTCGATACAAGTCATGGGTCTACGAGTCAAAATTTGCGGCATCACTAAACCGGAGCAGGGTCAGGCGATCGCCCAACTCGGCGCGACTGCCTTGGGGTTTATCTGTGCCCAGTCCTCTCCACGCTATGTCTCTCCAACGCAGATTGCCGCTATTGTCTCCACCCTTCCTTGCGATTGGGCGATCAATGAACCGCTGTGCGATCGCATCGGTGTGTTTGTCAACGCCAGCTTGGAAGTACTTTGTCAAACGGTGGCGATCGGCAACCTGAGCGGAGTGCAGCTTCATGGCTCCGAAACGCCTGAGTTTTGCGATCAACTCCGACAACAGCTTCCCAAGGTTGAAATTATCAAAGCCCTACGCATTCGTTCTGAGTCGGATCTTAGCGAGGTCGATGCTTATACTGCCTGCGTTAACACGCTGCTGCTGGATGCTTACGATCCCAGATTGCTCGGTGGCACTGGAAAAACATTGAACTGGCGATCGCTTCAGCAATTTGAGCCAGCTTGCCCCTGGTTTCTGGCAGGCGGGTTGACACCCGATAACGTGCTGGAGGCGCTACGTCAAGCCACGCCGCACGGCGTTGACCTTTCTAGCGGTGTGGAGTACAGTCCGGGCGACAAAAACCTGCCTGAGGTCGCTCGGTTGTTAAGTCAGCTCCAAAGTGGTGGTTTCTGAAGCGTCTTGAGGACAGAACGCTTTTACTGGGTATCCACTCGGCGTTCCAACACTGCTTGCACACCCACTGGCACATTGGTCAGAAAGTCGTACCCGGTTGCCGCTTCGATCGCATCGACAGAAACGCGATAGGTCTGCCAGTCGGTTTCTCTAATGCCCTCAAAGTTAGGCACACTCACCGCAATCACTCGGGTTTGCTCATTGATCGCTCGGCTACCGGCATTGAGGCGATCGAGCACGACAATCACTTTCCAGGTATACGCTGGCACCACAATGCTGCCCTTAGTCAGCACTCGTTTCTTGCCGTAGCCACCAGCCACGATATAGAGTTCCTTGCCCTGCCGCACCAAACTACGGCAGTCGCTTTCCAACTGTTGCCACGGTCCCTGATTATTTGCTTTCGACTGGGGCAGAATGTTGGTCATCAAAAAGGTGGCAGAGTTCGCGTCTGGAGTATTAGTACGATCGCCGGAAGGAGCTAAATGACCGCGATCAAAGCCGCTCCCGTTGTAGTCTGTGGGCAACACTCGATACCATTCTGCTGGCAACTGATCATCTGGGCGAAAATCGTTGCTGCGACGCACAGTGCCCAACCAGGACTCATTCAACTGCCAACTGACCCAATTGGGAATGCGCTTGCTGTTGTTGTAGGACAGCGTATACTCCGGCTTGACCATCAGGTAGTTGTCTGGGCTAAGAGGACTGGCTGTGGCATTGCTGGGGTTGCCCAACGCCAAGTGAACGCTGATAGTAGCAGGCGGTTTGAGCAGTAAGTTACAGCCCACCAGCAGCAGGAGCAGGCACCCGACTGCGGCTAGATACCAACGTGAGCGAATCCTTGCGGCGATCGCCCCTCTCTGCACTTCATAACCCATGCCTGCGTCCATCCCTTGAATCTGCGTGCATTCTACGTACCAACCTAGCTAAAACGCTGCAAGACTTCAGCCGTTGCGTGTCCGGTTTTTGCCCAACTAAACTGGCTGGCTCTAGCAAGGCTGGCTATGCGGAGTTGAGCACGTAAACTCTCATCTGTTGCCAGATCATGCATAGCATGAGCGATCGCAGCCACGTCATACGGATCGATCAAAAGGGCAGCATCACCCGTTACTTCTGGTAAAGATGACAAGTTTGATGTGATCACAGGTGTGCCACACGCCATTGCCTCCAGCGCTGGCAAGCCAAACCCTTCCCATAGACTCGGAAACACCAGTCCGATCGCCTGATTCAGCAATTTCGGCAGTGCATCATAAGCGACGTAATCTAAAAACTTGATTTGCTTGGTTAATTTCAAGGCTTCAATTTGCGCTTTCAATAGTGGCAACTGACGTAGATCGGGTGGACCTGCTAACCAAAATTCATAGTCTGAATTATTGGGCAACTGAGCAAACGCAGCGATCGCGCGTTGGACATTTTTGTACGGTGCAAAACGACCCAGATAAAGAAAGTAGTTCTGCGTTGGCAAGTCTAAAAACTGAAAGTGTTGAGCATCATACGCTAGAGGAATAGACGTAATTTGGCTCGCTGAAATGCCACAAAACTGCACAAGATCCTGAGCGGTTGCATTCGAATTGCAGATAATATGAGCAGCTTGTTTTAAGACTTGAGGAATATAGTGTCGGTTATATAGCGTTGCTGGAGAAAAGCGTTTGGGAAAGTGTAGTGGAATGAGATCATGCACCATGATGACGGAACGACAGTTTGACCATAACGGTGCTTCTGGTAAAGCCGAAAACAGTAGCGTTGAGTTTAGCTTTTGATAGAACTTAGGCAACTGAAACTGTGTCCAGAGCAGCCGCTTTAAGTGACCCTTTAAACCATAGGCAGCCGTTAAATCAGGTGGCGATCGATGCCAGGCATAGCCCTCAATTTTAAACGAACTGACGACATTGGGTTTGAGCGATCGCAACTCTTTGACGATATTAAGGCTATACGTAGAAATGCCCGTTGGCTGTGGCAAAACGGGAGATAGGTTCACCAAAATTGTCATAAGTGCAAACGATCGCTAGAGCTTTTTAACGGCATGAATCCGCTTTGATGGTGTTGGAGCATGATTAATATTTAGAATAAAGCGCAGGATTTTTAGATTAATTGGGCTAGGTGCCTTTAAAGCAGCGATCGTGAATTTAACGATTAAATAAACTCTTAAAACAACTTGTTCCCACAACGGACGATGTTTTTGATAGTAATAAATCTGACTCCAACGATATTCTAACCGCATCCGATCAGATACTTTGCCAACAGAATAACCGCCTAAATGGATGATTGCAACATCAGGGGTGTAAAGCACTTGCCAACCACGAGCGCGCGATCGCTGACATAAATCGGATTCTTCAAAGTACATAAAAAAGGTTTCATCAAACCCATTCAACGTTTCAAAGAGCGATCGACGGATAAAAAAGGCAGCGCCGATCACAATATCCACCGTTTGAACGTGCTGAAATCTCTGTTCGATCGCATCTCGTTGTTGAGGATCGGTGTACTGCTTTAGTTGTTTCAGTGTGTTATACTCGCCAACAATGCTAATTTCATCTGCCACAGAAAGCTGAAAAGTCCCATCTGCGTTTAATAGTTTTGTCCCGATAATACCAACCGATGGGTATTCTTTCATCAGCATTATCAGTGGTGGCAGCACATCGCTGGTAAGCAACGTATCTGTATTCAGCAGAAAGAGAAATTCTCCTTTTGCCTCGGTTGCACCAACGTTATTGCCTGCTCCAAAGCCTCGATTTTCGGCTTGTATAATGAGTTTCACAGTTGGGAAGTGTTGAGCAATTAAGGCAGCACTACTGTCTGTAGAGGCATTATCAACCACAATGATCTCGTAAGGAACAGTGTGAAGAAATTGCAGGAGCGATCGCAAACAGTTTAGTACAACTTCTGCGCCGTTGTAGTTGACTAAAATAATGGAAACTACAACTGGGCTCATTTGCATTCACTACTCCCTATTCCCTTATTTCCTTACCAGGTTTTGCCCAGCTTTCCTAAAAAGCCATGATACGTGCCGATGACGCACGCGATCGCTTTTTGCCCTTTGGGAGCAGCATCAAACGCTAAAATTTTGAGCACTGTCAGCAGTAAGAATTTTAGGCGCCGTAGGCAACACGTCAACCGATACCATCCTTGCGAATGCCGTAATTCAAGATAGGTATGATTGCGACAAATGTAGTAGTAGCGCAGCGGCGAATAAAGCTGAAACACTTTTTTTCGACCCAGTATCTCAAGCTGAAACGGCACTCCAAACCGATGATACATTGCCGCATCTGGCACAACCAAATTGTGAAAGCCAGCCTGTCGCAACCGTAGCCCATAATCTAAGTCAATGCCATCAATAAACAGCCCTGCATCTGGAGGCTCCACGTGCTCGACCGTCCGTAGTGACACCAATGCCCCAGACGTGATCGGCGCATCGCATTCGTAGGGCATAGTGGGGTTGGCTGGCGCGAAGCCACGAAATCGATCGCCCAGAAATAGACTTGGCTTTACCGTCTGTCCCGTACGCGCATCGATCGCTGTAGGAGCCATCATGCCAATCGCATACGCCTCCGTCGCCAGCTTCACATATGCTGCTAGCAAGTGCTCCAGACAATCAGAAGCCGGGGCGCTGTCTTGGTCAAACGTCCACAAAAAGTCGTACTGGCGCTGCCTAGCCCACCGAATCGCTAGTGCCAAACCTCCCGCAATGCCAATGTTCTCAGGGTAATGCCAGACCAAAACGCGATCGTCCGCTTGATTTTCTTCTGAAAGCCTCAACGGTTGGGCTGAGTTGTCAACAATCAGAATGTGTTGAATGCAGTAAGACTGGAATCGTAAAGCTGTCACGCAGGCGTTGAGGGCAATCGCATCCTCATAGGCTGTAATGTAGGCGGCAATAGTATATAATCGCGCCATTTTATGCGCTCACCCACATGGACATTTGCATAATAAATGTTGCTGTTCGCACAATCATGTCGCTAATATTTTAACAGCTAGACCCCAGACTCAGAAGGGCTTTTAGTCATTTTAGCAATACAAATATTTTTCGCCTGATTCATGTCGCCATCCTAGCATTCGCACGATCTATGCCGTTATGCGTCTAACAAAACTTGATAAGATATTCGCCTGATTCATGTCGCTGTTTGGATGATTTGCAATACATTTGTGCTGACAATCCACTTACCTAAATTTACAGGGTTAGTCGCGATATGAGTTCGACAAATGCTTTCTTCAACATAACTGAAACGCTAGCTGTGCTTGACAATTATGTTAGGAGCCTCAGACATATCATCCCCGTTTGTACGCTCCCTAAACACCGTAAAAATGGGTATGCAATTGCTTCTGTTGCTGCTGTGAACCAGATTCTACTCAACCGGGTTATCGAGCCTGTTACTTAGTAACCAACATCAACAGTTCAACATCCCATCGAATCTTTTAGAACGTTAGTTATCAACTTTTGTGGGATTGGCATCGCTACAGGTTCGCGTAAACGAGAGAGCTATGTTCAATTTCTTCTGCTGACATCTTGTTTCGCCTCCACGTTTGCATTTTGTAGTTGGGCAGTAGAAGAGTATTGTCAAGTTAATGCTGCGATCGAATAATTGTTCTGATTCCACCTTGTTCGCGGCTTCCGGTTCCTGTACTCCCAGCTACTGCAACAAGAGTTCGTGCCCCGGGTCAGCGTTACAGACAAATTGAAGCGTTACGAAGCGACAAAGAAACGAGTGATGCCGAGCATAGAACCTCGACAGCAAAAGGGATTGAACAACCGAGTTAAGCATTCGCATCAGCCAACACGAGTTTGAGAACGACGCATGCGGCGATTCAAATCTATGGGGCAAGCACAACGATTTCTAGCCGCCTTTGAACCGCTTCGAGGGCACTTTTACCTAAAGCAACATGAACCGAGTGCAACACGATGCCGAGAACAGCTATGCCAACGGTTGGAAGATTGGCATAGCTGTTGCTGGGCTAAATGCTGCTGCGTAACCAGAGTGATCAAGACGGCTTAGGAATAATCGTGCCTAATTTTGAATGTGGTTCGTTAAGTTGATAATGCCACCTGAATTTCTAAGAACGGGCTTTCCTGATGCCAGCACCGATTCAATGATGCTGGCTGCTTGCTGCACCCCACCAGAGCTCTGAATCGCCGCTTTTAAACGCAATGCCTGAACTCTATAGGAATCCTGAGTCAACACCTGATGAATGACTGATCGCAAACTAGCAACTGTTAAATGGGACAGGGCTATCAGCTCCCCTACGCCTGCCCAAACGATGCGAGCAGCGGTTCCAGGTTGATCATTCGCAATTGGAATCGCAACCATTGGTACTCCATGGGTTAATGATTCTAAAACTGTGTTTAAACCTGCGTGAGTGATCGTGAGGGCGGCTCTTTGAAGCAACTCTAGCTGTGGTGCATAACTAACAATCAAAGGTTGCCCAGGCAAGGATGACATTGCCTCCAACGGCATGCCGCCCCCCAAGGAAAGTACCAACTGAACATCGAGTCCGACACAAGCAGCAGCAATTGTCTCAAACACAGGGAAAATCTGATTTTGAATGGTTCCCATTGATGCATAAACCAGCGGTTGTCCAGTTAGTTGATCCCACGGAAAAGAGACTCTCTCTCGTCCAAGAGAGCTGTGATAAGGTCCAGTAAAATGAAAGTGCGGTGGCAGGGCGCGAGGAAACTCAAAGGCAGCAGGCTGCTGGCTGAGCTGAGCTAGTTTAGAATAGTTGTCGTTCGGATGAGCATGGGGCGGTAAATTCCATTTTTGCCGATACTCCGCCGTTAACTGCCTGATGGACTTCGTTAAGACGGTTGATAAGGTATAACCAAGGCGGTTCCGTACTTTAGCCCTCCAAGTGGGGCTATATGACCAAGTTGTAAAGATTGGTGGAATGCTAATGTCTCGATTTAGTGGCAAGGCGGCACACAGGCTAATAAAAGGGATTTTAAGATAATCTGCAACTGTTCCGCCAACAGGAGAGCATTGATCAACCAAGAGGGCTTCAATCTCTTGAGCTTTAACCACCGCCGGCGCATCCTGAAGAATCACTCGCATATCTTGTTCAGCAGTTTTAAGAGAATGCTTCAATGAGGCTATTCCACTTAACTTGCCTCTCTGGGTCAAGATTTCGGCTTCTGAACCAATCGGTCGCTCCGACTCACCAATGACCCTAAAGCCGAAGTCCGCGGCAAGTATCTTGTCCTGAGCATCCAAAATATTCAGAAAGGTGACACGATGCCCACGTCGCTGAAGCTCATAGCCTAAGACAAAGTGGGTAGTTAAGTGGCTACCTGTAGGAGAAATAATACCGAAATGAGTCATAAGCATTTAAGTGAATGATGGGGAAGCAAGTGAGCCTAAAGGCACATAAATTCAAGTAAGGCTAACGTTCCGAATGAGCCGCTATAAAACTATACTTCGTGACTCATAGACATCTTGCAAGTTCGCGCTCTTTGGGTTGTTAGCCTGTAGGCTATTTTCTCTATGTTTAACATACTGCTTTCAATCTCTAAGACGAATCTCTTAAGCTTATAAAATGGCGTTGCACTACCAAGCGAAAAACTAGATAAGCAAAAAGATTAGAAAGCTCAAAATAAAAATTCCATATAACCCTTGTTTTGGCATCTAGAATTTCGTATGACCACTTTCCGGCTGCAACCCGGATTAACCAAGAAAATGGTGGCTTAAAGGCTGCTCACAGCGTAACTGCTCTAGTCAAATTGCCCTTCTAGCTCAGGAAGGGGTTTTCACCTCCAACTTTCGCTGACACGTTCTCTAACTTTCGTTGATCGGTCGGAATCGTTGGTGGCGCATTAAAGGATAGTGGAATAAGTAGCTAGATCACACCAAGTCTAAGCTTGTAGTATTAATCTCGCTCGTTGAGCTGCAAGCAGTCATTTGCCTGAAAACTGCTGCATCAATTGAGTGTACCTGATGATGGAAGCATGATTGTGCTGCATTCTGAGCAGACCCAGTTAAGTTGACCGTACCGAAGTAGCGATTGGAGAGGAGCTAGCCGTGTCTAGATTTACCGACCTTACCACTAACCAGTTTTTGCAACTTACAGAAAGGACATAAAAAGTAGTACCGTCATAGGGCAACACGGAGGAGTAGCTCCGTTCTGCTCCTCACTGTAAAACAGCTACGCTTGTCCTAATCAACTGAGTGTAATAAGTTCCAATGCTCAACTAATTGTAGGTTCTTATAACAGTTTGTCACATTCTTATGATGTTTAACGAATCTGTTTTGGTGTCATTCCGGTGAATCGCTTAAAGTGCCGTGTTAAGTGACTTTGATTGGAAAAACCGACTTGTAAAGCAATATCAGCAATCGTCAAATTTGTTCTCTTTAACATTACTTTCGCCTGTTCTACTCGCTGTTGAATCACATATTGGTGGGGCGATATTCCCATCGCTTGTTTGAATAAACTGGCAAAGTATGTGGGGCTAATATTAATGACGCTTGCCAGTTCAGCGAGTGACAAATCTCGATTCAGGTAAGTGTGAATATAATCGATCGTCTGTTGCAACTGAATATGATTTAAACTTCTGTTCTCAGATGTAATGGTTTGCGTAACGGTAGAATAATGTCTTAGAAGATGGATAGCTAATACTTGAGTGAGTGATTCAACATACAATTGACCCATCATGCCACCAGACTCCAACTCAGCTAAAAGCAGCATGGCAATCTGATGCAGCTGTAAATCTTGCTTACCGGAACAGTCTACAAGACCGGTTCGTTTTGTATCCATTTCAGATGCTTCAGCGGTTTGCCTAATCATCTCCGGTTTTAAGTGCATGTGCACCGCACAGCAGATGCCTTCGCGCCGACACCAGTACTTCGGTTGTCCAGCAGGAACAAGGATGGTGTCGCCCCTCTGGATGATGGATTCATGCAAGCGATCGTCAGACTTTTGGGTTACAAGGACAGGTTGCCCTAAGGGTAAGACGAGCCAATGATCTGAGGGGGCTGGGAATTCAACTTCAAATGAATTTGAAAGATGCTGATACTGCTCAACCACAATCCCGTTCCAGCCTCTTTGCCGACTGGATAACACCGGAGTTGTATGATCAAACCGTTGACCGAGTTCGATCACTTTAGGAAGGTTCTCTGTCACAGTTTTTGTTTTCAGCATCTACCTCGGCTTAGCTTTATTGCATGAAGGGGTTGCGGGAAGGTGACGTGGTAGGGTTGAAGTACCACCAACAATCCTTCATAGCAATGAGCTACCGCATCCACAACTGCATCTGAGTATAACGCTGCACTCAAGCAACGGAAAAGCTTAACATTCTGGATGGACGAAGCCATGCTAGAGCAGTGGGTAATTCCCAACTTCAGCGGCAAGTCGGGAGCTTTAGACTTCCACAGTGATCTCGCTATCTGCACCATGACAATGCTTAAGGCAGTGTACAAGTTAGCAGGACGGCAGTGCCAAGGATTTCTAGAATCAATCCTCGAGTTAATGGAGATCGATCTGCCGGTGCTCGACCACAGCACCTGAGCGTGACGCTTGGGACGGTTCGCAGCCACCTTACCCGTACTGCCCAAGCGTGGTGCTCGGCATAGGGTGGTCGATTTTACTGGCGTCAAAGTGTATGGAGAAGGGGAGCGGAAGACCCGGCAACATGGCATCAGTAAGCGGGGCACTTGGCGGAAGTTGCACTTGGGTGTAGACGAAAAAACTGAAAAACCCTTGGCAGCAGTGGTGACAATGAACGACATTGATAGCGAAATGCGAGAGTGATATTCTCGATGAGGTCAAGGATGAGATTGAGCATAGCAAGAGAAGGGGTAAGCAAAATTACATCTGTGTCAGTTATCATCGTCAATTCCTTGATCGCTACACTTCGCCTCAAGGATACAGTGACGACATTAAGCAGCAGTGCTTACGGATGTATATCAACGGTATAGGCTTTCCAGGGATTGAACGAGTCACAGGTGTTCACCATACCACTGTCATTACCTGAGTCAAACAGGTTGGTGAACACTTGCCTGATGCATATGCTTCAGAAGTGGTGCCACAAGTCGGTAAACTCGATGAAATGGAAACCGAGTTGAAGACGAGAACACACGCTTGTGGCACTGTCTAGCACGATTACATCGCAAAACATTGTGCTATTCCAAATCAGAAGCAAGGCTGAGACATTCAATCCGCTTGTTACTTTACTACTTGCAATTTCGAGACTTTAAATTTCGAGATGTCCCGATTCCTGCTTGATTCCTCCCACTATTTAGCAACACCGCGCAACGAGCCATTCGCTGATGAATTGTTTATGAGCACGCCTGCGCCCTGGATCAGCATCTGTTGAATTTCATATTTCATGTACAGAAATAGCCCTCGCGCATTGATCGACAGAATCTTGTCAAAATCTTCGATCGATTGTTCGTGCAGTGGTTTAACAACCCGATCAATTCCAGCATTGTTAAATGCACAATCGAGGTTGTTGTAGGCGGCGATGCTTTCTGCACTAAGGCTTACACATCCGCTTCACTCGATACATCTGATTTGACAAACAAGCATTCCGCTCCCGTCTCGCGAATCAGAGTAGCAGTTGCTTCCCTTTCTACATCGGGTTTGTCGGAGAAGATCACTTATGTACCAGCAGCACCAAACGCAATTGCAGTGGCTCGACTAATACCTATTTTCCCGCCAGTAACTAAAGCCACTTTATTTTCAAGCATCATGATGGTTACCTTTTTTTGTGAAGCTTCCACCTAACGTTGTTAGGCATCGAGGTCGGACAATGGAAGTGGGCAGACTTCCATGGCTTGAATCAAGCCATCCTCAATGGTGAAACGGTGACCGACGTTTTCATCGGCAAGGACGGCTCCAGACAGATCGCGCACGACCTGATGCACCTCGACCAAGATCTGCCCAGCATCCTCTATGTGAAAGGTAACTGGCTCGACGTGTCCATTGATTTCGCTCCACTGCTCCGTCCAGTAAGCGCGAACTGCTTCAGACCCATGGACAAAACCGCCTTTGAATGCTCTTGGCCAAACCACGTCGGAAGCCATCAGGGCGAGGGCGGCATCAAGGTCACGTGCGTTGAAGGACGCATACGCTGCGCGTAGCAACTCGATTTCCGGTGCAAGTTGATTTGGCATAAAAGGTAGGTGAAGGAGATGGGACAGTGCCTAACTTGTTATTGGACGAATTTTCTCCCTTCTATTCTGCCTATCTACCCAAAATGGCAAGATTAGACAGAAGTCGAATCTGTAATACATTCCGAACTAGGAGGTTAGACAGCCCTAATTAAACGTAGGATGTGTAAAGCCTGCGGCATGGCTTCGCTAAAGGGCGTAGCCGTAACGCATCAAATCCTTGAGCAGCATGGGTGACGCTATTGCTAACCCATCCTACGAAAAGCCCTGTTTACTCATGACCATTTATTTAGAAGGTTAGACAGATTATTTTCCGTCTAAGTATTATTAACAGCGGTTCACTCCTGAGGTTGCTTCCACGTTTTATTTACTGATAGTGTAGTGAGTCCCAATACTCAACTTCTTTCACATTCTTACAATGCCTTGTCACATTCTTGTGGTGTTAGCGGACTTGCTTAAGTGCCATTACAAGGAGGTGCTAAAGTGCTCTTTCAGATGACTTTGACTAGAGGAGCCTACTTGCAAGGCAATGTTAGCTGTTTGCGAAGCAAATTTCCTTTGGACGATTGCCGAATTCGTTTTTGATAGCAACGCTAATACTGTGTCAGTCAAGTGACCTTAGTAGTGCAGAAAACTCAGGGCTGTCTCATCATGCGAACCTGACTATTTTCGAGAATTCAATTTCTAAGCTTTTTGCTGAATTCTCTGCTGCTCAGGTAGTACAGCGATCGCGTAGGGTTTTGTTGCAGCCTCGCTACCTTTGTTTCTATGGTTTAGTACGATTGCGTTACCTGAAGCGCTTGATCCAGCACTTTTTTAGCAGCTTTTTCCCGCTCTGAATCCCCGAACAGGCTTCTGAGCAAGGTCATAGGGTTGGTCAGCAGCGCCTGAATGCTGCCTTGCTCTGCTGCATCCTGTTTAGTGTAAACCTGGGCGATCGCAATCAGTGCTTGTGCTTTGTAGTTTTTATCATTCATCGCTTGCGTTACCCGAAGTGCCGAGTCGAGTTGTCCTTGTTTTGCAAAGCCACGCGCAATGGCAGGCAATATCCATTCCATCTGTTGGTTTGCCACGAGCTGCAAAGCCTGATCAGGCTGTCCTACCTTCACATAGCTGAGTGCTAGGTCTGGCACAAACCCTTTTAGGTTGCCAGTTTGAACAATTTGCAGTGCCTTTTCAGGTTGTCCTGCTTCCACAAAACCAACAGCTACCTCTGACAAAATGCCCTTTACCTGGTAAGTCTGGACAAGATTCCAGGCTTGATCAGGCTGTTTGTTGCCAAGATGATGTCTCACAACCTCTATCAGCACTGCATTGCGGTTTTTAATCGACTGCGCCAGTTTCACTCCTGCATCCAGGTTTCCTGCCTTGGCATAGGCGATCGCAATTTGCCCCAACGCAGACGTGCGCTGACTCGCAATGGGAATGGCTTGGGCGAGTTGTAGTGCCTGCTTAAAGTCACCAAGCTTGGCATAGCCCTCGGCAATTTTGGTCACGGCATACTCTCGGTTAGAGCTGCCGTCTCTGGGAATGCCTTGTACGCTTGCCAGTGCTTCAGCCAGGAGGTCACCGGACTGGCGCTTCTGCCCTAGTTCACCATACTGAAGGGCAGCATCAATCTGGTACCCAACTCGATCGAGCGGCAAGGGTTGGCTTGCTAAGGTCCGAATTTTTGGCACAACTTGATTGAGCACTTCGATGGCTTGCTGGTTCTCTCCAATGGCAGCAAAGACTCTAGCTATGCGGAGGGTTGAGGAAACTTGTAACGATTCGGCACTAAATTTGGCACTGAAAGGTGCTGGCTTGGAGTTTACTGGATTAGATGGTGCTGGCTTGGATTGTGCTGGAGCATTGAGGCTCTCTAGCGCTCGCTGCAGAACAACGGATGACTGCTCTCTGTGCTCACCCCATCGAAGCCGCTCTGCCATCACGACCAGCATTTGGGTTCTGTCTGCCTGGTGCGTCAGACTTTCAGCTCGATCGATCGCCTGGTTTAAGACCTTTGTGGCGCGCTCAGGCTGCCCTGCCGCCGAGAGATAACCGGCTAGTTCTGCCAGCGTCATGGGGTCGACTAAGCGCTGACCCAGTTCAAGTGCCAGGTCAAAGTGTCCGGCATCAGCGTACTCTTTGGCACGGTTGCCTAAGGATTCGGTTGGAGAGGTGCCACTGCGACTACAGCGCGTTGCTTCCTGGGCTACGGCAGTTTGAAGCGCCTCTGTCAGGAGCTGTTTGCCTTGCGTTTCCTGTCCTACCAGTAGATAGCCACCGCCAATTTTTGCTAAAAGATTGCCTTGGAAGCAGCGAGCAGACATCGCTTTGGTGGAGCGGAGCGCTTGCTCTAAAACTTCGGTCGAACGTTGAGAGTCTCCAAGTGCGGCATATTGAAAGCCGATGTCCGCCAGCAAGCGTGCTTTCACATCTTGCGATTCAATCGCGATTCCAGCCTTTGTTGAACCTAAAACAGTGATCAGGGCGATCGCTGAAAATTGTGCGAATTGCTTTAAGCCGTGAGCCATAGGGAGGAGCCTCAGAAGCGATTTTTCGGTGAGGTGGGTTGTGCTGGTCAAAACGATCTGGTAGGGCACCAACGGGCATCTCTATGCTAGTTCTACCCTATTAGTAAACAGAGACAAAGACGTACAGCAATTTGAGCCCTGTCCTCATGAAAGCTTTATAAAGTGCCTCCAGCCATGAACTGTAACTTGCTCTCAGCGTTTGGCTTGCAGCAGTCAGTCTGGTTAGTTGCTGTCGCTATTGGAGCAGCGCTTATGTACGGCGACTTCAAAACGAGGGCACTTGTTCCACGACCATGACTGGAATGGGACTCGACTCTAAAACGGCTTGTGAAACCGACCCAACAAGAACGGTGTCCAACGGTTGATGTCCTCGTTTACCCAGCACAATTTCGTCCACGTTGTAGTCCTGGGCAGTGCGAACGATCGCCTCTGCGGCTGTCCCTTCCACCGTCATAAATCGATAGCGGATATCTGCTAGGAGCAATTGTGTTTTTGTTCGGAGCCATTCCATCTCGGTTGGATCGTTAGTGCGGCTCACGTGCAGCACAATGACCTGACTATCGCTGCGACGCGCCAGTTCAGCCGTTTTCGTTAGCACTTGCACTGCCAGAGGAGAGGTATCGACAGCAGCCAAAATGGTAATGCGACGAGCGATCGCTACTTTAGTGGGATCGACCTCGCCACGTTCCAACAGTCGAGGAGCAAATGTCGGAATTGCCCAGGCTCCCAATGGGGCTGTCACTAAAATTGAGAGTGCCGCGATCGCCAGAATGATTTCGCCGCCTGTAATGCCATTGGCGAGAGGAATCGCGCCGATCGCTGCCTGAACCGTTGCTTTAGCCGAATTTCCGGGTAGCAAAAAGAGACGCTCTCGCCAGTGCCAATTGCTGCCAACGGTGGAGAGATACCAGCCGAGCGATCGTCCAATCAAGGTGCCAATACCCAGCAAGATCAAGCCCGGCAGCAACACAGCGCCCAAAACATTGAGTTGAATACTGGCTCCCAGTAGGACAAATAAGAAGATTTCGGCAAGTGTCCACAAACCATCGAACCCACCCCGCAAGCGTCGGGCTAAGGGTGCATCGAACTTAGTTAGAAAGAAACCCATTGACAGGACGGCAAGATAGCCAGAATAGAAGGGGAATGGCTCAGTCAAAACCACCAACAGCAGGGCAACGCTAGCGGCAACTAAAGTATCCTGTACGGCAGTCTGTGTCCAGCTTTGTTCTGCCAGCAGAGACACTAAGACGCGAGCAGCGAAGGCTCCCAGCAACACACCTAAACTAATCTGAAGTACGATTTGCAAGGGCAAGAGCTGCAAGGCACTTAGGGTGAAGCCACCGTGTAAGGTGATTCCTGTTGTTGCTCCCTGTGAGAGAACCGCCAGCAGCAGGCTAAAGATCAGGAGCAACAGCACATTTGACAGCGCACTTCCCGTCAAGATTGCATCAGGAATCCCTTTTCTGACTCCCCACCCCAAACTCTTTAACCGGAGCATGCCTGGTACAATCACCGCTGGCGACTCTGCCCCAATAATGCAGCCCAGCAGTAACCCTGTAGAAAAATCGAACCGAAAAATGACGATCGCGGCAAGGGCGATCGCGATCGCTTCGCAGATGGCGGGTAAAAACCCTAACCGCAGTGCTACTGTTCCCTGTTGCTTGAGTTTCTCGCGGTCTAGTCCCAACCCTGCCTTCATCAGGATGACCATGACTGCAATGATTCGCAAAGCATTCGCTGCATCCAAAACGCCTGGACTGATGACATTTCCGACTTGTGGACCCAAGATCACCCCAACGATGATCATCCCCACCAGGGCGGGTACCTTTAAGCGACGGGCAATCTGACCAACAAAAAAGCCCATCAAGACGATCCAGAGCAGACTTGCAAACATCACGCAATCTCCAGCGAACGAACGACTTGCCGTGACTTGCGTTGGAAGTTGACATTAACAGCTCTACTTTCCGCAGCAAGCCGGAACAGTAGGAGCGATCAGCCCTTTAGTAAAAATCAAAAAAGCCAGGGGCGGTTTAGGCGAGCGCTATCACCTTGTCCATACTGTACAGGGAATTGGTATGAGAACGTGCAGCAGCAAGCACGTCCTTATCCTCACGGCTCCATCTGGCTGGAAAGCCAAGCGAAGTAAGCGTGGGCAACCTGCTAATCTTCTGGTTTCAACAACCAGAAACCGCTGTAGGTCATACCAGAGTCGTCGGGTTGCACCAGCAAAAAATGGAGTCCCTGACTGAGCTGCTTGCGCTGTTCGTATGCTTGCCCAGCCGTAGCAACCTCAGCATCCTCAAAGGTCGTCAGAATCCAGCGATCGGCTAACCCAGCTTCCAGAATCAAGCCATCAGGAGCACCGGGAATGTAGCCTAGCGAGACAGGCTGAGACTGTTGGAGCCAGTTGGCTAACCGCATGGCTTGCCGTCCACCATCAATCACTACACCTGGAATGGGCACTGTGGATGCTAGCCCTAGCTTGAGCGGCAGCAGTGCGTCTGGCACTGACAGAATGGGAATCATGCGATCGCTAACGGTATCAATGAGGTCGACCGCAGGCAGCGAGGCAAACCGCCAGCGATCGCCCCACAGCTTTTCTGGCAACGGTACAGGCGGCAGTTTGTCTAGTATTAATGGCTGATATCCCTGCCCTGTATAGCTTGCTCCTAAAGAGTCTGCAAGCGTTGCATATTGCCGCGATCGCTCAACGAGCCAGTGTTTGAGCCGGGGCGTGCGTCGGGTTGGCTCGATCGCAATGCCCAACTGCTGCCCAGCGGTTTCGAGCAGGTGAAATGTTTGCGGTCGGAACACGAGGAGGCGATCGGGCAAGGTATGACCTGCCTCCATCCACGCTTGCAATTGTGCCTGTAATTGGGTCAGTAACCAGCTTGCGCTTGCCTGCGGCTGGGCGCAGTACGTCACAAACTGAAAAGCACCTACAGAATCACAGAGCAGCAGTTCCCAAAGCGGTTCGCTAGCCGCATTCTGTAGGGGACGACGGTAGAAATCAAGTTCCCAAACGGTCATGCGTCAAGATTAGTTGTTAGGTGTAATGCCAATTCGGTTTTTGCTGGTTACAAAGCCTTCGTAGGGGCAAGCGATCGCTTCTCTTAACAATCGTTGTATCCCAGATGGTGTGAAATTGGCATGGGTAATTAGCTACTAGAGTCTGCTAAAAGTTAGTAACTTGCAAGCACCTACCTAATCAAAGGGTCTGGCAGTGGCGATCGCCCAACTCGCCTCTCAACTGTCTACCGAGACCGCAGGCAATTACCACGACACCAACAGCGGCATATATAGTACAGTTTTGCCGTTGCCATCTTTGAAGAAGCAGAGCAACTTGGCTTCCTCCCTCAAAATCCAGCACGTTACCCCTATCACCACACCTGAATACTTCACTCCCGCTAAGAGTCTCGACGCTGTTGGGGACTTATCTTCCCTACTGGCGAGAAAGTTTGCAGGAGATGCTAAAGGAACTGAGATCGAGCCTTTAATCGCCTCTGTCAGCCTCTAAACTTCTAGCGGTCTAACGACCAAGCTCACCGGACGCAAATAACCTTGAGAACTCCCCAACTAGCTTGTAGCGTTCTGGTGCAGGGATTGGTTATGCCTGTGACCGCTCGGATGGCAACCGTGACTGAATAAAGCTGTATCCACGATCAAACCGTGGAATCATTCTGCAGTTGAGCTGTCTAAGTTCATCAGTAATATCAGGGCTATCAAAGTCCTTAGAGTTTCGATTTAAAAAACAAGCCTGTTCTGGTAAATCCCGCCGTAAATGAGTAATAACTGATGCGTATACAAGTGCATCTTGCGGTGTTAAGTCGTAAGTAGTTTCATAGGAGGCTGCTTCACACAAGATATTGACATTAAGTGCAATAATTTCTCCAACTTTAAGGAGCCGAGCGCGACACTGAACAAAACGATGTCTTTCTTCCTCGTTACTCTGAATCATCAAGCTAGCAATATCCTGAATGCTCTTGATACGACTTGTATAAGGGGCTGTACGTGAAAGCTGCCGCAACTCAGCATCTAACGACTGCTGCAGCTCTCGACGACTTCGCGCTTGGCGGCTCAGTTTTTCATGAGGTTCAGCAAGGCTATAAGCTGGAACGATGAGCTTTGCTTTTCCTGCTTCACAAAGTTGCAAAATCTGTTCACAACTTGAACACTGCTCTTGCTCAAAGGTTAGTTCTAAAACAAAGTTTGTCTCAACATAAATATTCACGCAGCCGCCTCATGCTCAAGCTTCCCTCCAATTAAGGCAGCATAAAGCCCTGACTCAATTAACCATTGTTGAGAAGCATCAATGTTCTCAGGCAATTGATCTGAATGAATTATTTCTCCAAGCCAAGATGTAATGATGAGTTCTAGGCTCGCTCCACTAATTTGGTCAGCAGCTACTCCTGCTCTCTCAAAATAAGGTTGAAGAATTGGGGATGCATCAATAATGTAGGTAGGTTCGCTCTGATCCTGATACGCCTCAGCATTAGACCATAGATAAAATTTATCTGGAAAAACCATCAAAAAATACGGAGCTTTCGGAAAAGTTCTGTGTGCAAAGATATTTCGACGTAGCTTTATTGTCCACTCCGGCGATACATTGGTTTTACGCTTGATCTCAACGGCAAGAGCCAATTGACCGTTACGATTGTCAACTGACAAGTCCCAACCAGAATCAGGTCTCATAGCCATAATCCGCTTCTCCTGTAAAACTGCTACCTACTATAAAGACTTGCACCATCCTAATGCTAACTTCTAGCTAACAGGCTTTTGGGTAAGTCCTCACCCAGATTAAGGGATATAACTATTAATAGACCTAATAGGACAGAAGTTTTCCATTTAAGATCCCCTAATGTATGAATAGGCGGAACGCTTCGGCACAACACCTCAGATTTAGTACTTAGATAGAATCTTTCCGCATAATATCTAATTGATGGTGGATAGACAGAATTCTTGCGTATGTTTCTAGATTTCTGTGGCTATGAGCGGTCTGCGCTGGATGATCGCAGTATCTGCAACGTTGCTGACAGAGCGGGAGACGATCGCACAGATGGTCGGCGATTTTAAAACTGTAATCTTTACTTGTGCAGCGGCACTATGAAAAAGCGACCCTTTTTAAAAACCCCTTCTAGACGAGCAGTAATTGCTGTTGTGGAAGATCTTTCGATCGCAGCCTTTGCTACTTGTTTTTTGACACCCTTGAACGGCCCCTTTAGCAAGCGCTGTAACATAGAGCTTGGGTTCCTAAAAGGATAGCGAGATGAGCGAAGCCAGCCAGCCACTGCAAAACTTGGAGACGCAAATCGAAGCTAGAGTGCAAGCCATTCGGGCTGATCGAGACTGGTGGCCTTGCCGTCGTGGCTGTGACGCTTGTTGTCGTCACCTCGCCCATCCACCTGAGTTAAGCGCAGCCGAATGGGTCAGAGTGGATACTGCTGTGGCTAGTCTGCCCGCTCCTATTCAAGCGGTGGTGGAGCAAAAGATCGAGGCACTGCTGCAGCAAAGCATAGAGCAGATGTTAAGTGCGGCGGTGGTGTGTCCCTATCTCGATGAACAAGCAGGAGCCTGCCGGATCTATGACGCTCGCCCGCTCGCCTGCCGGACTTACGGCTTCTTTGTGGCGCGTGACCATGACCAATACTGTAAGCAGATTGAGTCCGAGGTGAACGACCGTGGCGATGACGCGATCGTCTGGGGTAATGCAGAGGCAATACGCCAGGACAGCGTACGCCTGAGTGGTCAACCGATCGCCTTTGAAACGCACTATCGCGATCGCATCAAGCTATAAGGACATTGCCGAAAAAGAAGATTGAGTCAGCGCTTGTAGTGTCGCCCCAAGCCCTGCTAATGCTGGAGCACTAAAAGATTCGTTCGGTGAAATGGCAAGGCTCTTCAAAAAGTTTCCCATAATCATCTTCCTTGAAGGGGTTGGTTTTGTTGTGATAAAAACTGCAAAACTCGTCGGTTGAACTTCTCTGAATTCTCAATGAACATGAAATGTCCGCCACCTTTCTCTTCAAAGATTTTCAGTTCAGAGTTTGGAATGCTTTGATGGATCCAGACTTGCGATCGCCACGGAATCATACTTTTTCTGCCGCTCACAATCAGAGTGGGTTGACGAATCCTGATACTGGAGCGTTAACTGCTCTGTCCCATGACACATTCTGTTTGAGCAGGGTTATTGATGCGTTCAGAGCAGAATGCAGGAATGCGGCAATCTGCTGTTGTCGGGTTTCAGCATTGGCATTCTCAGCCAATTGGGACGATCGCAGTACAGCCCCAACCCAGTGTTGGGTATGCCAAAAAGCCTGACCATCTAGGATAGGAAGATTAGCGGTGTCCGGATACGGATACGGATATATATACCAGTAGGGTTCTGGATAGCTGGTGTCTCCAGGCGACAACCCAATCCCGATCGTCAATGGATGCCCGTTTTTGGTGCCGGGAAGTGTAATCAGCATTGCGATATCAAGGTGGTGGGGCCAAATGTGGATCGCTGAAGCATTCTTGTTAGTAGTAGCGATCACCTGAAGTAGCCGATCGGTCGTGATGTAATAATCTGCTAATTCACGCAATGCCAACGCTTGACTGGCATCAAAAGCTGCACCATGAGCCAGGGGATGATCGGGAAAGTCATTCGGTGGATAGTCTAAGGACACAATCTTGCTGGCGTCTGCACCAAGTTTAGAAACCTCTTGCTGGAGCCACTCTAAGCCTTCTCGCATGGTCTTTCCATGTAATGGCAAAGAGGCGATCGCATCATTCTGATCATCTACCACGATTAATGTGAGGCTGACGGGTTCGAGTGCAACTTGAAAGGGCTGAGTTGCTGGAATCATTGAGCCAACAAACACCTTTAAAGCTGGATTCCATCCAAAGCTGGTGTGGCTGTTGTCTGGTAACGGTTCTGCCAATGCCGCAGCCGTTGCGGCAATATATTGAACGGCATAATGCAATTTCAGTCTGCTTTCAATCAGTGCTTGAGGGTTGATTGTTGCTGGTGTCATCATGCTCATCTTGTTCTCCGGTAGGCGGGTGAGCTTGCTGCCCACTTGGTATACATTTCATTCTTCAGCTATCGCCTTATTCAGACCACTCAAGTTCTTTGATTTAAGACACCATTTATTACCAGCAACATGATTTGAGTCGCTGGAATCTCAGCAACAAGTTACTCCATCGGACGGACTGCCAAATTTTCTGCACTGCTGCGATCGCTGTTTCGTTTTGAAGTAGTGCGTCAGGCGGCAGAGCCATTGGCACATAACCATTTCGTCTGTTGCGAGTGGATTTGTTTCAGCAAGTCAGCCGCTAATTGCAGATCTCGTACCATCAAATAGTCATAAGTCGATCGTGCAGTCCGGCTCATCCTTGGCTGCACTATTTAGTGCAGGTTGTTTGGCTCGATCAACGGCTCCCGTAGCTTCAGTGGTTCAGGAATGGCACGAGCAGCCGCTGAATTCAACTCTGTAGACTGTATGTTTTCGAGACAATCCCCATGCTTAAGTTTCCCCTCGTTTTGAACCTATCTCTGCTCGGCTTGGCGACTATTGCCACTTTCAACCTTGCTGGTACACCGACGAGCGCGGCTCCCCAGCTTGAGGCAGCTGCTACCCGCTCACAGCCAGTCCAAGTCTTTCTGCCCAAAAAGCCTGGGTCACAACAGGATTTCAGCTATGTCGAACCGGTTTGGCGGCAGGCACAAACAGCCAGTGTGGCTCAGTTTGCGATCGCGCAAGTCATTGCAGGACCCACGCGTCAGGAACAACAACGAGGCTTTACGGCTCCTATCACTCTACGAGGCACTTCTAACTGTGGTAGAGACTTTACGCTCGCCGTAGTCTCCAATGTCGCCAGACTTCAGTTTTGTCGGCAGGTGCTTTCCAGTGGCGTGGGCGACGATGCCCGAATGACCAGTGCCCTCAAAGCCACCCTTAAGCAATTTCCTACCATTCGCTCGGTAGTGCTGCTAGACCAAAACGGCAATTGTTTGGGTGATCTAAGTGGCGACAATCGCTGCCTGCGTCGCTAAAGGGTGCTTAGCATCACTCTCTAAAACGATAGCTTCCACAACTAGCTGGCTGAACGTTAACTCGTTACATGTATTTCGACAGTTGAGATTATCTGCTCACCTTCATGCTGCAAGAGCTAGACATCCCGTCAAATACCAGCCGATTTTCCATACTGAGAATTGCTGAGGTGTTACCCTCAACCTTGCTCCATAAATTGGGCAACCATAGCTAGCGGAATCGCCTTTATCAAGCTTTAGAACTGGTGATCCGCATGCTCTTTCTCCTTCGCTATCCTTTTAATGTGAGCTTACGCCGTCAGATCACGACTTGTACCAATGTTGTCAAGGACTATAACCGTTTTGCGGACTTACTCTTCTTTGGTAAGCAAGGGGTGATTACGGATAATGACCTAGAGGGGCAGGAGCAACGACTGAAGCATCTGAACTTGGTCGTCAATGCAGTAAATCTTTCATCAGCCACCTGAGCTTTAAGTGCAGAGGAGATGCACTTGAACCGAGCAGTGCTATGGAAAAGGCGCAATAGTTTACTTGGGTTACTGCCACCGCCTAAAGGACATGATGGACAAGACGCAGCAGTTTGTCAGGCTTAAACCTTTAACGACGGCTTTGGAAAACTGCTTTAAGCAACTCTAAACTAAGACAGATTAGTGACTGCGAACTTCTTTCTTTTTTGCTTAATGTTGAGGTGTTGCAATCAAGTTTTAAGAGGCTGCGTGTTTGATGCGATCGCAGCCTCTTAAACTCTGCCAGATTCATCAATAATGTGACTTCGTTTTCTTGCTAGGCGTACCTTCAAACGGTTGTACACCTGTCTCTGGGTAGGAATCATCGCTGGGTCCGAAGATACGTACCAACGCACCTGAAAAATATTGAACCACGTTATCAAACTGCTTGAAAAGAGACATAGCGGTTACCTCAAAAAGACAGATTTTGATGCAAGCTCAACAGTGATAAATCTTTGCTTTTAGCACTATGTATGCCAATGTCTTCATTATGATATAGCTAACAAAAAAGCAACGTTCTTTGCATTAATTGTTTAAGTTTACTCCACTTGCCAGGCGTGGGGGTTCTGCTACTTGCCACGGCATAAAAGCTGGACGCGCTTAAAACACTGACTGGAACTTGCACAACCTCGCGTCCAATCGATCGACGACAGTTTCTGCTAGCGCGGTGAGTTCAGGCACCTCCACTATGCTCTACAACAGTTGTCCTCTATAGCGGTAGAGAATCACACGGAATTCGTGCTTGCTCCGTTGCGAAGTGAGCAACTATACAAGGGGGTGAAGGAAGAGGGGGTTAAGCCAACATAAGGGCAAAAAGGTGCAAGTAAAAATTTCACCTGCCCTTCATTTGACCACTGGACAGCTTTTGGACTAAATGCTCCCAGTGGCACAGGGCTCAAAGGTCGATTCTTTCGTTGCGAGGCACCTCTAGAACCCTCATGCTGCCGCTGCCCTGCTGCTGTACAAGCAATGTGCTGCTTTGAAGACAACAGATCATTGCTTTTTTCAAACTCAGTCCAGGTAAAGCTTCTAGGTCATCTGACACCTTCTTGCCCTTATGTTGGCTCAACCCCTAAAACGTCACAGCATCAAGGCTGATCAACGTGATGCCACAACGCTGGCACTTGCTTCGTTAAGGCTTCCAATAACAGAATGACTGATGCCAGGTCTAATTCAAATGACGACAGCAATAGTGCAACCCTTCTAAACAGCAGCATGGCAATGAGCGTACGGCTTCCTTCTTTCATCAGCGGGTTGTTGAGTTTGCTCTTGGCGCTAGTGCTGCTGGGACAATCCACTGTTGTTGTAGCAGCCCCCGATCACGTTCTTTATGAACAAGCACAGAAAGCCCAAAGTAGTTTGCTCAAGACACTGGAAACCCTTGTCAATATTGATTCTGGTACAGGTAATCAAAAGGGGCTCACGCAGGTTGAAGACCTGGTCATTGAGCAACTCAAAGCGGTAGGCGCAGATGTTCGGACCATTGCTGCTATGCCCAGTGCTGGACGGACAATTCTGGCTACAGTGCGAGGCACTGGCAAGGGCAAGATTCTCCTCCTTGCCCACACCGATACTGTCTTCAAGGCAGGCACAGCCGCGCAACGTCCCTTCACTATTGTGGCTGGTAAAGCCTACGGTCCTGGAGTGATGGACGACAAAGGCGGCATCCTTTTCGGCATTGAGGCGCTTAAACTTTTACAAGCACGGCATTTTAAGGGCTTTCACACCATCACCTTTTTGATTAATCCCGATGAAGAGAAAGGCTCGTTTGGTTCCCGCGCTTTGATCAAAGAAACGGCTAAAAAACATGATGTGGCTCTAGTGCTGGAGTTTGGGTCTCCACAAGACAAGGTCACCGCATGGCGCAAGGGCATCGGTTACTACGGCATTGAGGTCCGAGGTCGAGCCGCCCATGCGGGAGCGGCACCAGAGAAAGGTTGTAATGCCCTACTAGAAGCAGCGTATCAAACCTTGAAACTCAGCAAACTGAGCGATCCGAACAAACAGACAACGGTTAATGTGACGGTTTTCCAGGCAGGTGAGCGTGCGAATACCATTCCAGACTTCGCCAACGTGCAAGCTGACGTGCGGGTACTGGAAGCCCAAGAATACCTTCGCCTCGAACGTGACTTTGTGCGGTTAACCCAAAACAAACTGCTGCCTTGTACAGCCATTAAGGTGCGGGCAGAACAAGGTCGTCCACCCTTTCCACCCAATCCCCAAACCGATGCGTTAGTGAAAAAAGCGCAAGCCATCTATCAAACCATTGGTCTTAAGCTTGGCGTGGAAGGCAGCGGTGGTGGTACTGATGGCAACTACGCAGCTTCGGTGGGCACACCCACCCTAGATGCACTCGGACCCGGCGGCGGCGGGGCACATGGTCTAGAGGAATATATCGACTTGGATCGCCTTACACCGCGTCTTTACCTCCTTACCAAACTCTTAATCGCTTTGGGCAGTGCAACCTGAGGCTCGAAACCTGTGTTTTCGAGTGTTGAGAAGGTAATCTGGACCCGCGTGCGCATTTGAACAGAAAGTTACGGTTTTGAATTCGGGTATTACCGAAAGCCTTGGCATGTAGGATTTATAGCTATAGGTGGCATCGTGCCGAGATCCGTGTAAAAGTTTATCATATGGGTATCAAAGCCCTACGCAGAGGAAGTTTCGCCATTTGCCTCCAAACAGGGCTTATTGGGTTGGTTAGTTGCCGTGCCAGCAGAAGGGCAACGGTAGAATGCGGCTTTCAGGCGACGCATAGAGAAGAAATCAGGTGCTGTACTAGCTGTTTCCCAGTAGTACAGCGTCCAAAAGTAGTCCAAACCTGTACTAATCAGAGCTTTCAGCGATCACGACTAAATGTCAAAAGGCTAGAGCGTCTATCCAGTCTACGTTTCAAGGCGATATGATAAAAAATCACACGTATCCTGATGTGCGATTCGTTTCTGCCCAAGTCAAGCCCCTCCATCAGGTTTGGAATAAAGCAGAGTCAGGGGCTTCACCCTTGATAACTCAACTTCTGTGTGGTGCGTCCAACTCGGACAATTCCATCTCCCCTAGTGCTGGGGTAACAGCGTAGCCCTCAGGTGTGCGACTGACTCTCAAGCGTCTGAAGCAGGGCTAAAAGGCGGTTACTCAGAACCCGACTGAGAATCCCGTCGAGCAGAGCTGCATACGGCTAACGCAAGTGAATCCATGTCTGAACCATCGTCAACGTGAACAAGCCCACGCGGGTTCATGGGCTTGCCCAAAAGGGAATAGATCAGAGGCGGATCGTTTGTCGGGACGATCTGTTAGCACTCTCAAAGATCTCGGTGGAAAGTGGGAGCCTAAGTGCAGCACAAAACGGAAGGTGGGAACGAAGTAACCGCCCCAATTGCTCTCTGGATCGGTCGATACCAGAGTAGGTAGTCAACCGCATGGATTGGAGAGGCGGGATTGTCTCAGAAGCCAACGCCTTTGGGAAAGCCAGGGGATATGCAGACGGAGACACAACAATTGGGAAAGTAGAATTGTCAATCGCAATGCACACGTCATGAGCGAGTTAACGACTACGTATGAATGGAGCACCCTGCCCTGGCGTAAGCTAGAGCGCCAGGTGTTTAAGTTGCAAAAGCAAATCTACCAAGCCGCTTGTCGTGGTCAACGGGCAAAAGTTCGCAGGCTTCAACGACTCCTGATTCACTCTTGGGCAGCGAGAGTTCTGGCCGTTCGACGAGTGACGCAAGACAATGCGGGCAGGAAGACAGCAGGCATCGACGGCTTAAAGTCGCTTCCACCGAATCAACGGCTGTCCCTCGCTCAACATCTCAAGTCTGGTTGGGGCAAAGCCTCTCCCATGCGTCGGGTCTGGATTCCCAAACCGGGCAACTGAGAAGAACTCAGACCGTTGCAGATTCCAACTTTAGAGGATAGGGCAAGACAAACCCTGTTCAAGCTAACGTTGGAACCGCAATGGGAAGCCAAGTTCAAGCCACACTCGTTCGGCTTTCGCCCTGGGCGCTCCTGTCACGATGCAATCGTGGCGATCTACCTCCAGGTTTGTCATCAACCGAAATGGATTTTAGATGCCGATCTAGCAAAGTGTTTTGGCACGATTGCGCGACAACCCTTATTGAAGAAACTGAACGCCAGTCCGTTTGTCACTCGGCAAATCCGAGCTTGGTTGCGGGCAGGGGTAATGGACAACTTCCAATACTGTGAAACGCCACAAGGCGTACCACAAGGCGGAAGTCTTTCACCCCTACTGCGAATGTGGCGTTGCATGGCATGGAGAAATACATCGCCCGTTATTGCAAAGGGGCAAGGGTGATTCGCTATGCCGACGATTTGGTGGTCATTCATCCAGAACGCCAAGTCATTGAGCGTGCCCAACAGTTACTCTCTAAGTGGTTAGAGAAGATGGGATTGGTATTCAAACCGAACAAAACCCGCATTCGCCACACACTTAATGCAGTGGATGGACAGATTGGGTTTGACTTCCTGGGTTTCTCCATTCGGCAATACCGAATGAGCAAATATAAATCTGGGCGGTCAATGAAAGGATACAAGACGATTATCCAGCCCAGTCAAGCAGCTATGCAGAGTCACCTTCAGCGATTGCAGGCGGTGATTAGAAGCCACAAAGCCGCCCCACAAGCTGCTTTGATTCAACACCTCAACCCGATCATTCGGGGATGGTCAGCTTACTTCTCTGCTGAGTGTAGTAAGAAGGCTTACGCCAAGCTGGATTACTTGCTCTATCAAAAGCTGCGAGCCTGGGCATATCGGCGTCATCCCAACAAGAGTGGATATTGGCGAGCCAGTCGCTATTGGTTGGTTAATCAGAGAGCCGGATGGGTCTTTGCTGCCAAGCAGGGAGAATCTGGGGTGCAGCTCCGGCCTCATGTTGAAACCCCAATTGTGCAGCATGTTAAGGTTCAGGGCAATCGCAGTCCTTTTGATGGGGATTGGAGCTACTGGGCAATGCGGATGGGCAAACACCCAGAGCTACCGAAGCAAATTGCCCAACTGTTGAAGCAACAACGCGGACAATGTTCGTACTGCAAATTGTACTTTAAATCAGAGGATCTCATGGAAGTCCACCAGGTGGATGGAAACCACCAAAATCATAAAAGGGGAAATCTGACGTTATTACATCAGCACTGCCACGACCAAGTTCATTCAGGTATGCATGACAAGCACCCAGTTGTTGAGGAGCCGGATGAACCTAACGGTTCACGTCCGGTTTTGCAGACAAGTCGGGCAGGCGACTGTCCGGCTTAGTCTAACTACACCCCTCGATCGCGGTCCTTAGCGCCAGTGTGTCATGGATCGACGGCAGCGTAATCATGGTGAAGCCGTCGTACTTGCACTGCAACATGAAGGCAACCTCACGGGCTGCCTCTGGGGTTTCAAAGAGTAAGCGCATTGATCGCATTCCATGATGCTACCTCAAGGAAGGCTGTACTTAACCGTGGTGGAGATCGCCCAGGGGTGTCAAAAAAGGGGTATAAACTGTAGGCTGCTAGAACCCTTTAGCAGTAGCAGTTGCTGCTGAACTGGAAAGGGTGTCAAAAAAGGGCCCTTTGTTGCCGTGGGCAACTAGCCAAGCACTAGAGTGTTAGACAACGATCCCAAGGTGAGTTTCAAGAGTATGAGGGAGAAGGATAGCACTGAGGGTGTTTCACAGCCAGAGTTCAAATTAACCCGATAAGCTCAACTATTGCCAGCCTGAAATTCTCTCAAACTCCGTTTGGTAAATTTGTAGCGTCTTTTCATCGATACAGACTAACAGAACTTGTCCAATGGCAGTCGACTGAAACAAAAAACGTCCAATCGTCTCGAAGGCAGTGCGAGCAGCCAGCTCGACTGGAAAGCCTAAAGTGCCTGTGCCAATTGCAGGGAAAGCGATCGAGCGGATGCCTTCTAGCAGTGCCATCTTCAAACAACTTTCATAGCATTGAGCTAACACTTGAATTTCTGCCTGCTTTCCGCCCTGCCACATGGGACAAACGGTATGAATAATCCATTGGGCTGGCAGATTAAAGCCAGGTGTGCTTTTTGCATCCCCTGCCGCACACCCGTTCAGCTGCTGACACGCGACTTCTAATGCGGGTCCAGCCACTCGATGAATGGCACACGAAATGGCACCTCGATCCGATAGGGATTGATCGGTTGAATTGACGATCGCCTCAACTTGTTGTTGGGTAATGTCGCCCAATATCGGACCTCTACCAAAGGCATAGCGGAGGTTAGTGTGCCCGCTACTACGCCTGCTGCTCCGGGAATACGCTTGCTGCCCAGACATCTTGCGATAGCTGGCAACTCGACGCTGCTTTAATGCTTGCTCCAGGTCGTCCAGTGCGGCGGCTTCTGGGGCTGACATCGGCAAATTAAAGCTTAATATGTCTGCTTTCGCCTGCTGTAACACTTGACTAGCAGCACCCATCTCGCCACGATCAACTAATTGCACTGCTTCTTTCTTCGCCCGTGCTGTCATCATTAACGCAACCTGTTGCTGCACCTCCTGATTGAGGCGGAACGACTCCAATTGATGGAAAGGCACTACGGGCAATTGGAAAGAACCTCCTACCGCTTGAAGTTGCTTGGCTTTGTCCTGCCAACTCAGACGCACCCTTAATAGCTCACTCGCTTGCGCCATTGCTGGCACCTTAAGCCGCAGCACAATTTCTTGCGGACTTCCTGCCACCAAATTCGGTAACTGAAATCGTCCCTGACTATCTACAGTCAAGTCATTCAAAACGTCTGCAACCACAACGTCTCCCTGAGGCTCCAGGCTTAAGCAAACGCTCGTGCCGAGGGTCGCTGCCAATCCCTGTAACTTTTGTTCAAAAATGATGGGCAACTGTTCGGGGGAGGCAATGTAGTAGTAGTTGCCATCGCCACTGGTTGCCATCGCAGTGAGAAGATCTTCGTCGTAGTCATCCCCTACCCCCATTGTCGATGTGCTCACTCCACGTTTTGCCAAACCATGCACATCACTAGCGATGGTGTCTGGATTCGTTTCTCCCACATTGGCTAAACCATCCGAGAGCAGAATGACTCGATTCAGTTGAGCGCTCAAATTGTGACTGGTTTGGATGCTGCCCTGTACCCACCCCCCGTGTAACGCCGTACTCCCTCCTGGCTGTACCTATTGTACCATCCGCAGTAGGCTGGCTTTGTTATTGGCGGTCGTGTTGGCAACCAGGGGCTGCACCTGGTCATCAAAGATCGTGATGCTGATGTGATCGCTCGCCAAGAGTTGCTCAATGGCATAGCACACCGCCTGTCGAGCATAATCAATCTTTTTGCCTGCCATTGAACCCGAGCGATCAATGACAAAGCCAAGATTCAGGCTGGGGCGTGTTTGCTTCACCTCAAGTTGGGGTGGCGTGATCCGCAGCAGCACATCCAGGGTGGTTGCCCGATCCGAACAAACTACAGGACGCAGGGGCAGAAATTCAATCTGGGGTAAGGTCATTTTGAGGCTCTCCGTTTGGGGCCGAAGGTAAACAGAATTTGGCGAATCAGTTGCAACAGGCTTTGTTGCTCTTGCCCACTGCTGGGGTAAACAAAATTGTGTCGAATATGAAGTTCTAAGCCAGGTAACACTTCCACTCTTGTCCACTGGGTAGAGGAGGGTGGTGCCAGCGCTGAGGGCGGAACAGGGACGGGCGCAACGGGAGGGGGGGGTGTAGAGGGGAGGGAGGGCAGCGACTGCATAGGTGGGGTCTGCCGTTGCTGCACTTGTTGCAAGAAAGCCAGGGCTAGATTGGCTGGGGTGATCGTTAATTGCACTCCGCCCTGCAGTAATTCCTCCAGTTCTTGATTGGTTTTAGAGATTGCCAGTTTGTCGATCGCGCTGGCTCCATAACCTTCAGCCAGCAAACGCCGCACCAGCAGTAGTTGTAGAAGATGACGATAGAGATAACGCGCTTCTCGTCCTGCTTTCAGTGGCTCATCCAGCATCCTCTGACTGGCATAGTGCCGAATCAAGCGGGGAGTCACATCCTCACGCACACGGGTATGGGCTTTCTCCTCTGGTAGAAACTGGGGCAGTTGCTCGTTTGCCACTTGTACCAGTTCCTCTAAAGACCAATGAGGGTCTTCTAGAGCAAGCGCTTGTAGGGGTTTCATCTTCAGATGCTAACTCTGACAAGTTTGATTGTCAATGACAATGAGAACTGAAATTGTTTTGGATGAATTTGAGGTGGACAACTAGGGCTTGAGATGCAGTCAAGTAGGACATCAACTTGCAAAGCGGCATCAAGCTCGTCAGTCATGCCAAAGGTGCCGGGTTGCTTACCCCCATTAAAGCACTAGCTTTTTTGCTTGGAGGGGTAGCTGGGAAAACCTTAATTCATGTATGGCAATGATTGAATCGTTGCCATACATCATCTTGAAAGCTGCGGTGCGATCGCCTAGAGGGGTGTCAAGAAAGGTCCATTTTTCATCATGTCAGTGCAGCAACCTTACGAGCGCACGTTCCAAAAGTTCCCCTCCTTCTACTCATTAACTTCTTATCGATAGTTAATGAGTGGGGAAAGCTAAACGCGGGGCGAGCGTACGGGTTGTGCACTGGCACTATGCAATAGCGACCCTTTTTTGATACCCCTTTTAGACCAGAAGCAACTGCTGTTGTGAGGAGCTTTCAGACCACGGTTTTTGCTACCCGTTTTTTGACACCCTTGCACTGACCCTTTAGCGAGCGCTGTAACATAAAGCTTGAGTGCCCAAAGGGAGAGCGAGATGAGCGAAGTTAGCCAGCCACTGCAGCACTTGGAGTCATGGATCGAAGCCAGAGTGCAAGCCATTCGAGCTGACCGGGACTGGTGGCCTTGCCGTCGTGGCTGTGACGCTTGTTGTCGTCACCTGGTCCACCCACCGGAGTTAAGTGCAGCCGAATGGACCAGAGTCGATGTGGCTGTGGCCAGTTTTCCTACTCCCATCCAAACGGTGGTTGAGCAAAAGATCGAGGCACTGCTGCGGCAAAGCGTAGAACAGACGTTAAGTGTGGCGGTGGTATGTCCCTATCTTGATGAACAAGCAGGAGCCTGCCGGATCTATAACGCTCGCCCTCTTGCCTGCCGGACTTACGGCTTCTTTGTGACGCGTAACCATGACCAATACTGTAAGCAGATTGAGACCGAGGTAAACGACCGTGGCGAGGCGGCGATCGTTTGGGGCCATGCAGAAGCGATCCGCCATGACATCGAACGGCTGAGTGGTCAATCGATCACCTTTGCCACGCACTATCGTGATCGCATCAAGCTATAAAGACATGGCTGCACAAGACCATTGAGTCAGCGTTTGTAGATCGCCCAAAACCCTGCTAATGTTACAGGACCAAAGGACCGCTTGACCACTTGGAAGCCTGTTCGCCAAAGCTACGAACGTTAAGCTTTAACGTGAGCGCACCAAACTGGGGGCGGTTTGCTCAAGGGCAGGGTGAGCCGTAAGGCGTGGCAGCACTACTCACCGCAGGAGCCCTCCTCGACCCAAGCGGCGTAGGGCGCGAAGCTGTGTTCAATGGCTACGGCATAAAGAGCGGGCAACTCGTAGGTGTGCAGGTCGCGAACCGCAGCCTCGACGGCAGGATACTGTGCGGCGGTGGTCTTGAACAGCACGCGCCACTCTGGTGCGTCCTGGGCGGCACCGTTCCAAGCGTAAAAGCTTTCAATTGCGGTGATCTGAGCGCACGCAGCCAGTTTGCGCTCGACAAGCGCCTTGGCGAGGCGGCGGGCGTCTTCCAGTGTGGCCACCGTTGTGTAGACTGCGATCAGTTTCATGGCTAAGGAAGTAAGTCCCTTTTGACCCAGCAAGCCTACAACGATGGCTCTCTGGCACAGGGTATAGCTGTATATGGGATTGAGTTTAACTCATCCCAAGTCGGCTTCGTTTTAGCAACGGTCTTTGTTGACTTAAACCGTCCGAGCTTCAGCCCTCAAGGGAACAGTTCAAACCAAAAACAATGATTTTGCGCCATCACAGACTGCTTAAGTGGAATCGGGCAGGCATTCTAAAGGTCCTTGTCTGTGAATCGTTCATCTAGAGCTACATGGTAAAGTAACGGTGGCTGGTTTTCCTTTAGTTGTTCTTGAGTGACGAATACTGCTTGCTGTAGATTTACGCCAAGCAATATAGCACCGCTGAGGTTGGCGTACTGTAAATTTATCGTTCCAAGGTTAGCACCGCTGAGGTTAGTACCGCTGAGGTTGGTACCAATGAGCATGGCACTTCTGAGGTCGGCATTACGGAGGTCGGCACCACTGAGGTTGGCATTCCAGAAGGCGGAAACTCTGAGGTCGGCACCTCTAAGGTCGGCATATCTGAGGTCAACACGTTCGAGTCCTGTATTAAAGAGAACGGCATCGTTGAGCTTAGCACCGCTGAGGTTAGCACCGTTAAGCTTAACACCGCTGAGGTTAGCACGTTCGAGATTAGCACCGCTGAGGTCGGCACGTTCGAGGTTGGCATCACGAAGGTTAAGTCTTAATTTGCTGATGATATCTGCTTCGATCAAAAAACGAATAACGCTAGTTTTACGTGCGCTGTCGTTTTGAAACCTCCGTAGGATTGATAACGTCCTGGCTCGAATAATATCAACTGCCGAATCTAATAGCTCTTGATCTTCAGTTGCCACTTTAGATTGTGACTGATTTTCCGTTCCCAGGGTCTCCGGGTGCTTTACCTTGACTGCGATCGCCAGCAGATTCTTATCAATCAAAAGTACTGATAAGCGGTCAAAGTAGCCTTGCAGAACCTCTTCCCTATTTTCTTCTTCTGCTAGCTCATGCTGCTCTTTAGTCTCTGCCTCAGTGCGTTTCTGCTGTATCTGCTGGAGCCAATACCCCAGAATTGCTAAAGATAATGGCACTCCTAGCAGACTCAGTAAATCCCAGAGAGTTTTCCCATCATCAATTTTAGTTGCTTCAATAGACTTGGTAATCTTCCCGTGTTTATCTTTCTCAATGCTGATGGTGGTGACAGATTGCTCCTTTCCAAAGCCTAGTCCTCCAGGCTAGAGGTAGGGTTGGGAACCCCATACAACTCCCAAAGCAAGCACAGCGAAGCACAGCCACCCTACTGGGAGCTTCCGCTTTTTACTCCAACCTTTCCCCTCCCAGAGGCTGCCAAAAAGTTGAAGGAGCTGTTGTTTCGGCAGCAGTTTTAGCTTCGCAGGCTTGTAAGAAGGCATGGTTCGCAAAAGACAACTCTCTAGCAGTGATCATGGCAGCTTTACTTTAATTTCTCTTCCTAGAGACTCGATAACCATGATGAATCTATGGCTCGCGGAGTTAGCTGCTTTGATCTACAATCGCTCCACATCACATTTAGGAAAGCATTTCAGTAACTTTGCCTGATTCATTTAGTCAAAAGTCAGTCCAGCTAGCTTGGCATAAAATTTCAAAGCCTTTGATAGAGGCACCTTAAGATGCATCTACCCGTCTGCACTTTTGCAGAGACCGCAACGGTGCGGACTAGTAGAAAAGCAAAACCGCTGCTGTATAGAGCTTCCAAGGATTGTGCCAATTATGGCAGAGCTAAAGTGGGTGGTGCATAAGCACAATCAGTCGTACTCATACATAGGGAGAGCGTCAGAACTCGCATTGTTGGGTTATGGGTTCTCAACGAAACTTGGCTTCATCCACTGCGTACTCATACATAGGGAGAGCGTCAGAACTCGCATTGTTGGGTTATGGGTTCTCAACGAAACTTGGCTTCATCCACTGAACGTTCGCACGCACGTAGCACACACTTCCACCTTGCACATAAACGCTTAATCACGATTGTCTTTCTGAACCTCTTACAAACGGTTGACCTATTGACGGTAATGAGACGCTTGGCTTGAACCGTCCAAACCAATCTACTTAGAGAAGCGTTTTACTTCGAGAGCGTTCAGCCACGCAAGCGAATCGATGCTTTCAGCTTCTCTACGTAGTTTTCCTTAATCCATCAACTAATGTGAACTTTTGAAGTGCCTTCTTAGAAGAAGGCTTCAACTTTAGTTGTTCAGGGAAAAATACATTGGTGATTATCTGCTTGTATCTATTAGTACCTGAATATGCCAGTATCTCCCTTCGATGCTAAATTCTATCGAGCTGCTAATTCAGATTTAGCGAGCCTTACTGATGCTCAGGCGCTCCAGCACTTCCAAAGCTACGGTCTTAACGAAGGACGAGTCTTCTCCCCTCTTGCTGACCTCAGCTTCTATCGTTCCAGCAACACTGACTTAGCAGCAGCAGGGCTAACTAATAATCAAAAGCTTTATGACCACCTGTGCAACTATGGCGTGGCGGAAGGACGACGATTTTCTGAATTTGCTGATATAAACTTTTATCTAGCAGCTAATGGTGACGTTAAAACAGCGGTTGCAGGCAGCCGCGAAAGAGCTTTTAACCATCTGCAAAGTTATGGTGTTGCGGAAGGACGACAGTTTTCGCAGTTCATCAATATCAACTTTTATCTAGCGGCTAACAGTGACGTTAAAACGGCTTTTAGCGGCGACCGGGTGCAAGCACTACGGCATTTGGAACTCAACGGCTTGAAGGAAGGACGGCAGTTTAGTACGAGCTTTAGCACTAGCTTCTATCAAGGTCTTCACTCCGACCTCTCTGGTCTCACTAACATTCAGTTGCTGCGTCACTTTGAGGTTAGTGGATTGAGAGAGGGACGGAACGCTTCAGAAGCATTCAATGTCCAAGTTTATCTGGCTAATAATGCCGACCTTAAGGCAGCAGGCTTGAGTAACGTGCAAGCGCTGGAACACTTCGTCTTGTCCGGGCAGCGAGAAGGGCGACCTGGAGCAGATTATGCCGGTAATACGACAGCCACGGCTCGCAATCTAGGTGCTTTAACTGGTAGTCAAACGTATTTTGACTACGTGGGTCGAGGCGATGCCAATGACTACTACCAGTTCAGCTTAGCTACTGGTAGTAGTGTGAGTGTTGCGCTCAGTGGTTTGAGTGCAGATGCAAACATACGCTTGCTGAACAGTAGTGGTTCTACGATTCAGGCCTCAGTCAATGCTGGCATAGCAGCAGAAGCGGTCAATCGAGCTTTAGATGCTGGCACTTACTACATTCAGGTTTACTCAGCTAATAGCAGTGCCAGTAGCAATTACAACTTGAATCTAGCTACGACGCCAAGCCCAGCAGTCAACACGTCCCTTTACTGGACCAGACAATTAGGAAGTGCTAGTAACGATTTTTCGGAGGATATAGTTCACGACAGCTCCGGTAATGTTTATACAGTTGGTTATACCTATGGTTCTCTAGAACGCACAAGTGCTGGTTTGACCGATGCTTTCATCACTAAGTACGATAGCAATGGCATTAAGCAATGGGGTAGACAACTAGGAACCTCAGGACAAGATAGCTTCTACGCTGTAAATGTGGATACTTCAGGGAATGTTTATGCTGGAGGATGGACTGAGGTAGGAGGTCCAAATTCAGGAAACTTTGCGAGCTGGCTAGTCAAATATCATGCCAGCGGAGTGCAGCAATGGAGTACCCAATTTAGTTCAGAAAATTTTGTTAGAGACATAAAATTTGATCGATTCGGCAATGTTATTGTGAACAACGGATTTAGCATTGCTAAATTCAACAGCACTGGTGTCTTACAATCAACTTTCTCTCTACCTGAATCGCCTTCAAGTATGGATGTTGATAGTTCCGGTAATATTTTGGTTTCTGGGTCTACAACGAAGTCACTCGGAAGCACTAATGCAGGAAGTTATGATGCTTGGGTCGCTAAGTACAATAACCAAGGATCTCTACAATGGCTCAGGCAGTTGGGCACTTCAGCCAGTGAAGGCTCCTATACAATAGCAGTTGATAATCTGGGTAACAGCTACATAGCAGGATGGACTGACGGTGCCTTGGCTCCAAATGCTACTACACTAAATTCGACAGATGCATGGGTAGCTAAGTTTGATACCAATGGTACTCTTCAATGGATCAGACAATCAGGAAGTCCAGCGTATGACCAGGCTGAAGATGTCAGCATAGACACTGCTGGTAACATCTTTGTCACCGGGATAATAGACTTTAACCCTTATATTACAAAGTACACTAACACTGGGACATTACAGTGGACTAAACAGTTAGGGACTTCACGCAATACTTTTAGCAGTAGCATGAGTTTGGATAGTTCCGGAAATGTCTATCTATCTGGACGAACATCCGCTTCTTTGGAAGGAACTAATGCAGGTGGTCAAGACGCTTGGTTAGCAAAGTACCAGATAGACCAAGCAGGTAACATCTTCAACTCCACCTATGGCTATGGCTTAGTCAATGCTGCCGCTGCTGTGGCAAGAGCTTTGGGACAACCTATCTTTGCAGACGTGGCAGACCTCGGAGGCATTAACTGGGGCAATGACCTAGTGAAGGCTCCTGAATCCTGGGCTAGAGGTTACACCGGTCAGGGCATTACTGTTGCAGTGATTGACTCAGGCGTTGATATCACTCACTCCGACTTAAGCGCTAACATCTGGCGCAACACTAGAGAGATTGCGAACAACGGCGTCGATGACGATGGAAATGGCTACATCGATGATGTCAATGGCTGGAACTTCGGTGGCAACAACAGCAATATCATGCCTGGTTCTATGAGCATATCTGGCAACGGTCATGGCACTCATGTGGCTGGCACGATTGCTGGGGTGAACAATGGCTTTGGCATCACTGGGGTAGCTTACAACTCCAAGATCATGGCGATTAAATTAGGAGAAGTTAATAGCAGCGGTTCCTTCACTGGTAGCAATCTATCTGCAAGCATTCGCTATGCAGTGGATAATGGTGCCCGTGTTATAAACCTCAGCTTAACCACAGCATCAGCCTATGCAGAGTTAGAGGCTGCAATGACCTATGCTGCTGACCGTAATGTCATAGTCGTTAGTGCTGCAGGTAACAAACATACGCCTACCCCTGGTTATCCAGCAGCCTATGCGACTCAATACGGTATTTCAGTCGGTGCGGTAGATAGCAATCGAGTGATAGCTGATTTCTCCAATCGTGCTGGTACAGATTCTGCTATGCAGCATGTAGTTGCTCCAGGAGTCGGAGTGTACTCAACCTTGCCAGGTGATCTCTATGGTGTTTCTCAAGGTACTTCAATGGCCGCCCCACATGTAGCTGGTGTTGTTGCCTTAATGCTAAGTGCTAATCCTAACCTCACTGCTAGTCAAGCGCGTCAGATTCTGACTAACTCTGCCACAGGTCTCAATTTCAGCACCCTAACTGCAGAGACGTCAGGGGAAATTCAAGAAACATCCTTATAATGCTTGCTCAACTGTGGCTTCTACTGTAAGGGAAAGAAGTAGCTTGAGTTAGACTTTGAACCAAGCTACTTCTTTCACTAACCAAACAAAGCTCATCAATAGGGGCTAAATTCCAATAACTAGCCACTAGCTCACACTATGCTAAATCTGTTCTTGAGTTGTCTTACTTCTATGTCTCTTGCAGTTCCTACGACACCTGATGCATCGATTATGCCGAAGCAGGACCAGGGCATCCAAGGTGTTGTTCAGAAGTTGGGCGGGAATCAAATGCCAACTGTAGGGAGTACAGTTGCAAATGGCCCTCAGCCCATTCAAACAACGGTTTGGATTTTTTCAGGACAAATTTCTAATCCCGGGTCTCCTCAATGGCCGATTGCTCAAGCACGTCAGCATCCTAGCTTGCTGGGATGGGTTAAGAGTGATACCAAAGGAGTTTTTTCTGTAGGTTTACCTTCTGGAGAATACACGCTCTTTGCTGAATATGGAGCCAACCTTTATCTCAACTCCTTTTTAGGTAACGCTAATTACCAATCAGTGCAAGTCATCAAGCATCAAATCACAGAACTGAATTTAGTTAACACTGAAGATGCTTCCTTTTGAGCTGTCATACCTGACAAAAGAGACTTTATGGATAGCGTTTTCTATAAACCGATTTAACGTATGGGGTTCGAGGTTCAATGAGGCGCCGAGAGACGTGTGAAACAGTGCCACCAAGTTTGAGTGACCTGAATTTGGCATAGATAACTCAAAAGTTATAGTCTGAAACCCCGATTCTTTGGTCAAGGTCAGTTTCTGAAAGGCCCTAAAAACGTTTGGCTAGTTGCGGGTGGCAGCAGACCACCAAGCGACTACCAAAAGTATCACTGTTACGATGTGCCAAGCTTCCAAGGCGTGTGACCATTCTGAGCGAGACCAGCAGCGGCAGCGCCAGCGGACCGTTAGCCACGCTGCCCCTGCTATAGGCACAGCCACTGGGTAAATTTCAGCCATCTCGCTGACTGACAGGTACAGGCGGCGGGCACTTTAGAGGCAGTGACCTTGTCCAAAGTAGTAGCCATTTGAGCCATGTCAGACTTTTCCGACGAGCAACTGCAAGTGATTTGTGAAGCTGCCCAGGTGATTGCCTGCGAATGCCCGGCGCACTTGGTCGATTTGTTTCGCCGTGTCCGCCAGTTTCGCCGCTACACTCAGGAAGATTGCCTCGTGTTAGTGCCAGAAGCCGCTGCCACGCACCATTGGTTAAGTGACCAGATGCGACCGCTGGAAGCGGCGCTCGCTCAGGTGCTTACGGAGTTTCTGCAGCGAGAGCAGCTGTTGGACGCGCAGCAGCAGGTTGATTTAGCGAAACTCGCACAGCGTAATCGACAGGCGGCACTGCGCCATCAGGCAGCCCCGTCCTAATCTGAGTGCAACGCACCCCCTAGGGCGGCAGTCCCGGTCTCTGGGAGCCATGCACCTGAAGTTGAAAAGCACAAGTTGCTCGTTAGCCCTGCTGATCAATGGGCAACAGCAGCGTTCGGATGTCAGAAACTAGACCCACAGTTCCGATCCACTGTCTTGGCTGGTTATAACGTTTTAGGTCAGCGGTTGCTCGGTTCTTGGCATCCCACCCAAGCCGCTTCGGTCAAGCCGCTGCACCCAAATTTTTGTGCCGCAACACCTTACAGCTTAATCAAAGGAATAGCTAGCGAAGAATATTTCTGAAGGCTGGTCATCAGCATAAACAATAACGTACTTGCTCTCCCCTCGATTAACTAACGCGAAGAAGTCGTCGATCTTAGCTTCATAGTCTGAATCCTCCTCCTCATCTGTCTGCGCTTCTCCAAAGAGAGCCGCTTCAATGACTTGACGATTGGGTTTGTCAGTACGAAAAAATAGCGACAGATACTGCGTGGGTACTGGAGAAGCAACAGACATACCAGGCGCATCGGAAACCCTTTTGATGTCGAGAATTGATCGTGTTCCAGACCTGCAAAATGGCGAGGAAGCAACCTTGCTGCGCAAGGGCCTGTTCTACATTCACCCAGCGGCACAGACTGTCTTCGAGCAGGGCGATCCGCGTGCAGCACTCATTCGCTACTGGGAAAACAATGGTGAGCTCCAGGCGGGGGTGTTCCTTGTGGGCACCAGCAGCCTGGTTGGGTTGCTGTTTCAACGGTGGCGCCAAGCGCGATCGTTGAAGCTAGTCACCACCACGACTAACCGCATCAATGAACTCCAAACGCTGCTGGCGGCTGATCCTGAACAAGCCTTGCGGGACATTGAAGCACTACGCCAGGAGCACCGCCTGCGGTTTATTGATGGTGCCATTACCAGCGATATGTATGAGCAACTCCAACAAAAAACGCAAACGTTTGTCGAGCAATGCCGCAACCTGTTGGAAAAGCAGCGCAAGCAGTTTGTGATGGATACCCTGTTGCTGCTAGACGAATGGCAGGCAATGCTCCAAACCGATCCAGCCACTGCAATGCAAAAGTTAAGCCAGATTAAGCAGCAGTATCGGGAGATGCTGCTGGCAAATCAGGTTGATCTTGAAGCGTATGTCGAACTGATGGAATTGACGCTGATGTCGGTGATGACGCTGGTGCCTCAGGGGACTCACGCTCGCAATAGCTCTACTCCACCAAGGCGCGATCACTAAAAACAAAAGACCAGACCGATCATGGGGTTCTTTGCGCAACCCCTCAAAAAGGTATAGTCCACAACAAGACAAATGAGTCTTATTTTAAGAAGCCACCTGGTCTTTGTCTCCGACTCAAGCAAACGCTGCATAGTCGAGAAGCGTCAAAAAACTTCATGCCAAGTATTCCAGCGTTTCATAAGCTCTTAGACTTTGTGAGAAAGGCAATTTGAGACATGAGTTGAGACATGCTGATCGCGATGTCTCGAAAGGTATGCGTTCTGAGACAGTTCTGGGTAGGAAGAGCACTGATGCAGTGAGCACTGTGCAGACAGGTAAGAGGGCAGCAAATTGCCAGAAGTCTCGACATAAGAGCGTTTTGACGGCTATTAACTTGCTGAGAATCACAATAAGACTTAACCGTCTCAAAGCGGAATATACCTTTTTGAGGGGTTATGCAAACAACCCCTGAATGAATTGAGCGTCTATCTGGAAGTGACACCACAGCAACAACGAGCGGCCATCCTGACACGATGAAGCTAAATTAAACAAGCGATGTCCTTCTGATGAAGGGGTACTAAAACTCACTAGCAAAGTTACAAGCATCGGCTAGGCTCACAACAGCATCTGCCTTCGCCGATAAAACAACGAAGGAGAAACGAAAGTGATTTATTCAAAACTTTTGCCGAGCAGGTTGATGCGGTTCGCGCTTGTTACGCTGACAGCGGTGTCAGTGCTAGCGCTTGCCCATCCTAATAAGACGGCTTAAAGTCCTTTGCTTAAGGAGCACTGACTCAGCGATCGCTCTTCTGTCCTGTGCCCTGTAGGATGACTGATCTGCTTCATTGCCCATAAACTTGCGCTAGGCGAAAATTTTAGTTCAAGCATGTTTAGCTCGCAGAATCGTTGGTTTGAGGCTTACGGCTGGTCTAGCGGTATGGTGGGATAGCAATCACATCATGGAAAGGACATTAGCCCGTGCAAGCTACTACAGCATCGATCGCAGAAGAGATTGTTCAAGGCAAAGGTTATGTCTTATTGCCAGACCTATGCGCGCCTAGCGAAATGGCTGAAGCCAGATTGCACATTCTTAAACTTGCGGCAGCAGAGCCAGCCGGACGCTTTTTGAAGTCCGAGGGGCGTTCGCGGCTCTATCGGTTGCTGGAGGAAGCAGAAATTTTTGCACGGATGGTACAGCATCCCCGGGTGATTGAAGTGGCCGAAGCGATTTTGGGCAACGATATGACTCTTGGCGGCTTCTCTGCTCATATCCTCTACCCAGGTGCTACCAAGATGGGAGCGCATGTTGATTATCCCTATTTCACCATGACCCCTCCTTATCCAGCTACGCCTGTGATGGCGGTGCAGGCAATCTGGCTGATGGAAGACTTCACCGAAACCAACGGTGCGCCTTTGTTTGCAGCAGGCACCCAGAAGCATTGCCAATACCCAGAGACAAAGACGTTCGCGGCCTTGGCCCAGAAAGTTACTAGCACGGCAGGCTCGGTTGTGCTTTCGCATGGACTCTGTTGGCACGACACATCAACTAACCAATCACAGCAGCCGCGTGTTTCGGTACTGGGGAATTACAATCCAAAATTTATCCGACCACTGGAAGATCCCGCTCAACCTTTGTCGCAAACTTTTATAGAGCAAGCAAGCCCGAAACTGAGGCAGTTACTTGGTTATGAGTTTCGCTCTGCTCTTTTCAAGGATGTGCAGAGAGTACAGTCGTAGACCACGATCGCTCTTCTGTCCTGTGTCTTGTAGGACGTCTGTAAAGTATCTTGTAGGACAGTCGTCGCCACGATCGTTGGGGTTCGAGTATCATCCGATGTTATTGGCGAATGTATTACAACTGCCCTATCAAGCGTGCTACAAGACTTGGTGAGTAACGAAAGATCAAGCGTTCCAGCATTTGTCACCTTTCTGTAAGCCTGCTTGTAGCACATTCGCCAACAGTATTTATGTACTACTCAAGCCCCAGTTCCCGTTCAGAGAGCTATTGCCAAACCTCTTGATGGTGCGTGAGTTCTTCCCCGATCCAACCGATTGGCTATCAGGATCGGTGGTGGTTTGGTCAGTGGGAATTGAATATCGGTTGTATGGCTCTGTCACAAAAACTAACGGGAACGAACAAATGGCTTGATCTAGACTCAATTGAGCAACAAGTCCAAAAATTTGCGACACGAATGCTACTTGTGCTCTGACCTCACCTTTTTCAACACCTTGAACCTGTCCTTTGCGAATCATATTCATCGCCTCGATCCTGCTTAAGGTTCGTCTAGCACTGGGAAAGACTTGAACCCCAGCATCGGTTTCGTGATGCGCTTGATATTGCGATGGTCTTGCTCAATCAGGTTATTCAAGTATTTCACCTGTCTCAGTTGAGTCTCTGGTGCCAGCATTTGTTCACTTTTAAGCGTTTCCATAGCAACCGGATAAGCCGCATTTTTGTCCACGTTGATCACCCGTGGTTAGGTGACGTGACTGGCTTGCAACACTTTGCGAAAGAAGCGTGCTGCTGCTTGGCTATCCCGCTTGGCGCTCAACATAAAGTCCAAGGTGTTACCGGCTGAATCGACAGCGCGATATAAATATTTCCACACCCCCTTGATTTTGATATGGGTCTCGTCTACACGCCAAGAATCATTCGTGGGCTTTATAGCAGTGTGCAAGTTTGCTCAGTACACTGATAGGGAACAGAATAAACCGATTTTCTCTCTTTCGATGCGACCTTACTCCTGCGACTTGCGCCAAAAGATTGTCAGTCTTTACAATCAAGCAGATAATTTCCTACTCAGTATTTCCATTCAATAAACAGCAAAGTCGTTTTGCTAAATTTGTTGCTGTTCCTGCTTACTTTATCTGCATAATATTGGGATTTTTTCAGTTAGTAAGAGGCTATATCGAACTCGCTAACTTGCTACTAATTATAGGTAGCGTAATGCTATCACTGACCTGTATTTATTATGCCAAGTTCTGGTATCCATATATCCCATTTGATGGTAATTTTGCTAGGGTTCAAGCTGAAAGACGACAGTATAAAAGAAAACGTCGTTTTGCTGTTTTAGGTGCCGTTGCTACCCCTCTTATAGTCTTTGCTATATTCTACGTGTGGACGTATTATATTCCCTCTGTTAGCACAGTTCTCTCTATTGCTGACTTTCATGAAGCTGACTCTATTGATAAATTTCATATTGGTTCAAATATTCGACAAAAGCTAAGATTTTCAACTACTACTGAAAATGAGAAAAATATAAAATTTCGTCCTTTAAGCAAAACTTTTACTGAACAGCAAAGACCCACTGCTATTGGTGAAGGAAAACAGCAAAAAGCAACTATTCTTATTTGGGGTTGGTATAACGAGTTTTTAGAAGAAAAGGGACCTCAACTAGGGATCAACTCTCTCTTTGAACTGCTGAATCCACCTCTAGACTTCTCTAGAGTAGGTGAAGCGATTGGAGCAGTTAATGAACAGGGTTCATGGACTTTACCACCTCTTAGCAACCAACTAACTCCTGCTGAAGTAAGTAGTCAGTTTAATTCTCTATCTTCAGAGATGACATATTTAACTCTTTTTACCATAGGGCTAGGACACTATAAAGCAGGGCAGTTAGAAAAGACAGTTGAACATTTCAATACTGCAATTAATCATTTTGATACGGCATTAGGGCAACTCAAGGAGATTGAAGAGCCTAAGTCTAAACTAAATCAAAGCTTTGTTCACTTTTACCGTAGTAACGCTCTTTTCTATAAAGCTCTATTCTCTGAATCTGGAGTTGATTACGGTCAAGCAATTGATGGTTTTACTACAGCTATTGAACTCACATCCGACAGTCCTTATGCCTCATTGAATTTTGAAGGTACTAATATTGATCAACAGACTTCATCCATTGTTCTTGCTAGTTACAGCCCAGCATCTCGCAGCGAATCTGATGTAGATGCAACAGGTGGTACGCAGGAAATAGTTTGCACTAATCAAAAACGTGATACTCATATCCTTGTTAACAGCTCAGAGGCACAACTGAAAGCTTACTTGGCAAGGGCCTATAACAATCGAGGTCTTGCTTACGCGATGAAAGGCGATAAAGATAAAGCCCTAGCTGATTACGCTCAAGCAGCTCTGCTTGATTCTGAAATTGATGAAGTTTGTAATAATTTGGGAGTTATGTATGCTGAGCAGGGTAAGTACAAGCTGGCTATTAGAAATTATGAGCGAGCAATTTCTAATAGTGATGATATAGAAGATACTTTTGCATATAACAATCGGTAGTCGTGTAAAAGTAATGTTGCTAAATTAACAGTGCTGTTCAAAGTGCTAATCCCCGATGCGTGCTTGCCCTAGTTGTACTTCGGCTCAAACTATCAAAAGTGGTCGTATCCATACA
>NZ_JACJPI010000006.1 GCF_014695975.1 Leptolyngbya sp. FACHB-321
AGCGTCAGGCGATCGCCTTCCCACACGGCAATCGTGGCGTGCGGTTCGATTGGGTTGTTGTGTTCGATCGGTGTCGTGTACGTTACATCAATGCGGACATCCGCTGCACTCAAACCCTGCTCCAAATTCCCTTGCTGAGTATCTGTCGGGTAGCCTGCATTGATCCTTTCCGGTGTATAAGCGCGGTTGAGATTTGCTGCAAACTCCAGTGCCGGACGTTCTTGTGTATAGGCAACGCGCACGAGTGTTGCGGCATATTCAGCTTGCTCGAATGTCTCGGCAACAACCAAGCCGACGTGCTGCCCGTAGTGGTTAATCCGGTCGTCTTGCAGCACTGGAACTACTTTGATGTAGCGATCGCTGACTTCGGGCGGGTCAGTGGTTGCCAGCCTGGGCGCGTTGAGGTGGGTAATAACGGCAAGGACTCCGGGAGATTTTTCTGCTGCGCTGGTGTCAATGCTCTGGATGCGTCCACGGGCGATCGTACTCCGTACCACGACGGCATGAGCTAAGTTCTTCATTGGGAACTCAGCCGCGTAACGTGCCGCTCCCGTAACCTTGAGCCGCCCGTCAGTCCGATCCATCGGCTTGCCAATCGCTGAGTTTGTTGGCTTGTCAGCGTTACTTTGAGCTGAAAACTGCATAGGTAGGCGTTGTCCTTTTCTGTTTACAAAGAAGGCAGAGGGCAGAAGGAATAAGAAGAAAGCTCTCCCTTCTCCAACCCTTGTAAATGTCCATCCCTTGAAAGGGATAAAGAGAAAAAAGATTCTTTCCAAGAAGGCATCCCACCTCAAAGGGAAAAGGCATCCTTACTTCAATCCTTTCTTCCTTAGGGGAAGGCTTTGATAAAAGCCTTCTGCCTCCTGCCTTCTGCCTTTATCAAAGCAGTTTGTCCGGTGTAATCGGTAAATCGCGGATGCGCTTGCCAGTGGCATGGAAAATGGCGTTAGCGATCGCTGCCGATACGCCCACGATGCCAACTTCCCCAACGCCTCTTGCCCCTAAAGGATTTGCCTTGAGGTCTGGCTCTCCCACAAAGTACGTTTCGATCGCGGTCACGTCGGCATTCACGGGTACGTGGTACTCACCGAAATTGGCATTAATGAAACGCCCATTACGTGAGTCCATTTGGGTGTACTCCATCAGCGCCTTGCCAATACCGCCCACAACGGCACCGCTCACCTGAGAGCTTGCCGTTTTGGTATTAATCACCCGTCCGATATCACAGACTGAGACAACCCGCGATACTCTCACCAGTCCAAAGTCTGGATCGATATGCACCTCAGCGAAGTGTGCGCCAAAGGAGTGGATGGAGAAGCGCTGCTTCTCGTCTCCTGGTTCAGAGTCCTTTTCGGTTTCAATGTAGTCTCTGTTAGCGCGTTTCAGGATGTCTGTATAGCTCTCGCCCTTCGACGCATCCTGCTTTAAAAACAGCCGTCCGTCTTCCACCCCAACCTCATTGGCCTTGGCGTTGGACAGGAGTGAATTCGGCTGAGTACTGGCTAGAGACAGGGCTTGTTCGCGGACTGCCAGACACGCCGCTTGCACCGCAGAACCCAGACTCGCGGTGAGCATCGAGCCGCCTTGCACAGGGGAGTAGGGGAAATCTGTATCCCCCAACTCAAACCGCACTCGTTCGGGCGGCAAACCCAGAGCATCTGCCGCAATCTGGGTCATGATCACATAAGTCCCCGTGCCGATGTCGCTGCCTGCACTTTGCACCACCGCCGTACCGTCAGCCAGGAGACGCGCTTTGGCAACAGCTCGCAAGCGAAACATCGGGTAGGTAGCCGTTGCCATGCCCATGCCAACTAAGTAGCGACCGTCACGCATCGATCGCGCCTCCAGTTTGCGCCGTGACCAGCCAAACTTTTCTGCCCCGACCTGGTAGCATTCCTTGAGAAATTTGCTCGACCAAGGCAGCCCATCTTCGGGATTGACTTCGGCATAGTTCCGCAGCCTCAATTCGAGGGGATCGAGTTTGAGGGTGTAGGCAAGTTCATCTAGACCACATTCGAGGGCATACACACCAGAAATTTCCCCCGGTCCCCGCATGAAGGTGGGTGTACTCGTGTTGAGTCGGACGAGACGGTATCGCGTTACCAGGTTCGGGCAGGCATAAAGCATCCGAGTCGCATCGAGCGTCGCTTCGGTATACTCTTCGTACATGGAGGTTCCCGCCGTTGCCTCGTGGACGATCGCGGTAAGCTTGCCATCCTTCGATGCGCCCAATGCCACCCGTTGCACCGTGTAGGGTCGAAATCCCACTGAAGTATACATCTGCTGGCGGGTGAGCACCAGCTTGACGGGACGCCCCACCTGACGAGCAGCGATCGCGGCTACCGTGACGTGGGGCCAACTCCGCAGACTCGAGCCAAATGCTCCGCCAACGAAGGGCGAGATCACTCGCACGTTCTCTTCCGGCATGCCAAAGGTTAGGGCGACGTGCTTCCGGGTGTTGTACACCCATTGAGTTTTGTCGTAAAGTGTCAGTTTGTCGCCTTGCCATGTTGCGATCGTGGCGTGCGGCTCCAGCGGGTTGTGGTGTTCGATGGGAATCGTGTAACTGCCCTCTACCCGCACCTCAGCACTTGCTAAAGCGTTGGGATTGCCGCGCACCACATCGGCATGTCGTCCGCCTTGGCTGGATTCGGTAGGCGGGAAGGCTTGCGCCATTGCCGCTTCTACAGTTGTCGCGGGAGTTTGCTCTTCGTAACGAACCTGCACCAGCGAGGCAGCATACTGAGCACGCTCCAGGGTATCGGCAACCACCACTGCAATGGGCTGACTGTTGAAGTAAATGGTATCGCTTTGGAAGATGGGAAAGTGTTTCCCGACTTTAGGATCGATCAACGCCCGCTGCTCGGGTTTGTCAAAGGTCAGCTTTGGGGCGTTGAGATGGGTAATTACCCTCAGGACACCGGGAGCGCGTTCTGCGGCTTGGGTATCGATTTGCCGGATGCGCCCTTTCGCGATCGTACTCATGACCAACACGGCATGTACAAGGTCAGGCACTTCGAACTCCGCCGAGTAACGTGCTGCCCCAGTCACTTTCAAGCGCCCGTCAACGCGATCTAGCGGCTTGCCGACGGCAGCATTTTTCTTCTGACTCACGCCACACCTCCCTCGGTTACTGCAGTCAGCGCCTGTACGATCGCCCGCTTGCCCATCTCAATCTTGAAGCGGTTGTGTTCATAAGCCCGTGCTTCACGCATCGTCACTTCGGCAGCTTGCTGGAAGGTCGCTGCCGTTGCTGGTGCACCTGTCAGTATCTTTTCCGCTTCCACTGCACGCCACGGCTTGTGTGCCACCCCGCCCATCGCTACCCGTGCTTGGCGGATTTTGCCGCCCTGGATGTCGAGCGCGGCAGCGACAGAAACAAGAGCAAAGGCATAAGAGGTGCGATCGCGCAATTTCAGGTAGTATGAGCGCGGCGCGAAAACGGCAGATGCAGCGGGTAAGTCGATCGCAGTAATCAGTTCGTCGCGTCGCAGGTTCGTATCTACCTGCGGCGTATCGCCTGGTAGTCGGTGAAACTCTGAAATGGGAATACTTCTTTGCCCTTGCGGTCCTTCGACTTGCACGATCGCATCAAGCGCCACCAATGCCACGCACATATCCGATGGATGGGTGGCAATGCACTGCTCGTTCGCGCCGAAGATCGCATGGACGCGGTTGTAGCCTTCCAAAGCACCACAACCCGTACCGGGTTCTCGCTTGTTGCAAGGCATCGCCGTGTCGTAGAAGTAGTAACAGCGCGTTCTTTGCATCAGGTTCCCGCCGTTGGTTGCCATGTTTCGCAGTTGGGCGCTGGCTCCAGCCAGAATAGCTTGAGAGATCAGTGGGTAGCGCTGGCGCACCAGTGGGTGATTTGCCGTATCGCTGTTGCGTGCCAAAGCACCGACACGCACGCCACCCTCGCGTTCTTCAATGCCAACGAGTTCCAGCCGCGAGATATCCACGAGGCGATCGGGCTGTTCCACGTTGTCCTTCATTAAATCTAGAAGGTTCGTACCGCCAGCAATGAACTTCGCTGTTTGGTTGCTGCCAACCGTCTGGATGGCTGCGCCGCGCTCTGTCGTGCGCGTGTAAGCAAATGGTTTCATAATGTCACACTCCTCGGGGACTTGCGCTTGCTTCGCGGATAGCCGCGACGATGCCGGGGTATGCGCCGCAGCGACAGATGTTGCCGCTCATGCGTTCGCGTATCTCCGCATCCGTTAGCTTCACGCCTCCGGTTTGCCTAACATCAGCCGTTACCGCACTCGCCGTACCGGTTGCTACTTCATCTAATAGCGCTACAGCGGAGCAAATCTGACCGGGCGTGCAGTAGCCGCACTGAAAGCCGTCATGCTTAATGAATGCCGCTTGCAGTGGATGCAGCGCGTCTCCCTTGGCGAGACCCTCAATTGTGGTGATCTCGTCACCTTCATGCATCAGCGCCAGAGTGAGGCAGGAATTGATGCGCCGTCCGTTAACCAATACCGTACAAGCGCCACACTGTCCGTGGTCGCAACCCTTCTTGCTCCCGGTAAGCCCAATGTACTCGCGCAAGGCATCGAGCAACGTGACACGCGGTTCTATTTTCACTGCGCGTGCTGTCCCATTCACCCGCAGTGTCAGATTAACCGTGTCTGTTCCTGGGATAGTGCGAACTGATGGAGAAGATGGCGGACGAGTTTGAGCAAAGACTTTAGTTGCCCAGTTTCCCACTGCACTAAAAATTGCGCTGATCAGCATGAGCTGACCGAACCGTCGTCGTCTTAACCGAAAGCCCATCGGCGTTCTCCTAAATTAAATTCTCTGGCATAGATCGAGGCGATTTTTTGCCCAATCCTCGGATTGATCCAACGATCAAAGCAAGTTTTGTTGTGCCTTGCTCATTGCCTTATCCTTTCATTTCCCCTTGGAACGTGTTCATCATAGAGTTGAAAGAATTAGCACCAAATACATAAAACTTGCACATACTTGCCCAATACTCTCAGGTGCAGGATTGACCAGAGTGAATATTCTCTATAGAGTGTCTAGAAAAGGCTGAATTTCTCAGGCATCCAGTAGAGCGATTGAAATAATGAAGCGAGGTACTGCGAGCAATTTATGTCAGGAATTGGCAACATTAGTGATTCGGCACACCCATGGAAAGGGAAACGGCATCCATGCAACCGCCATTGATCAGTTGGAATTGATGCGGGAATCTACGGCTCCTACCGCACTTCGTGCCGTGTATGAACCGACGCTTTGCATTATTCTTCAGGGTAAAAAAGAAACTTTACTGGGCAAGGAAACCTATCACTATGGGACGGCTCAATATATCGTGGTCACGGTCGATCTACCACTCAGCGGATTGATTGTCGAAGCAACACCGGAGCAGCCGTATCTATGCTTTAAGCTCGGCCTGGACGCGACTCAGCTTTGGGACATTATTGACCAACTCCAGTGCAGTCCAGATCAAAAAGAAAGTTCAGTCAGAGGCTTATTTGTAAGTGATGCTGATGAATCGTTGATTGATTGTGCCATCAGACTGACACGGCTTTTGGATACGCCGCAGCATATTCCATTCCTGGCACCCATGATTGTTCGCGAGATCTATTACCGCCTTCTAATTGGTGAACAAGGTCAAGCGGTTCGTCAGATTGCGACTTTTGGGAGTCATATGCAGCGCATTGCGGCAGTGATTAAACAGATCAAAGCTGATTTTACACAAGCATTGCGGATTGATGATCTAGCTAAGCAAGCAAGTATGTCTCCTGCATCATTCCATCGGCATTTTAAGGCAGTAACCTCAATGAGTCCGGTGCAATATCAAAAACAGCTAAGGCTGATGGAAGCCCGTCGTCTAATGTTGATTGAAAAGGTCGATGTCACCAATGCTGCTCATCAAGTTGGGTATGAGAGTGCCTCACAGTTCAGCCGTGAATATTCTCGTATGTTCGGTATGTCACCCATGAAGGATATTGCACAGTTCCGTAAAGTCTAAACAGGGGCTTTGCCGAGGCAGGGGTTTATCCAGCATCAGAATATTTTCCAACGCTAAGGCTGAAACTAAAATATAGCAAGGGTTTTTAAGCAGGTTGTGTCGCAAAAACTTTTTAGGGACAAACGCTTTGTATCCTTTGCATTCCCTTAAGTAGCAATGCCAAAAAGTGTTTCAATAAACTTAACTTGAGAGACACTATCCCTTTGTTTGATTCCTTGCACTTGCCCTTTACGGGCTATATTCATTGCCTCAATGCCCCTCAGAGTTTTTCGTGCGCTGTTGAACGTTTCGCATCCCATCATGGCTCTGGTCATCCGCTCGATGTGCCTGTGGTCCGGCTCAATAATCTTGTTCCGGTCTTTCACTTGCCGTAACCTGGTCTCCTGCACGCTTGTCTCATCATCCTTCAGGGTTGCCATTGCCACTGGATCGCAACATTCTTAGCCACATTAATGGCTCGTGGAGCCCCAGTGTGCTTTGCTTTGAGCACTTGACGAAGGAAGCGTGCTATTGCCTTGCCATCCCGCTTGGCGCTCAGCAGAAAGTCCAGCGTATGGTCCTGCGAAGCCACGACACGATACAGCTACTGCCACACGCCCTTGATTTTGCTATACGTCTCGTCCACCCCTCAGGAGTCGGTCGTTAGCTTCAGCTACCGTCGAATCCGTTTGTCCAGTGCTGGTGCGTACCAGTACCCAACGCTTGATCGTTGAATGGTCTACCGTCACTCCCCATTCCTGCATCATTTCCGCCCAGTCTCGATCGCCCAGGACCTAACCGCTAACTCCAATTGTTTTGGCTTCACTACCTGCCTCCTACAAGAGTGGCGTGCGACTGCTCAAGAAGATAAGAACAGGGACGAATGGGGCGCTGCGAAACTGAGTGCTGCTCCTCACGGGCAAAGCGCTCAAACCTACTCCGGCGCTGATTGTCATAGCGTTGATACAGCGCCTTTAGTAGTTCACGAGCATACTCTTTGACCAGACGCGGCGGCAGTCCAAATGTGTGGTGCGGTTGTGTCATCGCGATCGGTTGATCGCCCCGCCACAGTTCAGCACACATTGCATGAATAACAACTTCATCGTTGGGTTGACGTGGCTAGTCTAAATAGGTGTGCAGCACAACAAAAGCAACTTGTGGGATTGACACTGTGACGACGTCCAACCCACTTTGGCGCTGTGTAAGCCGACTTCGTCCTTTGCGATAGTAGGAGCGACGGCTCCGGCAAGTCTCCTCGCGCTAGCAACTGTCTCCACCTAGTGCCGCCTCATGCAGTCTTCCTGCCTCGGCAGCTGTGTGCAGCGAGCATGCCCAGCATTTCTCGTTCGTTGACCGTTCCATGTTTTGCCGTTTGTACTGTCTCCATTCTCCCTGGCAGGCAGCCAAAACGTGCCAGTACGTAATATTCTGACAATACTCTGATAGAGATAAGTGCAATTATCTCTATCTGAAATCCACCCAACTTTGGCGATCGACGATGTCTGATGCCTCTACTGACTCTGTTTTGCCGATCGTGATCGCGCCCATTGA
>NZ_JACJPI010000060.1 GCF_014695975.1 Leptolyngbya sp. FACHB-321
AAGTTGAAGGAGTTCCTTAGAGAGGCTGAAGCTCGTACCGCTGCAACCTTACATCAAGCCATTGCACAAGGCTTAGGGCAGATTACCTTAGACGATGTACGCAGTTGGTTTACCCATGCCTGCTACTGTACTTGATTAACCTGCTCACCGCTATAAGTGCCGACAAAATCCCGCCGTGAGCGCATGTATTTGATCATGCTCAGTCGTGCAGACGGTCAAGGCGATCGTTGGCAGTTGCACCTGATACATTGCTTCCAAGTCTTTTACCTGGCTTATGAGCGCGTAGCCATCTTCACCTGGCAGCAGCAGTTCGCTAATCAAGAGGTCGGGAAACGCTTGGTGCAGGCTGGCGATCGCCTCACGGACGCAGGTAGCGGTAGTTGTTTCAACCCCATAAAGCTCAAATAAGTTTGTCAGTAAGACTCGAGAATCGGCATGCCCATCAACGACCAGCACGCGTAAGCCTGACCTTAAGGAGGCAGCATCAAACATAGCAATCATCGCAAGCAGAGAAGGATGTAAGGCAACAGATAGCCGACCAGAGCTGCTTGCTTTATCCTCGGAGCCAGAGGCAAGGCGTTTCGTCCTAGCAAACTAAGCTCCAGCATAAGGGTTATGGTGCTGGCATTCAGTACGGTCTCGTACGATGACGATCCTATCTGGATTGTGAGCAAGGATTCCACTGGAATCCTTGCTCACAAAGCCCCTCAATCTCATACCAACTTAAACAGACCCTACGACAGAACATACCTCCAACCGATCCCCCTCAGTTCCCCTTGATAAGGTGGAGCTGAAGGCAGGGGGTTCGCCTCTGTCGCATTCACAAATCAAATTGGTATCACAACTGATTTAGGACTGCTATATAGAAGTAACGTAGGTGCATTTAGGGTTGGTAGTGCTGCAAGCGCTCAAACTGAGCCACATTTGTGCTCAAGGGAAGTGCTTTAAGGTGCTTCCCTGACTAGCTTTGGCTACCAACATGAGTGAGGTTACGGGAGTGCTCCAGGCTTTGTGCCAAGCAAGCGATTGTATTCCGCCTTGATCGCTTGAAAACACTCACAGGCTGAGCTTTCTAACCCTGTTGCCTGCAAGATGTGAATGTGCCCACGACGGTAACGCAGCAAACCGCGCTCTTGAAACCTGTGGGCGGCTAGCGTGATGCTTGAACGCGGTGCCCCTAACATGGTCGCCAGGAAGGACTGCGTGAGGATGACTTCATCCCCTGCTACACGGTCATGCACTTCCAAGAGCCAGCGAGCTAAGCGCCGTTCGAGCGCATGGCGGCTGTTACAGGCAGTGTTTTGAGCCATTTGCGCAATTAAGGCTTGCGTATAACGCAGCAGCACCGCACGCACGGCAGGATAGCGATCAAAGGCAGCTAGTAAGACCCGTGCCTCGAGCTTGATGGCGCTGCCTGTGACCTGCACCATGTAGGCAGTTTGTGTCATTGCGCTACGCCCCATCACGGCGTTTAGACCAATCATTTCACGGCTGCCGACAATCCCTATAGCGGCGCTAACACCATCACTCATGGTCAGTGTGATCGCCAGTACACAATCTAAAGGAAAGTAGAGTGCAGCGATGATGTCCCCTGGCTCGTGCAGGCGATCGCCTTTTGACAACACGACTGTTTCCATTGCAGGAGCCAACTCAGTCACGATCGCTGGTGGCAAAGCACTCAGCAGGTGGTTGGTCAAAGTCATGCTCAACTACTTCTTGGTCTTGCTTGGCATTGTAGGACTAACCAAGTACCTTGTCTACAAGAGACCTTCTGCACAAAGCATCGAGGTCTATTAACTGAAATCAGGGCTACATGAGCAAGATGTGCCTTGCATACTAAAGCGCTGCTATACCAATTCCCTTTTGGCACGCTATAGCAACAGGATGAGGGATGCATAGAAGCCCTTGCTTGAAGGACGTTTCAAGATTTATGTCTGTCCTAACGTTTTCTCCGACTGCGACAACACTCGAAAAGATAGGTTTCGCTTTCAGAGAAACAAGTCTGAGCGTAATTTGTAGCAAACTGACAACTATGCAAACGCTTTGATGTCCGGGTTGGTTGATGGGCTATGAGTGTGCCGGGCAGTCGAGACCCGAATACTGCTGTAGACAGCTACGAAGATCCACTGGTACTGCTGAAACAATACAATGAAGCGACAGTGTCGCCGACCAGTCACGGCTAGCGTTAATGCTCAATGATCGTTGGGCTGCACGCTTGATGCCGCGCGGTAAAGCCAGGTGAAGAGCCTTGACAAGCTCGCTTCATAACGGTTCGGCTGGCTGTCCTGTTGTCGTTTTGGTGCCGCTTGCGATCGCCCTTACATTAGGATGCAACGCGTTTTTGACTCATGACAAGCTCAAGCAGGTGACTCACTGGTTAGACCACTCGATCGCACAACGCCCAACGAGCCTCAAAACGTCGCTCACGCATTTGATTAGAACAGTTAACGTAAGGCACAACGGAGAGAACCGATGGAACCACTGAATAGCATGGACATGGTGTTGGGAGGCTTGGCGATCGCCATTTTTGCAGGTGGACTGGTGATGCTGGTGTCGGGGGCGTGGTCAGCACGGGATAAGTAAGCACTCTAGCTCGTTCCCGTTGCAGTCCGCTTACAACTAAACCAGCATCATTGTGGCAGGAATGGGTTGTGTACCCGTCTGGTAATCCTCTAGCGAAAAGGCATCAACCTGAATGGCATCATTGCGGGCAGCCTCTGCTTCACGCACCAACTGTGTCTCCGCTTGGGTAATCACACCCGCACTCAAGGCGGCATCCAGCAATGTCTCTGGTTTCGCTTGAGGCAACTGTCCCGTATGACTGGCTGCTTTGATGGTTTTGAGGATTGCTTCGGCTTGCAGTGATAGGCGCAAGGCTTGCTCTAACCGTCCTAATGGTTCATCAGGATGAGATGGGATGTAGATGTTTGCCGTCAGACGATCGCGCGTTTCTCCCGGAGTCTGCAACAGGTGGGCAAGTTCATGCCCCAGGTCATCGGAGGGTGGAAGACCGATCGGATTGAGCCGCCACCATGCCATCACCAATCCTCGGAAGATACCGCCCAGTATAGGAATGGACAGATTGGCAAAAATGCCTTCAAAGGCTTGCTGGATCTGAGCAAAAGCATACCGCATCGACCAATGCACCAGAGGCAAGTCTGCTGGGTTGCGACCCTCTGCCTCAAAACGACGTAACGTCGCCATGCCCAAATACAGCCAGGACAAACTATCGGCAAAGCGTCCAGCCAGCTTTTCGCGCCGCTTTAAACTGCCACCAAAGGACAGCAGAACGAGATCGGTGAGAAAGGCAAATGTTGCCGATGCCCACGCCAGCTTACGGTAGTAGTTTGCTGTTGCGCCTCCAACCGGAGAACGAATCAATCCTCCATGCGAGAGGCTGAGCAGCAGGGTACGAAACCCATTGCGTACCATAAAACCAATGTGGTTCCACAAAGCCTGATCAAACGCGATCGTGTCTCCATTGTTTAACGCCTGCACTTCTTGATAAACATAGGGATGACACCGAATGGAGCCTTGCCCAAAAATCATTAACGTGCGGGTGAGAATGTTAGAGCCTTCCACCGTGATGGGAATGGGCATGGCGGTGTAAATATTTGCCAGCAGGTTGCGCGGACCCCGACAAATACCCGACCCACCCAAAATATCCATGCCATCATTCGTGATTTTGCGAGCGAGTTCCGTGAACTGATATTTGGCGATCGCCGATACCACTGATGGTTTTTCTCCCTGATCCACTGCTCCAACGGTATAAAGACGAGCCGCTTCCATCAAGTAGGTCAACCCACCAATCCGTGCGAGCGGTTCTTCAATGCCTTCAAAGCGACCGATGGAAAGCCCAAATTGTCGTCGTACGGTGGCATGAGCGCCAGTCACTCGCGTCACTAATTTAGCCACGCCTGTACAGGTCGCCGGAAAGCTAATGCCTCGACCCGCCGCCAGTGCCTGCATCAGCATTTTCCAACCCTGGCCCGCTTGCTCAATACCACCAATAATTTGATCGATCGCAATAATCACATCACGCCCTTCAATCGGCGAATTGTAGAAAGGAACGCCCATCGGGTCGTGCCGTTTCCCTAAAATAACACCGGGGGTTTTGGCTGGCACCAGAGCGCAGGTGATGCCAACGTTTTCAGTGTCACCCAGGAGATGGTCTGGATCGCGCAGTTTAAAGGCAAGTCCAATTAAAGTGGCGATCGCGCCGAGCGTAATGTAGCGTTTGCTGAAATTCAAGCGCAGGTACAGCTTGCCATCGTCGCCGCGAAACACCACTCCGTTTGATGTAATACTGGCTGCATCGGAGCCAGCGTTGGGTTCTGTAAGGGCAAAGCACGGAATTTCGTCGCCACTGGCTAAACGCGGCAGGTAGTAAGCTTTCTGTTGCGGCGTGCCGTAGCTGAGCAAGAGCTTGGCAGGACCCAGAGAATTGGTCACGCCAACGGTGGCTGTATGGGTAAACGATCGTGACGCTAGTTTTACCATCACTGCACTGTATGCCAAGTTAGAGAAACCTAACCCGCCATACTCTTTGGGAATCATCATGCCAAAGAAGCGTTCTTGTTGCAGGTAAGCCCAGACCTCTGGTGGCAGGTCTTTGCGACGCTGAATGTCCCAATCCGTTGCCATGCGGCAGACTTGCTCAACAGGACCATCTAGAAATGCCTGTATTTCGGGCGTTACTTGAGGGTAGGGTTCCTGGAGTAACCGCTGAAAGTTTGGTGCACCTGAGAAAAATTCACCTTCAATCCAAACGGTGCCAGCGTCGATCGCGGCTTTTTCTGTAGCAGAAATGTTTGGTAGAAGATGGAGTGTTTGAATGCCCTTCATGATGGGTGCCGTCAGCAGGCGACGACGGAGCATTGGCACGTTTAACATCAATGCCAAAACAGCAAAGATACCCCATCCCCAAAGGGGGCTATGAAAAGTCATCAGGGTTGCTGCACCGTACAACGTCCACACCCAAAGTGGAACCCCCACATACCCCAACAGGAGCAACAAGAAAAACAGACCTGGAATTGCGATCGCCAATGGTAGAGACATGATCGTTCACCAAATCAATAACGGATTTATGGTCAAAGAGGCAACTTTGCGTAGAGATGGGTTTTAACCAAAAATTGAGCCTTTAAGCGATGTCATGGTCATCAAACCCACCCTTGCGTCAAACCATCAAATTCTCGAACACACCAGCAGCACCCATGCCACCGCCCACACACATGGTGACCAGTCCATAGCGAATGCCCCGTCGCTTCATCTCATGCAGTAACGTAGCGGTGAGCTTTGCGCCGGTCATACCTAGTGGATGCCCCAGAGCGATCGCGCCACCATTGACATTGGTGATGTCTTCGTTCAAACCCAGCTTACGAATGACCGCAAGGCTCTGTGCCGCAAAGGCTTCGTTCAGTTCAATCAACCCAATGTCATCAAGCGTTAAGCCGACCTGCTGCAACACTTTTGGTATAGCGGCTACAGGACCAATGCCCATAATTTCGGGTGGTACGCCAGCGACAGCAAAGCCCAGCAGTCGCCCCATTGGCTCTGCACCCAGTTCATCCACCATCCGCCGATTCATCATGACAGTCGCGGCGGCTCCATCCGACATTTGAGAAGCGTTACCTGCTGTCACGGAGCCTCGGCTGTGGAAAACGGCAGGCAGTTTGGCAAGGGCTTCTAGACTGGTATCAGAGCGAGGACCCTCATCAACCCGCAGCACCGTTTCAATGGTTTGGGGTTTGCCATCAACATAAAGCGTTTCCTTTACCGCGATCGGAATCACTTCCTCATCAAAGCGTCCGGCTTGAATTGCTGCCAGTGCACGTTGATGCGATTGCAGTGCAAAAGCATCTTGATCGGCACGAGAAATGTGATATTGCTGCGATACATTCTCCGCGGTGATGCCCATCGTGCAATAGACTTGGGGCGTTTCTGCCAACAGCTCTGGGTTTGGAGCCATCCCATGTCCCCCTATGGGAATCAAGCTCATGGATTCCGCTCCTCCTGCCACCATCACTTCCGCCTGCCCTGTTTCAATCGCCTGTGCTGCTAGGGCGATCGCTTGCAGCCCAGACGCACAGAAACGATTAACCGTTGCTCCAGCAACGCTGTCGGGTAGCCCAGCACGTTGGGCAATGACTCGTCCAAGATTGAAACCCTGTTCAGCTTCAGGGAAGGCACAACCCATCACGATGTCATCAATCAAGTCAGGTTCTAGCCCTTTGACGCGATCGATGGCGCTTTTCACGGCGATCGCACCCATATCATCGGGGCGCATAGTGTGAAGTACCCCACGCGGGGCTTTACCAACCGCCGTCCGAACACTGCTAACAATATATGCATCTTTCATGACGCTCTCCTAATATGTGTTGGGTAGAAAGGGCAATGAGAAGTTCTAAGTTGGTTGAGTGGTCAGCTTTTAGCCTTCATCCTTTATCCCCCTCCCCCATTTCCTAATTCCGCAATGGTTTTTTGGTCTTCAACATATGAGCGATCCGCTCCTGGGTTTTGGGCTGGCTGAGAAGGGGCAAGAAGTGTTCCCGCTCCAGTTGCAGCAGGTAGTCTTCATGAACCAACGCAGGAGCTGTGAGGTCTCCACCCGTCATCACGTAAGCCAACTCAGTGGCGAGGTGGCGATCGTAAGCACTGGCAAACCCACCTTGTTCAAACACGTACGCCATGTGTTCTAAGACCGCTCTGGCAGGACGACCGAGCACCATGATGGCGGTCTGTTCGGGTGGTGGAGTATAGCCCAGACGATCAAGGTGAAGCACTTCGGCTTTCGCTGCAAAGAGACGGCGATTGCCATTCATTAAAATCCGGGTATCGCACGGCAGATAGCCCATTTCCTGTGCTTCATAGGCACTCGAAGAAACTTTCGCTGTGGCGATCGTTTCAAACGCTGATTGCAAAAATGGCTGAATTTGGCTGGCTGAAAGGCTCGCAGTTCGTTCAGACACACGCGCAACCGTTCGCATGATGCCACCGGCACCCGGAATCAGACCCACGCCTAATTCCACCAAACCAATGTATGTTTCTGCGGCTGCAACCACGTGTGGACACGCCATCACCAATTCACAGCCTCCGCCCAGCGCTCGCCCTTGAATGGCTGCCACGATCGGTTTGGGTGCATAGCGGATACGCTGCAAAATGGCTTGAAACTGGACAATGAGATCTGCGATCGCATCGAAGTTGCCAGACTGCGCCATCATGCCGATCTCGGCGAGATTAGCCCCACCCGAAAAATGAGCGCTATCGTTTCCAATCACCAGCCCTTTGAAAGGTTGGGTTTCCAGCAGATCTAGGACTTCGGCTAAGCCTTCAACTACCTTTAAGCTGAGCGTATTTCCTTTAGAGCGAAACTCATACAAAACCACACCATCGCCCAAATCCAATAGCGCCGCTTCTGAGTTTTGCCAGAGTGTATGGGTTGGATTCGCTTTGAGGGCAAGCAAATCGATTTCATCCGTTGGCATTTCCATCGGCACATAGTGTTGTCCAGGCTCATACACATGATGCTCATGCCAGTAAAAGCTTGTAGCACCGTTGTGATGCATCGTTTCTACCCGTGAGGGTACGCTCATATCTGCCGCTTTCATGTCAGCTAGCACCGTCTCAAAGCCTAAAGCATCCCATAGCTCAAAGGGACCTAGTTCCCAACCAAAGCCCCAACGCATGGCGCGATCGATTTCCACCGGGCTATCGGCAATTTCAGGTAGGCGGCGCGCACTATAACTTAACAAGTCCAGGGTCATTTGGCGGAAGAGGGTTCCGGCACGACCAGTATCCTGGTACAGGGCACAAAGGCGTTCCTTCAAAGGCAATTTGCTCAACGCCTCGATCGCGCCCAAAGCCATAGGTTTTGCGGGTTCATATGCCAGCGTTTCAAGATTCAAGGAAAGCAGTTCACCCGACTGTTTTTTGTAAAAGCCCTGTCCTGACTTAGCGCCCAGGGTTCCGGTTGTCACCAATTTTTCCAGCACAGGGGGAACACGGAATAGCTCTCGGCTTTCATCATGGGGAATTGCCAGATACAGGTTTTTGATGACATACAACAACGTATCCAGACCTACCAAGTCGGCAGTACGGAAGGTTGCAGATTTTGGGCGACCCACAAGTGTGCCAGTGAGCGTATCAATTTCCTCGATCGTATAACCCATCTCAGTCCAGGCTTTTAGCCCCAGCATGATGGCATAGGTGCCAATCCGGTTGCCAATAAAGTTGGGCGTATCCTTAGCAACCACTACACCCTTACCCAGATGCAACTGTCCAAACCACCGCAGGCGCTCCAAAACCTGTGGATCAGTGTCCGCCGTGGGAATGAGTTCCAGCAACCTAAGATAGCGTGGTGGATTGAAAAAATGCGTACCTAAAAAGCGTTGTCGGAATGATTCTGAGCACCCCTGAACGATCGCGTGAATCGGCAAACCACTCGTATTGGTGGACACGATTGTGTCCTCGCGGACTACTGCTTCCAGTCGTTCCATCAACTGTTGCTTCACATCAAGCTTTTCCACTACTGCCTCAATGACCCAATCAACCGTCGCTAAGCGATCGAAGTGGTCATCAAAGTTACCTAGAATAACGCGATGGGCAACCTTGGCAGTAAAGAAAATGGGCGGTGAAAGTTTGAGCGCTTTCTTAAACGACGCTTCTACCAGAGCATTTTTGTCACCCGCTTGAGCAGGAAGATCCAACAAATGGACGGTAAGGCCCGCATTCGCAAGGTGAGCGGCAATTTGGGTTCCCATCACTCCGGCACCCAGGACAGCGGCGGTTCGGAACGGTTTAAACATGGTTCTAAAACCCATTTTTGTTAGGTGGTTAATCGTGGATTTAACGATTGGGCAAAGGCAGGACAATCCGATGTGGAAACAGAAACGATCGCCACGGCTGCGGTATCGCGCTCGTTGACCCGTCGTTCCAAATCATCTTGATAGAGGGCAGCTATGTCGGTGACGAACATGGCGATCGCATGCGCCCGATCAATGTTTCCGTTTGATGTGAGCAGCCCATTTTCCACAGAGACTGTGGCGTTGATGAGCCGAAACCGTTTCACAGTAGCCCAATACGGCAAATGACAATTAGCAGCATCAACGACGGCTCGATACAGTGCCAGAATGGCTGGATGCTGCAACAATGTTTCCAGCGACCCATCAATACCGTTTTCCAGGGCCTGCACATGCAACGCCTCTAGATTCGGTACAAGCAGCACGGCACAGAATTTTTGCTCAGAGCCAACGACGACCGCGTGTGCCACCAGTGAGGATCGTTTCAAGCGCTCCTCGATCGGCTGTGGCACAATATACTTGCCTGTTGAAAGCTTGAACAATGCCTTCTTGAGACCTGTAAGCTTGAGCATTCCTTCATCGGTAAAGGTGCCCAAGTCACCCGTATGGAACCAGCCTTCAGTGTCAATGGCTTCCTGTGTCATAGCAGAATTCTTGTAGTAGCCCTGCATGACATACGGACTACGCACCAAAATCTCACTATCGTCTGCGATCGCCACTTCCACTCCAGCAATGGGAACACCCACTGTTCCGGCTCGATTCCACTGCCCACGATTGCAGCAAACGACAGCACTTGTTTGCGTCAAACCATAGCCTTGAAAGATCATCATGCCTGCGGCTGCAAAGGCATTGACAATCTCCGCGCTAAGGAACGCCCCGCCACAGATAAGATACTTCAGGCGATCGCCAAAGGTTGCCCGCCACTGGGAGAGCACAAACCGGTCGGCAACCTTTAACAAAAGCGCATATAGCCCGGTCGGTGCCTGTCCTAATTCATAGCGTTGAGCTAGTTTCAGCGCCCCCTGGAGTAACAACTGATTGCATCGCACTGGTACCAATTGCAGTAAGGATAGAGTAAGACGAAGGTACGCTTTGAGCGAAACAAGGAGCGGAAAAAGTAACGATGTGGTTCTGTCGTTAATAATCCCTTCGCTGTAAGTTTGCTCCTTCACTATGATTTGTGGCGATCGGTAGCTTCTTTCTAAAATCTTGTCGTAAATCTTCTCCAGAAAGAGTGGCACAGTGACTAAAACAGTGGGTCGAACATCTTTGAGATGTTTAAATACGCGCTTTGGATTTGAGAAATAGATGCAATGACCATAGTGAATGTGCCCATAGAGCATGACTCTGGCAAGCACATGATTTAGGGGCAAAAATGAAAGCACAACTTCCTGTTCGCCACGCTTTAAGTTCTCAATGCCTGAAAATGACGCGATCGCGTTAGCAGAAAGGTTTTCGTGACTGAGCATTACGCCCTGCATCTGCCCCCTTTCATCTGGAATATAAATGATGGTGGCAAGGTCATGGGGCTTTAATGCCGCACGCAGTTGTTGTAGACGATCGACTGAAACGTTAGTCTGTCCTTGCTGTTTGACAGTTTCAAGTACCAGCACTTGAATACACTGGGGCACCGTTGCTAACGGTTGATCAGCATAAACCGAATGAGACACTAACGGAATTTCTAGACAAGCAGATTCAGGAATCGCACTGCCGCTTGCCAAAGCGCGATCGTCCGTCGTTGTACCGACTGATGACATCACACAAGTCAACTGCGCTGGCAGCCAGCCGGATGGTGCTTCAGCCACAATCACCGTCTGCAAATGAGGTGTCTTGCCAAGATAGGGCGCAATTTGCGTCAGCAGATCCACATTCGAGACAATGAGTGCTTTCGCTTCACTGTGCTGTAGAACAAAAATAATGTGTTCCAGTGTTTGGGTTAAATCAATGGGCACGTCAACTAAACTTGCTAAAAGACATGCCATATCAAGCAGGCAAAAATTGAGATCACTATGCATTAAAAACGCAACGCGATCGCCCTTCTCTAGCCCCAAATCTAACAATCCCACTGCCACCGCTTCAGCAAGCGAGCGGAAAGCCTGATTTGCCAAAGGTTGCCAGCCTGTTTCTGTCCATTGATGGAATGCATGTTCATTCGGAGTGTTATTACACGCTTCATCCAATAAAGAGGACAGTGTTCGACCCAAAATGACCGCCCCCGAGTGCGGAGGCGCTGCGTAAATTCTTTCAACGCATGACATTTCTTTAAAGTACTAAAGTGTATTGATGTCAATTTCGTGGAGATTAATTACTCCTCCACGCAACGCACTGGGCACAAAGCCCTTGCTATGAAAGATCAATCTTTAAGACAAAAACCTTCTCTGCGCTGTTTCTTGCACTGGGGGATGCTCAAATCTTCCAGGGTAGCGATCGATTAAAGAGACATTCATGTAGGGAGAGAATGAGCAAACGAACGCCTGACTCGCTTCAGTTACTCTAGAAGCTAGACATCCAATTAAAGTTAGATCAGTATGGGCAATGAACAGTTCAACCTCTAGATGAAGCGCGAAAAGGAAGGTTGATAAATCTCTAGGAACAGAAATTAAATCAGTTGGAATTTGTTAGAACCACAGCACTTCGGCAAAGCTCGCTGGGATAATTTCAAGTTGGCTTGCCAAAGGTTACGCTCCTACAGCCAAATAGCCGATGTGATTTAGTTTTCGCTCCTCAAAACGCCAAATTTTCAGAGTAAAACCTTACTAATTTTTTGTGCCTCCTTTAATAGGAACACTAGCCTCACACATTGCAAGTCAACAGTCTTCGGGAAATAACCACCCCTGCAAGTACTAGCTGAATACTATTAAGTGTAGCCAACTGAAAATTGAGTTTGTTGATTTTTATACAATTCTTGAACAAACCAGGTGCAGGTGAGGTGTTAGCCTGCCCTAGGAAACTTTAGCCTGTAAGCGTTGTGATCGCACTACGGCACAAGTTTGTAAGTAGCTGGGCGTAAATCTATAAGACGCATTGAGCGAAGTCGAAATGCTCTCAGTCTTGTGTGACGGCAGGTTGAGCGCAGTCGAAACTCGGTCTCTCAGTAATACTTAATTTAGCCCTCCTACTTAGCTAACATTAAGAATTACAGCAAGGCACTTCGGAGGCTTACTTTAAAGGTTGTCCAACCATCTTCGCTGTTGACTGTTATTTCGCCCTCCAGTTGCTCAACCAGCTTCTTTACTAAAGCCAGCCCCAAACCAGTGCCACCTTGATTCCATAAATCCGAATTGGGTATGCGGTAAAACTTCTCAAAAATGTGGGAAATTTCTGCTTGGGGAATCTCTGCCTGGTTACGAACTTCAAATTGTGTGATCAGCGAAGGAGGTTCATCAGCATGAGAGGCATCGAGGTCTTGGTGAAGCGTGAAGCAAATTTCGCCGTGAGACGGAGTATATTTGCAAGCATTGTTGAGTAGTTCTGCTAAAAGCCGTCCCAAGTTGTCAGGGCTGGAGTGGAGGATGTGTGTTGTTGGAGGTAGATTTAACGTGAAGGCTTGCTGACGATCATGCAGTCGCGATTGAAACGATTGGATGATGGGAGGCAGCCACTCTTGTAAATCAATGGGTTGTAGAGTGATTGATTGAGCGCTGGCTTCCAAGCGCTGTAGGTCGAGTAGATCGTTAATCAGGTCAACTTCTCGTTTACACTCTGTTTCTAAAATGTTGAGATATTTCTGTTGCCGCTCCAAATCGGGTGCCAATCGCAGCATATAGATAGCTAATTTCATATTAGAAACGGGGGTTCGCAGTTCGTGAGACACCGTACTCAAGAAGTCATCTTTAAGACGATGTAATTTCTGCAATTCTTCAACTTGGCTTTGGGCTGCCTGGTACAGTCTTGCCTGACGCATGGCGATCGCACATTGATTTGTGACCTGTTGCACCAAGCGAATTTCCAGATCGCTATAAATATGATCGGATTGCTGGAATAACCAAATATCTGCCAAAATGCTTTGTTCGTCAAAAATAGGGCAGGCGAGGATGCTGGCGCGGGAGCGACCAAAATTGGGAAACAACTGACACAATTGGAGATCCTGTCCTCGCATAAGGGATTGATGGATGCCAAAAGGATCAGTATCTAGCGAGATCCGCTGCCCTCGACTAGCAGCCCAAGTGGGTTTCGCATATTCGTAAGTGATGTTTAAAACATTTTGCTCCAGGTCATAAATAGCTGTTGAGCAACATTCCACCCTAAGTACGGCGGTTAATTCCTGCATAACAGTTTGCAAAATTTGCGACTCGTCCAGGGTGTCACGCACACGATCAGTAATGCGTTTGAGCGTTGCCTCAAAATCAAATGCTTGCTTCAGTTGTAGCGATCGCTCCTGTAACTCTGCCGTTCGCTGTTCGACCCGCACTTCAAGTTCCTCATTGGCAGTTTCCAAAGCGGCAAACGAGGCTTGCAACTGCATGGACATCTGGTTAAAGGCTTGAGTGAGGCTATCTAATTCCTCAATGTTTCTAGCCGTGATGGTTTGATTTAACTTGCCATGTGAAATTTCTTGAGCTGCTGCAATCACACGGGCAATGGGACGGGCAATACATTGGGATGTGAGGATACCCATCAAGGTGGAGACCACTAATGCCATCAAACATAGCAAAATTGTAGTTCGGGTATTCGCCTCAATGTGTTCCATAAAGTCGGCTTCTGGAACGCCTACCACAATCAGCCAATCTAATCCATAGCGATCGCTAAATGGAGCGACCTGAATCAAGTATTGTTGCTGGTTAATAGTGTAGGCAAGTTGCTGACTAGCCCTGATATTACTGAAGTTGCCGAAATAATGTTCAAGGTATTGGGCAGTTTGTCGGGTGACTGGATCTCGACTGGCGATCGCTGGTATCCGTTCCCTCTTTTCCTCTCCACCCGCCCGTCGTGAGCGAAACGGTTGCTCAGAGGTAGAACTCGCGATCAGGTTACCCGATCGATCCACAATGAAGGTTTGCCCCGAACGTCCAATCTTCAAGTTGCTGAGAAAGTTGCCCAACTCTACTAGAGACAGGGTGGCATTGGTCACTCCTAACAGCTGCCCCCTTTCGTTATAAACAGGTCGGGTCGCACTGATTGCCAACCCCAACGATGAGAAGTAGGGATAAACGTTAGTCCATGTTGGCTGTTTGGCTTGAACAGCCTCGACATACCAGGGGCGGGTACGTGGATCAAAGGTAGTGTTGACCTTAAGCAGGCGATCGCGGTTGCCCTGTTGGTCGATACTATAGGTATGATATTTGCCATTCGTAGATGCATCAATCACCCGAATGACCAGCGAGCCATCACGCATACGATCGATCGAGTGGATGGTTCCTTGTTCACTGCCAAAGGCGATCGGTTGTGTGGCGTTAAAAATGTGCATTTGCTGCCAGAAATGTCGTTCCAGGCTCGCTGCATTCTGCAAATCTAACGTGCCAAATTGAGCGGCATTTGCATTGATTTGGGTCACAAGTTGGGGCTTTGCGACATAATCTGCCAGGTGTTGAGAGATCCGTGCTGTTACTTCATTGCGTAACTGTGATGCAACATCATTGACTGCCTTCTGACCATTGCGTAACGAGAAGAAAGCGGTTAATCCAACTGCAATCGAAATTTGCAGAATAAAGGGGATAATCAGGACAGCACGAAGCGGCACTCTAAGGCGAGGCTGTGATGCTGGAGGTAATGGTTCTTGCAGCCGCATTAATGCTCTTCAGCAGATTAAGCTGGGAAGTACAACTATTCCCTAGCGTACTTCTTAAAACATAGCCAGTGATTTTGTTTGAATAATTTCTCAAATAAAGAATAGAAGCTAATAAGCATGAGTAAACTCTAGAAAGACAAATATAGACTTGTGGTGTTGCCTCTTAATAAGTAACCTATAACCCCTTTTGCTGTACGACGATTCCTTTCCCCCCATTCTTGACCACTGCCTTGTAGCATAAGGAAGAACCCCACTTGTCTCGATCGCATGAGTGACTTTGATCGTTACTATCGAGTGCTAGGACTAAAACCTGGAGCGTCCCTTGAGGCAGTCAATCAGGCTTATCGCCAGTTGGCGTTTCAGTGGCATCCTGATCGCCTGCCTAAAGACGATCTAACGCTACAAGCGGAAGCGCAAGAAAAGCTCAAAGCACTTAACCAGGCACGGGATCAGTTGCGTTCGCGCCCGCTTCACCGCCAAGCGCAGACTGACCGCGATGCCGACAGAAAAGCAGACCGAAGCTATGCTGATCGGAGACAGGCTCGTGCTTACTATCACCAGCCACCACGTCCAGAGCCATCGCAAACTCAATCTTCTCAAGCCGCTCCACCGCGATCGTCTGCTAAACAGCCCTCCAATTTTGCGTCTTGGCAGCAGCCGTCGCCTCGACCTGCCTCAGCAAGCCGTCGGGCTACAACCGATTTAAGCGGTACTGATTGGCAAGGAGCCGATTTGCGAGAGAAAGATTTCTCCGGTCGTAATTTGAGTCAAGCCAATCTAAGCCACGCGAATCTCAGCGATGCTTTTTTGCATAAAGTTAATCTTTCCAATGCCAACTTAGCGAGTGCCAATTTATTTCGTGCCAATTTGCTGCAAGCTGATCTCCGCCATGCCAATCTTCAGGGTGCCAATTTAATTGGGGCTGACTTAAGTGGCGCTGATTTAAGCGGCGCTGACCTTCGAGGAGCCAAAGTTGGCTTTGCTGAGCGCATCATGGTCAAATTCACGGGTGCCATCCTTACGGGGATGATTATGCCAGATGGCAGCATTCACACTTAGGCTGCTTCAAACACCAAAACCTGGTCTTGTGAGGTGCTGCCATCTGGCTCAGCTTGCTAAAAACTGTATGAAGGGGATAACACCGTTCCTGACCATGAAGGAACACAGCACTAAAACCTTGATGAGGCAATGGTTTTAGGGAGTGGGACGGCGTAATGGCTGACGTGTAAAGCTTTGAGAACTTGTGCCAGTCGAGAGTAAGTTTGGAAGGGAAAGGCGATCGCCTGGTTAGCCGTGCTGATCAAAGGGCACTTTAGAACAAACAGAGCTATCGCCAACCTGTCACTGTTTGCCGTTGCTTGCGTTGTCATTAAGTGCAGCGTGTGTGGCAGCTTTGTCTGGGTATTTTAGGCAGACAGCCTTTTAATCAAAGTAGCACCAACAGCTTATGACAGGCATGATCGACAAGCTTTACGAAGAAACCTACAACGGGCGGTTGCTTGAAATTTATCGTTTTACGCAGTCGATGCCGGGTGTCGTAACTGCTTCTTCCATCACTGCCAGGGTAGATGGTTACGAATTGCCCAGCCAATTCGCCTGTTGCACTTATGAGCCTTTTAGCGAGTCTACGGCACGCGGCGGACTGCCCACTCTAGAATATGCGTCGGCACTCGCAGCCGCCAAAGCTTATTGTGATCACGAGGCGGAAACCCTGGCACAACGTGGCGACGAACAACTGGCGCTCCCGCTCACCTACCGCGAAGCGAAAACCTTGCTGCATGCCCTGGATGCTGCGCCGTGGCAAGAGCGCCTAGCGACGCGCGAACTGCACGATCGCCTGGACGCTTTACTGCAAGCACCAGCGGCTGTCAGAGAGACATATCCAAATAATTTACTCGCGCGTGCCCTTACGAAACTACGGCGTTTGGTGGGTGGCGAGTGACGTTATACGGAATCGTAGAAAGCAAGCTTTAGTAGCTATCGATCGGTTCTAAGTCTTTGCTGCAAACCATAATTAGCAAGGCTTATATGTACACTCATCGCCGAACCATTCGCTTGCATACCGACCGTCTTAAGATGATTAGTTGATTCCCAAAAACTACTAGCTGCGGGTGAAGTGGGTCGTTAGGTTGTCGTACGCAGTGTAATCCCATACCTTACTTTTAAGATGAGAAAGACACTAATCATTCTTTTCATATCTTCTCTCCACTTCGTAGTTACCGTAGTTGTCTTTTTTATTTCATTTGGTATAAGTTGGACGCGTCTCGCTGGCGCTCCACCTAGCGTTCTCGAGATTATCATTAATGCCGCAACAGCAATTCTGCACTTTCCACTTGTCATGTTGCTAGCTCCCATTTTTTCAAACTGGGAATCTAGCTTACTAATACAGTTTTTGCAATTTGTCCCCAATAGTATTTTGTGGGGTATTGGTTTGTATTTCTTAACTGCATTTATCAAAAAAAGAAGCCGAAACCGCTAAACAGCAAGCTAATAAATGTGTCGCAGTGGAATATTGTTTAGCTCTATTAATCTATTTGACGCTTACATTTTGGATGAGTATGCTTCTCGTGCTCCTTTAATCAGGAGAGCCTTATATGGGTAACTAAGAATGGCTTTCTCCAGCAAAGGTGGTGGTAGCGAGAGTACCTGTGAGTTGGCAATCGCCCTAACGCCTGCCAACTGCACTTTATGAGCGCCAAGGCCACCACTCTGTTGGTGCGGACGGAGCAGCGGTTATTGGTAGATGTTCGAGGTTAGCTGCAACCACTAACTTTTATCATTAGACCTTCAGTGGTAACGCTTTAGATCCGTAAGTAGCGTGCAAATTGTCCTTCGTAGCATGCTGTGATAGCGCTACGATCGCGCCACATTCTCAAGAAACTGGGTGTTAACAGTCGTGCTCATGTCATCGCGATCGAATTTTAGGTTGTGCTGTTAAAGCGAACCGGAATAGACCTACCGAATCTTGTAGTTCACTCTTATGCAGAAAACACTCAAAACCTGGATCATAACCGGATTGATTGGTGGTAGTTGTTCAATCGCTTTGTTGTGGAATGCGCCACAGGTGATCAACTCCAACTACTGGTGGGTCGGCTTTCTGATGGACGGTGCCGCGATCGTCTTTCCCATTGCTTTTGGTGCCAGAGTTTTCACTCGGTTGCAGCGAGCTACGAAAGTCGCCATGCTAATCCGTCGTGAGACGAAGGTACGGGTTTCAAGCTGGGAATGCTTAGATGTGCCCCCAATGTCTAGGGATGAGTGCTTAGAGCGGTTGGAAGTGTTTAAGTCCGATCGCCAATTGTTTGAATCACCACTAAATGTTCTTAAAGAGGAAAAATGAAATTGAATCTCGGTAACGTTGCGATCGGTGGTCTAGCTTTGGCTGCTACCGTTGGGCTGTCAGGCTGCAACGTGATTCTTGGTGAGTTGGTCGATCCTGGCTATGTTGCTTTACTGGTCGATAGCTACGGGCAAGAGAAGGGCATTGAGAACGCTCAAATCTTTGAAGGTGGGCGTGTCCGTTACAACACCGCTACACAACAGTTCTATGAATACCCAGTTTTCTTCCGTACTTACTCCTTTGCCAAAGAGGATGATAAGGATCAATCAGTCAATTTCTCGATCGGTGGTTCCTCAGTCAGCATGGACTTAGGCGTGACCTACCGCTTCCGCTACAGTCCCGTTAGCGACGATAAACCGAAGTACACTCGTCTACATGAGTTTTTTCGCTTGTACCGAGTCGCTCCAGATGAGTTTAATAATGGTGCCTTGCGAAATGCTTTGCGAGATTGTGCAAACGAAGCAGCCAGCGGTCTTGACCCTGTAAAACTGGCAAGCAGTGCGGCAACATTTGCAAAGCCTGTGCAGACGTGTCTCGCTAACAAGTTTCCCCAGCTAGACATTAAAGAAATCTCGTTGCTCAATCCACCACGACTGCCAGAAAACATTCAGGCTTCCATCAACCGTGCTTTTCAGTCGCAGCAGGATGCACAAACGGCAGTCGCTAACAAAGCGAAGGCAGAAGCAGAAGCAGGCGCTAACAAGGCGAAAGCGGAAGGTGAGGCTGGCGTAAAACGGGTGCAAGCTGATGCTGATGCTTACGCCAATGAGAAGCTGGCGAAGTCAGTCACACCTGCATTAATCCAATACGAACAACTACAAGTGGAGAAAGCCAGAGTTGAGAAGTGGAATGGTCAATACGCTCCCACTGTGCAAACTCCCAACGTGCAGTTAGGCAACAAGTAAAAGCAGGGCAGCGCAAACCAATCGTCAGCCAGCCAACTCAACCGCTATATTCTCTGATTACCATTGACGGGCAATTCTAGATTAGAAGCGGTTGTATCACTTCAATGTTGGAATAACTTTACCCACTCGTTGCCTCAATTAAATTAGACCTAGTAGGACTTTTAAGCGGTTCCATCTTTGGAGCCGCTTAAAAGTCCTACTTTAATAGATGGAATTGATTAGAAACACGTTTGAGTGAAAAGTTGCTCATCGTCACTTGTTGCAACTTGGCTCACACATTATTTATACTAATACTTCTTTTTTGGCAGCCAATGGCTTTCAATAGTAGACGATCGCTACCGAACAAAGTGAAGCAACTAACAAGCGACGCCCGAACCGCAGGCTGAAAACAACAAGTGAGGTTTTATAACCTGCTGCATGACTTGCTCTTTTACCCTTATTGTTCTCTTCACCATTCATAAAACGCACGACCACTTTATCAATTCAAACAGAAGCTATTCGATGGTAACTCTGTCAGCAACTCAAAGAGCCACTACTTAAAGTTTGTGCATAAGCCCTAATTAGATAACACCTACCGATGTGCTTCTATAGTATGAAGCTAAGTATACTACTCAACTACATTTGAAGCTGCAACTTTAGGTATACTCTTGCCTTAAAGATCTACATCCACAGATAAGGTAAGTAGCTAGTTATAAGTGCTTATATAGCGGGTATGCCACGCTTTGCTTCAGGTTAGGCTGAAGGCATTTTTAGCCTGAAGAAAGTAAGTTTTGATACCGAATTGATTTGCTTTCAAAATAACTAGTGAACCATCTTATATACAGGGGAAGCAACGATGATCAGTAACCAGCAGCCTGAAATGCAGGGTAGCGAAAAAATGCAGGATAGTACAAGTTTTGTACCTGATAGTACCAGCTCATCCTATGCTCCTTCAAGTACGACTGTAGAATCTGCAACCGTAACACCGTCGAAAGAGCCTATTATGCCCAACAGCAAAACTGAAACTAAATCAGCGGGAAAAGGCTTTAATCCTACCCTTGCTAGAGCATTAGTAGGAGGGCTGATTGGTGCAACCTTAGGAACATTAGCGGGTGCTTTAGCCAGTAAGAAAACGTCTAATGGTGTTAACCATGCCGTTGAAGGTGTAGGTAATGCGGCTAAAACAGTAGGTTCAGGGCTGAATCTCGCTGCTAGAGGTGTAGGAGATGCAGCTAAGAGTATTGGCGAAGGCGTCGGCTATGCAGTAGTTGGTAGCAGTGTAGATACCGCAAAGGGCATTGCTGATGGCGTTAAGCAAGTAGGAACTGTTACTGCTGAGGTAGCGCAGAGCGGTACAAAGAGCATTAACCAAGCGATAAAAGGTATGGCGAATTCAGTAGAAGCTTCCAGTGAAGCAGCCAATCAATCAATTGTTGAGGCAGCAGAAACAACTAAAGCTGTGGCTGATGATATCGAAGCGTCTATCAACCACGGGCTAGATGAAATGCAGGTCGAAGCTGATATCTCGACTCAAACTGAGTTTAGTGATCAAACTGAATTTAGCCCAACCCAAGGATACATCTCCAGTATGTAAGTCAGCTATTCCAAGGAGAAAAGAACGATAAGGAGATTAGGATGGCAAGTAGTAGCAAGCAGCGTTCTACAGGAGATGAAACCGCCCTTGATGAGCCTGCAAGAATCCCTTACGCTGACCCAGATTCTGAGATAACAGACAATGGCTTTGCTAGGGTTGCGCTCGGGGTGCTTATAGGAGCCACTTTGGGTGGAATTGCAGGTGCTTTAACAAACAAAAGGGTAGTCGATCGCATCAACCGCACTGTAAAAGACGTTGGCAATACCGTTAAAACGACGGCTGTAAGTGTCAATGATACTGTTCAGGAGGTTGGGGATGCCGTTTACAGTGTTGCTACAAGTGTTAACGACACGGTGAAGGATGCTGGTGGCACAGTTAAGGAGACAGCCGAAGGTGTTAGTGGCACGGTGCAACATGCGCTAGGTGCTATTAGAAACACAAGCAAGGATGTTAACGGTACTGTGCAAGAGACATTGGAAGCAGTCAAGAAAGTTTCTGAAGATATAAACACCTCAGCGCAACCGAAGGTTGAAAAATCAAGTGGTGAAACGCTCTACAAGCTAGTTCCTATCAACTCAGCTGATGAAGCAAACCTCTAAAAACTTTGAGAAGCCTAGAGTAATTTAGATGCTTCACGAGTTTTATCAATGTACAAAGGGGGTTTCATAATTATGCTACCTATTAACATAATGTTAATAGGTAGTTTCTATGAGTAAGCTTTCGATTAACCTACCTGAAGCCCTTAGCTTTACTCAAGGCTAGATCTGATGCAGACACTTACTAACAACCAACTTAATACTAAAAGAAGCAAAGAATAATTATGCATTGGCTCCAAGGACTACTGAATAAAAACAGATCTGAGCCTCCGCAGGTCACAAATATTCCAGAAGAACAAAGCTCTACAACTGTGCAACAAGTCATTGTTGAAGAAACAGTTATGGCTGTAGCGCAATGGTTAATTACTTTACTTAATCGGAGTATGAAATCAAAGCCCACTTCTGACAGCAAATCTGAGGAGAGCCCACCTACGGATCGCATTGCTCCGATCGAGGATTTGTTATCAAAGTTTGGTAATTTGATTGAACAATTACATAAACGTGACCAGGAAACAATTGCCTTGCAAAACCGCTTGGCTGCAATCGAAGCATCATTACAACAGAAGAGTAATTTAGAACAGGTCAAGGAACTTAATCAGCTGGTTGCAGGGTTAGATAGCCGTCTAACTCGTATTGAAGCCTTTGCAGAGTCTATTAATATTAATGCGATCGAAGCGCTTCTAAGCAAAGACACGAGCTTGGAGCAGCAAGTTAAGGAAACTAGCCAATTAATTGCCAATTTGGATAGCCGTTTAGTTCAAACGGAAACTTTGATAGCACCTGTCAATTTTTTGGTAGAGCAAAAAGAGCAAGACAACCGAACCTTGATTACTTTGAAGGAGCGCATCATTCAGCTAGAAGGTTTCATAGCTCGCTTTCGAGCTGTTCCCAGAATTGTGGAAGGGAACTACCGAGCCATTGCTTCATTACAAAATTACCTTGGTACTTCAAAGGCTCACGAAAATGGAAACTACAAAACTCCTCATCTTTAGAAAGGATGCTTCTCTTCCATTGGGTAGCCAGATGGTTTGTACTAAGAATCAAAAACAGTTAGCTAGCGATACCTGAAGTAGCCATTTTGTGAACATTAAACCTACTTGTGAAGAGTAAGAGCAGGCTTTTAATCTGGGATTGATGTGAAAGACTGGGTATTAGCTCATAGCAGCAGTTGCAACGGTCTTAACCGTGTTGATGGCTTCATTGGTAGGAAAAAGACAAGACACATGGCTCTTCAATCTCGGTCATTTCGGCATCGATGTGTCTTACCATAAAGCCTCAAGTTTAAGATTGAACGTGGCGATCGCAACTGCAAGGATTACTCCTGGATAGACGTTACAAGGCGATAGCGATTTGCGGAATGTACCTGGTTGAGATTGGGCAGCATGACCTGCCGAGCCGCGTCAAAGGTATTCCACTGCTCCGCATCAGGAAGTGATGGAATGGTAACAGTTTCGCGGCGATCGAAGCCAACTAGGGCGGCATCTACTAGATCATCCACTTCCATCACAGGCGGTAGCGCATTCAAATCCCAACCTGAGCGCTCCCAGATTTCCGTTCGCGTTGATGCTGGTAGAACAGCCTGGACATAAATTTCTTTCGGTCCAAGTTCGGAGTGGAGACCTTGGCTAAGAAAGAGGACGAAGGCTTTGGTTGCGCCATAGACCGTCAGACCAAATTCCAGTACTAACGCAACTGCCGAACTGATGTTGATAATCGCGCCATCGCCTGCTTCGACGAACCGTGGAGCAACGGCACTGGAGAGCCGCGTCAATGCTGTGATGTTGAGGCTAATGATTTTAGCTATTTCGTCCGAGCTTTGCTGGACGAAACTGCTGGCAACGCTGGCACCTGCATTGTTAATCAGGACACTGATGCGTGCATCAGTGCGTAGTCGCTCTTCTACCTGGGCGAGTTCACCCATTTCGGTAAGATCTGCCTGAAGGATGTCAACTGTCACCCCGGTTTCCTGGCGCAGTCGGTTGGCTAGAGCTTCCATTCGAGTGCGATCGCGCGCTACCAGCACAAGATTGTAACCACGCTTTGCAAAGCGATCGGCATAGACGGCACCAATGCCACTGGATGCTCCAGTAATAAGTACGGTCTGATTAGCTAGGCTGTTCGTGATTGATCCTGAGTAATGTGTGTAAGGGTTTATAACGTTTGAATGGTTTAGAAATACCTGGTTGTTCTAACTGTCTTGTCACAGGCAGCAAACGTTTGATACCTAGGTATTGGCTTCGGGGTCTCTTCAATCTCTATTAGATTGGTGAGCTTAATGCCCGCTTTGGTTACACTTCATTCTTCAGCGATCGCTTAATCCAGAACAGTCAAGTTCTTTGAGTTAAAACGCGATTTAATTGTTCTGCATTGAAGAGCAAGCAGTAGGAAGTGAGCCAGGAGCCGTCAAACCTGATATGCTTCAGATAAAATAAAATCATTTGCTGATTAGGCAATGCTTCCAAAATCCGTTAAGCTTTGATTGAAGAAATGCTTGGTATTTGAGGAAAGACTTACTCTGTCCTTTGCACCCTTAGCTGCTTTATGGATTCCAACCCATCAAAATCTGGACGGGGTCGATCGACTGGACGAGTGCGGGGAGTCATCCTCTCGCCTCAGGGGTGGCAGAAGTTTCAAACGGCAAAACAGCAGGTAGAAGCGAACGAAACCTGGGGTAAACACTTGACGCAGGAAGAACTGAGCGATCGCACCGGACTTTCGCTCAATACCCTGACTCGATTGTTCAAGCGCGAACAGGGGGTCGATCGCCAGTCGTTGGAGTATCTCTTTAAGACCTTTGGGCTGGAGTTAACAAAGGCAGACTTTACATCCCCGGTTGCAGCCAATGAAGCATCGGAAATTCGTCAAATAAATCCCCAACAGGACTGGGACACTGCGGTGGATGCCTCAGTGTTTTATGGGCACGAGGCAGATCTGGCGCAACTATGGCAGTGGATTGTGTCTGAGCGCTGTCGTGTCATTGGGCTATTGGGCATGGGCGGTATTGGCAAAAGTACGCTCGCAGTCAAAGCTGCACTTCAGATGCAAGCAGAGTTTGAAATCGTCATGTGGCGATCGCTTGCCAATGCGCCACCGCTAGATGAACTCCTGTCGAGCCTTTTGAGGTTTCTCATGCCGCTCTATGGGGAAGATCCCATCATTCCTACCACGCTCGATCAGCAGCTTTCCAAATTGATGCAATATCTGCGATCGCGTCGGTGTTTATTGCTTCTGGATAATGCTGAAACCATTCTGCACCGTGAGCAAGCAGGACAATGGCGATCGGGCTACGAAGGTTATGGACAGTGGCTCAGAACCATTGGCGAAACATCTCACCTCAGTTGTTTGCTGCTGACCAGCCGAGAAAAGCCACGCGAAATGGCGCTGATGGAAGATGAACGTGTGGTGCGAACGACTGGGCAACGCGCTTGTGCTTCGCTGCTTTTAGGTGGATTATCACCTGATGACGGACGCGCCATTATGCGGCAAAAAGGAGCGTTTACAGGCTCAGAAGCCGAATGGCAGACCTTGATCCATCACTACGGTGGTAATCCTCTAGCGTTGAAATTGGTAGCAGCCGCTACGCAGGATTTGTTTAACGGCAGTATTACAGAGGTGTTGCCGTATCTTAGTCAGGGCGTTGCTGTTTTTGAAGACATCTGCGATTTGCTCGATCGTCAGTTCAATCGCCTCTCTGAAGCTGAACAGAAAACACTGTGCTGGTTTGCGATTTTGCGAGAGCCAGTCCCGATCGCAGATATTCGAGCGAACGTGGTTGATTCTGTGGCTCAACAAAGTGTCCCTAATTTAATCAATTCACTACTGAGGCGATCGCTCATTGAAAAGACTGATGGCTTATTCTTCTTGCAACCTGTGGTGATGGAATATGTCACAGAGCGCTTTGTACAGAAACTTTGCATCGAGTTTGAGACGCAGCAGCTTAGTGTTTGGCAAACCCATCCCTTATTGCGAGTTCAAGCAAAAGATTATATTCGAGAGATTCAGACGCGCTTAGTTGTACAACCGGTGATGGAACGATTGCTGTCTCGCTTTGGCAGTGTGACAGCGATCGAGGCACAAGCTAGGCACTTATTGATACAACAGGGAAAAAAGCCAGGATATGTAGCAGGCAATTTGATTAATCTGCTGGTGCAATTCCAAGTGGATTTGCGCGGTTCTGACTTTTCTAATCTTGTAGTGCAGCAAGCTGATTTCCGACAGGTCGATTTAACCGGGGTCAATTTTCAGAATGCTGACTTAGCGAATTCTCTCTTTTCAGAAACCCTCAATGTTGCGAGGTCGATCGACCTAAGTCCAGATGGCAAGACCATTGCCGTTGGTGATTCTAATGGCAACATCTATCTCTGGAACATTAGCACAGCCCAACTTCTAGAGACCTTTTCAGGGCACAAAGGCTGGGTTTGGTCGGTGAGTTTTAGTCCCGATGGCAAAACGTTAGTCAGCAGCAGTAGCGATGGTTCCATGCGCTTGTGGGATAGCCAGAGTGGGCGCTGCTTGCAGGTGCTGACAGACCATAAAGGCTGTGTTTGGTCAGTGAGTTTTAGTCCTGATGGTCAGCAATTCGCGAGTTGCAGCGATGACAAAACGGTGCGCGTATGGAATTTGCAAGGGCAGTGTCTCCGTGTCTTGAAAGGACACACCCAAAGTGTTTACGCCGTCCACTTCGCTCCGGATCAGCAAACCTTAGCTAGTGGCAGTAGTGATACAACCATTCGGATCTGGGATGTGAGCAATGGAAATTGCCTGAGTATCCTACAGGGGCATACCAGCGGTGTGCGGTGTGTGCGATACAGCCCAGATGGTCAACGGCTTGTCAGTGGATGCCGAGATGGGTCGATTCGATTGTGGAGTGGTTATTTCGCTAGCAATCGATCGTCAAAGCCCGCTTTCAAGTTGTTGCAGGGGCATGCCGATTTTGTTTGGAACATCGCCTTTAGCCCGGATGGTTGTTTCTTAGTGAGTGGTGGTCGCGATAGCACTCTGCGCGTTTGGAATGTGCAAGACGGGCAATCTGTTCATGTACTTGAGGGGCATACCCACGATGTTTATGGGCTTGCTATCAGTGCTGACAGTCAGTTGTTGGTCAGTACAGGAGAAGACCAAACAGTACGGCTGTGGCATTTACAGAGTGGACGAAACTTAAAAACGCTGCGTGGATACACAGGTGGGGTTCACTCTCTAAGCCTCAGTGCCGATGGTCAACTGCTTGCCAGTAGCGGTCAGAATGAAACGATTCAGGTGTGGCGTTTGCAGTTAGATCGCAATCTGTCGCAACTTCACCCACACAAAACGTGTCCCAGCCCGTCTCGCCGGATTTCATCATTCAGCAACGTCAGCTTTAGTCCAGATAATCAAACTCTCGCGATCAATCGACATGATGAGTCGATCGCTCTATGGAATATTCAAACTGGGCAACTCACTCAATGGTCAGCGCATAATGCATCCATCTGGACAGTGTTATTTAGTCCAGGAGGACAAATTTTAGCCAGCAGTAGTTATGATTGCACCGTGCGGCTATGGGATGTGCAAACGCATCACTGTTTGCAGGTATTAAGCGGACATGAGAGCGCTATTCGCGCGATCGCGTTTGACCCCAGTGGTCAACGGTTGGCAAGTGGCAGTTTTGATTTCACCATTCGCTTATGGGATGTGCAAACTGGAGCCTGTTTGAAAGTTTTGCAGAAACACACGGGAGCCGTTTTCGCACTAACATTTTCTCCCAACGGTCAACACTTGGTAAGCGGCAGCCATGACCAAACCATTCGCTTGTGGGACGTACAAACTGGAACCTGTTTAAAGGTTTTGCACGGGCATACAGGAGCTGTGTGGACGGTTGCCATAAGTCCAGATGGTCAAACTTTAGCAAGTGGCGGCGTTGATCAAACCATTCGGCTGTGGAATCTGCAAACAGGTCACTGCCTTCATGTCCTGGATGCACATAGCGGTTGGGTTCACTCAATTATCTTTAGCGCTGATGGTCAAATCTTGTTTAGTGGGAGTGACGATCGCACCACAAAGCTCTGGGACGTGAAAACAGGACGCTGTATCAACACGTTGACGGTCGATCGTCTCTATGAAGGTATGAAAATTCCAGGCACAACCGGGTTGACAGTGGCTCAAAAGTCTACCCTTAAAGCCTTAGGAGCAACTGACTAAAAGTTCGCCCTTGGCGGGCATTCCGTACCATTGGATGTCCAGACTCAACGCTTTCTCTTGTGCTCGATCGCGTCTAATAACTGATGGAAGTCTTTGAACGATCGCGCTATGTCCTCATTCGCAAAGTCAACTTGCTCATCTAAAGAAATTTTAGTCTGCGGTTCGTTTGCCGGAATTTGTTTAGCTCGTTTATTGCCAGTAAAACTTGTGGGCAGCAGAGAAACCTCACGATACATTTCTAGCATTGATGACGATAGCATTATCACCGTTCCAGGAACTACTAGCGTCTGAAGATAATGCCATGCGGATGCAGGTGAAATCTCTGTGTAATCCCACACTAAACGCAGTGGCTTTGCCCCTTTAGGAAGCGATCGCCAGCGTGCACTTTGACCGAGCTTGTGATAGTGCTCGTACAGCAGGTTGGCTTGCATCACGCCGCAAGATGTTTTTGAGTGAGCAATCAATGGATTGATCGCTGTGTCCAAATGACCCATTGGAACACTGGCAAAACAAGCAACCTCACCGACCGCTCCTCGCTGAATCAGTCTCTCTAGCCCCTTGAGATAGCGAGCGAATATCTGCTCATACACGATTGGGGAAGACACTAACGTTGCATTAACATTGATGCGATCGCTAATTAATTGTTCAATCACTGGCAGCATGATTTGAGTCGCTGGGATTCTCAGCAACAAATTGCTCCACCCAACTGACCGCCAAATTTTTTGCGCTGCGGCGATCGCTGTTTCGGGCTGAAGCAGCGCATCAGGGGGCAGATCCATTTGCACATAGCCACCGCGTCCCTGCGTCTGAGAATGAACTTGTTTCAGCAAATCAGCCGCTAATTGCAGATCTCGTACAATCAAATAGTCATAATTCGATCGTGCAGCCCGGCTCATCCCTTGCTGCGCTAATGCCGTGAAATCGCAATCGTACTCCTGCCCTTGAATAGCAAGTTTCAAACTTTCAAAGTTCGATCGGACACCCGTTAAACCATCCTCTTCAATGTACCGTTGTAACTCACCACGGCTAATCCAGCCTCGCTCAAACCCATTGAGCCAAACTGATTGTCCATCTTGACGGAGTAATTGCAACAGATTCATCGCTGACAACTTTTACGAACGATGTTCAAACGTTCACTAAACCAGTCTGCGAAATTGCTTCAATTTGTGCCACTCAAGATCTAGTAGTTAAGCGTCAACTTAAGCAAAGGGTTAGCTACACCTTGATCAATCTCCCCAAACTCCTATAGCGAAAGGATGAAGGATCAAGGATAAATAGAAGCCCTTACTCAAAGGAAGATTCAAGGTTTGTGTCTGTCCTAGCATTCTCTTCAACTGCTACATTTGGTCCACGTTCTGTAAAGCTTCTCAAACCTGTCCGTTGTTCCATAAATTGCCAGAGTCCATTTTGGATGAGAGTTTGATCCCCTGTGCATCACTTGAGCCGTGGTATCCTCTTTGGCAACCAGCCCCTTAACTCCACACATTTAGCGGGGGTTGGTAATACGGTTCCAGGCTTGAATAATCTGTTGGAGTTTGGGAGGCGTTTGATCCTGAACCATATCGACATACTGTGTGCTCTGTGTTGCTCCAGAAGCCGTAAGGGCGATCGTAAAGTAATCTGCCCCTTCGATCGATGCATAGTTAAAGCCTAGAAAGTCTGAAAATTCATTCTGCTGCAAGGTTGCGACAAACGCTTGCACTTCCTGTGATGTAAGTTGGCGGATTAACGTTGATGCCGCCGGGGTCTGTTGCCGCAGATCAATTCGCATCACTTTTCCATCTTTCATGAGCAATGTTTTGTAAGCTAGCCCTGCAATGCCGCCACTTGTCATTGATTGAAAGATGATATCTCCGGTGTTTGACCCGTCCATGCTTGGGTCGGGCTGCAAAAAGGTTGGTACCAACGTTCCTTTGCCGCTCGTAGTGGGATTTTGTTTGATTAATGTTGCTGTTTGATTCAGGTGATACACTCCATACTGCTGGGGTGCCGTGACAATGACCTGCCATCCAGGAATTAAAATCATCGTACACCCTGTTGTTGGATCGGCTACACCCAGGCAGCCATCCCAGCCGCGTGCTCGTGCGGCTGCAAGCTTAAGTTGGTTAACGGGAACGCCCATATCTTTAGCGGCGATCGCCAATACTTTTTGCTCGATCGCCCGGGGAAGAGAACTAGCGTTATTGGTGTTTTCCATCTGTAGATTGCGCCCCGTACGATCGGTGCGATAGAACCAGCGCTTAGCACCGTTGCTAACTTCGACTCGCCACCCACTAACCAGTGCTAGTCCACAAGTTGCTTCTGGTCGACCCAAGCCTAAACAGCTATCCGGCCAGGTTTCTTGGCTAAACGACACGACACGTAGCGTTTTAATTGACATCTGAAAGTCACGTGCATGAGCCCGCAAAACGGCAGTTTTTACTGAACCTGGTAAGCGAACTGCTGGCGCTGGGCGGGGTGGTGCTGTCCCCTTTTGTGTTGGCACAGGCTTTAGTGTTGGTACTGGTGGGCTGGCTTCAGTCTGAATTGGCTTTGCACTGAGACTTTGCATTCCGATCGTAAGGAGACTCAAAAGGGCGATCGTTGCGACACCGGGTTTGAGCCATTGAGCCATTTTTTGTGACGTGCTTTTCATACAAGCTCCAAAGAAGAACTAGATCAATCGTTTTAAGCTTTTCTTACCGTAACCAGGTCGAAGGGCTAACCCATTTGCGGTTGCAGAAATGCGAACAAGCTTTCAGACGATGGATTGCTCAGAACGGTTTCAAATTTAGGAACACTTCCCTGGCAAACCCGGCAGTGACGCTACTATCGGTTTACAGTCGGTCAGCCAAAAACCTTTAAGGAATTGCCCGATCGCCCGTTGAATTTAAGCCTGTCTGCTGCAAGTCTGTTTACTGCAAGTCTTTCTGCTGAACCGTCTTGCGATCGTCACTTTGTTTAAGTCAGCCCCATGAAACGCACTCTTACTCTTAGCTTTCTAGCCTGTTTGGTGGTTGGTAGCGCTGCTTCCTTGCTCTTCTTGCCGACACAAACACAGGTAGACAAGGTGGTTGCTGCCAGTCCGTCAATCACTTCTAAGCCTGTATCTAAGCCCAGACCAATTCGCGATGTTTTCTACCTGAGCGATCGCTTTGGCTTTCGTATTGTGGTTCCTAGTGGTTACACCATTGAACCCTTCGGAACTAAGTCAGCAACACCAGTTCCGTTAGACGTGTTGGAACTGTGGCAAAAAGCCGACTTTGTGAACCGCACGTCTTTGCCTGAAACGCCTCCTATCATTAGCATTGCCGTTTACAACAATGCTAAACGGTTGTCGCTTACCCAGTGGAAAGGCGAACTTAGCCGGAAGGACGATCGCCCCCTTACTGTCGCTGGGCAGGCTGCGATCGCCTATACATCCACCGGGCTTTACGAGTCTGATAATGTGCTCTTCAGCAGCCCCGATGGGCGGTATGTTTTTCGCTTAAAAGCAGGGTATGCCGATGCCAAAGCGCCGATCCGACAAACGTTCCAGGACGTTCTTGCCAGTTTTAGCTTTGATGTCAGTCCTGATTCCACTGCCTCAAAATGGCGGATCAACTACAGCCGTTTGCAACGTCTTTTAGCAGCAAAAGATTGGCAAGCAGCCGATATTGAGACGCGCGCAATTCTTCAACGGTTAGCCGGACCAAAAGGCGATTTACTGTACAGCAGCAAAGAAGTCTTGCCTCGCTTGCCGTTGGCAGACCTGAAAACCATTGATACGCTCTGGTCAAACGCTAGCGGTGGGCGCTTTGGCTTTAGTGCTCAACAACGGCTCTGGCAACAAGTGGCAAAAGGCTCCAAGAATGCCAAAGTACAAACAGAACGCTTTGCTCAAAGAGTGGGATGGCGCAGAACCCAGCCCTTGCCTCAAAACAATCCCGTTGGTATGGAGATCAGCGGCACCCTATGGCGCTTAGACACGGAACTGAATTACACAACAGCCGGACCACCGGGGCATTTTCCCTGGGCGGGTGTCTCCTCCTACGTGTTGACTAATTTGCTGAACGATCGCTCTCAAGGCTGTGGTAGCTGCACCATTGATGCCATGTACCTGTCTAACGATCGCTATGAAGCCTATTTGCCTGCGCTTTTTACCCGCTTGAAAGCCATTAAATAACATTAGGATCAAGAATAGCTATGACTGAGCAGCAAGAACGGCGCGATTCGCAAATATATAGGGTGGAAGACTATGAATTACAAAGTTTTGGCGATCGCTGCACTGGTCCTACTAGCAAACTCAGCTTGCACACTTTCCCTCAAGCCCTTACAAAGCGCCAACATTGATCCACAGGCTATCTATGAACAAAATACAGGAAAACGCATTACTCAAGCAAAGGTGCTAGCTCAGGTTGCTGTGGGCTATAGAAAGCTTGGACAGCAGGATATGGCTGCGAAGCTACTGTCTCCAGCCATGCAAACCGCCAAAGTCAACTCATCTATTCACTATCAGGCTGAAATGTGGGGTGAGGTTGGTGCCAGTTATGTGAAGATGGGTCAATACGACCAGGCACTTCAAGTCGCGAAATTACTGGCAACGCAGAAGTATCAGGATAACATAAACGGGCTACCTGCTTTAGATCGAATGATCAGGGAGTTAGTAGCCGCGAAACAACTTGATAAAGCCACTCAAGTGGCTCGACTAATTTCATCTTCTTCAACTTCACATGTAGTTGATGTGGGAGAAGAATATGAAATTAGCCAACCGATGGCACTCACCAGACTTGCAGGTGAATACACGAAGGCAGGACAAAGGGAGAAGGCGTTGCAGGTATTGGATCAAGCCCGTCAACAGAGGACTGATCTTGCTGCGATCGCCCTTGCCTATGCAGCAGTCGGACAGCAAAACCAAGCCTTGCAGTTTTTGTCCCAAGCCACTCGGATCGATACCGACGAACATACCTCCCTCTATAGCAATGACTTTATCAAAGCGGCTGTTGCCTATGCAGCAATGGGACAAAAGGACCAAGCCTTGCAGCTTCTTGCTCAAATCAAAGAGAAGGTGAAGCAACAAGAAGCGTCTAATCCGATGGGACGTCACTCTAGACACAGTGTCATGATGGAAATTGCGGTTGGCTATGCTGAAATTGGAGAGTATAAGCAAGCCCTTCAGATCGCCAAAACCATTCAACCCCCCTATGATCTCGCTGAGGAAGCGGGTAGAACCCCGGGCGGGCTGATTAGTGGCAGCACTAGCAATGAAGTCTTTACCCAGCTTGCGGGTCGGTTTGCGGAAGCCAAGCAATACAACCTGGCACTTCAAGCTATCCAAGAGATTAAATGGGCAGGGAACATATCAATAGCTAGGGCTAAACTCGCCGTTGAGTATGCCAGGGCAAAACAGTATGACCAGGCGTTTCAGCTGCTGCGCCAATTTAAACAACTTACCGTCTACGGAGCATATACTCAAGTGGTTGAGACAGTGGTACAAGCGGAGCGGGGAGATAGGGCTGTCCAGCTACTGACTCAAGCGCTTGAAGTCGCCAATACTCCAGACAAACCGCCGATTGTTAGAGATGCGAGGAAAGACCTTGCTTTGGCGGCGATCGCCAATGGGTATGCCGAAATCGGGCAAAGGGAACAAGCCGAGCCCTTACTGGCACAAGCCCGTCAGATTGCGGCACAAATCCAGGGCGATGCCGAAAAGGCAGTGGCCTTAGCGACGATCGCCAGCGGGTATGCAGAAATTGGGCAACAGGAACAAGCTGGGCTACTGCTGGCACAAGCTCGCCAAATTGGTGAAGGAATTAATCGCTAACGAACCATAAAGGCTGTGATCAATCTGGCTTAATTTATCCAGTAGGGAAGACTCCTCGTGTACAGTGACTTTTTAGTTGTCATGGAGACACATTAGTGTTGTTAAAGCAGCAAAACCTGGCTTACTTTGCTGCCGGAAGTGAACGGGGTAAGCTAATGACCTGCTGCTAGCTCATTGAGCAAAACTCTCCCAATCCTGCCACAGAGAGGGTTTTATCTGACGACATGAATCTGCTCGATGCCATTTAATTTGGCACTGTACAAATAATCAGGCACCCTCAATGCAGGTACTTGTTTCAGTTAATAGTATTTAACTGAGAATAATGGTTGTATGTCACCAAAGAACGTCCTGTAGGGAGAGTAACAATGGCTGTGAAGTGGCTGGAGTGGGCACAGAAACTACAGGCGATCGCGCAGACGGGGCTTGCTTACAGTGAAAACCCGTTTGACATCGATCGCTTCCAACAGGTGCAGCAAGTGGCGGCTGAAATGATGGCAACAAGCTCTCACCTTGAAGCAGCCGAGATCCTCGACCTCTTTAAACAAGAGACTGGCTATGCAACCCCTAAAGTCGATGTCCGAGGTGCCGTGTTTCAGAATGACAAAATTCTACTCGTCAAGGAGCGGTTTGATGGTTTATGGACGCTACCAGGTGGTTATGTGGATGTAGGAGAACCACCAAGCCAAGCCGTTGAACGAGAGGTTTATGAAGAATCAGGTTATCAAACACGGGCTGTAAAGTTGATAGCACTGTACGATCGCGACCATCCGCGTCACCAGCATCCACCCTTTGAATACCACGTCTACAAGCTGTTTTTTCTGTGCGAGTTGATCAGTGGCTCACCCGTGAATAGCATTGAAACAGAAGACGCAACCTTTTTTGCAGAAGCCGAAATTCCAGCTTTATCAGTATCGCGTGTGGTGCCAAGTCAGATTACTCGCTTATTTGAGCATTATCGTCATCCAGACTGGCAAACTGATTTTGATTAATCGTCAGGAAGGTTAACTGAGCGCTGTACCATTTGCAACACTACCCTGCAACAACGTACAAACTCATGGTCAAAATTTAAGGTGCAACTGAGGATAGCAAGATGAAAGCGACGTTTGGAGCTGGATGTTTTTGGGGAGTCGAAGCGGCTTTTCAGGCAGCGAAGGGTGTTGTCTCCACTTCTGTAGGCTATATGGGCGGACACTTTGAAAACCCCAGCTATCTAGATGTGCTGTCTCGCATTACGGGTCACGCTGAAGTGTGTCAGGTGATTTATGATCCTGCCCTTGTCCGTTATGAGGACTTGCTCAACACGTTCTGGCGTATTCACGACCCAACCAGTTTGAACCGGCAGGGTGCAGACCGGGGAGAACAATATCGCTCCGTGATTTTCTACCACACACCGCAACAAGCAGACATTGCCAGACGTTCTAAAGAGCAACTAGAACGCTCTGGCAAGTACAACCAATCGATCGTCACGCTCATTCAACCAGCATCCAACTATTGGTTAGCAACGGAAGATCACCAACAGTATTTCGAGAAGAAACAGTGCCGTTAAACGCTACGAAGCTGTCTGCTCGGCTTTGTGCTCGTAATAGTTAGAGATATGCTCGTACACGTGGTCGGGAAACTTCAACTCCCGGTAAACGTTGCAGGTATCAGGATCGTCTGGGTTTGGGCAAATGGGAAAATCTTGCTGCTGCTGCCACTCCAGAATGCGATCGCGTTTCGGTGGGTTATAGTCTTTCCCCTCCACCTGCAACACTAACGCTTTTGCCTCAGCTTCACTGATATCTTTGTCTTTCTGCAACCACTCAATTAATTCCGCTTCTTCAAGAAAATGGTGAGCTACCATTGCAAACGTGAGCCGTCCATAGTGCCCAATATCGGTTCCCTTCTCTAGAGCATCTAATAGATATGCCATCATCTCGCTCTTTCGTAATTCTTGCAGCGCCATTGAGACTACTCCTGGTCTTACAACATCGTTCTTTTCTGTTGTAGAATCCGGTGCAAAAACTGCCCTCCATCGAAAGGCTTGTTATAGTTCTAATGTACTTAATCAGCTTCAGTTGCTTCAGTTTTATAGTGGTGATGCAACCAGCGCCATCCTAGAGCTAACGCTCGCACTGCCATGAAGAGCGTAAGTGCTAACCAGAGCCAATGATTGTTGTGGCGATACCAGGCAACGATCGCGCTCGGCATGAATCCAAGTAGCACGGCTTGCAGTGTCGCCTGCCGCAAAATCCGTCCTTCGGTCAGCCCTAGAAAATAGCCATCGAACATATACGCAAGGGAGCCAAAACCCAGCACCGGGAGCAGCCAAGCCACGTATTGCTTCAGGTAATGTAGCACCTGGATGTGAGAGGTGAGCCGCCCAAACAAGGGATCAGGGTAGCCGACGACCGCGATCGCAAACAGCACACCAATGCAGAGGCTCAACCCGCCCGCGATAAGCACCAGTTGTTTCAGTTGGCGCACGTTGCCTTGACCCCAAAAGAGTCCTGCTAGGCTTTCAGTGGCAAAGGCAATGCCATCAATAAAGTAGGCTGCCAGCGTTACCACCTGCATCAAAAGCGCATTGGCAGTGAGAGGCACGGTGCCAAAAGCAGAGCCAAGATTGGTGAAAACGGCAAAGGTAGAGATGAGTGCAAAGGTGCGGATCAGGATGTCTCGGTTGAGCACCCAGACTGTGGTTAAAGCTGATGCATCCCATAGTTGCTGAGTGTTGACCCGCATCTGTTTGGGCTGCACTTCCTGGATGAGCATAACTAGACCCACCAATAGCATGAGATATTGACTCAGTGCCGTGGCGAGCCCGGCTCCAGCACTTGCCCAATCGAGACGCACAATGAACCAATAATCCAGCGCGACATTCGCACCACTGTTAACGGCAGCGAGGATAAGGACACGATCGCTCTGAGACCGTCCGAGCAGCCACCCGATGATGACAAAGTTGATCAGCGTAGCAGGCGCACCCCAAATCAGAGTGTTGTAGAATGCCTCGCCTGCGGTGGCTACCTCGGTTGTGGCACTGAGCATGGCAAAGCCGATCTGTCGCAGGGGCACTTGCAGGATGACGATCGCCACACCCAATAGCAACGCCAAAATGCCATGCCGCAGACCAATTAAAAACGCTTCTTCCTCATCGCCGCGCCCGATTGCCTGTGCTGTCATGCCTGTTGTACTCATCCGCAGAAAGCCAAATGTCCAGTACAGGTAGTTGAACACGACCGTTGCCAAGGCGACACCTGCGAGATGCCGGATGTCGGCCAGGTGCCCCAGAAAGGCGACACTCAGTAGCCCCGCGATCGGCACCATCACATTTGAGAGAATGTTAATGGCGGTCAGTTTGAGGAACTGCCGTAGAAACGTAGGTGGTTGGAGGGTGAACAAGGGCTGACGCACGCTAATGTTTTTAAGTCCGCTTCTGTTTGTTTCGCCGTATGGTTCGTGTAAGAGCGCCCGCTTTAGATCATGCTGCCCTGGTTGAACTGCGATCGCTACATTCCTCCTGCCCATGATCTTGAAACTCTCCTCACTTATCCTCCCGATTCTCTGGGGTACATTGACGCAACCCAGATGAAGAAAACGGGGTTTGAGCCCAACCTCCATGTTGGGGTGATGGCAGCATCTGATGCCCATTACATCGAGCTGCAACTGAGCCAGACCCACGACCTCTAGCACGTTGTGACAGGCTTTGACACCTCTGAGATTAGTGAAATTGGCTTACAGGCATTCCATTTGCCGCAGTTTCCCTATTCGCTGGCAACCAGGTTAGTTGCTAATAGTTTGCTCGCCAGCACACTGATGAAGCTAGAAATGTTGCCTGAATTGCTGGCAGCGATCGCACAGGGATTTCAAATGGGCAAAACTGCCAAATCACTCTTTGCCCAGAAGTGGGAGGAGGGTTGGGAAAAACCCTGACGCAATGGCAGGCAGAGTTAAAGATTCAGCCAGTTCGAGCATAGGCAGACGAGCGACTGAATGGGCGAATTACACAACATCATCCAGCCTTCTACCCTCTCCTAGCCATACAGTGGAACGAATATTGTGCTTCCAACTTCAAGCACCTTATCAGTAATTTCAAAGTTCAGATGATGGAAGTGGACAGACTTCCATCGCTTGAATCAAGCCATGCTCAATAGTAAAATGGTGACCAACGTGCTCATCAGCAAGCACGGCTCCGGCTAGATCGCGCACGACCTGATGCACCTCGACCAAGACTTGCCCAGCGTTCTCTGGGTAAAAGGCAAGCGGTTCGACGTGTGGATTAATCTCACTCCACTGCTCTGTCCAGTAAGCGCGGACTGCCTCAGACCCACGGACAAAACCGCCTTTGAACGCCCTTGGCCAAGCTACATCGGGAGCCATAAGGGAAAGGGCGGCATCAATGTCACGCGCGTTGAAGGCCGCATACGCTGTGCGTAGCAGTTCGCTTTCTGGTACAGGATGATTTGGCATATTACTTCAAGATAAAAGGTCGTGCGCAAGCTGCCGAACGACTTGGTTCAGCGGCTATAAGTAAGATTGAAACGAAGCGTAGAATATCTCATTCATCCACTGCAACTGAATTGTTTGACTGCTGACCATAACAGTTAGCTACCCTACTCGATTGAGCTTTAGCATTTCATTTTCCTACAAGTGAACCAGCGCGATCAAAAGGATAAAACCGCTGAGTTGCTTTTCCAATGATATTCTCGCGCGGCACGAAGCCCCAATAGTGGCTATCATAACTGTTGTTTCGGTTGTCACCTAGAACAAAGTAAGAGTTTGGCGGAATTATTGCTGGTCCCCATTTGTACTGAGGCTTATCGCTGATATAAGTTTCAGTCATTGGCTGGTCATTGATATATACCTGTCCGTCCTTGACTTGGACTTTATCACCGGGTAGACCAATGATGCGTTTAATAAAGGCATCGTGAAAGTTCTGCTTCTGTAAAGTCTGTGTCGGCGAAAAGACAACGATTTCACCTCGTTTTGGTCGACGAAATCGATAAGCCAGCTTGTCAATTACGAGTCGATCGTTTATTTGCAAAGTGGGCAGCATCGCACCCGACGGAATGTATCGTGTTTCCGCTACAAACTGTCGAGTTGCAGCCGCTAAAATTGTACTAAGTACAACTGAAATACCAACAAATCCTGCAATAAACAGCATAATTGTTCGTTGCGATTGCTCTCGGCGCCCAGGCGCAGCATTATAGACATGGTAAAGAACAATCAAAATTAATATAATCTGCAACAAATTTGCAATTAGAGCAATTACCGAATTCTTTGATACTGCTACAACAGCAATTGCGATGAAAGTAATAAAAAAAAGAGTACTAGGTAACCACTGCTTAAGATAAGCATGTCCTAATCCAGGGATGAAACTAGATAAAAAGACAGCTAACCAAGCATCTTTACTTTGCTTCCGAGTTGATTCAAATCTCAGAGAATTTGCACTTCTTGCTGATTGATGAGCATCAAACAGGTTCCAAATTGGCAAAACTAGCAATGCTGCCGTCAAAACTGCAATTCCGATTAGAGGATTATTAATAGAACCAAGGATGAGCCAACCTCCAATGCCAATCAAGAGAAGATGGCTCAACAAAATAATATATCCCTTGAGCCGCTTACCAGCATAAATCTGCCCAATACCTGGCAAAAGTCGAGATAAATTAACAGCAAGCCATGGTTCTTTACGACTTGTTTCTTTAGCTGAATGCTGCTCAGATGGATACATAGACTGACACAACCTTAAAACTGAATTAATAGTAGAGGGAAGAGGTAGCCTTACCCAAATTCGACACCTTAATTTAATGAAGCAGGCGAACGCTGTCCAACACTCGCTGTAGAATCTTCTCGACCTCAACAGATAAACCTTTGACGATCGCTGTACAAGGGCATTGTGAGGCAGCAATTTTATAAAGATGATTCATCCATCGAAGTTATTGCAAATTAGCTTTTCTTTGGCAGGAGAAGTAACGATTTAGCTCTTTACTACTGACCATATAAACGGCAATAGCAGCACTGAGAATAGCCATAACCAAACTTCCAACAATCAGGGCAGCAGGAAGCTTTGAACTCAGTGCAAGAACGATTGTGATCAAACTAACGACTAGTAAACTACAGATGCCTACCAGAAGCCATTTTGCCCATTTCTTTCCCTGGATGACGAAGTACATCACGCCAATGGTTAGTAAGATCCGACCGATCGCCCAGCGATCTTGTGCTGCAATGACTAAGGCAACATCTAGAATGCAGAGCAGCAGAAACATCGCGAGTAACCTGTTGCGAGCTTTCAATGCAGATTGATCGGGTTGAATCATGGGTCTATCAATGAGGCAGAGACATTAATACTTACTGTATGACACTTGCACTCAGCGAGACAGCCTCACGTTCCGGTTGAGCGGCTGCCAACAATCTCTGCATTCACACCGGGGACTTTCGGCAGTTCGCTCCGACCGGGTTGTGATGCAGCGCTTTACTGACCACACTGCTGTTTTCAGACTCTCCACTTCTTGAAAATGAGCATCGCGTGTTACCAAGATTAGAGCGTGTTGCAGTGCAAGGGCTGCAATCCAAATATCATTCTCAGGTAACGGACGACCTTTGAGCCTTAACTTGTTTTTGACCTCACGTATTGCTGTGCGGCTTCAGCATCACATACCAATGTTGTGCTGCCAGCAACTAATTCATCAACTCTTGCTAAGTTTGCTTCAACTCGTCCTGACTTTCTAGCTCCATAACACAGTTCACTAATGACAATGCTTGGAATGAAAACTTCACTGGCTTGAGCAAGATGGTCTTTGACGATCGCCTCGTCTGAAAAAAGCGCAATAACGATGTTGGTATCGAGCAAGAACCTACCACTCATTAATATCTACCCGCGCACAATCTTGCTCGATCGCCTCACGCATTAACTGAAGGTCGTCAGAGGGAATTGAACTAGCGAAACGCAACAATTGCTGCCCTGGTGTACCTCGAACTTCCGCTTTTACCAGCGATCGAACGAATTCAAGCACCTGCTTTTGCAAAGGCTGAGGCATGACTTTCAACTGTTCAACAACTTCGTCGATGATAGGAATATCCATATTGCCCTCCTTGTTACCATCCTACACCGCTTACCTAGAGAGGCAGTAGGAGAACAGGCTCTAATGCTGACCGAGGGTTACAAGGATTGCCTTTACCAGGGACTTTAGCCGCATAACGATCAAGATAAGTGGCGACAAATGAACTAGAACGGCTCGAAAAGCTTTCAAATAGCTGCTTCGTGGGCTTGTTAGCTGGTGATTGTGTTCCTTTGCAACCATTCCACAAATGCCTCGCGCCCTAGCTCACCCGCTGCGATCGCCAACACCACATGCTCTTGTTCATCCACAGAGGCATTAATTTCCATTCCATTCAGGACAAGAAAAGTTTCCACCGCAGCATGACCTGTACGTTTGTTTCCATCTAAAAATGGATGGTTCATAATGATGGAAAACCCTAATGCTGCTGCTTTCTCTAGCAAGCTTGGGTACAGATCTTCTCCGCCAAACGTCATGCGGGGCTGAGCGATCGCTGACTCTAATAAACCCATATCTCGGATACCTGACGCTCCACCAGATTGCTCAAGAATTCTGCGATGCAGTTCTAGTATCTCTATTAGCGTCAGATAGCGGATCATGCCAAACGTCGATACAGTTCAGCATTCTTCATCAGCACATAATCGGCTGTATTAACAAAATCGCCTTTTTGCAGATTTAGCCAATCATCCAGGCTTGCCCTCAAGAGCACTTCAATCGCAATGCCATGTACTTCTGCTAAATCCTGTAGCTTTTGGTATTGGCTGTCTGAAAGATCAATTGTGATGGAAGTCACAGCGATCGCTCTCCTAGTGTTTCTGAGTCAAGTTTAACACCCATTCCTAACCGATAACCTCGCCGTACTGTCCCAGCCCAAAAACGAAGCCAGCTAACGCTCCCGTTCACCCGCCGCCGTAACCTTTTGGATTCACCAACAAAATTAATACGATCGGTGTGCAACGGACTTGTTAGACCGTACCTCACAGATCGCTTATGATCAATATATTCTCGTAGGTTCGGAGGGTTCAACCATGTCTCTCGCTGAGTTGCTTTCTTTAGTTAACAATCTGAGTCAGACAGACAAATTATCACTCTTCAAACTCCTAGCCGCACAAATCCCAGATGCTGAACTACAAGTCATCTTTTCTGCATCAGAGTATCCAATTGGGTCGCCCTACGACGCAACGGAAGCTGCAAGCATCTTGATGCAGATGATTCAGGATGACCAAGAGACCTCTACTCATGCTTAGTACAGTTGAGTTTCCTTTTGCTGACGACGAAGCATTACCCACAATTCCCATCATTCTGAGTCATGCAGGCTTTTCTGTCTCCACAAATGCATTGTTAGATACGGGGTCTACGGTCAACCTCCTACCTTATGACGTTGGGCTGCAATTGGGTGCAATTTGGGAGGAGCAAACTGTCCGCTTGCCATTAGCTGGAAATCTTGCAACAGTTGAAGCACGAGGTTTGTTTGTGCATGTTCAAATCGGGAGTCTGGAACCAGTTCGCCTAGCCTTTGCTTGGGCAAAAGTCTCTCAGGTGCCCTTACTCCTTGGGCAAACAAACTTCTTTCGAGCATTTGATGTCTGTTTTCAGCGATCGCGACGCACAATCGAAATTACTCGCTTTTAATAAGCGTCGATGGCGATCGCATCATTTTGTAGGTTAAGTTTCGTACCCTCTATCCAACAATCCTCAATTCTTCATCGATCGCCTTTAACTTCTAACGTTGCCCATCACCTGCCGCAGATAGCCTTTGCATCATAACCAGTTGAGTCTCGACAGTCGGTGTGCATGGGCGTTGTTAGGCTTTTCCCCTCATACGTCATTCAGATTTACTTGTATCAAGTTTTATTATTTCATCCAGGAGATAAACCGTCCCAAGTAACAATTGATCAAATTCAGAACGGTAATCTTCGGTATCAATATTAAGTTTGGCTATTGTCTTTTCGTACTCTGTTCCCTTTCTGTGAGCAACTCCCGTTGATCTTACCGATTGGATGCCTCGGAGTAGAGATGTTAGAGCCACTAAATGCTCTGATTGTAATTGTCTAAGCAACTCTTCCACTAAAGAAATTGACTTTGCGTTCGGATCTGAGATGCCAAGATAGGAGCGAAGAGACTTAACATTTACCGAATCAATTGTGACCTTGGTCAAGGCTAACACTTGAGAGTCAAATTCAGACTGCTCATTAGTAAGCATAGATCTGAGGGAACCAAGAAAGTGTTCATCTTTCTCACAAAGTGGCAAAAATAACTGCCACCCATATTTTTTCTTCCAGCGTTTTTGAATTTCTTTATATTTGTGTTTGAATCTATGCTCCGGATTTTCTGGATCATAGAAGTTTCCTATGAAACTGCGTTCAAAATTAGTCCTGCTAATTTTTCTTCCATCCGGTATTAAGTTAAAGCTTTTCCAGTAGATTTGCTCTTTTTCAGGCAAGTCTCTTCCTAGATCACCTAGGAAAACAGAAATGTGGTTTGGAGAATTATTATCAAATCGAAGGCTCCAAGCACCTCTCCTACGTAAGTAGCTATCCTCAATTTCATACTCGGATGATCCATAGTATTTCTGCATCACTTCAGCCCGAAAAAACACTGGTGTTAAGTAATGGGGAGCGTCAGGGTTAGCACCAAAGTAATTAGCTAGCAAGTCCGGATTGCATGTAAACTTTTGAGGCTCATCACTGTCACCACCAATAATAAATTCTTGATACTCTTTATCTTGTTCAAACGGCCAAATATTGCATTTTTCAACTGGCTCACAAAATATGAGCTTCTTACCTAGAATCCTTGAAAAGGATAGAAAGCCATCTGAATAGGAGTCACCAGAATAGATCGTATAAGTTAAAGTGCCATTTTTTTGATCGCAGGAAAAAGTTTCACGATGTTTAAAGTGCCTCGTCAACTCAAAATAAAGCAGTAGATTCATCTGTTTTGCTGCCATAAAAGAACGAAGGAACCTCCTTCTGATTTTTACTTCATTATTAGTAACTTTGATGACCTCAACCTCGTCTCCAGAATCATCAAAACTAATATATGAGCTATTCTTTATCTCATAATATAGATTGTGAAATAAACGGAATTCTTCCAAAATTTCAACGTAGTCTTTTTTCCTTCCATGAAAGTCTCGATTTAATACAAGCCTCAAAAATCTCTCATCTGGATTTGTGTAATATGTTGTAGCCTCTTTCTCTGCCTCGTAGGATATGCAAAATCCAGGACCACCACTACCGCTCATCAGATCCCAACCTGGTTGATCGATTGCTTTTTCAGTACTCTCCTGAGTTATAAGAGCGCAATACATTCCACCATCATGAGCACTATTATTTATAGGCTCATGTTTGTAGGCAGTGACCCAGTTCTCCTCACCATGTTTGTCAGAAATAAATTTAATAAAGTCTTCAAAGGGGTTTATTGACATGCTTTGAGGAACCTTTCTTTAATATATTCCCTTGATCAGCCTAACGATTAATAGACTGAAAGTTTCCGCCTAAGATTTCAAACTGAGTGGATAGGCAGAATGATTCGGCATAACACTCAAAATTTAGTGCTTAGGTAAAATCTTTCCGTGTAATACCCTCCTGAAGGTGGATAGACAAAATCTTTCTGTCTATTCTGAGGTATGCTACGGCGATCAGCAAACGTGTGATTAAATACACGGGGTCAGTTTGAGGAATTGCCGTATAAATGTGAGCGCTCGGAAGGTAAACAAGGGCTGACGCACGCTAATGTTTTTAAGTCCGCTTTTGTTTGTTTCGTCTTATGGTTCGTGTGAGAGCGCCAGCCTTAGATCCTGCCTTGCCCTGGTTGAACTGCGATCGCCCACTGTCGCTCAAAGCGTTGCGTGGGCAAATGGTGCTTCTGGATTTTTGGACGTATGGCTGCATCAACTGCCTGCACGTAATACCTGATTTGCAATATCTAGAGCAGAAGTATGCAGGACATCTCACCATTATCAGCATCCACACGGCTAAATTTGACCATGAGCAGAATCTAGAGAGCATTCAGCAGGCAATTTTGCGCTATGGCGTGACCCATCCCGTTGTGGTGGATCGCGATCGCACTCTTTGGGATCAGTATGCTGTGCGTGCCTACCCCACCTTTGTTTTAATTGACCCGCAGGGCTACATTGTGACGACGCTGGCGGGTGAGGGACGACGACAAGCACTGGATGACCTGATCCAACGGTTGCTTGAGGAACATACAGGCAAGGAGACACTCAGTGAGCCTTTTTTACAGGCAATCACGCAGTCTCAAGCTTTGCTGATCACACCGTTAGCTTTTCCTGGCAAGGTGCTAGCAGATGCCGCTAGCGACACGCTTTTCATTGCTGATACAGGATACCATCGGCTAGTGCTAACGACGCTAGATGGAACGCTCAAAGCCACGATCGGCACTGGAGCCGCAGGGTGGCAGGATGGTGATTGGGAAACGGCGCAATTCTCTGCACCGCAGGGCATGGCATGGGATGCTGCCAGACAAAGCCTCTACGTTGCCGACTCGGGTAACCATTTGCTGCGTCGGCTTGATGTGTTGCAAAAAGAGGTGAGTACGCTGGCGGGAACGGGCAGCCAGAGCCGCTTTATCTTTCCACACAGCGGCAAAGCGCTGGACGTTGCCTTAAATTCACCCTGGGATTTAACGTTGCTTGGCAATGAACTCTACATCGCGATGGCAGGTTCCCATCAAATCTGGGTGATGAGTTTGGAGCAGCACACGATCCAAACCTTCATGGGCACAGGTGCAGAAGGTTGTGTAGATGGAGCGCCGGAGATTGCTGCGTTTGCTCAGCCCTATGGTATGACAACGGATGGCAAGCAACTGTTTGTAGCCGATAGCGAAACTAGTGCGATTCGTGCCCTTACGTTAGAGGCAACTCCCATCGCCCGAACCGTGTGTGGGCAGGGTCAACTGTTTGCCTTTGGCGATCGCGATGGTGTTGGCTTTGATGCTCAGCTTCAGCACTGTTCTGGTGTTGCGTTTGCCAACGGGTCTCTCTGGCTTGCCGATACCTATAACCACAAGCTGAAGCAGGTTGACCCAGCGACCCGAACCTGTCGGACTGTTGCGGGTGGGGTAGCAGGCTTTGAGGATGGTATGGGAATGGCTGCCCGTTTCTCAGAACCATCTGGAGTCGCCTATGCCCATGATCGACTGTATATTGCTGATACCAATAATCACGCCATTCGCTGTCTGAACTTAGCGTCTCTAGAAGTCACCACGCTGCTGCTACCCCAGCTTTGCTCTCCCTACGTGTGCGCTCCTACTTGATCCATCAATGCCTCTGTGATGCTCTCTCGCCTTGTTTTAATTTGACGTTCTCCCTTACCTAAAGGCATTCAGCCTGTTGAAGAACGTAACGGCACTGTTTGAGAACGCAAAAACGATCGTTAGGAACCCAAACATTATGTTGAAGTACCTTAATTCAATATTTGGGTACTCAAACATAGTTTTTGGGAACCTCAACACGATATTTGCCTACTGCAACATGATTGTTGAGTACTGCAATACGATCGTTAGGAACCCTAACACGATCGTTGGGTACTCAAACACCGTATGAGGGAACCTGAATGCGATCGTTGAGTACTGCAACATGGCTTTTGGGTACTCAAACGCGATCAATGCAAACGTTTTTGTAATCCACAAGGCGTTTCATACCGTGTTGCGCCACTGCCCTGAGTAGAATCAACCAAAATTGAATGGTTTGGGCAGTAAAAGACTCAAATTTTTGCTCAGGGTGGTACAGCGAACGGCTGGTTAAAGTGTGAACGTAATGCTCAATATTTTGTAGGGGGTCTCTATGGCACGTCTAAAACGCAGTTCTAGTGTGTTGGAAAAGGGAGTGCGTCGGCTGGCAGGGATGCGATCGATCCACGACCCGCTAGAGTTTGGTTCTGGGCTAAGTTTGGCAGAGTACGATGTCCGCCTTCAGGCGTTGCAAGGGCAATTGGCTAGCTACAACACGATGCTTTCGACGCTAGATGAAATGGCGGGAACGGTGAAGCGGATGGAGCAAGAGTTACGCAGCTATTCGGAAAAGATGCTGATGGGTGTGGTGACGCGCTACGGCAAGGATAGTTTGCAATATGTGCAGGCAGGCGGCAAACTGCGTAAGCGCACGACACGCCAAGCGACGATCGTGATGCCAACTGCAATAACGACTACCCCTGCCACAGTACCCAGCGTAGAAACAAATGGGAATGGAGCCAAGGCGACGGTAAGTTAGCTCTGTTTAGTTGAAACGCGCGATTCGCCTATTCTCCTCACTTGTACTCTCTAGCTGTGAAGGTGCAAGGAATTTAAGAGATGGGCGATCGTGCTAACTTTTTGCCAACTAACACCGCGATCGCCTACCTGCTTAACTATGCTGTCATTGTGCAGAACGATGTACACAAAGCATAGGACTCAAGCAGTGGCTACGGATCGGATAATCTTTCAAACGCAGTGGATAGCTGTAAAGGAAAGCCTCAGAGGGTTTCAATATCTGGAACGCAAGGGTAAAGACTCTGTTGCTGTCTTTTTGTTGAGAAAGTGCAGTGTGAACTTGCAGCAGTATGAAGTCCTGATTCGACAGCAGCATCTCTGTGTTGACAATCGAGAAGTGGATGGAACGTTAACTCTCTTTCCCTGCCCGATTACTGGAGCGCTGGAAGAGGGAGAGTTGCCAGAAGCCGCTGCGCTGCGAGAAACCTATGAGGAGACGGGGTATCGCGTGCAGGTGCAATCATTCGGCAAGTACATCGTAGGTACTCAAGTAAATGAAATTTGTTATCTCTACTATGCCGATGTTACGGGCATAAAGCCTGATGCCGCACAACAGGATGGCACCTATTTAGAGTTGATCGCGAAGAATGAATGGCATCCATTGGAGTACTTAAAGGATTGTGACTACGCAGCCTGCCAAATTGGCTACTTTAAGCTCCAAGCGCAACTCTTCCAGTAGAATGAGTGAGCTTCGATTGTGAAGCGGTGAGCGCCGATCGCAAATAATATCAGACGATATGCCAACCCCAAACGCAGAAAACCGGGACTTCTGGATCAAGCAAAGCGAGATGTTGCAAAGCGCGATCGCTCGTATGGCAAACAATTCACTAGAAATCAAAAAGGTTGGTTTAACGGTCTGGGCGGCGATCGCGGGCTTTGGATTTACCACGACCAATCGTTATTTATTTCTGCTGGCGTTTGTGGCGTTTGCTTTATTTGGTGTTTTAGATCTTTACTACTTGTATCTGGAGCGAAAGTTTCGCGCTAACTCTAATCGGCTCACTCGAATGATTAGTGGTTATGGCACCAATGACGATGATGCATGGATCGAAAAGGTGCAAGGTAATTTTCTCAAGCCGGATGGATCAACTAAATTCTTGGGGCAACTTCCCAGCACACTTAAGTCCTGGTCAAATTTGCCGTATTTGATTACGTTTTTGCTTACAATTTTGCTGCTGGTTGTGCCACTGCCAGCGTTGCCAACGAAGTAGGTGGCTGCAATCCCAAGCTTCTTGAGGTTTGAATAAGTGGGCTTTGCCAATCGCGCCACCACCTGCACCATCAAAGTCGCATGAAGCGGTGCGATCGTCCTAGAGGCTGTTCTGAGAAGTGTTGGGCAATGCCCACCCTATTTACTAATTGCTGGCTTTGAGGCAGTAGACTAACATTAGAACGCTTTTATCATCAAAGATGGAAACTATTCGTCAAGTAATTGAGGTCAAGGGCGATCGCAAGGTGGAAATTACCTTGCCGGATAGCATTCAGCCTGGTTTAGTCGAGATGGTCGTTGTAGTGCAGCCGATGCCGCAGCCTGATTTTGAAACAGCACCTCCATCAAGCAGTCTCTTTGGCTTCTTGCCTCAACGCATTGACCCACTTCAGTTTCAGCAACAGGTGAGAGATGAGTGGAACCAGTAGACGGTATCTACTTGACACCAACATCTTCATCTACTATTTCAATGATGATCCAGTTGTTCAACCGCTTGTAGAAGACATTTTGACTGAAACCTTGTAGAAGACATTTTGACTGAAACCGCGACAGGGTTCTATTGTCCTGTGAGTTAGGTCGAACTGCTGTGTTACCCAGCATTAACAGAAGCAGAGGCAGAGCAAATTCGTGCGTTTTTGCGATCACTGACTTGTGTTGCTCTTACAGAAAGCATTTTGGATCAAACCGCTCAAATTCGTCGAGCTTATCGAACTGCTCTACCCGATGCCCTCATTGCAGCGTGTGCTTTGGAAACGACAAGCACTCTAATCACACGCAATACTCAAGATTTCCAGCAAATCAACGAATTAAGCATTGTCAATCCCTTTAACTCATGAAGACTTGAATCATAGCGGTATCCACAACTTCTGAGTGAGGATGTGAATATGGGGGAGAGATCAAAGCCATTGCTGTTGTGGGCACTGCTAACCCTACAGCTTTGTATCTTTTCACAGTTCCCAAGGCTGAAGGTGTAGCAAAAGCGCCCACCACCACAGTTTCACGCGTCGGCTTTGAATTATGACAAACCGAGGAGGTTGCCCTAGAAGAGGCAAGTACCCTTCAGGCTTATTTTCTATTCCGTGAGTGTAGTCAATTTTCATAATCCAAACATCTTGCTTGCACCACCCCAAATTTCCCCCAAATATACGCCAACGCTCTCTTAGGCGGTCAAATGTATCTTCAATACGGTCAAGGCTTTCATTATCATTGAGGCAAGTTTCGGGAGTTACCTTGCTGTTACTAAATGCATCATCCAGAATACGCCTCTGTACACTAAAGCCAAACTTGCCGTAGCTATACTTGACCCATAACTGGTCAATAGTGTGAAGATCAGTGAGTGGAAAATTTTGAATATCTTGAGAGCCTATTAAAATTCTATTTTGTGAATTCATTGCTTCAAGCATTCGCGTAGCTGTCTCATTATCTGCTTCTTCCCACTGCCCAGCTTTTAGCAAATCTCGCAGTCGAGTGTAATCAACCCCTTTTTCAGACTTAAGGTCATCATCATCGGTAACGGTCGCCTCAACTTGAGTTAAACGCTTAAAGATGTGCTTCTGAAACTCCTCTAAATTGCTCCAAGCTTCTCGAAAGGTCGAAAAACCAGAACCGTTTAAAGCATGAGTGTTGCCGTCAGCATATCTCGGACTAAACCCTAAAATATCTTTTTGGTGAGGAAGCTGATGCCAATCTTGTTTAGGAAGCCATACAGCTCTTACCCAGCGAAAAAAGCCTGCCTCTGTTTCGCGAACCTGATCGTCTAGAAATTCGACAACATGGGTCACTTTTGCACGTTGATGCAAAATCATTAAGTCTCCGGCTTTGGGTTGATTAACTCCGTGACTACTTGCCCGCCACATTAACTCAAACGTTCTACTTTCTGGTTGCCGCACTCCCTCTAAAGAATAAGCCCATTCATTTGGATCTGGATGTTTAACATTTTTGATAAAAAGAATCCTAGCTGAATTGCATTCCTGTAATTCCTTTCGGGTGACTTGCTGAAGTAGCTGTTCTTGGGCTGCCTTTCGCTCCGCTTCTTTTCGATCGAGAAGCTCTTTTTCCAAATCTTCTGACGATTGTTGCTCTCGTTCAGCGTGTTGTTCTTTTTGCTTTTGAACCAATTTCTGTATACGCTGTGCTTCCGCTTGCCGCTGCTGGTAGCGTCGTTTTTTAATCTCTGTTGCTGCTAGATAAACACCATCCACCACATTTGTATATGCTTCATCGATATCGCTCCAGCTTTTGATCGGCTTCGCCTTTTCGGGATATGCCTGAATTCTTGCTAGAGGGGTATATTGCCAACCGCACGATCGCAAGATCACGGGCATCACGATCGCGTCGTTGGTTTGATGCCGTCGCAGCGCCTCCGGAATCTCAACTTGAGTGCAGTAGTCTGTGTCTAAAAAGTCGGCGCTTATCAGCAGCAAAATAATGTCTGCGGCATTTAGACGTGCTCTAATCTCGTCATCCCACTCTGTGCCTGGCAAAATCTGGTGATCGTGCCAGGTGATAATGCCTTCTCCTTCGAGCGGGCGTAGATGGGACAGCAACCCATCACGCAGCTCTTTGTCTTGCTTTGAGTAGGAGATAAAAACTTCGATAGTATCATTCGGCATCGGGAGACGGGCGAGGAAACAATTTTAACCAGGCTTGCTGAGTCGATTATAGTCTTCTGCCACAGGTTAACGGAAACGCCTTTGATGGGCACTCCCAGCGGGAGGAGTGGGGCGATTGCCCTGCATGACAATTCAAATTTGTTGTAGTCGATCGTTTTCTGCTCTCATCTCCTGCGCGAGAATGAATCTTAAAGCAAGAGCAAAAGAGAAGTGCGATCGGACAACATCTCCAATGGATCAACACCCTATGAAAGCGATCGAAACCACTGCCACCATTAATGATCTTGGACAGCTCACTCTGGATACTCCTCTCGATTTAGCCAAATCTCGGCGTGTTCGGGTCATCGTCCTCATCTCCGAAGACGACGAAATCGACCCAGACGATACTCCCAACGAGGTTATCCTTGAAGGTATCCGCCAGGGCTTACATGAGGCTTTCACTGGACAAACCATTCCTTTAGCTCAACTGTGGGATGGCATTGATGCCGACTGACCCAGCCTCTATCCAAATTGATCTCACCTCTCGTTTCAAACGCGGCTTCCGCGACCTTACTAAACGCTACCGCTAGGTTCGCTCAGATCTCCAACCCCTGATCGAGCAGCTTCAAACGGGTGAGCTACCGGGCGATTGCATCACGGGAGTGAACTACACCGTGTTCAAAGTCCGTCTCAAAAACAGCAATATCCAGAAAGGCAAAAGTGGTGGCTATCGTGTCATTTACTACATCAAAACTGTTGACAGAATTATTCTTGCAACGATCTACTCTAAGTCTGATCTCGCTGATGTTGATACTCAAGTGATCGAAGACGCGATCGCGCAATACGAGCAGCAAATTAACCCATTCGATCCTTCTTCATAATCGTCTTACCACGGCAACACCTCACCATTGGCGTGCCAAAACGTACCCGAATTCTCTAGCGTCAACTCGTCAATGCGTTGCAGCAACCCCTTCACAGACGCTTCTGGCGTGATGCCCCCCGCTGTAAAATTCGTCATCTGCGTTTGCACCAACCCAGGATGCAGTATTGCCACAGCAATCCCACGCGGTTTCAGGTCGTGCGCCAGAGACTTACCCGCCATCGACAACGCCACCTTCGACATCCGGTAGCCATAGGAACTACCAGAGGTATTGTCTGCGATCGACCCCATGCGGCTTGTCATCAGCACCAGCTTAGAACCTGCGTTGAGTAAGGGCAGGAGTGCCTGCGTCATCCGCAACGGACCCAGCGCATTTACTTCAAACTGTTCTCGAATGCTGTCAAAATCCAGGTCTTCCAACGTCACACGCTTAGCAATGCCAGCGTTGTTAATCAATCCATCGATCGCAGTATTACCCAAGCGAGTGCGTAAAGCTGCTACCGAAGCATCTGAGGCAATATCAATGCCCTCCTCAACCTGCACCCCAAGCTGCTTCAACTCCTCAGAGGCAGTGCGACAGACCGCAATCACAGTCTCTCCCCGTGCTTGCAGTTGGCGGCAGTATTCATAACCAATGCCCCGATTCGCACCCGTAACCAAATAAGTTGCCATCAGAATTTCACCTTCTGCTAAAGCGGAATGAATGGATCGCTGCTAACTCTCTTCTGAAGTCTAAAGACACTTGCTGTCTCAGTGTATGGTTGAAGCAAAGGAAACTAGTGTCATTCAACGAACGGAAGCGCCATGACCGATCGCGCGTTACCGCCAGGCTGCGACCCAACGCCAGCACAAAGGCTAAAGCATTTACAACGGGCGAATGAACTTGCCATCCGTGCTCGTGACTTTGGGCATCATCCATTTGGAGCGCTGCTGGTAGCACCCGATCGCGAAACCGTGCTGCTAGAGCAAGGCAATGTCGATACAGTAAATCATGCGGAAGCCGTGCTCATCCGTACGGCGTGGCTCAATTTTTCAGCAGACTATCTGTGGGGCTGCACGCTTTATACAACGGCTGAACCTTGTGCGATGTGTGCTGGCACGCAGTATTGGGCAAACATCGGTCGCCTTGTCTATGGCATTGCCGAAACGCGCTTGTTAGAGCTGACAGGCAACCATGAGCAAAACCCAACGTTGAACCTGCCCTGCCGCGAGGTGTTCGATCGCGGTCAAAAAGCGATCCAGGTTTGGGGTCCTGTCCCAGAGGTAGAGGAGGCGATCGCCAGCGTTCACCGTGACTTTTGGCATCATCGCTGACGTGCAATCGCAGAGAGTCATTGCTCTATCCTTTCAGATAGCGATCGCACCACTCCACCATTTCCCAAAGTACGTGCCCAACGGCTTCGCGAGACTGGTAGCCGTGGTCTTCTAGCGGCAGCATAACCTGGCGCACGGTTGCACCCTGCCCTTTAAGCGCGTCATAAAAGCGTTCCGTTTGCAGGGGGTAAGTGCCCGCGTTGCTATCCTCAGCACCGTGAATCAGCAACAGCGGTGCCGTAATTTTGCCCACGTGCGTAAACGGCGACAGGTGCATATAGGTGTCGGCGGCATCCCAAAAATGGCGCTGTTCGCCCTGAAAGCCAAAGGGTGTCAACGTGCGGTTGTAAGCGCCGCTGCGAGCGATGCCAGCACGAAAAAAGTTGCTGTGTGCCAGCACGTTGGCAGTGGTAAACGCACCATAGGAGTGTCCCCCGATCGCCAGCCGATCGCGGTCTGCCACACCCCGATCAACAACATAAGCGATCGCCGCTTCAATGCCTGCCAAAAGCTGCTCAACATACGTATCGTTTGGTTCCGCCTCACCTTCACCAATAATCGGCAGGCTGGGGCTACTCAAAACCGCATAGCCTTGCGTCAGCAAAAATAAGGCTGAAGTGCCGTGCGGGCGGCTAAAGGTGTGTTCAGCCGTTGTCACCTGACCCGCTAACTCTCGATCTTTAAATTCTTCAGGATAGATCCAGAAAATAGTGGGCAAGGCTCCATCCCGCGCTGGGTCGTAACCTGCGGGTAGATAGAGTTTGGCAGAAAGCTGCACGCCATCTGCCCGCTGATACCGCACTACCTCTTTGTGCATGCCTGCAAACTGCGGAGCACGATCGATCTCATGCGTCAGTTGCAGTGGCTGCCCATTCGATCGCGTGTGTAGGAAAAGGTTAGGCAGTTCTGTCTGAGATTGCCGCCGGGTGAGAAATTCTTGCGCCTCCTGATCCAGCAGTTGCACCACCGATTCAAAGTACGGGGGCTGGCATTGCCAGAGGCGTTCGATCACACCTGTTGCAAGGTTTCGGCGATCGAGAAATGGATAGACACCTGCTGGTGATGCGCCGCGACCGCTGAAATAAAGGCTGCTGCCATCGGCTGAAAACTGCAACACGTGCCACCCAAACGCGCCTGGTACGGTTAGGGGTGTACCCGGATCGCTGTACTGGTCTTCGTAACTGCGCTCGACCAATAGTTGCGGCGGACTCTCTGTCTGAGATGGATTCAGCCGCCAAAGTCTGGACTGTCGGGTATTGTGCCACCGTTCCCAGACCAGCGCTACATCGTCTCGACCCCAGCACACTCGCCGAAACCGATACTGCGATCGCCAGAGTGCCGTTGGTGGGTCACTAAAGGGTGCGTTTAGCTCCCATAGAACATCACGCTCAGGCACCTCCTTATCTGGATCACCACCATCCAGTGCTTCCACCCAGTAGAGCGTTGAGGGGCGATCGCACCGCCAACTAATCCGTCGTCGTCCCTCAATAACCGCATCAAATTGGGTCGAGAGGCTGTCTGCTAACGGCAGATCTGCTACGTCATACACAACTTGTCCGGCTGCATCCAGCACCTGCACCCGCAGAGGAAAGTGCGAACTGGGTAGCTGATATGAAAACGGACGCTGCAACGTTTTCAGCAGAATGTAGTTGCCATCTGGTGATGGCATGGCTTCATCCAGCAGGCACGGCTCAAGCAATCGCACGTACGTTCCGTCTAGCCGTACTCGCTCTAAGGTGGAAGTGACGTAGTACTCAAAAAGCGCCTCGTCATGAGGGTTTTGCAGCAGATTGGTGTAGGTACGGCTGGCAGTTTTACGCCCCAGATTCTCTTGAATGATCGGTCCTGTCGGCACAGCAGCTTTTACCAGAGGGGCACCGCGATCAGCTGGAATAAACTTGCACAGCAGCGCCTCATTGGGCAGCCAGCGATACGGAACGCCATAGGTTGCATTGAGTACAGGAGCCGTCAGCCGACGCGGCATACCGTCTGCCAACGCAAGCACCCATAGCTCTAACCCGTCGGCTTGCGTCAGCACAAACGCTAGCTGCTGACCATCGGGCGACCAGCGGAGATAGCTAATACGAGAGTCGTCGGGTAGCGCGATCGTGTTGCTAATGCCTGACCGCAATGTTCTTAGCCGCATCCCGCGATACGTACGGTGACGCGCTGGGGCATTGGTTTTAGGGTTGAGGCGAAAACCAGCCACCGCGACTACAGGTTCTGCCAGCTCGGCGATCGTTGGTAGAGATGCTTGGGTAAGCTCGACCAACCATTGCTTGTCGGGCGAAATGAGGATTTCTGGCGTTGATGGCGCATCTAGAATTTGGTTGATTGGCTCTGGTGGCGAAGCCCATTGTGGCACTGACTGAGGCGACAACCACTGCGGCGATCGCGCTTCAGTGGGTAAGTCTACTACTGCCTCTTCTGGTTGTCCCAGAACAGGTTGACCAGCTAAAGGAGATTCATTGCCATCAGGCTTGGCATTTGGAGAAGCAACCATAAAATGTTCAGCAATAGTCCGCAACGGCGGCAAATACGCCTATCCTAGCGGTACTTGCTGGCAGTGCAACCCAAAAACGGTTTGCATTTTAATTAAGCGTTCAGCAAAAAGCGGTTGGCTAATGGCTGAACGCTCAAGCACTACAGCCCCAATAAATCATCCAGTTCGTTCAGTGCTTCGCAGCGATCGGGCGGTGTGCGATCGGGCATTGTGGTAAAGGCATTCGTCATAGGCATTGCGTCGTGCGTTGCCCATTGAGGCGTGCGTCCGGTGCCATCCAGATACTCATCCGCATACTTACGAAAGACGGCTTCTACAGCAGCGCGGGCATTCTTCAAGCCCCACTCCGAGGCAATGAGGCTGGCTTTTTCCAGCACATCCTGGCTCAGTCTTACTTTGTTGTCATACATAGCTGTGCTCCATTCACAACAGGAAATAAACCACGCACATTGGCGAATTGTGGGTCAGTCATCACCGCAAACAGCCTACGCCCAGCCAACCGCTCTGAAATCAGGTGAGAACTGCCACCCGTGACTAAAAACCGAGTAACCCGCGCCATATAAGGCGTGTACTGAGCCTTGATGGTCTGAAAGATGCCCTTAAACCAGGAGTCAAGGTGCTCTTCCAGCCAGGGTTGCCAGGTTAGCTCTGTGTCGGCGTAGATGTGCCCTGTACGAAAGCCATCCATAATCAGGCTAGGGTCAGCAGTCGTGCCAAGCGCATTGGTAAGACGGCGATCGAAGCTAATGGAAGTGGCTAACTCATAAGCACCACCGCGATCCATCACGTTCTCGTCAATCACATCGCCCTCAGCATCTACCAGGCGTGTTAGCCAGGTGCCGCCACCAATGTCTACGACGATCGTATAACCAGTATCAGGAATCAGACCTAAGCGCTGGGCGTAGTGGTAAGCACCCATGCCTTCTCGCTCGACTTCAACACGCTCGACGAGTACCCGGTACTCCAGACCGTTACGCTTGAACTCATGCATACCCAGCAATTGTTGCCGAATCGCGTCTTCGTTTTTAGCGGGTTCGGGAGTTGAGGCATAAATATCAAGCGCAAACTCAGTATTGCCTTCCCAGGGTTCCATACAGGCATAGAGATGCAGCCGTGAAAGTTCGACTTTATTCTCAATAACTGTTTGCTGCTGGCGGCGGTATTTGTATGCCTGTGCGCCAAAGTGATACCGAGTGCCATCGGGTAGCTCAATCAACGGCGAGGCTTCAGTGTAGCGTACGGCATCCCGACCTTGAGGAAGCTGAAACCGAACGGAACGGATGGCTTTTGGATGCGCTTCCCCATCCCAAAACTTGAGGTCATAGTTGCCAGCATCCAGGGCAAGGATGCGGGTTTCAGTGGTCACAGCAGCGGGCTTCCTAATTTTTGTTTGTCGAGTGGCGGATGTCATGGGTTCCTCTCTATACTGAATCCGGAGCGGTGAGTCACGGTTTGTTCTCGTTTGTCCCCATTGGTATATTTGTACTATACGGCAAGCGAAAGTGAATAGCAACCCCTGAGACGATCGCAATTTGCAGTTGCTCAAGCCAGCAATGCGAGAAAGGCTTGACGATCGTTTTTAGTCCCTATCCGTCATCTGCTGCCATTAATGCTCGACGATGGCATTGCCCCCTTTTTTAGCTAGATCACAGACGAGAGCAAAACTGTGCCGCTACAACCGTCTAGCTCAAAAGATTTGGCAGTCAATCAAGTAGGGTAGAGTAAAGCAAAAGGACTGAGTAGGAGCCGTTTTCGTGGAGTCCCGTTATAATCCCGCTTCAATTGAGCAACAGTGGCAGCAAACCTGGGCAGAGCAGGGGGTAGACCTGACACCAGAAGACAGCAGCAAGCCAAAGTATTACGCGCTGTCGATGTTTCCCTATCCGTCCGGTAGCCTGCACATGGGGCACGTCCGCAACTACACGATTACAGATGTACTGGCGCGGGTGCGGCGGATGCAGGGTTATCGGGTGCTGCACCCAATGGGGTGGGATGCGTTTGGGCTACCTGCGGAGAACGCAGCGATCGATCGAGGCATCCATCCTGCTAAATGGACAGAACAAAACATCGCCCAGATGCGAACCGAACTGAAGCGTCTGGGGCTGTCGTACGACTGGAACCGCGAGGTGGCTACCTGTTTGCCTGCGTACTACAAATGGACGCAGTGGATCTTTTTGCAATTTTTTCAGGCGGGTTTGGCGTACCAAAAAGAGTCGGCAGTGAACTGGGACCCGATCGATCAAACCGTCCTGGCAAACGAACAGGTGGACAATGACGGCAAATCGTGGCGATCTGGTGCCAAAGTCGAGCGCAAACTGCTGCGCCAGTGGTTCTTCAAGATCACCGATTACGCCGAGCAGCTTTTGAATGACCTGGATAAACTGCCAGGCTGGCCTGAGCGCGTCAAGCTGATGCAGGCAAACTGGATTGGTAAATCGACTGGAGCCTACCTGGAGTTTCCGATCGTCGCCTCAGACGAAAAAATCGCCGTTTTCACCACCCGACCCGATACGGTGCATGGCGTGACGTACATCGTGCTGGCTCCAGAACATCCGCTTACGCAAGTGGTGACAACACCCGATCGCAAAGCCGCTGTGGAAGCGTTCGTCAAAGAAATTGCTAGCCAAAGTGAGCTAGAGCGTACGGCAGAAGACAAGCCCAAGCGTGGCATTCCCACCGGTGGCAAGGCGATCAATCCTTTTACAGGGGATGAAATTCCTATTTGGATTGCGGACTATGTGCTGTATGAGTACGGCACAGGTGCAGTGATGGGTGTACCCGCCCATGATGTGCGCGATTTTAAGTTTGCGAAAGAACAGGGGTTGGCGATTGTCCAGGTCATTGCGCCAGCAGGGGCGGTAGAAGGCAGGAGTCAGGAGGCAGAAGGCAGAGGGGTAGAGGCAGAAGGAACACCACTCACTCAGGCATATACTGAACCGGGAGTGCTGATCAATTCAGGGACATTCGATGGGTTGCCGTCTGTAGAGGCGAAAACCGCGATCGTTCACCATGCAGAGCAAAACAGCTTTGGCAAGGCGCGGATTCAATATCGCCTGCGCGATTGGCTGATCTCACGGCAGCGGTATTGGGGTGCGCCGATTCCAATTATTCATTGTCCTAGCTGCGGAGCGGTTGCCGTTCCGGACGCTGATTTACCTGTGCAATTGCCGGAGAACATTGAGCTTTCGGGGCGTGGAGCCTCTCCCTTAGCAAAGCTAGAATCTTGGATTAACGTGCCCTGCCCTACCTGTGGCACGCCTGCCAAGCGTGAGACAGATACGATGGATACGTTCATTGATTCATCCTGGTACTTCCTGCGCTACCCCGATGCAACGGATGACCAGCAGGTTTTTGATCCGGTAAAAACGAACGACTGGATGCCAGTGGATCAATACGTGGGCGGTATTGAGCACGCTATTTTGCACTTGCTGTATTCGCGGTTCTTTACGAAGGTGCTGCGCGATCGTGGCTTGCTCAACTTCGACGAACCCTTTCAGCGTTTGCTGACGCAGGGCATGGTGCAGGGCAAAACCTACAAAAATTCCCGCACGGGTAAGTACGTTATTGCTACAGAGATTGCTGATCTAACCCATCCCACTGATCCCGAAACGGGTGATGCGCTGGAGTTAGTCTACGAAAAGATGTCCAAATCCAAGTACAACGGTGTGGCTCCTGGTGATGTCATTGGCAAGTATGGAGCCGATACCGCACGGATGTTCATTCTGTTTAAAGCGCCGCCAGAGAAGGATCTGGAGTGGGATGAAGCGGATGTCGAAGGGCAGTTCCGGTTTTTGAATCGCGTCTGGCGGTTGGTGACTGAGTTTGGAGAGCGGTCAGCAACCAGCGATCAGCAGTCAAATGCAAACTCAAACCTAAGCAAAATTGAGAAGGAGTTGCGACGATCGATTCATACGGCGATCGCTGCCATTACCGATGATTTGGAAGGTGAGTATCAGTTCAACACAGCCGTTTCAGAGCTGATGAAGCTGAGTAATGCGTTGACAGAGGCAGCATGCAAAGATTCCCCCGTTTATGCCGATGGCATACGTGCGTTGCTCATTCTGCTAGCTCCCTTTGCACCACACATTGCCGAGTCGCTGTGGCATGAGTTGGGGCATACGGACTCGATTCACGCCCAGTCCTGGCTGACGGCTGATCCGGCTGCGCTCGTAGCGGATGAGATTACGCTGGTGATTCAGATCCTGGGCAAAACGCGAGGTACGCTGCAAGTGCCGTCGCAATCAAGCAAAGAGGATTTGGAACGATACGCACGCGAGTCAGACGTTGCGCGTAAGTACATTGGCGAAAAGGAAATCAAAAAGGTGATTGTAGTGCCAGGAAAACTGGTGAATTTCGTGGTGGGATAGAAAGAGAGTTTTGAGTTCCTTGTAAGGCAAAACTCAAAACTCCCTTTGGCTTGAGCTTAGGTCGAAAGCAAAACTCAAAATCCTACGGCTGGCAATATTTGCGATTACGATCGGACCCTGGCTCTTGCCAAGAATACGCAAAATGGCTGACCCCTTTAACCTGGGGTGCCATCCTTTGGAGTGCCTGCATTTGTACTTCAAGCGGGGGGCGATTGCTGACCGATTGCTGCCAAACGCCAGCTAGGACAGGCTTGACCTTAGTGCCACGAGGAGCCGCTTGCAGCACTCGTTGAATCTGTGCCGTAATACACTTGGCACTGCCACAGTTCGCGTATGCCATTGGGTGCCATTCTAAGGAACCGGAAAAACGATCCCACGGTTGTAAACGAGAATCAAAGCCACTCCGTCCGACGCTGCTATTGCCATCAGAGAAGAACACAACTCCAGCCGGGATGCCTTGACGCTGCACAGGTGCAACGGCTGCACTGACAAAATCCAGCACGCCCTGAGAGGCGTGGGCAACCGAGAGCTGCCAGAGATCCGCTTGCAAGCGCGCTACACGCCGAGCGAGCGGTAAGGACGCTGTGGTGCGCTTGGGGTCGAGACCTTGCCAGAGCGGTTCGCGCTCTTGAGGGTAAAGCTGATTGACTGCTTTTAAGTCGTCGCCTGTAATGTAACCCTGCTCTAAGAAGCGTCGAATCAACTCCATACCCCGGTAGTTCAAGGCGCGTTGAAATAACGTTTGCTGTGAGGCTTCACCATAAACCCATAAATCCTGGATTTTGCTGGCGACCGAGGCACTGCCATACCCACGGGGATAGCGGATGTAATCAAACAACACACCATCAGGTTTGCGCTGGACGATCGCCTGCACCATCTGAGCATAGTCTTGTCGTGCCTGAGGGCTATAGGGGTCGATAAAGGCTTCCTCGGGGTTAGTCAGACCGATATCAACGCTTAATCCGGCGACTGTGCTTGCTGTCAGGCTGGTTTGCCCCAGACCATTACGGGCAAGCGTCTGCTGTTTGTCTGGGCGGCTAACATAGCTGGCACCCATATTCATGCCAAACAGCCATGCGTATACTTTTAAGCCGCGGGCGCGCCCTTTGCGAATGATTTCTGCCAATAGATCTGCCTGCTGGGCTTTAGAGCCTCCCAGCACCGATGCCCAGGCTGTCGGATTGTCCGTTGTGGGCAGCAGCACCCTCCCGTTATAAAACGTCTCGACGTTGACCTGGGAATAGCCTCGATTCACAATTTGGTCTAGAACCGACTCTAAGGCTCCTGGCTTGGCATCGCAGGGATAGAGCCGTAACCAGATTGCCTGCGTTTGCAGTTGGGTCTGCTTGCGACACTTCTGTAACCTTTCTCCATGCTGTTTCACCAGGCTGGCATAGCGTTTTTGGGCATCCTGATTGCCGCCTCTAGCAGCAAGCCGCCGCAGCGCTTCTTTTTGGTCGATCGCGGCTTGCGATTGCTGGCAGTAAGGTGCTGCTTGCGCTTGCGCTTGAGGCGATAGTAAAAAGGTACTTAGCAAGCTTGTGAGCAACGTGGCAACGATTAGCCGAACGGGCGGACGATCGCTAGCGGGTGGAAGGAAAAAGAACATAGACAGGACGATTAAGACGTGACGGTTATAGCGTGTCTAGAGTGCAACAAAAAACAAAGAAAGCAACACTCAGGCAGCAATCTTGACAAAACAATTTGTTATAGCAGCTAAAAGCAGGGATGCAACACATCCTTTCCGGAATGCAACACATCCCTTTACAGCAAGCAAGTTTTGCACGAATGTCTTTGAAATGAGGCAGCGCAAGACACTATCACGCCTACCGAAGCGAAGACAGCCGATTCTACTGGGGTGAAGGATTTTGCTTGCGCTCCCTCAACTAACTTACTAAGGGAGGACGATCGCTGGGTACAGGATCCAGATAGCTAGCAAGTCTCGCATTGGGTCGCATCGACTTCAGCACCCATTCCAAGTTTTCGCTAAGGCGTGCGATCACGTGCGAAGACAGGTAAAGCTGCTTGTCGCCAACAATGGACTTTGCCGCTTCAACGCCAGCCTCAACTGCAACGGTTGCTTCAGAAATATCTCCCCGCACAATGACTGTATAGCGTGCACCGCTGACTTTCTCCATCCCTACGAGCGTTACATTCGCTGCCTTGCACATTGCATCAGCTGCTGCCAAGGCGGGCGGCAAACCCAACACTTCAACCATTCCAACCGCATTCGCCATTGTGCTCTCCAAACTCGCTTTCTAAACACTAATTCAGCACTGACGCAACATCGATCTTCGATCTTCAGAACTCCTTAGAAGAGTTTTGCAGAATCCCCGCCTTTCTCTAGAGGAGGCGGAAAAACCTAGCTTTCAAACGCTCAGTGCGTCAGTTTTGATCATCCTTGACTGTTCCAGTAAAACACACAGACTAGAGCTTCTAATGAATCACTTCGATTGTTAAGGCAGCAGAGCGAAAGCTCTGGGGCGCTTTTAGAACAACTCATCCACAGCTTCATCTTTCGTGTTTGTCTTTCGATGGGGCGTTTCACGCTTAAACGTCATATGCACCGAGCGGGTTTGTTCACCATCCGCTGCAACAGCAATAATCGGGAAGTTGATCACACCGTCCTGGAAGGACAGATGGAACCGGAACGTGCCATCCGGTTCAAGTTGAATCGGACGACCGTCGATCGTCACGATGGCATCGGGTTCGGTCGCACCATAAACAATGAGTTCCGCATCCGCAACGAGCCAAAAGTTACGTGCCCGCAGTGGTATCGAAGCACCAAACCCAACGCCCGACATCCCGATACCGGACATCGTTAAGCCTGAGACGTTTGGAGCACCAGGAAACCCAGGGACACCAAAAGCACCCGGTACTGCACCCATACCGACACCTGACGGGAAGACATAAGAGCTAATTGCTTGTGATGGGATTTGTTGCCCCGATCCGGTAACGTGCTGCATGGAGCCGAAGAGGGAACCCGCAACCCGCAGTGCTTCGGTTGATTGCGCCATGCCAAAGATTTGCTCGTAAAGAGGTTTGTCTGAGGCGACGGTACGTTCACGTTGGGTCGGAGATAGTAGCTCCAGAAGTGTGTTGCCGCGCAGATCATCATCCCAACCGACAGAGATAAAGTGGTCTTCCAGCCATTCAGAAGGATAGACAGGCGGAATGCGAACCGGGTTCGATCGCGCCAGCAAAAGCCAACGCCCATCGCCTGTAAGGTAGCCGATTTCGGCAATGTAGTCGCGATCGCTCACTGGAATGGGTACATACCAGTCGCGCGCCATTTCTTCACAGTCGTACTGCTGCAAACTGTGCGCACTTTGATGATTCAGTTCCACACCAGTGACATCGTAGAGCCGCAAAGCAAACCGCTGTCCACCCTGTCGGCGTAGTTCTTCTTTCTGCTCGTTGGGTGCATCCCAATACGCATAACCCCATTGCGGATCGCGGGGCATTAAGACAATGCGGCTCTCACCGTAGCCATCTGGCAAATCGGGCAGACCTTCATCCACCGAAGCCAATGACTCGCTGCTGAGGTCAGATTGTCCGACATCATGTTTCGCTGCTTCGACGGTGACCTGTTCCTGGTTGTCCGGTACAGCCGCCAATCCAGCCCCGATCGCTGCCCCTCCTGCCCCCACAGAGGCACCTGTTGCTACAGAGGGAATGCGAATCGCGTTAGAACGCGCTAACGATAGCCAGTAACGATCAGCCGTAACGTAGCCAATTTCTGCGACGTAATCACGATCGGGTTGAACGTCTGCCGTATAAGTCGATGCCGTCTCTGCAACCGAAAAATCCTGAAAATTTTGAGAGTGACTCTCGCTTAGATTAAGGTCTGTGACATCGTACAGCCGCAGGGCAAGATTGCGCCCACCCTGTTGCCGTAACTCGACTTTGTGATCATCAGGCGTTTGCCATCTTGCGTATGCTTTGTAATCAGGGCGTGCTGTAAGCGTGATTTGGCTTCTGGCAGCAGCCGTATGCACTGTAGTTGGTGCCGTTACCCGTGTTTGGTTAGAACGTGCTAGCGCTAGCCAACGACGATCGCCCGTTAGGTAGCCAATCTCTACCAGGTAATCGCGGTTTGGTCGCATGGGCGCTGTATAGTTCAGCGTCTCTTCAGCAATAGCAAATTCTTGAAAGCTTTGGGGACGTTTTGTCGTTAGGTCAACATCTGTGACATCGTACAGCCGTAGCCGCAAGTCACGCCCGCCTTGCTGCCGTAGCGCTGCTTTCTCCACCTCTAGGGCATCCCATTCGGCATAGGCTAGCGGGCTGTTAGCATCGGTTGCATTGCTTGCTGTCTGCTCAAGGGAGGTAAGGGTAATTTTGCTCTGAGCCATTGGCTCACCATTAGCTCCAGCAATTGCTGCTGCTCCGGCTCCTGCTGCTAGTACGCCTCCAGCTAAGATTGCTGCACCTGGAATGTCTGCACCTGAAATATTTACACCTGGAGTATTGCCACTAGTAGGCAAGTTAGCCGATACAGCGGTTTCTGAAGGTGTATCTGTCGAAGGAACGGCTCCAAGAGACGGGTCTGTAGTGGGCGGCTCAATGACGGTCGGGGGATCGATCGCAGCACTCTGCTCAATGATTGTTTCGTCTGCCAGTCCTGCGGCTCCTGCTCCAGCGGCTAAATCGGCTCCACCAACGATCGCAGCATCACCAGCAGACAGTCCGTTCGCTGGCGCTTCTGGAGGTAGAGTGCCTGTAGCAGGTAGCGAGGTGGGAAAATCAACAGTCGTTGGCGGCTCATCGGATGTAGTTTCGGTGCGACGACCTTTGGACCAGAACCACAGCAATGCGCCTACGAGTGGAATCAACAATAGCCACCAGGGGAACCCACCGCCCGTTTCCGTTGTAGCCCCTGGCTGAGTGGCAGCTACCTCTGGCGCAGCCGTAGCGCTTGCTGCTGGGCTAGGATCTACAGGACTAGCGATTGCCGTTACGGAGGGGTTTACAGAGGCAGGACTTGCGGCTGTTGCGACTGTGCCCAGTGTTAGTGCCGTTTCAATAACTGATAGGTTCTCTGGTGCCGTGGCAACGGCAAGGAAAGAGACGACGGCAGGACTGGGAGTCCCTTTGTAAACGTATGCCAATGGCTGTGAAAAGGGATAGCGTAGGTCAGCGGGAAAGGTGCCGTGCATCGGGATGATGCGAACATCCTTCCGGTCAAACACTTGATTAGCCATCGCATAGCCAATGCCATCGGTTCCTAATGCCTGAACCACTTCATCCGTACTGTCTTGAGCAGTTTTCTGCGTCTTCGCGCCTGCTTTAAAGGGTGCTTTCTGAAAAACTGGGTAAGAACGAAATGCCTGTCGTGTGTCACTTAAAACAGGGCGATCGATAAACCGAATCACCCCTGGAGATCCCCCAAGTTCAGACCAATTCTTGATCTCGCCTCGAAAGATCTTGGCGAACTTATCAAACGTAATGTCCCCTGTAAAGGGATTACCAGGACTAACAATGAGGGCAATCTTTTGCCGTGCGATCGGGGTGGCAACTAGCCCTTGCTCTTTCTCTTCTTCTGTCAACGGACGACCGATCGCTGCCAGGTCAACTTTGCCTTCTTGTAAGGCTTTGAGTGCTGCATCGCTGCCTTCCTCCGCCAACGTCACACTGCTGCCAACATACTTTTCTTCATAAACTTTTTTGAGTGCCTGGTTGATCGTCGCCATGCTGCTGGAGCCATTAACCGTAACCGTCGTACCGCTAGGAGCCACATTGGGCGGCGAGAAAGACGGTGTAGGGGTCTGAGCAAAGGCTGGTTGCATCACCATCAGCCCCATCAGCGGCTCAAAAGCGGTAAGCATTGCGAGCAGGAATGCCAGACTTAGACCTGGAGTGTTATTTTTAGGCGACGTTCGTTGCGGCATTGGTAATAAAAGCTTTTGGAACACTCTAATAAAAAGTTCTTGATGAAAAGCAGCCTAAGGTTAAAAGCAGCCTGAACAGCCCTAACTGAGGTTAACTTTTGCAACGGTCGAGCCAATTATACCGCCCCAATGTCTGAGGTGAAGAGCAGCAAGGATACGAATTTTTATTAGAGGCAGCAATTCAACGCTGCTGCACTATGCCAACGAAGAGAGAACGTGTTGCTTGACAGCAGTAGAACGTAGCAGATGAGGATGCAAGCAATCCTAATAGCATGCAAAAGGAACAAGAGGCTAGATGGATGACGATCGCACCCTGCAATTGCAGTTTCGTTAAGAAATCCGGTTTCTGCACCTGTAGCGGTTGTCACCAGGGTTAAGACATTGGCATCAAAGGGTTGATGGGGTATTGTCTCTAGCCAGCAGTTCTACCCTTACACCCCGCCCTAGCTACTTTAACGATTGCTATGGCTAGAAGCTGCTCAAGCTTTACCAATTTTTCATTCTTTCTTGATGGGAAATTAGCCTAAGGCACAAAGGAATGGCTTAGAGTTGAATAGTCTCAAGGCAAGTTATCAGTACTTCTATACGTAAGCCCCTCCAGCTTTTAACGAAGTTGGAGGGTATTTTAATAGCTTTAAAGTTGACTACGGGCTTTGAGTTGGAGATAGCGATCGACCAGTTGGTCACTAACTTGATCGGCAGGCGCATCCAATACCAACACACCTTTTTGCTTAAGTTTTGCCAGCGCTAACTGACGTTGCGACAGTAGATCGAGCGCTACAGCACGAGCGTATGTGTCGGGAATTGCAGTGGTAAACGTATTTGCCTGGCGATCGACCTGAGGATCGCGCAGCGTCACGCAGAAGGGTAGATGACGTGGGGCAAGTCGTCCCATTGCTGCCAGCAGTTCCATTGAAGCCGTTGCATCAATGACTTCAGTAATGAGTACAACCAGCGCTCGACGGGTTTGGCGAGTGGCAACGGTTGTAACGGCATCCATGTAGTCTGGCTCCAACAAAACGGGATGAATTGGGGTTAGCCGCTCAATTAGCTTGGGGAGTTGGGTCTGCCCTCGTTCTGGCGGCATCCAGAGGTGCATCTGGCGATCGAACACGCCGATGCCAACCCGATCGCCCCGATTCAACCCCGCTAGCGCCAGCGCTAGTGCTGCATTCAGACCCCAGTCAAACCGTTCCAAGCCTTTGACCTGAGCCGTCATCAGCCGCCCACGATCGAGCAACACCAGCAGCGTTTGCTCTTGCTCTGGTTCCAGCACCCGTACCAGCATCCGGCTGCGACGAGCCGTTGCCTTCCAGTCAATTAAGCGAGGATCGTCGCCTGATGCATACTCGCGTAGTTCTGAGAACTCGGTGCCGCTACCCTGACGACGGGCACGACGAATATTGCCACTGGTTTGCAGCGTCAGGCGAATGGAGAGCGATCTCAGCCCAATCAAGTCAGGATACACCGCTACCGTTTCACTTTTGGGCAGTTTCCAGTCGTGCCACGCCAAGCCCCAGGTTCCCAACTGCCGCACCTGAATATCGCCCCAGGTATACGTGCCTCGCTTAGATGGTAGGACGCTATAAGTCAGATCCTCGCGGCTATGAGCAGGCAACGAGAGCGTTAGGGTGTCGGTGCTGATAGAGCCTGTCTTCGCAGAGAATGCTTGTGGATAGAAATCTCGTATTTGCAGCGTAGCAGGCTGGTAGCCTGTCTTCACCGTTAGCTGCACAGGGTTCTCGCGTCCAATGGACAGACGATCGACATGATGGCGTTCCACGATCGCGCGGTTAGCGCTGACCCGTCGCGCATCCAGTACTGCCAGCAGCAGCACACCCGCATCAAAGCCCAGCGTTAGCAGAATGGAAACACTCAAAAACTGTGGGTTAATGACATCAGACCCGATCGTGGCAACGCCTAACCCGATCGCGGTACCTAGCAGTAAGAGTTGATAGACGCGACGAGAGGGGATCATGAGCGAAGGGGTGGGAGGGTGAAGGGGTGGAAAGGTGAAAAAGAAACGGCGACTGTGAAGCAGAGAGAGCTTTGCAGTAGAGCTTTTAGCCATCATCCTTTATCTTTTGCAGTCTCCTCCTACGAACTGACTGTTGCTGATGGTTGGGTGTTGAGATACGTCAGAAAGTCTTCTAGTTCGTCATCAGTCAGTTCGCTGCGGGTTTTCTTGCCGTAGGTTTTTTGCAGGTATGTGCTGCCCTGGCGCTTGCTCCAGCCAATGCGATCGATCTCTACGCCAATCTGTGATATCAGAGAAGATAAGTCTCTTGACGCACTGCTAGATGTATCGCTCTCAGCTATTGGTGCTTTCTCTGCACTAGACTTGCGGGGCTTGCTTTTAGCCGCTGGCTCCTCAGCAACAGGACTAGAATCAGCGCTGGCATGATCATCGCTTGCTGCTTCCTCAACGATCGGCTCAGGCTCCTCAAATGGCTCCTCGTCATACGGTGCCTTGTCGTAAGGCTCATCCTCATACGTTGCATCGTTGTAAGACGCATCATCAAGATCAGGGGGTGCATCAAATAGCTCTGGCTCCCTTTCAGCCGTAGTCAAATCTGCGACGTATGGCTCAAAGGCTGGCATCGGAGTGGTAGAACTGATCGCTGTCGGCTCGAAGGCTAAGGTCGAAAAGGACATGGGAGGGGCTATCGGCTCTACAGTTGCCAAGGGTGCAGCAGTGGAGGAATGGTTCAGCGTTGTGCTATCAAACCGATCGACAAGTTGCGTTGTCTCCTGCGATGCACTCGTCAGTGGTTGTGTTGGCGTGCTGTAGCCAAACGATCCCGCCGGGACATTAGACAATGGGGTGTAAATGCCCAACAGTGCCAATACACGTAGCCGTGCCCGATCTTCCGCCTGTTCAACGGTGGTAGCGGTTGCCATGCTTGTTGCCAGCGTCATGCTGCCCAACTGCACCAGCGCTCGCACCACATAGCGATCGGCATCCATTTGCACTAACTCCGTCAGCAAACCACTGGTAGGATAGCGAACTTGCAGTTGAGTAAACAGCGAAGGTAAAGCAAGTGATTCAGACAAAGCAGGTAACTCAGACATGAATTTGGCAGAACTGGTGAAGGTAAGACGACACGATCAGGATTTACACGATCGGGCACAAGTGAACCTGGCACAAGCTAATTGGGCACAAATCGATCAGGCACAAGTGAACCGAGTGCAAATTAGATGACCACAAGTTAATCGGGCGTAACTAACGATGGTAAGCGACTTAAGGGCGACTGAACAGATTAACCCTTTCTCCAATCTTGTCGGTGGGTTACACATCCACCCCTTCACCCCGTTACTCCTTCACTCCCCCACCTCTTCACGCCCTCACCCCCTCCATCAGTCCAATGTTATCCGGCAGACGGTCAGGATCGTTTATCTGAGGTAAGCTGATTGGCTATACTTGGACAGCAAGGACAGCAAGGCGATGACGAATCCTTCGCTATCAATCTGAGTTCGGTGCCTGCTCTGTTACGCGAGTACTTGATTGGAAACACCACGACTCATCCGCGCCCACTTTGACCGCCAGCTCAAACGCATCCAACGTGACGTTCTGCGTATGGGCGCGCTGGTGGAAAACTCCTTTTGGCTGGCGCGTCAGGCATTGTTCGATCGTGACTTAGATGCGCCAGGGAAAATTGCGCTTCAAGATAAGCAGATTGACAAACTCTACCGCCAGATTGAGCAAGACTGCGTTAGCCTCATTGCACTTCAGGCTCCTGTTGCCCAAGACCTGCGCCTCCTGAGCGCCATGATGCAACTCATCCGCGATCTGGAGCGCATTGGCGACTATGCCGAAGACCTGGGCGAAATTGCGATTCTTCTCTTTCCTTATCCGCCACCAAGCTATATGGGGCGGGTACAAATGATGTGCGATCGCTGTCGGGCAATGCTGGCAATGAGCCTGGCAGCGCTGTCTGACCTGGATGCTGAATCAGGGTTGCAAATCAAAATCAAAGACGATGCGGTTGATCTCGATTACGAAACGCTTTACGACCTGCTGGCACATCAGCGCGATGTGCCTGGCATTGTTGAACCGATCGTCCTAATGATTCTCGTGATCCGTCATATGGAACGTATGGCAGACCACGCTACCAATATTGGCAAGCGCGTTGCTTATATCGTCACCGGACAGCGATAGTCACAGTGATCTGGCGATCGCTGGAACCGTTGCTATCCTCGACACTCATCCCCACGTCAGACTCATCTACACCAATCCTCTGCTCATCGACGAGCACGGTCATGACCAGGGCTGAGGCAGGCTCTGTCGCGCTCCCTACACTAAAGACCATTTGCTCGCTGATTTCATACCTTTCACTTCCGCCTGCTGCGGCGCACTGCCTACAAATAAGGGAGATCGTACTAATCATCTAATCATGCCCAACAGAACAGTGCGTTTGCTGATCAGCAACGCACCCTACAAGATCGGCGATCGTACTAAAACAGATTAAAAACTTAAGAAAGATGACATATTATTTGTATTTTTAGTTTCAGCAGCATACAAAGTTAATCCAATTTGTCTATTAGCTTAAGAGTCAGTTCGATCAAACTATACAGCTAACTATAGATTAGTGTTTTGTATATCCAAATTAGTACCTTGTATATCCAAATTATTTATTGGAAGTGTTTCTAGTTATACCAATAGTACCCATCGGCAGAACCACCACTCCTACTTCTAATAACATCAAGATCACAATAACTGCCAGAATAGCTTCCTAGAGTTCCGAGATCAGTTTTCTTAAACTGCCAATTAGGTTGCTTAGAAGAGCGCCAAGGCTTAGCAATATGGGTACTACCTCCTTCTTCCTTAAACCAAATTAGAGCAGAATTTTGTTTGTAATCTATCACCTTGATGATTTTTGCGTAACTAATCAAACACCCGTCATCAGAAGCTTGTCTGATAGCAGGATAGAACTCAGATGCATATTGCCGCGAAAGATACTCCCATTTGCCATAAGTACATCCAATTACTGCTAACACAAATCCACCAAGAGCAAAGTGAATTGGAAATCCAGATTTCTTCTTCATAGCAAATCTCCTACAATTTTCTTGGCTGCATCTGTACTAATTTTAATAAAGAAGTATGTTTTCACCTCAATCACTGCAATCACTTCTTGCTATAAATTAATTACTCGTAAGATAATGATAGCTCACTTATTTTTGCCCTAGAAGATGAGGGGTGATGCGCTGAGAGAATAACTCCGTCTCTCTTCCCATGTCCCCCTCCAGTTCCCTAATTACCACCACCTACAACTCACCTACAACTCACCTACAACTGGACAAATGATCCATCTCCACGAGTGCTACTTAGCCTTGTAGGTTAGGTTGAAGAGCGATCGCTCGTGAAGAACGGTGTTCAATTGAGCTTTAGAATGTGGATATGCGATCGCTGTCAGGCAATGCTGGCGATGAGTCTGGCTGCGCTGTCTGACCTGGATACTGAATCAGGGTTGGAGATCAAAATTAGAGACGATGACTATTGATCTCGATTACGAAACGCTTTACAACCTGTTGGTACATCGTTCAATAAGGCTAAACGTTGTTGATTGGTTGATTTTCGCTCTAGACTCTAACAACTAACACCTCATCACTATTGAGATGGCGCTAATTGTTGCTGGAGAACGTAGTGGCGTTGGTAAAACAACGGTCACATTGGCACTGCTTTCTGCTTTAAAGCGGCGGAATATGTCGGTGCAGTCGTTTAAGGTTGGTCCTGACTACATCGACCCAATGTTTCATCGCTATGTGACGGGGCGTGCTTGCCGCAATCTTGATCCGATGTTGACTTCAGAAGCGTATGTGCAGCAATGTTTTGATCACCATGCTCAAACTGCGACTCATGCCCTTGTGGAAGGTGTGATGGGGCTTTTTGATGGTGCCGCTGGGCAAGAAGGGTTTGCGAGTACGGCTCACGTTGCCCGTTTGCTAGACTTGCCGATTCTGCTGGTGCTGAACTGTGGGGGTCTATCGCACTCGATCGCCGCGATCGTCCACGGCTACCGTTCCTTTGATCCTCGCCTTCAAGTTGCGGGCATTGTGCTGAATCGCGTTGGCAGCGATCGTCACCTGGAAATCCTCAAAGCTGCTTTGGAGCCGCTCAACATACCGATTCTCGGAGTCCTGCGCCGTGAAGATGGTATTGCGATCCCCGATCGTCATTTGGGACTTGTGCCCACGGCTGAACTAGAAAACCTGAATACTGTGGTTGAGCAGCTGGCACATCTGGGAGACACCTGTTTTGACTGGGCACAATTGATGCCATTGTTGGAACAGCGGTCAGCGATCAGTGGTCAGCAGTTAGAACTTACTCCCCCTCTCCCCCCTTACTCCTCACTCCCCCCTCCTCCCCCCTCACCCCGCATCGCGATCGCCCATGACTCTGCCTTCAGCTTCTACTACGCCGATAACCTGGATTTGCTCAAGGCACTAGGAGCCGAGCTAGTGTTCTGGAGTCCTATGCGCGATCGCGTTTTACCAGACAACATTCAAGGACTTTACTTCGGTGGTGGTTTCCCTGAAGTGTTCGCCGAACAATTAGCTGAAAACGAGTCAGCGCGTGCGGCTGTACGAGCTGCTATCCGAGACGGAATGCCAACCTACGCCGAGTGCGGTGGGTTGATGTATCTATGCGAAAAAATCACCAATTTTGAAGGACAAGCGTTTCCAATGGTGGGAATATTGCCGACAACAGCCATGATGGGCAAGCGCTTAACGCTGGGTTATCGAGACGCGATCGCCCTCCAAGACGGTTTGCTTCTAGACAAAGGCTCTACTATTCGAGGGCACGAATTCCATCGATCGCACCTCACTTTAGAATCGCACTCGCCCCTCTTCGCTCTACACTCTTCCCACTCCTCACTGCCTAATGAAGGCTGGCATTACCCTAATCTCCATGCCTCTTACCTCCATCTTCACTGGGGCGCAAGACCCGACATCCCTCAGCGCTTTTTAGAACGCTGTGCCGCTAGCGCTGTGTTGTCTAGGGCTTGATTAACACTAAGGTTTAGCGACCCGCTATCCTGGGGTATAGTGGCTTGTCTAGGGCAAGGTTAAACGGGCATATGGTCGGATCAGTAGAGCGAATTGAACAGGAACTTGCAGCATTAGACAAAGCAACTGGTGCGATCGCAGATGAGTTCTACAATGCTTACTCAAGCTACCTTACGGTCTTGGGGCAGGCAGTACGTCAGCAGTTGATCCTTGCCAGTTACCACGTTTGTACACAGGGCTATCCAGAATCGTTCTTAAAGTTGTCCTATAGTCAAAGACAGCAGTTACAGCAGCGCTTGCGGACGCTCTCGCAGCAGGTGCAGGAAGAGGTCTTAGCCCAACTACATGTTCCTGTTGTCATTGATGATCCAGACGTAGAGCCAGTTGCCTCCTTGCCTGTTGTAGATGAGCTAACGGCTTTAGATTCATTGCCCTCTACGCCAACGCCTGCTCCGGTTGTAGCGCCTGTATCCTCCCCAACAGAACCACGATCGCTGACTCCGGTTGACCTGGCACGATGGCACGAAGAACTGGAACACGCGATCGTGGCTGAACTAAAAACAGCCTCCCACGCGGCAAATCGGCTGTTGCAACAAGCCAATATCCTCCCCCCAAAGTTGCCCGAACCCGTTTTGGAAGCCGCCGCAAAGGCAGATCTCTCAGACGCTAGAGCCGGAACGCCCAATCTGCTCAATTTATTAGTTGAAACGAGTAGCAAAACGGCTGAAAACGACGACGATGAATCTCCCAAACATTCGGTCATGCACATCGTTGCTATCTCTCTACGACTTGCCGAAATTGAGTTCGCCGCGCCAGCAGTGACGGCAGCCCGCAGCAAAATCCGTAGTCTCTTCGCTCAACTTAAGACTTTAGGGCGTGAGTATCGAAAAAAACAGCGTGAACGATCGATTGCAGAAGCGCAAGCCGCATGGCGATCGACCTGGACGGAAGACTAGAGGAAGGGGGAGTCGGGACTTGGGAGTAGGGAGTAGAAAATGAGTATGAGTCACTCAGAACAAGAGCCAATGGCTCCCGAATCGCCAACACCTGCTACCCCTCACCCCTCCCTCCTCCCTCCTCACCCTGCACCCGACTGGATTCGCCTCCAAAAAGCGCTCTCTGTCGAAGCAGAACGTGGTTTCAATGATTTAGAAGGCAAACAGCATCGCTTTAGTGAATTCATTAGCCTGACACTAAGCCAGTCGCCTGCTCTGTTGCCCGCGATCGACCAACATCGCTGGCAAGAACTGGGCAAACAATTCATCACCTATTCAGAACTATCCTTCTCTCAACGGCAGCATTTAGTCGCAGATACGCGACGGTTTTTGCATCATGTACGTCAAGTCTGTGAGGACGCAGGGAAAGGAGAGAAAGGAGAGGAGCGAGGCGTTGGGGCATCATCGACAGGGGCAGTGAAGGCTCCTAAAACGACTCCTTTGGTCGAGGCGGGTCGTGCTGCCACTCTTGATCAAGCGGTGACTTACCTGACGGGCATTGGTCCTAAAAATGCAGAGAAACTAGCCAAGTTAGGGCTGATTACGGTGCGGGATGTGCTTTTTTACTACCCGCGAGACCACCTTGACTATGCGCGTCAGGTTAACATTCGGGACTTAAAAGAAGGCGAAACAGTAACGCTGATGGGCACTGTGAAGCGCTGTACGTGCTTTTCTAGCCCACGCAATACCAAGCTGACAATTTTGGAGTTGCTCGTTCGCGATCACACAGGACAGATCAAGCTAGGTCGATTTTTTGCGGGTAGTCGCTATAGCAATCGCGGTTGGCAAGAGCAGCAGAAGCGGCTGTATCCACCGGGAGCCACGATCGCCGCCTCTGGGCTAGTCAAAAAAAGCAAATTTGGCATGACGCTAGATAACCCCGACATCGAGGTTTTGCAGCATTCTGGTGAGGCGATCGACTCCCTTACGGTAGGACGTGTCGTACCCATTTACCCATTGACAGAAGGCGTCGATGCCGCACTGGTTCGACGAGCGGTGATTGCAGCACTGCCGGCTGTGAAGCAACTTCAGGAAGCGTTACCAGAAAACTTGCGAGAGCAGTACGGGTTGGTGGGCATTCAGGAGGCGATCGCCCACATCCACTTTCCGCCCGATGGTGCGGCTTTGGATAATGCACGTCGTCGTCTGGTGTTTGACGAATTCTTTTACCTGCAACTGGGTTTACTCAAGCGTCGTCAGAGCCAACGTCAGATTCAGGCAAGCGCTGTCATGGCTCCCACAGGTCAATTGATCGATCAGTTCTACGAAAACCTGCCCTTTCAAATGACCAATGCCCAGGAGCGGGTGATTAACGACATTCTTAACGATTTGCAAAAGCCAACGCCCATGAATCGTCTGGTACAAGGCGATGTTGGCTCTGGAAAGACGGTTGTGGCAGTCGTTGCCCTACTTGCTGCGATTCAGTCGGGCTATCAAACGGCGATGATGGCTCCCACTGAAGTGCTGGCAGAACAACACTATCGCAAGCTAGTCGGCTGGTTTAATCTGCTGCATCTGCCTGTCGAGTTGCTGACAGGTTCCACAAAAGCTGCCAAGCGACGCGAAATTCATGCCCAGCTACAAACAGGTGAATTGCCCTTGTTGGTAGGCACGCACGCGCTAATTCAAGACACGGTGAACTTTCAGCGCTTAGGGCTGGTGGCGATCGACGAACAGCACCGCTTTGGCGTACAGCAACGGGCACGACTCCAGCAAAAGGGCGAACATCCCCATGTGCTGACTATGACAGCAACTCCCATTCCCCGCACCCTAGCACTCACCCTGCATGGCGACCTGGATGTAAGCCAAATTGACGAACTGCCGCCTGGACGCAAAGCAATTCAAACCACTGTGTTGGCAGGCAAAGAGCGGATGCAGGCGTATGACCTGATTCGCCGCGAGATTGCCCAGGGACGACAGGTGTATGTGGTGTTGCCGCTGGTGGAAGAGTCGGAAAAACTGGATTTGAAGTCGGCGATCGACGAACATCACACACTGCAAGAGAGTGTCTTCCCCGAATTTACGGTGGGTCTGCTGCATGGACGCATGACTTCTGCTGAAAAAGATGATGCCATCACTCGCTTCCGCGACAACGAAACGCAAATCCTTGTCTCTACAACGGTGGTAGAAGTGGGTGTCGATGTTCCCAATGCCACGGTGATGCTCATCGAACACGCCGATCGCTTTGGGCTTTCTCAACTGCACCAGCTACGGGGACGGGTGGGGCGTGGCGGCTCCCAGTCATTCTGTTTGCTGATGAGCAGCTCCAAAACCGAAACGGCACGACAACGGCTGAAAGTGCTGGAACAATCGCAGGATGGCTTCTTTATCTCTGAGATGGATATGCGCTTTCGGGGTCCTGGTGAGGTGCTAGGCACTCGTCAATCTGGCTTACCCGATTTTGCGCTGGCAAGTTTGGTAGAGGATCAAGATGTGCTGGAACTGGCACGACAGGCAGCCGAAAAAGTAATGGCAAAAGACGAAACCCTAAGCCGCTGGACACTCATGCAGCAAGAGCTAGACTACCGCTATCGCCGCTTAATGGGAGGCGCAATTCTAACGTGATACCGACTCAGCTAGAATTCTTGGGAGGCAGGGATGGCTCAGTTTCAACTCTTTGATTCAGTGAAATTAACGGAGGTGATCGCGCTGTCTGAAGGAGAGCTTGCACCCGAAGGCACACCAGGAGCCATTGTTGAAGTACTAAAAGATGGCGAAGCCTACTTAGTAGAACTCTTGGGTGGCTGGGTGAAAAGCAATGAAGAGGGAAATTTCATTCCAGCGACCCCAGACGAACCAGATGCATTTGTAGAAACATTGGGCGTAGAACTGGTATATCCGCAACAGTTGCAGTTAGTAAAAGCAGCACAAGAAACTACAGGGATACGAGGACAATTAACCGCTGCTTTGAATGAGTTACCAGAAGATTTAATAGCAGAAGTCCGTGATTTCGCTGAATTTTTGCGACAGAAGCAGCAAAAGAAAGTTGTTTCGTGAATGGGCGATCGTAGATGAAGAGCAGCGATCGGTTCAAAGGCAACGATCTAATGTCAGAATTGTTTTGATAGTGTTTGCAGCATGGTTGTATAAATGGTTGACGTACAACAGGCACTTGAGAATCTCAGAGACAAAATTGCTGTGATTATTGCAGACCTAGAAGTTTGGAATTCTCTCCATGATGTAAAAAATGCTCTTGGCTTACCAGATGAAGATGTTCCAAGCAATATTGGCAAACATCGATACCTGCGTATAGTGACAGCTACCGCAAGCGACCAAGAGATTATTCATGCAGCCAAGCGAATGATGAAGTCCTATCCGGGCACACGTGGAAAATTATCAAGCGTTAATTTACAGCAAATCCAAGATAACCTTTGGTGGATCGAGAGCCAGGGAACTCAACAAATTACTAATGTCACTCGTCATAGGTTTGCAGAAAGTCTGGAAGGCTTACAATTCTGGGGAAGATTACCACTCAGAGAGTTTCTCAGTTCTGTAATTCCTGACCCTCAAGCAAACGGGAATAATCTATGTGATTTTGTCACAAAGGCTGATGGGCAAATTTGCAAAAGGTCTGTAAATTATAAATACGACTTCTCTATTTTTCTAAATCCCCAGAGAGAACTAACGAAGATTCTTACTCTTGATGAACTTGAACCTTATAAGTACTCGCCAATTCAAGCTGCAATGCTTTTGCGTGAACTAGGATTTCTTGAGTGGGCAGATCAACGGTTCTGCATATTGATTGAACGAATAGTTCACCCTGAAGTTCAAGAATCTGCAACACAGCAAAAGTTAGTAGCCCTAAGTAACACATTACTGCAACACAATGGTTTTGAATTACGCGAAGAGACTTCACAAGGAGGGCTTCCTGTTTACAAAGTTAGGAAAAGGGCGGTAGGAGTATCTGGGGCACCTAAGTACATAATTTTCGCATCCACTGGTTTAAAGCCTGACATCGTGATTGATGATGCTGTAAATATGGATATTCGTGTTGTCCATCATGCAGATAAATGCTTGGTTTATGATCAACCTCCACCTACTGGTGATCTGACTTGGAAAATGCTGGTGGAATGGTGGAGTAAACACAAAGGGTTAAAAGTCGTAGATGATAAGACAAGACATGAGTTAGGGCATCGACTAAGAAATTCCCTTCAAAAGGGACCTGAACTCGATTTTTTCGATACTTATTTCAGAGCATTTAAACCACGTTTGGGAGACAATCTTCCAGCATTACTGCCACAGGTTTATCTGCATTATGATCCTCGCAATCAGAGTGAGCGAAAACAGCCTGTGCTTGCTCGACAACGAATGGATTTTCTTATGCTGCTTCGGAATGAGAATCGAGTTGTCATTGAAATCGATGGGGCTCAACATTACTCAGATAATGGGTATGCTTTGCCACAGCGCTATGCCGAAATGGTTGCAGAGGATCGTAGAATCAGGCTCCTTGGCTACGAAGTGTATCGTTTTGGGGGCGCAGAGTTTAAAGATTCCAAACTTGCCCGCAAAACTATTGTTAGGTTCTTTAACGATTTATTTGCTCGCCACAAAATTGATTCAATTTAGACCAACACAAGTATTAAGTGGAGGACAGACTATGAAAGTACAAATCATTGATGATGGAAAAATCACCATTCCACTTGAAATTCGGCAGCGGTTAGGGTTGCGTGAAGGGGATGAACTCCTGTTTAGCTTGGAAGGCAACGAAGTACGGTTGCGTCCAGTCAAACGGCGCCGACTTAGTGAGTTTCGTGGTGCCCTGCCTACCACTGTTGCTTACCCTGGTAAAGACGCTATTCGTCGGCAAGTTGCTAAGACTCTGGCAACCGATACTGAACAGTCATAATCAATCTTTGGATCGAGGGTATACATCCATTGCAGCACTAAATGTTACCCCCCTAACAACAGGCTACACGATCGCCTCATGACTCTGATGAGGCTGGCTAACTGGCATTTCATGGCGATAGAGTACTGTCTCTGAAACCAACGTTAAATTCTGATCAAGCCAGACGATCGAGGCTTGAGCCACAGAGCCACCCTGGAGCGATACCAGCGAGAAGTTGCGCAGGCAGCTCGTTTCCGTCCTTACAATGCGAGGTACGCTGGCGGCATTGAGATAGGTCGTTCCGTTTGTCGTCACGAGCGGCACTCGTTGGTGCTGCTTGGTGTGGCGCAACTGATGGTGCATGTGCCCAAAGGCAACCAGGGGAACCGTTTTACCAAGCTTGCGGGTAGCCACGATCGCCTCGGCAAAGTCTGGATCGCCATGATCGCCACCAGGAGGGTGCCAATCTTTGCCACAGGTGTCTTCGGCACGATCGCCTAACCCTTTTGGTCCACAGTGCCCCAGAAAGATCACTGTATCAAAAGTACTGCTGCTGGCAGCTTGCACAATCCGTTCGGTGGATTCGGCAAAGCTGGTGATGCCGTAGCGCGATCGATAAAAGGCGTTCGTGTTTTTCCACTCTGACCCGCCCCAGCTAAAGGGACGGCTGCCCACTACGGTCAGGTTCAAGGCAGGAAAGTCGAGTTTGCCGTAGCCAACGTGCGCGTCTCCCAGCAAATCTAGCTGTTGCTGTACCCGGTCTTCTTGGGTGCGATCGTAGGGACATTTCTTGATGCCCCATTCAGTCGCGCTATACCAGGCATCGTGGTTGCCCAAAACGGCAGCTTTGGGAAACTCAAGTGCGGCGATCGACCGCACAACCTCAACAGATTCGTTACCAAAATCTCCTACAAACAGCACCAGATCAACACCTAGATGCTTGAGCGCGATCGCGTCGTCTGCATCCCAGCAATTATGGATATCGCCAATAACAGCAATTTTGATATCTGATGGTGCTGGTTGTGGCGATGGCTGCGCGATCGTCGACTGTTTCTCTGGGTGTGCGATCGACTGCATGGGACGATTGTTTGTTTGGTGATCGTTCGTTTGGTGATTGGTTGTCTGACGATCGTGCGTTTGGCGATCGTGTAGCGGCTGATTCATGCGTATCCCTTTTCCCGTCTCTTCCAGCATAATCAGGTTTGGAGGCGAACGGAATTGCAAGGGTTAATCACAACGTCTTTAAATTAACAGCAAAGTCTTTTAGTACCTGGCACAGTAGAACCATAGACGACGTTGAAGCCGCCGCAATGAGAGATGTATGTCAGACGTGAATCTGGATTTGACCATCAATGGCGCGAATGTCCGCCTTAAAGACATTTCTCCAACTGTAACGCTGCTGGAATATTTGCGCGCCAGTGGCAGAGTGGGAACAAAAGAAGGCTGTGGCGATGGCGATTGTGGCGCGTGTACGGTAGCGATCGTCGCTGAAGGGGCAGACGGCAAACCCCATTATCAGGCGATGAACAGTTGCTTGATTCCCTTAGCGTCTGTGGCAGGACGCGAGATTATTACGGTTGAAGGGGTTGCAAACGGTGAACTACATCCCGTTCAGGCGGCAATGGTGGAGACGTTGGGTTCCCAGTGTGGCTACTGTACGCCGGGATTCGTCATGAGCCTGTTTGCAGCGTATTACGATCGCACCGTGGATGACCTTTCTGTAGAAGGCAATCTATGTCGTTGTACGGGCTATCTCTCCATTCGTCGTGCGGCTGCGTTGGTGAACAATGCTGTGCCTGAAGATATGTTTGCAGAACAGTTGAGTCATGCCACCACTGCGTTCACATCATTAGACTACAGTGGCAACGAGCAGCACTTCTACCGTCCCATCCAGTTAAGTGAAGTCCTGACCTTGCTCCAGCAGCATCCAGATGCAACACTGGTCGCAGGTGGGACTGATCTGGGGTTGGAACTGAGCCATCACCGTCAGCACTTTCCCGTTATGGTGTCTCTCGAAGCAGTGGCAGAATTGAAGCGCGTTGAACAAACCCCAGAGACCGTTGTGATTGGTGCTGCTGTGCCTTTGAGCCATGTTGAAACCAATCTGCACGGCATTTTCCCCAGTTTGGATGAGATGCTGCACTGGTTTGCAGCGCGACAAATACGCAATCGGGCAACGCTGGGCGGCAATCTGGGCACCGCTTCCCCAATCGGCGATCTTCCTCCCGTTCTCCTGTCGTTGGATGCTGAGTTGACGATCGCCAGCCTTACCGGAACTCGCACAGTTCTGTTAGCTGATTTCTTTAAAGGCTACCGTCAAACGGCTCTCCAACGAGGAGAGGTAATCGTCTCAGTGAGCATTCCAAAGACGATCGCATCCGGATCAGTTCGTCGTCTCAGCCAGTCGTACAAAATTGGGAAACGCGGTACGGATGATATCAGCATTGTTGCAGCGGCGTTTACGATCGATCTGGATGCTAGCGATCGCATTGTTCACGCACGGCTTGCTTATGGTGGCGTGGCGGCAACTCCTGTACGGGCGATCACTATTGAAACGCTGCTGATTGGGCAACCCTGGACATTAGCAACAATCCAGCGGATCAAGCCCACTCTGAGAGCAACCTTTACGCCCATAACAGATTTTCGCGGCAGTGCTGACTATCGCAAACAGCTAATCGCCAATCTCTTTGAGAAATTTTTCGTAGAATTTAGCAACGTCAACGCTGACCTATTGAAGGTGACGAGATGAATGCAGTCGGTAAACCCTCGAAACACGAAAGCGCGGTTCACCATGTCAGCGGCAAAGCGGTGTATACCGACGATCAGCGCCAGCCTGTAGGGATGCTGTCTGTTTACCCGGTTGTTGCGCCCTATGCCCACGCATGGATTACGGGCATTGATATTTCTGCGGCAGCAGCCGTGGAGGGTGTTGTCACTGTACTGACTGCCGCTGACGTACCGGGCAAAAACGATACAGGCGTAATTGTGCAGGATGAGGTGCTGTTTCCCACTGAAACAGTGAGCTATTACGGGCAGGCGATCGTCTGGGTAGTCGGTGAAACAGACGAAGCCGCTCGACTGGGAGCCGCAAAGGTCATTGTGACCTACGAAGCACTAGAACCACTGCTGAGTATCAAAGCGGCGATCGCTGCTGAGAGCTTTCACAACCAAGCACAGGTGGTCTGTCAGGGTGATGCGATCGCTGCCCTTGCTGAAGTCGATCGCTGTCTTGAAGGCGAGATCGAAATGAACGGTCAGGATCACTTTTACCTGGAAACCCAGGCAAGTTGGGTGATTCCCGATGGTGAAGGACATTATCAGGTTTACGCCTCAACCCAGCATCCTGCTGAAACGCAGGTGATAGTGGCGCGGGTGTTGGGTGTCACCAGCAATCAGGTAACGGTCACCTGTTTACGTATGGGTGGCGGGTTTGGCGGGAAGGAATCGCAGGCAAATCCCTATGCGTCGGTGGCGGCGATCGCCGCCAAGAAAACGGGTCGTCCCGTCCGCGTAAAACTCAAGCGGAGCCACGATATGACCTTGACAGGCAAGCGTCACGGCTTTTTAGGACAGTACAAGGTCGGCTTTACCAGTGAAGGCAAAATCACTGCGCTGGATGTCGCACTTTATGCCGATGGTGGTTGGAGTTTAGACCTGTCCCCGCCAGTGCTGCTACGCGCCATGCTGCACGTAGACAACGCCTACTACATTCCCCACATCACAGTGACAGGACGAATTGCCAAAACCAACAAGGTATCGAATACGGCATTCCGGGGGTTTGGTGGTCCCCAGGGCATGATTGTGACCGAAGAGGTGATTGATCGCCTTGCCCGTGCTCTCAACCTGCCGCCCGATGTCGTACGCGAACGCAATTTTTATCATGGCGCTGGTGAAACCAATACCACTCACTACGGACAAGAAATCTACGACAACCGCCTTGATCGCGTCTGGCAGGAAGCGAAGACCAACGCCAACTTTGGGGCACGGCAGGCGGCGATCGCCGACTTCAACCGTACCCATCCGTATAACAAACGTGGGTTAGCCATCACGCCTGTCAAGTTCGGCATCTCGTTCAACAAAACGCACTATAACCAGGCAGGGGCGCTCCTGCTCATCTACACTGACGGCAGCATTCAACTCAATCATGGTGGCACCGAGATGGGGCAGGGGCTTCACACCAAAATGCTGCAAGTGGCAGCAAACGCGCTTGGTGTCGGTATGAACCGCTTTCGGATGATGCCCACCAGCACGGATAAGGTGCCCAATACCTCCGCAACGGCTGCCTCTAGCGGGTCAGATTTAAACGGGCAAGCAGTCAAAGATGCGTGCGAAACCATCAAAGCACGGCTGTCTCCAGTCGCAGCGAGAATGCTGAACCTGGATGCAGCAGAAGATTTAGTGTTTGAAGACGACTGGATCTTTTGCAAAACCTATCCCAAAACTCGCATCCCGTTTTTAGACGTGGTGAGACAGGCATACGACGATCGCATCAGCCTTTCTGCCACGGGCTATTACCGCACACCACACATCTACTGGGATGAGGCAACAGGTAAGGGAAGACCGTTTTACTATTTTGCCTATGGTGCTGCAGTCAGCGAAGTTGAGGTGGATGGCTTTACAGGCACCTTTAAGCTGCGTCAGGTGGATGTGGTGCACGATGTGGGCGAATCGTTGAATCCCCTGGTCGATCGCGGGCAAATTGAAGGCGCGTTTGTGCAGGGGATGGGCTGGCTGACGATGGAAGAGTTGGTGTGGGATGATCAAGGACGGCTTCGCACCGATGCGCCCAGCACGTACAAGATTCCCACTATTTGCGAAATCCCCGAACACTTCAGCGTTCATCTACTGACACGAGCCGCGCAGGATGGTGTGATCTACGGCAGCAAGGCAGTAGGCGAACCGCCCTTCATGCTGGCAATGTCAGTGCGAGAGGCAATTCGGGAAGCCGTAGCGGCATTTGGCAATGCTTCAGCGGTTTTCCTCGCGGCTCCCGCAACACCAGAGGCAACATTATGGGCGATCGAACAGGTGCGATCGTCCTCCACTCAGCCTGCCGCGGCTCCAAATCCTCAGCTTTCAACCATCTAGCTACTAAAGAGTACACCTGACTTTGGCTCTCCAACCTTTGCTTTTGCGAAGCTGCTGGTCATTTGTCGTGACAACCGTGTATCTGCATAGAAATGTACTTCTGTGATGCATACAGAGAAAAATAGGGCAGTCTTAGCTTAAGCAAATCGGTAAGCACGCTTAACGCACAAGGAAAGACACTTTACTTGGGTTGCCAACCATGTGTCAAAAGCTTTGCGGTGTAAGCGAGTCAGTGTTTGCAGCGATCAGTCTTGGTTTGGTTCCTGTTGGCTGTCTGGCTGCGTCCTGGCTTACCCCTGCTCTATCTTCTCTTAACTTCCCCCTCGGTCTACTATGGTTACCAGCACCAAAATGAACCTTGTTCGCTGTCCTGCGATCGTCGGTTTGCTCTTCCTCTTGTCTGCTTGCAATACCAGCCCATCACCGACAGCAACGCTTACGCCAGCACCCGTAGCCTCTGCTCAACCCCAACCAAAGCCAAGTGTAGCCAGCACGCCTGCTGTAACTGCCAACGCTGATCCGTTCCCGAAAGCGGATGATAAAGCTATCAGTGCAGCCAATCTCGCTCGCAATGCGTCTACTGTTGAAGACTGGGCTTTGGTCAGCGGCAAACTTCAGCAGGCGATCGCCCTCATGAAAACCGTACCTGCTGGCAGCCCAAAACGCGTGATCGCCCAAAAGAAATTAGCCCTTTACCAGCAGCAGTTGAAAACGGCTCAACAGCAAGGGAAAAAGTTAGCAACAAATAATACTGCTGAGAAAGCGAGTGCGTCGCAGCAGAGTCAGCCTGCTGCTGCTGTGGTTACAACGGCGGCTCCAGTAATTACGGGTATCGGTAGTTTAAATTCAGAAAACTACAGCCGCATTGAGTTTGATATGAGTCCTGATGAGGTGCGATCGCTGTTGGGTACGCCCACACGTGAACAAGGACAAGCACCAACCTTTTCCCTAACTTGGGAAAGTGCAGACAAAAAGACAACGGTTGGCATTAGCTTCTATAAGAATAGAGTCGCAGGGAAAAGCTGTGTCACCTCTAGTTCGACCATGAAGTGCGTCACTAAAACGTAGATAACATGAGTTCGAGTTAGGTCTATTCGTCGAACTTACGCCAAGACAATAGTTATCAGCGTTTGGCAATAAACGCCAGTAAAGATGAGCTTTAAAAAACAGTGCCGTCGCTCTCGATCTGGATCGGTGGGCTGCCGTTGGGTCGTAAGCTGGCAGCAATCCGTCGTCCAGCAGTCCAGGTGCCACCTTGCAGAATCTTGACTAACGGTAGGTCAGTCGCAGACAGATTGAGTGTCTGCCGGATTGTCTCTGCAAGGCGATCGAGCAAAATGACTGTCAGCGCACGCCACTCGACGATCGCCTCTGAACCGGGTAACTGCGCCTGTTGTAAGACGATCGGATCTTTGATTTGTAGCAAGCCTAAATCGACACATAAGCCACCATTGCGATATTCTGGCAAGCCTGTGAGAGCATCTAGCCCAGTAATGATCAACCCAAGTTCTTGAAGGGGTTCCAATAGGGAGTAGGTGAGCCATTGAGAGAGCTTGTGGAAGGGGACAAGGGTAGGAAGTAAAGAGCGGGGAGTCGGGAGTCGGGAGTCGGGAGTGGGGGCTAGAGCGGAGTGAACCCAAACATCACCTAGATTCACTTCTGCTAGCGTGATTCGTCCCGCCCAGATAGCGCCAAAGCCTTCTAAAACAGCACTCAGGACGGTACTTGCCTCTAGTTGCCCACTGTGAATCTGTCCAGTATGGGCGCGATCGCTAGCATGAGCACGATCGCACAAATAGGCAACGAGTTCTCCAGGACGGGCAGGCTGAGAACCAAACAACGTGGGCTGCTGCTGAATGACGCTTCCCAGCCGTTGCAGCAATGCCAACCTCCCTGATAGACCGACAAGGGGATTGTCCTGGCTTACCTGAAAGGCTTGACTCAAAGCTTCCTCAGTCAGGTTTTGCAGCCCGATCGCGTCTACTTGCAACGGTAGTTGCGGATCACTTGAAAAAATGCCCTGAAAGAACGCGTGCAAACTGGCAATCGCCAAACCTTCCGATCGTCGCCAAACTGTTCCTGTGTCTGGTTCCGTATACTGCCAGTGATCGCCTGCGCCCGCATCAAGCAACACGCTAACGATCGCCAGATCAAATTTTGCCTTCGCTTTTGCCAACGGTGCTAGAGCGTCCAGAGCAGCGAGGCGATCCTGCTTACCGACTTCAAAATGTCGCCAACGGCTGTGGAACGGAATATTCAGGTCGGGGTAGCTCTCGCGAGTCACCTGAAGCACATAATCAGCTACTTTCTCAAGCTGGCTTAGGTCGCAACGAAAGTATTGCAGCTTGTCAGCACACGCCAGATCGAATAGTTGCCCACACCGCTCCCGAATGGCAGTGGGAGAACGAAGGTAGGCGATCGTGGCAGCATCCTCTGGGCTAAGTGGTTTAGCAGTCATGATCAATTCCTCCGATTCCCCTTAATGATTTTTTGCAACCTTCACCTACCGCCATCTCCACAGTGTCGTGCTGCTACGCTGGAACTAAGAGAGACTATTTGAGTCATCTTTAACCATGTACATTGGTTGTTCTACCCTCTCACTGCTTCACCCCTTCACCCTTTAAAGCTCGCTTAAGTTTAATGCACTTGCTTACCCACGTGCGTTCATTACCCAACGCCAGGTTCGGTTCTACACACTGCAACTTTGCATGGAGCATTGATACATTTATTTATACAAGCCGACAGTAGATCGAGGTTTATCAGTGAATAACACATCTAATCGATTGCCAGAATTTTTGGGCGGTGAGTCTGAGTCAGCCAACCAGTTTCTGAACTATGTGCAGTCGTTAAGCCCAGAAACGATCGCCCGCCTTTCTCGTCCCGCTTCCTCTGATGTCTTTCATGTGATGGAACGGAACATCATTGGACTTTTGGGTGCACTGCCACCAGAAGGCTTTGACGTTACAGTGACAACGAGCCGTGAAGACTTGGGTCGTTTGCTTGCATCTGCCATGATGAGTGGCTATTTTCTCCACAACGCCGAGCAGCGGATGGCGTTTGAGACTTCCCTTGTTGCAACGGAAACTGATGCTGCCATTACAGAGTGACACGCACGAAGTCTATCGCTCCTCATCAACAAAACCAGGATATATTAGGCTCGACGGATGATTACGATCGTCTGTCGAGTGCTGCAATTATTAGCTTACGGCAGGCACTTCTGACCTGGTATAGACAGTCTGGGCGTACGTTGCCGTGGCGGCAGACTCGTGATCCCTACGCCATTTGGGTGTCAGAGATCATGCTTCAGCAGACGCAGGTCAAGACAGTGCTGCCCTATTACGAGCGTTGGCTCACGCTTTTTCCAACTGTGCAGGCGTTGGCGATTGCAGAGCAGCAGCAGGTGCTTAAAGCTTGGGAAGGGCTGGGCTACTACGCCCGTGCTCGTAACCTTCATCGCGCTGCTCAAGCGGTTGTGCTGAAGCATGATGGCGTTTTCCCTAGTGATTTTGCCACCGTCATGCAGTTGCCTGGCATTGGGCGTACGACCGCTGGTGGCATTTTGAGTGCAGCGTTCAATCAGCCGATCGCCATTCTGGACGGTAATGTGAAACGGGTGCTGGCGCGACTCCTGGCATTACCCGTTCCACCAAAGCGGGCGCTCGCGCAACTCTGGTGTTGTTCCGAAGCGCTGATTGATCCGACTTTTCCCCGTGACTTCAACCAGGCAATCATGGACTTGGGCGCAACGGTTTGTACGCCGCAGCAGCCATTGTGTGCAAACTGTCCGTGGAAGGAGCACTGTCGGGCTTACAATCAAGGCATTCAAGCGGAACTGCCTATGTCTGAAACCCGTGTGCCCGTACCGCATAAAGTGATTGGTGTTGCGGTGATCTGGAATGATCAGGGACAAATTTTAATCGATCGTCGTCGCCAGGAAGGTTTGCTTGGCGGCTTGTGGGAATTTCCGGGTGGTAAAGTTGAACCAGGTGAAACCATTGAAGCCTGCATCCAGCGCGAGATTCGCGAGGAATTAGGGATTGAAATAACCGTGGGCGATCGCCTGATCGTTGTTGATCACGCTTACAGCCATTTTCGAGTGACGCTTAATGTCCACCATTGCCGCCATGTCAGTGGTGAGCCACAGGCGATCGAGTGTGACGAAGTGCGTTGGGTAGCGCTAGCAGAGCTTGACCAATACCCTTTCCCAAAGGCAAACCTCCAAATTATTGAGGCACTGAGGAAGGGGAGTGCAAAGGATGAAGGCTAACGGCTTAAAGATAGCGTTTCACCGTTTAACCTCTAGCCTTTAACTTTTCTACCCGCTTCTGCCGCCTAGGGTACTCTCTCAGGAAAGTCCTGTTGGTAGAATCAGAGGCTCTACTCGTTATAAAGATTACATTCCAAACAGGTGTAGTTGTTTGGTTTTGGGCTTTATACCAGTAGTGTTAAATGACGCGATCGGTAGACTCCAAGCGTAATGGACTGCTAGATGTGCGTCAGTGTTGCTTCTACTCCATTTCCTTACTGGGTGCCCTATGTCGAGCGAAAAAGCAGCGTCAAGTGAAAAAGCAGGGTCAAGCGAAAAAAACGGATCTCAAGCAAAGCATATTGTACTGACTTCCCATCCTGCCAGTTTTGGTCCTAAACCGATCGCGATTCGATGGGGTGAAGCCGACCCACTAGTGCGTGGAGCCATTGTCGGCACCCTGACAAATTCAGCCCAGCGTAATGTCATTGGCAGCCACTCTGGTGCGTATGGCATTTATCGAGCGCTGGCAGTGGCTAGCGGGCGGTTGCAATCTGACCATCGAGCAGACCTGACCAACACAGCTCCAGCAGCTCTCTTGGGACCGCATCCCGCGTGGGCTGACCCAGAGAAGATTGTGGCGCTTGACCCGTTTGGTGCACTGGTCGGAGAAGTCTACAAGCCGCTATACGAGCAGGGCTATGACATTCGTCCGACGATCGCCATTACTAAAGCACACATTAATATGCCTGAGCTTCAGGAAGCGGCAGCAAAGGGTCGCCTCAAAGTTGATGGCACCATCATGAAAGCGAATGGTGATCTGGTCGTGACGAAGGCAGCGATCGAGCCTGTCTGGTATCTACCAGGCTTAGCAAAACGACTGGGTGTAGGAGAAGCAGTTCTGAGACGAGCGCTTTTTGAGCAGACAGGTGGGATGTTTCCTGAGTTGGTGACACGCCCCGATTTGCGCGTTTTCCTACCACCGATCGGGGGGATGACCGTTTATATCGTTGGTGATGTGGCGGCAATTGCTGATCCCGATCGTCAGCTTGCAGTTCGCATCCATGACGAGTGCAACGGCTCGGATGTCTTTGGGTCAGATATTTGTACCTGTCGCCCCTATTTAGTCCATGGCATTGAAGCGTGTGTACAAACCGCACAAGCAGGTGGCGCAGGCGTTATTGTCTATTTCCGCAAAGAAGGTCGAGCCTTAGGCGAGGTAACTAAGTTCTTAGTCTATAACGCTCGTAAACGTCAGGAAGGCGGCGATCGCGCGGATGCCTACTTTGCCCGTACAGAGTGCGTTGCAGGCGTTCAGGATATGCGCTTTCAGGAACTCATGCCCGATGTGCTGCATTGGCTTGGCATTACCCGGATCGATCGCCTGATTTCCATGAGCAACATGAAGTACAACGCCATTACCCAATCTGGGATTACAGTCGTCGAGCGCGTCCCGATTCCAGATGACTTGATTCCGGCAGATGCCCAGGTCGAAATGGAAGCAAAGAAAGCTGCTGGCTATTATACCGATGGTCAAGTGCCAACAGAGGCGATTCTAGCCGCAGTCAAAGGTCGCAGTCTGAGCGATTAGTCTGTTGCTGGAAGCTATCTAATCTAGTCAAAACTTAGTCAAAAGTAACTCGCCTTGATTCTAATGAGACACGTTTCAAGGCGATCGACTCTGTAACAGGTGAAGAGAACGTTAGGACAGACCTAAACCTTGAAACGTCCTTTGAGCAAGGGCTTACTTTTAGTTAGTGATTAAGGGTGGTCTTGGGCGAAACGTGATCAACTGTACGATTGCTTCAGAGCAAAACCTACCCTCATAGGCAGCGACCACAATCGACATTGGTATTAATTAGCATAAGCAACACGATTGCTCTTCTGGCAAGGAGCCTCTCGCTGAGAAGTCAGCACGATCACTTTTGATCGTCAGCACTGACTATGCCAAATACTGACGATCGCGGTGAGGCGTGAATGCTCTACAGTCTATACAGGCGCCGTTGCAAAGTACGCTTCTAGTGCTTCTGAGCCGCCAACGAGCCTGCCATCAATAAAGACTTGGGGCACGGTCGTTGCACCTGCCACTGCTAGGAGCGATCGTACTGTGTAATCCTTACCTAGCACCATTTCTTCGTAGGGCAGTTTATGCTCTTGCAGCATTGCCTTGGCTTTAGCGCAGAACGGACAACCGACTTTGGTAAAGATAGAGACGCATTTGGGTTTAGCCGCTTCGGGGTTGATGTAGCGCAGCATCGTGTCAGCATCCGACACCTTAAAGGGGTCGCCGGGTTCCTCTGGCTCGATGAACATCTTGTCAATCACGCCATCCTTAACCAGCATGGAATAGCGCCACGATCGCTTACCAAAACCCAGGTCAGTCTTATCGACCAGCAGTCCCATACCATCGGTGAACTCACCATTACCATCGGGAATCAGCTTGATATGAGCGGCATCCTGGTCTTTTGCCCATTCATTCATGACAAACGTATCGTTTACAGACATACAGATAATGTCATCAACGCCATTGTCTTTAAATGTCTGCGCCAAGTTGTTGTAGCCCGGCAGGTGGGTAGAAGAACAGGTCGGCGTAAATGCGCCTGGCAAGGAAAAAACGATGACATTTTTTCCAGCAAACAGTTCATCAGTCGTTACATTAACCCACTCATCGTTCTGACGAGTCCGAAACGTAACATTAGGAACTTTTTGTCCTTCTCGGTTTGGCAACATAAGTTTAGCTCTCTAGATTTGACGCTTGAATGATACTTGAAGTTTGGCGCTTAGAATTTAACGCTGAGAGTTAGGCGCTTAGACGTGAGGAAAGACTGAGCGGAGGCATCGATCGCTGACTCAGAGAATGCGGTCATCCTCATGGTCAAGCCTCTGCCCCTTGCTGCCACCTTACGAAAACATTACACCTTTCTACACAACTTACGACTGCTATGCAGGCAATCAGCAAGCCGTAGTCGTTATGATTATGATACGACACATACTGCAACATTGTGGCGTTAAGTACTGTCAACCCAGGCAAAAATCCGTCATCATGGAAGAGAATTTGCCCCTATCTTGAGTGGATAGCAGCGACCTGTATGGCACAATTTCAGATTCAAGCGCCCTTTGAACCCGCTGGCGACCAACCTCGCGCGATCGCTGGTCTGATTACCAGCATTGAGGCAGGCAACCACTATCAGACGCTGCTGGGCGCAACAGGTACAGGAAAAACACATACGATCGCCCGTGTTATTAATGAGCTAGGCAGACCAGCGCTTGTGCTGGCACATAACAAAACGTTGGCAGCCCAGCTTTGCAACGAGTTGCGCGAATTTTTCCCAAACAATGCGGTTGAATATTTCATCAGCTATTACGACTATTACCAGCCTGAGGCATACATTCCTGTAACGGATACTTACATCGAAAAAACAGCGTCAATCAACGAAGAAATTGATATGCTGCGGCACTCCGCTACGCGATCGCTGTTTGAGCGGCGGGATGTCATCGTGGTCGCTTCTATTAGCTGCATTTATGGCTTGGGGATTCCGTCTGAATACCTGAAAGCTTCGATTCCTTTGCGCGTGGGCACTGAAATGAATCCACGCCAGATCATTCGCGATTTGGTGTCGGTGCAGTATACCCGCAATGATTTAGACCTCGGTCGAGGTAAGTTCCGCGTCAAAGGCGACGTGCTGGAGATCGGTCCGGCTTACGAAGATCGGATTATCCGCGTTGAGTTCTTTGGTGACGAAATTGATGCAATTCGCTACATCGATCCGGTGACAGGTGCCACGATGCAAAGCATGGATGGGGTCAACATCTATCCTGCCCGTCACTTTGTTACGCCCGAAGAGCGGTTGCAAGTTGCGTGCGAGGCGATCGAGCAAGAACTCAAAGCCCGTTTAATTGAACTGGAAAGAGACGGCAAGCTGCTGGAAGCACAGCGGCTAGAGCAACGCACTCGCTACGATCTAGAAGTGCTGCGCGAAGTGGGCTTCTGCAACGGCGTAGAAAACTACTCGCGTCATTTAGCAGGGCGTGAAGCAGGTTCCCCGTCTGAATGTCTGCTTGACTACTTTCCTAAAGACTGGCTGTTGGTAATTGACGAGTCGCACGTCTCGATTCCTCAATTGCGCGGGATGTATAACGGTGACCAGGCACGCAAAAAAGTGCTGATTGACCATGGCTTCCGGTTACCCAGTGCGGCAGATAACCGACCCCTCAAAGCCGAGGAATTTTGGAGCAAGGTGAACCAGTGCGTTTTTGTTTCTGCGACTCCTGGCGAATGGGAACTAGACCAGTCGGGTGGCAAGTTTGAGAGCGAAACGGAAGCAGGCAAAAAAGGCTACATTCAGGGTACAGGGAATGTTGTAGAGCAGGTCATTCGTCCTACAGGTGTGCTTGATCCTGAAATCTTTGTTCGCCCTACGACAGGTCAGGTGGATGATCTGCTGCACGAGATTCAAGAGCGCATCCCACTACAAGAACGAGTGCTCGTGACAACGCTGACAAAGCGGATGGCGGAGGATTTGACTGAATATTTTCAGGAGCGCAGCATAAGAGTGCGCTATTTGCATTCTGAGATTAATTCGATCGAGCGGATTGAGATCCTGCAAGACCTCCGTAATGGCGAGTTTGATGTACTAATTGGGGTCAACTTGCTGCGAGAAGGTCTGGATCTTCCTGAGGTTTCGCTGGTAGCCATTTTGGATGCAGACAAAGAAGGGTTTTTGCGGGCAGAGCGATCGCTCATTCAGACGATTGGACGGGCAGCCCGTCACGTGGAAGGTAAAGCGATCCTTTATGGCGATAATCTGACCGATAGCATGGCAAAAGCTATTAGCGAAACGGAGCGTCGTCGCGCAATTCAAAACGCCTACAACAAAGAACATGGCATCACGCCTGTCTCCATTATCAAACGCACCAACAACTCAATTCTGACTTTTCTGGATGTGTCTCGTCGCCTTAATGCCCAAGAGCTAGAGCAAGTCTACGAACACTCGCAGGATCTGCCCCTTGAAAACATCCCCAATTTGATCGCACAACTCGAAACGCAGATGAAAGAAGCAGCGAAAAAGATGGAGTTTGAAGAAGCAGCGAAGTATCGAGACAGAATCAAACACCTCCGCGACAAACTCCTCGGTCGGTAATACCTGAGCAGTTCCCTTTTATGACTTGCTGGTGCAGTTATTCAGTTGTCGATCGGTGATCTGCTTAGTCACATAGGTTGTGACATACCTGATGAGTCACTACACCTAAGAGTCGGTTTCCTTGTAGTGAGCGTCCAACAGCAAACAGAATGACGTATTGGCTAAACCAATACTCCTCATACTGCTCAGGCGTAGTGTGTAGAAGGACGTACCACATCTTGCTATCTACAACAGATTGCTTAATTGCACCGTGAGTTCCCGTAAATTCCTCTCTGCTGTCCTCATATTCAAAGATGTGTTGTTCTGAAAAATCAGTGTGAATTTCATCATTGTCCGTTCCAGGATGATATCCAGGGAAAGGTATTGCTGTCGCGTTGAGATTTTTAATGTGCTCACTGCGGAAATTCCGTGGCTTTAAAGCAGCAAGAACATTAGTTCCTGTCAAGGGTTCAGCCCCATCCGGATACTCACAAATGAACGGAAAAACTGGACATGCGCCTGCACCGTAGTAGCACTCGCTTAAATTAAGCTTAGTGAGGAAATCAATCTCCTCTGCCAAATGAATATCCAGAGGATAGTTTGAACCAAATTGGGATTGGAAAGTGATAACTTTTCCCCTCGCACCAAGCAATTCAGTAAAGGGAATTTCCCAAGGCTCACATTCAAAAAACTCTATCTGGAATGGTTGATCAAGGAAAGACGCTTTGACTTCTGTAATGAGTGCTTCTTCATTGCTCATTAAATTTATTTCTTAGCGAAGCAAACTTAAGAGTAGCTATTACTAAATAGAACCCTTCTGCCTATCTACCTAATTTAATGATAAATAGACAGAAAGGTTCGTGTTATAAACTGATCGCTCTATGCGTACAGAGGTTTCCGGCTGACGGTTGCCAACGCTTCAACCAAACTACGCACAGCGGCAATCATCGCCACTTCGCTATTGAGTTGGTTGATGGCAGAGCCAACGCCGATACCGGATGCACCAGCCGCGATCGCCAGCGGAGCCGTCACATTCGACAATCCAGACGCGCACAACACAGGCACATTGACAGCACGGGAGATTTCGTAGGCAGCCGCTAGAGTGGGAGCCGCTTTTTCGATCAGTCCCAGGGTGCCAGAATGTGTAGGTTGGCTGCTGGTGCCGCCTTCAGTTTGGATGATGTTGGCTCCGGCTTGGACTAAGGCTTCTGCTAGCTGTACCTGCTTGTCGAGCGTCAGAATGTGGGGCACAGTGACGGAGAGGGTAATGGTGGGCAGCAGTGCACGAGTCGCACGAGTTAGCGCTAGAACTTCATCAGCTTCAAAGCGACGACCTTGCGCGTAGAAGCTGTCAAAGTTACCGATTTCAATCAGATCGGCTCCGGCATCGACAGCAATCACAAATTTCTCTGGTTCCACAGCCGAGACGCAAACAGGCAAATGGGTCAGTTGTTTAGCTAACCGCACCAAATTTGGATCGGCAGCAATGTCTACAAACGTTGCACCACCGCGATCGGCAGCGTTGACTGTTGCAGCTACCCGATCGGCATCAAAGTTATGCAGACCGCTAATAACCTTTAGCGCGTGTCCGTTATCGAGAGCATTCTGTAGCGTGGGAAGAATCGTCATGGTGTTTCTATTGAAATTCGTACCGTCCATTCTGCCACCCAATGCCGAGAGATTCTAGAGGAGCGTGTAGCCTGAATAGAATCTGTCTACAGATAAGCGTTCATTTAGCCAAGAAATTAACAGTATAGAAAAGTCGCTACAGCTACTTTCAGATCAGCCTAAGCAAACCGCCAGATTCATTGATGGTCTGTACTTTTTGATGCCCGTTTGTAGGGTGATTCACTCTATGGGAAGAGTAAGCATGGGCTCTGATATTGCTACTTTTGACAATAATGTCATGGAGTTAACAACTGGTCGTATGACTCAAACACCAAATATTCCCCCAGTGATTGAGAGTGATGAGCGTGAGTACCGCGATAGCGGTGTTCCTAGCACTGTAGCGATCGCGGGTCATCCGTTGCATCCGTTGCTTGTGACGTTTCCGATCGCCTTTTTAACGGGTGTTTTGGGTACAGATGTAGGCTACTGGCTGACGGGTGATGTTTTTTGGGCGCGTGCGTCCTTCTGGCTGCTTGGTGCAGGTATTGTCTCGGGGCTTGTAGCAGCAGCAACGGGGATGATGGATTTCGTGAAGATCGATCGTGTACGCGAACACCAAGCTGGATGGGTACACATGGTAGGCAACGTTGCCGCTTTGAGCTTATCGTTGGTTAGCTTTATCCTGAGATGGGGCAATCAAACCGGAGCCGTGCTGCCAACGGGGTTAATTTTGTCGCTGTTTGTGGCAACACTCATTGGCATTACGGGTTGGTATGGTGCCGAGCTAGTCTACCGTCACAAGGTTGCGGTAATTGGCTATGGTCCTAAGCATAGACCTTAAGGATAGTAGCAGCTTGAGGTAAATCGCTGTTAAGCCTCGGCTTGTCAGCAGATCCTTTAATCCCCCTCGACCTCTTAAAAGGAGGGACTTCAAACTTTGGTTTGTTGCCCCGTTTTTTAAGGAGTTAAGGGGGATTGCCTTTAAAGGCATTTCACGGTTTCAGTCTTTCTGTATAGCAATTCAAATCAGCAGCGCCGGGAAGGCTTGAATTCAGCACCAGCGCGTTCAACGACCGTCTGCCTGCATTGAAATGGTTGGACTGTGCCTGTGAACTAAAACTAGAGCACCTTCAAAGTCTTGGCAATTGCATTCTCCCCCCAAAGCCTTTGCACTCGACCGCTTACCGCAACTGCTGGTAGCTTGCGGGCGATCGCACCATTAGCTACTGCATGACCTCCCGCTTGAATACTGCCACAAAATCCCACAGTTCACCGTCAGCACCGGTACCAGGAAGAATTGACACTAACTCCCAGCCTCTCGCTCCAGCTTCATTCAACACCGCCTCAAGTTCTCTTTCGTCAATTTTGCCTGCATCAAATGTTCCTTGAGTAAAGAACTTAATCGTTTTATATTCCCACTCACACATAAACTTCTCTAAAGAGTTTCAAGGTTACCCTAAAATTTTCCTCTATCCAATCTCTCATTACGCAACCCAAGCTTGGAGGCGATCGCCCCAGTCTAAAGCTCTGAAAACTCAGCCCCTTTGCTTTTAATGTCCTAAGCTTGGCGCGACAACTCTATAAATTGACGCCCAAAATCAACGTTTAGATTCAAGCTGTCATCTGTAGAGACTGTTTAATTTCAACGCTACGGCTGTGCATTGCCTGTGTAAAGAGAGCAGTTGGTAATGCTTCCTCGATCGCCCAAACCCCTGGTTTATCAAGTTTGCCTGACAGCAACATTTGGGTCACGCTACCCGTGCCAGCACCAGCAGCAATCGCTGTATTTTCGTGCACCAGCGTGGCGTGGCTTTTTGCAGGGTTGCCGTCTTTCTGCCCACTGACTTCCACCCGAATGGCAACACCGATACCGCTGAAACGATCGGTCACATCCGTCATGAAATGGCTCACGTGCGACAAAAACTCGATTACAGCACGGGTTTGCAAGAGTCGCGGATGCCACCAGCGCGCCACGCTCCAGGTGAGAAAGTTGTAGAAATCGGGCACAGTGCCAAATTTGGTAATGACCGTTTTGACAGGAAAGGCGCTAGGAATGGTGAATGCTTCTGGCACATCAAACCAATACACGCCAAGACGACCATAAGGGGCAGGAAACTCCACCACTTCGCGATCACTATATGGCTTCACAGCCTGCCACTGACCATTCAACCAGGCTTGAAACGGACGCTGCAAGCCCAAAAACGTCGTTCGCATCACCGTTACACCTGCACCGCCTGATCCAGCTACTACATAGCTGAGATGCACAGTATCAGCGGTATCCAATTGCTCAATGCTCTGCCGCACCATGCTGTTGGAAATACCAGGAAAGATGCCTGTGTTAACGATCGCTGTGACTCCTGCTGCTTCTGCTGCCTCTCGATAGGCGATCGCCTTGCGGGTAAAGGACGGATGGTCGCTCACATCCACATAGTTCACACCTTCGTTAATGCACGTTTCGAGTACCCGTCCATCACGGTAGTGAAAGGGTCCTGCACAATGAATCACGACATTGCGGTTGCTGTCGCTACTGTCGGTCTGCAAACCGCGAATCACGGCTGTCAGTTTGTCCCGATCCTCTAAATTCAATTCGATGAATTGAACGTGCGAACCCAAATCAGGAATCTGCTTGGAATGCTGGTGACTTCGACCTGTAATCGTAATTTCAGCATCGGTATGAGCAGCGAGGTCAGCAGCAACATGACTACCCACTCGTCCCCGTCCACCTAAGATTAAAACTCGCTTTGACATCACTAAACTTTAAAAAGGATCATTGCCCAAATCGATGACTTCTTTAAGGAGCCGCAGAGCGATTAATGGCGCTGCTAATTGGGGCGAAAAACGGATTGTACAGTTGATTTAATTGACTCTCTCGCATCGCGTAGGGTTTGCACAAAAGGCTGCTGCGTTTGTAAGAACACACGAGCACAGTTGCGTCCCGGCATCCCTGAAATCGAGCCACCGGGATGAGTGCCAGCTCCAGTGAGAAACAGTCCTTCGATCGGCGTTTTGTAGTTGGCAATTTCAGGCAGCGGACGGAAAAAGATCATTTGATCGAGGGTCATATCGATATGGTAGTAGTTACCATTAACACTACCCAACCGTTCGCCTAATTCAGCGGGGCTTTCGACCCGACGACCGATCGTAGCTGTTTTCACATTCGGTGCATAATCCGCCAGCTTATCAATAACGCGATCGGCAACCTTATTCTTCAGTTCGTCTGTCCAACCTGTGCCATGCTGCCCAGTGCCTTCAAGCCCTGCAATTTTGTAAGGCGCAAAAAACTCAATCCAAACCGTATGTTTGCCATCAGGAGCCATTGATGGGTCAAGTACCGTTGGCTGCACCAGATAGAATGATGGATCAGCATCAGGAATGTTGCCAATCGCCGGCTCAGTGTGCGCGATTTCGACGTGTCGCACAGAGTCGGCAATTAGCACTGAGCCGATGAGGTAGTCATCCCGATGGTTGTGATGCTCAAACCGTAGCGGTTCATCCATTGCCAGGTCAATTTTGAGAATAGTTTCGTTATTGTTGACAATGCGCCGCTGTAACCGCTCCCGCAGTTCAGGATCCGCTGCATCCAGATCAGCAGGGTCAACCATGTGAACCATCAGCCGTTGCGCGTCGATGTTAGAAATTACCCCTTTGGTCGCACGATATTCGGTGCCGTTCGCCACGCGCACGCCCACAGCCTTACCATCGTCCACCAAAATCTTAGCGACGTGCTGCTCTGTCAGAATGTCGCCGCCCAAATCCTTAATTAACCGTACTAACGAATCTACCAGCGCACCCGTGCCGCCTTTTGGCCTTGCCATGCCAGGGTTATGCCGCATTGCCATCATGATGGAGCCAATACTCAGCATTTTTTGCGACGGTGGGGCACCGAGTTCAGCCGAGAGGCGGGCAAGGGGCGCTTTGACAAACTCTGAGTCAAACCATTCATTGAGAATGTCCTCAGCGCTGGTCAGCATGGTACGAATGAAATCCAGCGTTTTGTCCGTCGAACCAATGACCGCGAACAAATCCTTAATCTTGGCAATGTCGTAGTTGCCTGCAATATCAATCAAGGACTTGGGCGGTGCATTAAACATCGGAATCATTGCCCCGATCGCCCGCTGCCAATAGTTTACAAACTCAGCATATTTCTTTGCATCCCGCGGGCTGAACTGCTCAATTTCGGCACAGGTTTTCTCGACCGATCTGTGCCCCAAAAAGTACTTTCCATCGGGATGGGGACAAAAGGCAACTGGATCGCAGAAGAGATATTCCAGCCCGTACTTGGTTAACTCCAGTTCTTCCACGACGGGACCAAGATGAATGAATTCGTGGTCGATCGCGCACAGATTGAACTTAAAGTCAGGCAACTCTGGAATCACTGCTTCGGTTGTTGCGGCTCCACCCGGTACCGATCGCTTCTCCAGCAACAGCACTTTATAGCCCGCTTTCAGCAAATACGCAGCACAGACCAGCCCATTGTGCCCTGCACCAATCACAATTACATCGTATTCCTGCATCCAAACGACTCCAGAGTTTTTACAGTCATAAACTAGGGTAGCGGACTGGGCAGTTGGCTTCATCAATCCAAATGTCGATTTCTAAAGTCGAAACTGGGGAGTCGAATCCATGCTTATAAGAACGAAGTTTGTTCCACAGACTTTATTGATGAATAGTTTGGACAATCTACAGCGCGGCTTTTGTCGCTGCCGGTTCAACCACTCAGCAACTTAAATAGCTACAAACTGTAGGGTCGTCCGATGTAACGTTCTTACGGTTCCACAATTGACTAAAATAAAGTAGTTGCGTTTGGCTAGTTGCCTCTATCGAAACGGTTTATGGAAATCTCCAGGGTCTAAAGACCAGTCAGGTTAAGCAGTTGCAACGGTTGTACCATCAGCGGTTACCGGGCGATCGCATTACTACACCTGAGTTTGCTCAACGGTTAGCAGCGGTTAGCACCGAGTTGAATCAGCCTGTCTGTGCGTATGTCAATCGGCGTGGTCAGGTCATGCGCGTTGGGGTTGGCACACCGCGACAAACGCAGATTCCTGCACTGGAACTGCCCCGTTATGGTGCCGAGCGGCTTTGCGGTATCCGCTGCCTTTCGACTCAGTTGAAGTTTGAGCCGCCGAGTGATTCTGCCCTCACAGCGATGGCAATGCAGCGGTTGGATGCGCTAGTGACGCTAACACTAACAGGCGGCGGCTTTGAGCGTCGTGGTGGTGGTGCAACGGGCTACGTTAAGGAAGCCTACTTGTCGCATCTTGTCCCTCATCCAGAAACAGCCTGGACAGTTTCGCCACCGCTCAGCCTGGATCTACTGACTAATCAAGATTTTCTCAATCTCGTTGAAGGGCTTGAAGAAGAATTCCGGCGAGACTATACGGCACGACAGGTCGATCGTGACCATGATCAGGTGCTGCTTGTCGGGTTGATCACCGACAATCGAGCCACGCAGCGCTTTAAAGATGGGCTGACAGAGCTAGAGCGGTTGGTGCAAACAGCTGGTGGCACAGTGCTACAAACGCTGAAGCAAAAGCGATCGCATCCTCACCATCAAACGGTTGTTGGTGAAGGAAAGGTACAAGAAATTGCGCTAGCAGCACAGTCGGTTGGGGCAAATTTGGTTGTGTTCGATCGCGATCTTTCCCCAGCTCAAGTGCGGAATTTGGAAACCCAGATCGGTATTCGGGTGGTCGATCGCACCGAAGTTATTCTGGATATTTTTGCCCAACGAGCGCGATCGGGTGCCGGGAAACTTCAGGTCGAACTTGCTCAACTGGAATATATGCTGCCGCGTCTTACGGGACGAGGGCAAGCAATGTCTCGACTGGGCGGTGGTATTGGCACACGAGGACCAGGGGAAACCAAGCTGGAGACGGAGCGACGAGCGATCCAACGGCGGATCACCCGTTTGCAACAGGAAGTGGATCAGCTACAGGCGCACCGGGCACGGATGAGACAACGGCGACAACATGAGGAAGTGCCCTCAGTAGCAGTAGTAGGCTACACAAATGCAGGTAAATCCACCTTGCTGAACGTGATGACAAACGCCGAGGTGTATGCCGCTGACCAACTGTTTGCAACGCTAGACCCGACCACGCGACGGCTGGTAGTAACTGATACTACGACTGAGGAATCACTTGCCCTTCTTCTTACCGATACAGTAGGGTTTATCCACGATCTGCCGCCCTCTTTGCTGGATGCCTTTCGCGCCACGCTAGAGGAAGTGACAGAAGCAGACGCCCTGTTGCACGTCGTCGATCTATCGCATCCGGCATGGCAAAGCCAGATTCGCGCAGTGATGAAGATTTTGTCAGAGATGCCGATCGCGCCAGGTCCGGCATTGGTAGCGTTCAATAAGATCGATCAGGTGGATGGTGACACTTTGGAGCTGGCACGAGAAGAGTACCCTCAGGCAATCTTCATTTCAGCCAGTGAACGTCTGGGTTTAGAAACCCTGCGCCGAAAGCTGGCTCAATTGGTGCACTACGCAGTTTCGTCTTAACAGCAACAAGCAAGATCTTCGTTAGCTATGGAGCTATTTGTGGATAATAGCGGGGTTTGTGGAGTAGAGGATATGGGATGTAGGCAAGAGGCTAGATCCTGTATCCTAAACTGCCCCGCTATAAGCTACTGATGTTTAAGAAGAACCAATTTCACTAACTGACGCTTGCAAGAGGTTGGTCTTCCTGAAGACCGGTTGCAAAGGCTTCGACGATCGCGCGATTAAACGCTGGAATGTCGTGCGGTCGGCGGCTTGTGATCAGCCCATTATCAACAACAACCTCTTGATCAACCCACTGAGCGCCTGCATTTTTTAGATCTGTTTTCAGTGATGGCCAAGATGTTACTTTGCGTCCTTTTACCACATCTGCTTCAATGAGCGTCCAGGGCGCGTGGCAGATGGCAGCAACGGGCTTACTCGCTGCAAAGAAAGCCTGAATAAACTGAACCGCTTTTTCGTTCATGCGGAGTTGGTCTGGATTCGCAACGCCACCTGGCAACAACAGAGCATCATAGTCATCTGGGTTTGCGCTGTCCAGCGTCACATCCACAGGGAAGTTGTCGCCCTTATCGTAATGTTGCCAACCTTGAACCGTGTCGCTGTTTGGGGAAACAATATGGGTTTGTGCCCCTGCTTCATCCAGTGCTTGTTTCGGCTCGGTCAATTCTGCTTGCTCGAACCCATCTGCTACAAGAATGGCTACTTTCTTTTGGCTCAGTGTTTGAGTCGCCATATTAATGCTCCTTCAGAATGCTTTTACGCTTGCTCTCCTTCCTGACGATGCCATTCGGCATAACAGAAATTGGGGGCGATCGCGAGAGCAGCTAATGCTTAATCCTCTGTAGCCTAGACAATCCATACGGCTGCTATCTCTGTTAGAAGAGCGATTGTGTAGCGGTTCAAGGTCTAACTGTAGAAAGACAAGCTACCTTGTTTTATACAGTTTCTATCCCCTACGCCACTTTCATCACCGTCTTGCTAACGTGAGGACGTTATTACGCAAGGGCGATCGAACTCTGCTGGCAGATGACAGATGCCACATTCTTCACTCGAAAAGTTAGATTCATCTTTCATTGCACTCCAGGTAACGTTGCTTTACCCTTCATGCCTTGGTTAAGTAGTGAGCGTACAAAACGCATTGGACGATCGCTGTAACGAGTGTGGCAAGCTGTACGTTGCTAATCGATCGAAACCAGCACCTTACACAGCCTGAAGCTGCTTAATGTAGTCCTGAGCTTTTTGATAAAAGACAGTGTTGCCTTCCTGCTTAAAGAGAGCGGCAGCCTGCTGAAAATCTATAAGCGCCCCTGGTCGATCGCCTGTATTGGCACGAAGCAAACCACGGCTGTAGCGCACAGCAGCATTGTTTGGCTTAAGTGCAATGACTTGCGTATAGTCAGCTAATGCCGCACGCACATTACCTGTGCTGGCATAGACAGTGCCCCGGTTGTAGTATGCCGTTGCATAGTCACGCTTCAACCGCACTGCCTGACTAAAATCTGCGATCGCCCCATCCAAGTCACCGTTTTGCACTCCACTGGTACCACGTTGATTAAACTCCTTAGCCGTCTTAGGATCAGGTAACGCCGCTGATGGTGTCGGTTGAGGCGATGCCAGTTGAGGTTTAACAGCCGACGGTAGACCCGTAGGGCGGGCATTTGCAGCAGAGGATAACGCGACCAACAGCACTAACGCGATCGCGGTGCTGCCAGAGGTTTTTGTTGTCGATCGCAGAAAGTGACTGGTCAAGATGTCGAAAGTAGACCACTGAAGGCGTAGTACTGGCAGTCTTAAAAGCATGACTTAAGTTAGAGGGATTAACCCTTGAAGATCGTAGGTTTACAGGTATCTTAGACAGGTATTTTGCAAACAAAGTTGACGAAACGACGTTGCATCAGAGCGTGGAGTAAGCACATGACCGTATTACTAGCTGGCGATATTGGCGGGACAAAAACAATTCTGCGTCTGGTTGAGACAGTGCCATCGACATCGGGGGTAACGCTTAAACCACTGCATGAGCAACGCTATCCTAGCGCCAGCTTTCCTGATTTGGTGCCAATGGTGCGACAGTTTTTTGCAGAGGCAGAGCAAGCGTCAAGCATCCCTGCTGCGCCACAAAAGGCGTGTTTTGCGATCGCGGGTCCTGTGGTAGACAACACCTCTCAGCTCACTAATTTATGCTGGACGCTTTCAGCACAGCGTTTGAGCCAGGAGTTAGACATTCCTCAAACATCGCTCATTAACGATTTTGCAGCCGTTGGTTATGGGGTTGTAGGTTTAGACAGTCACGACTTGCTCACCTTGCAAGCAGGCAAGCCTAACCCGCAAGCGCCGATCGGCGTGATTGGAGCAGGAACGGGATTAGGGCAGGGCTTTTTAATCCATCAGGATGGCGACTATCGCGTTTATGGCACCGAGGGCGGACATTCTGACTTTGCACCGCGATCGGAAATGGAATTTCAGCTTTCGCGCTATTTGCTTGAGAAACATCACATTCAGCGCATCTCAGTCGAGCGTGTGGTTTCTGGACAGGGCATCGTCTCGATCTATCAATTTTTGCGCGATCGTCAAGTAGCAGCAGAAGCACCCGAAGTAGGCGCGATCGTCCAAACCTGGGAACGCGAGATCGGACGTGAGAAAAGCGTTGACCCTGCTGCTGCGATCGCTCAGGCTGCCTTAGAAAAGCGCGATCGACTTTCAGAGCAAACCATGCAAATATTTGTAGATGCCTATGGTGCTGAAGCTGGCAATCTGGCACTGAAACTCCTGCCCTATGGCGGACTTTATATCGCGGGCGGCATTGCACCCAAGATTTTGCCTCTTATGCAAGAAGGCAACTTTCTTAACTCTCTTATCGATAAGGGACGGATGCTGCCGTTGCTAGAAATGGTGCCTGTTCATGTGGTGCTCAATCCCCAGGTCGGGCTGTTAGGAGCCGCTCTTTATGCCTCGAAGCTCTAAGGAAGTGCTCAGCAGTCAGGCATCAGCAGTCAGCTTTGTTAGTCCTTTAGCCTTCATCACTCATTCCTTATCCCAACCGCAAAATCCCCCCGAGGTTGAGGTACAGTCATGCCACTGCTGCGTACAGTGAGTAGGCACGGTTACCTAGTTCTTGTGGCACAAATTTTGTGGATATTTACATTCTTGACTTATTAGTCATTGGGTTGCTATTGCTGCTCATCACGTTAGGGTCAGGATGGATTGCTCGTTTGCCGGTCTCCTACGCCTTGATCTACTTAGTGGTTGGCATTGTACTTAGCCCCTATGGGTTTAATTTGGTGCAACTGCGACCAGATGCCAAGTTTCTAGAGCGGCTTACAGAGTTTGCAGTGCTGATTTCTCTGTTTGGCTGTGGTTTGAAGATGAACCGTCCACTGACGGCGTGGGCGTGGAACTCTACCATTCGGCTGATCGGCTTTTTGATGCCGCTTTCCATCTTTGCGATCGCAGCGATCGCCCATTGGGTTTTGCAGCTCGACTGGGGGCCTGCTGTCCTTCTTGGGGGGATTCTCGCACCTACTGATCCAGTGCTTGCTTCAGAAGTGCAGCTTGATAATCCGTCCGATCGTGATGAGTTACGCTTTGGCTTAACTTCCGAGGGTGGTTTGAATGACGCGCTGGCGTTTCCGTTCGTTTATTTTGGGCTGCACTGGCTGGAAAACGACAACTGGCAAACGTGGTTTGGGAAATGGGTTGCAGTGGATGTCCTTTGGGCAATAACTGTTGGCATTGTTATGGGCATTGTTGTTGCCAGAGCCGTACAGTGGCTTGATCACCGCCTGCAAGCGCACCGACAAGCTGATGAACTCCTTGAAGACTTTCTGTCTCTTGCAGCCATTTTGATTACCTATGCCCTGACCGAGCTAGCCAATGGCTATGGCTTTGCGGCTGTGTTTGTGGCGGGTGTAGTGATGCAACGTCGCATTCCTGAGCGCGATAAATCTCTGTCTCAACTGCGCTTTATTGAGCGTGTGGAAAAACTGGTTGAAATCGCCGCGATTCTGCTTTTAGGTGCTCTCTTGCGTGTTGAGCCGCTGGTACGCTTTGCTGGGCCTGCACTTCTAGTTGCCGTGCTTCTTCTATTCCTCATTCGTCCACTAGGTGGTTGGTTAAGCATGATTGGGTCACCCGTACCCAGTGCAACCCGCTGGTTATTCGGCTGGTTTGGCATTCGTGGCGTTGGCTCTCTCTATTATCTAACCTACGCGTTTGGGCACGGACTTGAGGGTGACACAGGAGAACTAATCGCCTGGATTACATTCACTACGATCGTGCTTTCAGTAGTGGTACATGGCATAACTGCAACTCCACTAATGCGCTGGTATGAGCACAATATTGAGATCAAGCCTAGAAGTAAGCAGGAGCTTAAAAAACCTTCCTAACTAAGGAGAAGAATCCAAAACACCCTAAGGAAAGGGTTACAGCGGTTAGCTTTCAAGTCGAACTAGCATAACCTATGGCTAAAAAATAGTGTTGTGTGGCTGTGCAGTGAATTTTATAGCGCTTGTGCAATAGCTTGCTTCCGCATATATCAGAATCTACCGGAAGGTAGAGCGTTTGTTTTTGCAACATCGGTACATTGAACCTTTGTTCATATTTGTTAACGGTAAAGAAAGAAGATGCAAAAACGCTATCGTTTAACGATGTTTCAAACGCTGTCTATTCTGGCAGGCGTTACTAGTTTAGGAGTTGCAGTTGTGGCTCCTACGATCGCCCAGACGCAGACGACTCCTGGTGCAGGGACCGCGCCTGCTGGGGTAACGCAACCAACACCAACACCAACAGCACCAGGACAAACAGTACCCGGACAACCATCACCAGGGCAACCGTCACTAGGGCAGCCATCGCCAGCACCAACAGTACCCGGACAAACAGTGCCCGGACAACCATCACCAACACCAACAGCGCCAGGACAACCATCACCAGGGCAACCATCGCCCAGACCATCGCCCACTGGCACTCAGCCTGGCAGCCCTAGCCAAGTGCCTGCTGGAACAACGCAGCCCACTCCTCGGCAGTCGCCTGCAAGTGGAACCCCTGCACCGCGATCAACACGCAACCTCACGCTTTCTGCACTGTTGCAACAAGGGGCGAAGGCAGGTTCCTTTAAAACGTTGGCTAGAGCAGTAGAAGCGGCTGGGCTAACCCAGACTGTCCAGCAGGGGGGTAACTTTACTGTGTTTGCTCCTACAGATGCAGCGTTTGCGGCTCTACCTGCAGGCACGCTTGCAAAGCTGTTGAAACCAGAGAACAAGGCACTTTTGAGACAAGTATTGGCATACCATGTTGTTCCTGGCACAGTCCCGTCTAGCGCTTTGAAGACTGGCTTAGTGAAAACGCTGGGTGGCGGTCTAGCTGTGCGCGTGGATGCAGATAAAGTGGTTGTTAACAATGCCAGCGTCATTCAAGCCGACATTGCCGCTTCTAATGGGGTTGTTCACGCTATCAACCGCGTTTTAATCTCATCAGCTACAAAGCAACGCCTGACGACGCTTAAATAGCACGAGATCCAACGAACGAGCCTTATCTATAACCAATGTATTGAGGTAGAGTCATCACAGGGCAGAAGTTAAGTTTTTGCCCTTATGTGTGTTGACTTGAGCTTGCCAAACGCCCAGACCATTTTTCTGACTGATAGACCTTAGCTTGCAGGAGTTCAGGGAAGACGATCGCACTTCCCTGGAACCGATGACTTAGCCAACAATCGGTCATTTACCGCTACGATCCTTTGCTGCCAATTGCCGTTTTCGCCAAATGCCCATGCCTAGACCAATTAATCCTGGCAGTAAGGCAGGGGTTGGTACAGATTTAGAGTTGCCTTCAATAGCAAACGAGAGTTCGGCAGTATTGACATCAACAAACCATTGATCACCAGGCTGGAAGCGACCAAGATCGTTGCCATTCTCGTTACTTGCTGCCCAAAACCAGTTAAGGCTAGCATCGGCTTCAGTATTATTGACAATTGAGAGTAGATAGCTGCCAGCCTGAAGCGTAAAGGGCTGCGATGGCGCAAACGAGTAGTTGTAGAAGAATACACTTTGTGGATTGCTTGCTCGCGCAACGCTAATGTCATTAAAGGCAATGATGGGTGAAACCGCAGGTCTATCGTTAAGAAACTCAAAGATACGAACCGAGAATTGATCGACCGTAGGCGTAACGGAAACAGCTTGCCCAGCAGCGTACAATCCACTCCAGGTAATCTTTGTCACATCATTACTGCTAGTAAGCGTGAAATCATCACCCGCTTCTACTGGCAAAGCAAAATCACTCTCGATCGCAAGTTGAAAATTGGGCGCACCGTTGTCAAAAAGCACTGCTGCTTGAGCAGGGTTATCAATGCCACAAGCCAGAAGCGCTGCACCAAGTACGCCCAGCGTAAGCTGTTGTGGAGCAGTCAGGGTCATCATAAAATTCACTCTTTCAACAGGGGCTGATGAAGCTACTTAAAAGTACGAAGATGCATTGCTAGTAAGAGTCAGCAGCGAAGGCAATCATCTGTTCGCATTACCTCGTCAAAGTGAAAACAGTATGATCTACAGCGATCGCGGTGCCGTTTGTTAGGAGGACGTTCATTGAATAAGCCTGCATTGCTGCGATGCTTTACTTCAGAAAGACAAAGCCCAAAAAGACAAAGCTTGTAAGTAGGTAGCCTCAATTAAATCTAAGGAAGGGGTATGGGGGCTTTGCCGCTAGACAAGGGGTTTTGCCCCCACCCCAACAACTTCTTTAAGTTAACTGCACCCAGCTACTTCGCTCCGAAACCTCAACGTACGGCAATGTTTCACTGCAACCGCCCCACTCCCAAGCAGATGTTGCGGTTACCTTACTCAAAAATTCCTGATAGTTACTTTTGCACAGGCCCTGAGTTATGTCCGGACAATTGTTTTTTGTACCACAACAACCTAATCGATCGCCTCCACATTCTCCCTAAAACTGTCGCGTCCAGTCCTTCCAGCGCTCAACTACTACCTTTGTTTGCGTGAAGAACTCAACGGCTTGATGCCCCTGCCCATGCAAATCACCAAAAAAGCTGTCTTTCCAGCCGCTGAAGGGGAAAAACGCCATTGGAGCTGCAACACCAATATTGATGCCAATGTTGCCAACTTCGGCTTCATAACGAAACTTGCGTGCAGCCGCGCCACTGCTGGTAAAGAGGCACGCCATGTTGCCATATTGCCCACCGTTAATCAGGGCGATCGCGTCCTCAAAGGTTTCTAGATGCATCAGGCTCAGGACAGGACCAAAAATTTCAGTACGGGCAATGTCGCCTGTAGGGTCAACGTTCTGAAGAATCGTGGGTCGCACAAAGTAGCCCTTTTCGTAGCGAGAAACGCTGGGCTGACGACCATCCACTAAAACTGTTGCGCCCTCGTCTGCCCCTTTCTGAATCAGCCCTTCAATGCGCGTCTGGCTTTGGGCACTGATGACTGGTCCCATCTGCACATTGTCATCTAAGCCGTAGCCAACGATGCGGGACTGAGCCACATCAGCGATCGCCTCTGTAAAAGGTTGTCGTGCGCCTCCAATTGTCACGGCGATCGAGGCTGCTAAACAGCGCTGTCCCGCACAGCCAAAGGCGCTATCCGCCATGATGCGTGTTGTCATGTCAATATCGGCATCCGGCAAAATAATTACCGGATTCTTGGCTCCGCCCTGGCACTGAGCGCGCTTACCATTAGCGGCAGCACGACTGTAGACGTATTTGGCAACAGGTGTCGAACCCACAAAGCTAATCGCTCGAATCAGTGAGTGGTCAAGTATGGCATCGACAACAGTTTTGTCACCATTGACTAGATTAACCACACCCTTTGGCAAGCCCGTTTGCTCTAGCAGTTGCACGATCGCCTGCATCGTCAGCGGCACTCGCTCAGATGGTTTGAGAATGACAGTATTGCCACAAGCGATCGCATAGGGCATGAACCAGAAGGAAATCATGCTGGGAAAGTTAAAAGGTGCAATCACGGCTGTCACTCCAAGTGGCTGACGGATCATGCTTTCGTCAATGCCTTTGGCGATATCTTCAGAGTTGTAGCCCTGCATCAAAATAGGAATGCCACAGGCGACTTCAACGTTTTCGATCGCCCGTCGCAGTTCACCCTTTGACTCGGCTAACGTTTTGCCACACTCCTGCGTAATAGTTTGTGCCAGCGCCTCAAGTTGTTCTTCTAGTAAAGTCTTCAGCTTGAAAAGGTATTGAATGCGATCGGTGGCAGGTGTACGCCGCCAGCTTACAAACGCGGCTTGAGCAGCTTGAGCGGCTTGATCGACTTCACTAGCAGACGACAGCGGCACCGTTGCCAATACGTCGGTTGTCGCTGGATTAATGATATCTAGATGAGTCGTTGCACTAGAAGAGCACCAAGCACCATTGATGTAGTTTTTTAAGACAGTCGAAGCACCCATGTCGATCGTTCTGAAGATGTACAGTACGTGACTCAGACGTTGGCGATCGTGCTGTCGCTAGCACAGGCATGGATGGGTAAAAGGCGACTCATCCACGCATTTATGCCAGAACGGCGACCAGCACCATCACTATCCTGCACTAAATTTTGCTGTGTCGATCGGAGCAGGGGTTTAGCCGCTCTATTTAGTGTTTGGGCACCCAGACAGAGACTGAGCCAGCGTTACAGCGAAAATCACCCCAACCGTCGTCATTGGTAGTCACTGGTTCAGTGATATGACCAGTGATATCAATAAAAGTTGCGTTTGGTTGCCCCACTTCCATCAGCTTAGTGCCTTCATCGCCGTTGCTGAGAAGCACTGCCAACCCGCCAGGATGCTCGTCATCGCCCAGCCGTGTCCAGCCGATCGTGTTGGGGTGGTCAAAGTAGTCGTACTGCTCACCGTAGGCATAGGTTTGCCGAGCCGAGAGCATTTGATCAAGTATTTCTTGAAAGCTATCTAGCCAAATTTCATGCTCCTCACCATCGTTGCCATGATCTGTATAGTGTGCACCGTAATAGTCAGCGTAGAAAAGGCATGGGTAGCCCTCACGACGCAGCAAGATTAGCGCATAGGCAAGGGGCTTAAACCAAGGCTCGACCACTGATTCGAGTGATTGCAAGGGTTGCGAATCGTGATTTTCGACCAGCGTTACCGCAAGGGTGGGCTGTTGTTGCACTAACGTGTTGTCAAAAATCTGCCGCATATCGTAGCCGTTGCCCGACTGGCTCGCCACGTGAAAGTTGTAGTGGAGCGGTGCATCGAATAGCGTCACTTTGCCGTTAGTTGTTTCAACAAAGCTATGGAGTGCTTCTACGTCATACGACCAGTATTCGCCCACACCAAAAATGTCACGTTCAGCATAGTGACTAACATGAGCTAGCCATTCTCGAAAGAAGTCCGCTGAAACGTGTTTGACAGCATCAAAGCGAAAGCCATCGACACCCGTTGTATCGATGTACCACTCGCCCCAATACTTCAGCTCGCCGACGACTTCAGGATGGCTCATATCTAGGTCGCAACCCATCAGGTAGTCAAAGTTGCCGTTCTCTAGGTCGACGTTGCGATCGAACTCTTTGCCTTTAAGCAAGTAAATCGCGTTTTCAGAATCGTTGTAGGCATTGTAATCGATCGCATCGAAGTGCCACCAATGCCATTTCATGCTGGAGTATTTGTCATCGCGTCCAGGAAAGGTGAAATGTGTCCAGGCTTTGATTGTCTGGTACTCGCCAATGGGTGCGTTGCGATCGTCCATGCTGAAGGGCGTTGCTTCTGCCTCTTCTTGTTCGTCAGCGCCCAACTTGTGATTAAACACCGCATCGGCATAGACTCGGATACCCGCTTTCTGCGCCACTTTAATAGCGTGCAGATATTCTTCTTTCGTGCCGTATTTAGTGCGTACAGAGCCTTTCTGGTCGAATTCGCCTAGATCAAATAAATCATAGACACCATACCCTACGTCATAGCCCCCGCCAGTGCCTTTATAGGCGGGTGGTAACCAGACAGAAGTAACGCCAACTTTTGCTAAAGTGTCTGCCGCTTCGGCAAACTGCTTCCAAAGTTGACCATCCGGCGGCAGATACCAATGAAAGTACTGCATCATAACGCCGTTTGTTTCAGACATAGTAGTGATCCGGATAGGGTGAATTGATGGCGAATTTAATCTTGCCCATAACTGATCGCGTCTACAGGCAAACTGCCGTTGATTGCCGGATCAAGATGTTGAGAAACTCGCTGATATCGTCTTAATTTTTGTCTTAATAGCAAAATAGCCGGAATTACACTGCCCTACAATCCCTCGCTCGAAAGATTTATCGTCATCCCCAAGACGAAGGAGATGCCCGTAAAACTTTGCTGTGATGTTCTTCACAAGAATGCTGACTCTATAACAGTCCTAAATCATTTGTGAGCAAGACTGAACTATTTAGCAGTCAGCGGTCAGCGATCATCTTTTTTGCTGGCTGCTGACCGCTGACCGCTCATACCAGCGTAATTCTCAGCATTCAATCAGCATTCAAATAGGATGGCTAGATGCGGCTGAGAGTGGACGCAGCACTATTTACAGTAGGGTTAGCTACAGAGACAAGCTTGTTAGGTTTAAAGACTGCATTACTTTGGCTTCAGGACATCGGTTGCAACATCAGTTGCCAACTCTTGCGCCAAGTTTTCCTGAAGTGCGTCTAAGACTTCGATCGGATCGGCAGCTGTTTGCATTGCTTGCGCTTCTAGATCCGGTCGGTCAATCACGTTGGGCAAATCGGTACGGAGTTCTTCGAGCAGCGCAATAACTTTGGCAAGCTTTTGTTCTGAAAGCAAATTGAGCTGTAGCATGAGTTGCGATCGCTGTTCCGCAAACCGTTCTTGTCGCGCTTGCCGGACGAGCACTCCCGTTGAGATGAGCAAAGCTGCGGCATCTAACCCTTGCTGTGACCATTGAAAGGGTGGCAGTAATGGTGGCAAAAATTCTGCTTGAGTCAGCAGGCTGGCGCTAATCCAGAATAAAAAGCCTGCGAACAAACTGTACAAAAACCTGGGTTGCCCAAAGAACGTCGAGATCTGCTCCAGTGATTTTTGATGTGCTGGCAGATCCTGCGCTTCTTGACGATGAAGCGAGATGATCGCGTCAATACTCTGGGCGATCGGGTCGGGCAGCGGTGTCGTCAAAACCCTCTGCGGATGGGCTTGGAAGTTAAACTCAGTTAAACCAACTGCTGGGTGCTCATCGTTCGCTTCAACCTTCATCATCAGGTGGGCACCAGTTCGCCTGGACGCAGTTTCGACCACTTGCCTTTTGATTCAGTAAAGCTCAAGCAGCCAACCACATCCCATTCCATCTCAATCACATCGCCATCATGACGAATATTGACGTTGATTGTTGGTTCGGTTGCTTCAAAGTCTGGCATTTCAGTCAGATGAGGCTGCTGGTGCTGATGTTCGACTGCATTGTAGGTGGTGCAGCGATCGACGTAGTGGCAGTTGATGCAAATACACATGGCTTTACTTCTCGCATCGAAGTGTGAACACTCAGAATGTCAGATGCTTTTCTGTTACTCTAGCTCAGGCGCTCTCATCATGCAGCGCTCATCAGGTTGATTTTCGTTGCACTGCTTCTTGTTTTAACGTGCATGGAGCTTCCGGCAGCGTTAGGCTGGGGTGAGACGGCTAGGGAATGAAGCCGTTTGGCTGCTAGATGTTCAGCCAGTTTGTATTGTCAGCGATCGTTGGATTAGACCGGATTGAATCAGCGTTTAGATTTAGAGTATCAATTACGTGTTCCAGCAGTGTCTTCTGCGCTTTCTCCTAAAACCTGGCCCTTTAGCCTGGAGTGGTTGCCACACTCGGCGTGTTTGGTGGGCGGTACGGTGCGAGATGCGCTGTTGGAGCGAGAAAGCGAGTATTTAGACCTCGATTTTGTGCTGCCGATTGGCGCAGTCGAAACGGCACGGGCGATCGCTCGTCACTACAAAGCAGGTTTTGTGCTGCTGGATGCCGAGCGTCAGATTGCCCGTGTGGTGTTTGAGCAGGGTACGGCAGACTTTGCACAGCAAGTTGGTCCAACGCTGGAAGCCGACTTGGAACGACGGGATTTTACGGTCAATGCGATCGCCTACAATCCCCATACTGACCAACTTCTCGACCCGCTTCAGGGGTATGCCGATCTGCAAAAGCACCAGCTTCGCATGATCTCGCCCGAAAACCTGCGGGATGATCCGTTACGTCTACTGCGAGCGTATCGACAGGCAGCGCAGCTTGGCTTTACGGTCGAGGCTGAAACACGGATGGTGATTCGTGATCTAGCAACGCTGCTGCAACGCATCGCGGCAGAACGAGTGCAGTCAGAGCTAAACTACCTTCTCAGTTCGACGAGAGGGGCAACATGGCTCACAATGGCGTGGCAGGATGCTCTGTTGGCTGATTGGTTCCCGGCGGCGACGGCTCAGAGTTTAGCGCTGGTGGGAGCGATCGATCAGGCAGCAGCACTGTTGCAAGAAACCTTGCCTGACTTTGCTTGGGAATTGTTCAGCCGTATGCGTCCGGGTGCTAAAAAGCAGCAAGCATCTAAGGGCGAAGCTGGCAGCGGAGACTCGACAGCACTATTACCAGCCGTATCGGGTTCAACTCGTACCTGGCTCACCACCGCGAAGCTAACCAGTTTGCTGCCAGCCAATCTTGCTCAAGCAGAAGCGCAACTGCGGCGGCTGAAGTATAGCCGTACCGATATGCAAGCGGTTTGCACGATCTTGAAGTGCTTACCGTTGTTGTGTGCTCCTGGTCAGTCCGAGAGTAATCAGACCGAGGATGGTAAGGCTGATTGGAACCTGCAACCGCTTGCCCAGTTAGATCTTTCCCTGCGGGAGCAATACGAGTTTTTTCAACTTGCAGGGGCAACCTTTCCCGCGATTGCGCTCTTGGCGATCGCGATCGGCACACCTGTAGCCGCGATCACACCCCTGGTAAACCGCTTTCTTACGCCCGGTGATCCAGTCGCTCATCCCATGCCTTTGCTCTCAGGTCAGGATTTGATGACGGCTTTGAACTTGCCTGCTGGACCTCGTATTGGCAAGCTGCTAGCAGCCATTCAACTAGCCAGAGCCGAAGCCAAGATCACGACATCGATCGAGGCACTGCAATTAGCAGAAACACTGGTGAATCACTGCGATCGATGAGATTTCTGAGAAAGAATGTACCGCTTGTAAGGGGCAGGTTTTGCCAGAAGCTTTGCTGATAGCCGATCACGTTGGTATCAAACTTGCCCCTACGGGTATCGTGTGTGCTAGAAATCTCTAAGTTAAAACCATACCTGTCCTTCACCCTTCCACTTCTTTACCCCTTCACTCTTCCCCCTCCTCCCTTTCACCCTTCCACTAAAACCCACACAGTAATAGGATGAAGCTGTGAGCAAAATCATGTAAGCCGAATTTATGACTGCTGTTGACGATAAGACCGTTGTTCGCGAGTATTTCAATGCCACTGGGTTCGATCGCTGGCGCAGAATCTATGGGGATGGCGAAGTTAACAAAGTGCAGCTTGACATCCGCACAGGGCATCAGCAAACAGTCGATACAGTGCTGAGCTGGCTACAGGCAGATGGCAATCTAGCGCAACTGTCCGTTTGTGATGCGGGTTGTGGTGTCGGCAGTCTCAGCATTCCGCTGGCAGAAGCAGGCGCAACGGTTTTCGCTAGCGATATTTCTGAAAAAATGGTGGGCGAAGCGAAAGAGCGATCGCAAGCCACGCTAGGACAATCGACTAACCCCACCTTTGCAGTGCAGGACTTGGAAACTCTGAGCGGTCGCTATCACACCGTCATTTGTCTGGATGTGCTGATCCATTATCCGCAAGACAAAGCGGCAGCAATGATTAGTCATCTCAGTTCTCTGGCAGAATCGCGGCTTATTCTTAGCTTTGCGCCCAAAACTCTTGCTTACAGCTTGCTTAAAAAAATTGGCGATTTCTTTCCGGGTCCCAGCAAAGCTACTCGCGCCTACCTGCACCGCGAAGCCGCAGTCGTAAAAATTCTGGAAAGCCAGGGCTGGACGGTACAACGCAACGCTATGACCAAAACGAGCTTCTACTTTTCGCGTTTGTTGGAAGTGACGCGGGAGAAGGGATGAGGGCAAAAGGATGAAAAATGAAGGCTAAAGGCTAATTTTTTTATCCTTCAGCATTTATCCTTTAGTCTTTAGTCTTTCCAAAGGCTAAGATTGCGGCATCGTTGGGAAGTGTGCCGGGTTTATGAGGCTAATCACAAAAATAGCGGCGGGTGTGTTGTTGGGCATTGGCGTGCCGATCGTCCTCTGGGCTGTAACCGATATAGCGAATCCCAGAGTTACAGATAAAGATAGAGAGGGTGCCGTTGCCGCACTCTGTTTCTTTGGCATTCCCCCCAGCGCATTGGGTGGCTGGTTAGTTTTTGGCGGGCGACGCAGAAGTGAGCAACAAGAGCACGATCGCCTTCAGTCCACCTTCTTCAAGCTACTCAAGCAAGGTGACGGGCGCATCACTGCCCTCGGCTTTGCGATGGAAACAGGGCTTACTGGTGCGATGGCAAAAGCCTATTTAGATGAACGCGCCGAAGAATTTACCGCCAATTTTGATGTGGATGAGGAAGGCAATATGTCTTACCGCTTCAACCTGGGTAGCGTTAGCCTTCCGAATAGTGGCAGTAAGGTGCAACCGAGAGCAAGCCTGCTTCAACAACAGCAGTTGGTCGTTGGACAGTCAATAGCAGCTCAGGGTAACTTTGATGTCATTTTAGAAGCTGTACCTGGCGTTCACAAAATTGCTGCTATCAAGCTGGTACGAGAACTGACTGGGCTGGGACTCAAGGAAGCAAAAGACCTAGTGGAAGCCGCACCAATGCCCCTTGTCACAGGTGTAAGTGGAACGATCGCCCAGCAGTGCAAAAAACAACTAGAGGCGATCGGCGCTACGGTAATGGTGATCGAAAATTAAGTGGGGCAAGCGATCGGTTTCGCAATGATGAGACTTTGGCTTCACCGTCACTGAACGTTAAAAAGCCGCGCACTCTTGATTTTTAGCTACTTGCCGAGGTTTGAGATGCTGTTAACCCGTCTTTTTCTAACCGCTGCCGCCATTCTTGCAGGTTTAGCCGTTGCAGCGGGAGCCTTTGCCTCTCACGCCTTGAAGGAACGATTGACAGAACGTGCGCTGGAAATCTTTGAGACTGCTGCTCGCTACCAGATGTATCACGCATTAGCACTATTTTTGGTGGCAATACTGCTAAGTCGAGCCGAAACGATCGCACCAACTTTGAGCATTGCAGGCTACGCGTTTATTACTGGCATTGCCATCTTTTCTGGTAGCCTTTATGCCCTTAGCCTTACGGACATTAAATGGCTAGGTGCCATCACACCTCTGGGCGGTGTAGCGTTTCTAGTTGGCTGGGGCTGTGTAGCGATCGCTGCCTGGAGCTTCAAGTGAATCATCTCAGCCTCTTTAAGAAGCGATAAGGGGATCAGGCGCGCTCATCTTTGTATCGCTGACCCTTTGCTTGAGCTATTTCCTTTCCCTCGCTTGACAGAGTAGAGACTGATCCCGTAGACGGAGAACTAACTAGGGTAAAATTTCTAACCTTTAGCTAGTCAACAACAGCTAATCGAATTTTACCTGGAGTCAGTCGTAGCTAACTGAGACTCCCATTGAAGCATGACTCAGGCTGAGGTTAACAATTTGGGAAAGGTACGGCTAGCTGTTGAACGATTGCAAAACGATTCGTCTCAACTGAGGCTCAAAGGAGATATCAATGGACAGAAACAACTCTAGGACTTTACTTATCAAAGCGGCTGGTTTTTTGGGTGCGGCTGGACTCAGCGCTTTAATTAGTCTTCCTGCACTTTCACAACAGTCTCCTAACAACAGCAATCCTGATGTGCCTTCGACTGCTACTCCAACCAATCCAGCAGGTAGAGATGCTGGCACCACTAATGGTGGAGAAGATCTAAACCGGGTACCAAGCAGTGGTACGAATCCAGTTCCAGGTTCAGATGCTAGTGACCGCCTTGAAAGACAAGGGCAAGAAACCCAACAGCGCACGAATGTAGCCCCTCGTAGCACCAACCAGCCAGTCAACCAACCTGGTGCAACCACAGGTGGTGAGGCAGTGCAACAAGTACGACCCACTGGCGGTTCGATGACGCAGCAACGGCAAAGAACTCAGCAGCGATCGAATACCAACATATCTCCCCGCAGCGTTAACCGACCAGCCAACCAAAACCGACCAGCAAACCAACCTGGTGCAACCACAGGTGGTGAAGCAGTGCAGCAAGTACGACCCACTGGCGGTTCAATGATGCAGCAACGGCAGGAAACTCAGCAGCGATCGAACACGACCGTATCTCCCCGTAGCACCAACCAGCCAGCGAACCAACCTGGCGCAACTGTAGGTGGTGAAGCAGTACAGCAGGTACGACCCACGGGTGGTTCGACAATGCAGCAACGGCAAGAAACCCAGCCAGCCAGTGCATCACCCCGCAGCGATGGTCAGCCAGGAGATCCAGCCATGCAGCAGATGCAACCTATGAATGGTTCGATGCAGCAGCAACCAGGGCAAGGAGTCTACCCTCGCACTAACGCAACACCCCGTAGCAATAATCAGCCAGACAATCAATCTGGTACGACAACGGGTATCGATGCAGATCAACCAGCGCAACCAACTAATGGTTCAAGTCAGCAACGTACGCAGACAACACCACGAAGCGGTAGCCAAGTTGAGTCTCAGCAAAGCACACCACGTCGTAACAACGACTCAGAGTTGAATAACCGCCAGAGCAGTCCACAGTCCGAAGCTCCGGGTGAGGGTGTACGCGCTCTTTGGTAGAGGCATCTACAGCAAAAGGATGAGGGATAAGTAGAAGCTCCTGCTTAAAGGAAATTTCAAGGTTTACGACTGTCCTAACGTTCTCTCCAACTGTTGTAGCAACTGAAGTGAAGCGGTTGGAGCTGAAGGTAAGGATGTGCTCTCATCTCTGATCCTTCGCTCGTTAAAGTAAACCAACAGCAAGAGACCGCTTGGACTGCATCCAGGCGGTCTTTTAATTTAGGCGTTTGCACCTCCATACGGCTAGTGGCGTGAGTCAATACTGACTGGAATCGTTGATCGTATGATCTCATTGCGATCGACTGCACCTAAACGTTTTGCCACGCCTTCGGTGTGGCTAGAGGACAGCGCTACTGGTCGAGTGGTAACTGCTCCCCAGCGATTAACTAATGCTTGCAGGAGATTGTCCTGCTGCTGGCGTAAATCCTCAAGGTCGGTGCCACGATTGATGATGGTAAACCAGACAAGTCCACGATCGCGCGTCGGCACGACACCAGCCAGCGCACTAACATCATTTAGCGTACCTGTTTTGACAACTGCTGCTAGTGGAAGGCTACGGTAATCGATCGTGCCATAATCAGTACCCGCAACCGGAAATAGATCTGCGATCGTTAGGCTACGAAACTGTAAATAGCGCTGGATTGCAACAAACATCGCGCAAACAGCTCTGGGCGAGATTTGATTTTCGGTGCCTAAACCAGAACCATTTTTCAACCGAATTTCGTTTTGCGGTATGCCTGCTGCGATCGCGGCTTGCTGGGCAATAAGCGCTGCTCCGCCTATTGAATGAGCGAGAGAATCTGCAATCACATTGTTGCTGTAGATATTCATCAGCTTGAGAATGTCGGTCAAAGGCAGCGAACGGTGCCGCACCAGCAAAAGCTGTTTAGGAAGAAAATCAGTACCGTAGGTAATGACCTGAACAGTGCCAGCGATCGCAATTTGTGGACGTGGTGTTCCAGGTGGCAATTGTTGATGTTGAGCAGCGACCTCATCAGACCAATCTTTTGCATTCAGTGCTTGCTTAAAGAGCGCTCCTGCTTTTTGTGGTTGGGTTTCAAAGTTCATGGCAAAGTCGCCTGTTAGCACTAAATTGCCTGCCACTTTCGTGAGACCGAGCTGCTGCAATGCATTGCCAAGCGCGATCGCCTCTTCCCAAACAAGCAACGGATCGCCACTACCCTGTACGACCAAATCCCCTTGTAAAACCCCATTTTCGATCGGACCCGTCGCGCTAATCAGCGTTTCGAATTGATGGTCTGGTCCCCAGGTCTGCAACGCTGCTAGAGAGGTGGCAACTTTGGTTAGCGAAGCCGCGGGAAGAGGCGTTGTACCCTGATTACTGGCAAGAAACTGAGAGCCAGTCTGGAGCCAAACGCCTTGGGTTGCCTCAGGTAAACCTTTGCGGTTAAGCGTCGCCAGATATTGCCGGAGCGTTGTCTGCGTTACGGCATTAGGTTCTCCTGGCTGCACAATCCAGGGTGTATCTTGCCAGGCAAAGGTACTTGCTCCCGGAGGGCTACCCACGGTAGTAGGACGAGTAAGCCCTGCCATGTTCAGCCAAACCAATATAAGCCCAGAGCTAAATAATTCCAGCAATTTCTGTGTCTCCAACTATGCCAAAGACTATACGGTATGAATAGAGTAATGCGATGCGATTGCTAAACGGTATTCTAGGTTAGCTCTCAGCCTTCACATAGTTGGGCTGGGCAGCAAGCCATCGTTCTAAAAGCTGCTCGAGTAGCTAGGTTGACTATGCATAAATCCTTTCACACTGGCAGCGCTCGTTCTAAATAGAATGAATATAAAGGCTTTTACCATAACGGAATGACTAAATCCGACCAAAACCAGTCTTTACGCTTGCTACCACTTGTGGTTGGCGGGTTAGCAGGCTGCCTGTTATTGGCAAATCGACTGCTGACCACTGATCTAACCAACTCTCAATCACGCTCGGATGCGTTAGGAGTGATTGTGAGTGCCGTCCTGATTCTAACGGGTTTGCTTTGGCAACAGGCGCAACCCCGCACGCCCGATCGCGTCGATCTGATTGGTGAAGAAGGCTTTGAACTTGATCCAGCGTTACCAGATGCACTCAAAACTGAGCTTGCTTGGGCATCACACCTGCTACTGACAAACACAGTAACGCGATCGCTCACCATCTGGTACGACGGCAAAATTTTGTTGCGACGCGGCATTCTGTCAGCCAAGCGGGACGTTACTCCTGGTCCCATCTTGCAGCGAGTGCTAGAAAAGCAAACACCCGTTTATTTAGTAGCGCTTAAAGTCTATCCGGGACGCATTGAGTTTGATTACTTACCCGAAAACACTCAGGGCGTAATCTGCCAACCCCTTGGTCAGCACGGTGCCATGATCCTGGGCGCAAATGCTCCGCGTAGCTACACCCGCCAGGATGAAAAATGGATTGGGGCAATCGCAGACAAGTTAGAAAATACACTGCTTCAGTCTCTAGAGGTTGAGAAGGCTAAAGGCTAAAGGCTAAAGTAACTTAAAGCTCTTCCTTTCCTACGCCCCACCTTCTAAAATGCTTGCTCTTTACTGGCTACTCGTTGCGCTCATGGTCGTTGGCATTATTGGTGCCGTTGTGCCTGCGATTCCTGGCATTAGCTTAATTGCGATCGCCATTTTTGTTTGGGGATTGGTGAACGGTTTTAGTAGCGTTGGTCCATCACTGGCGATCGCGATCGTGTTTCTGCTGGTGGGCATTGGTGTTGATTTTCTGGCAACGTACTACGGCGCACAGAAAGCAGGTGCCAGCAAGTGGGGTCAGATTGGTGCTGTCGTTGGTCTTGTTGTCGGCATTCTGGGGCTGCTGCCTGCCTTGCCCATTGGGGGTCCTATCCTGGGCATTCTGATTGGACCGATTCTGGGCGCGATCGTGGGTGAATATATTTATCGTCGCGATCTGAAGTTGGCAGCCAAAGCCGCACTCGGCATCGTGGTTGGCTCACTGGTTGGCAATTTGATCCAGGGGGTTTTGGCGATCGTGACGGTCGGCGTTTTCTTGTGGACAACCTTTCCCTCTGCTGGTTAAGCCTGCTTGCCAAAAAAGAGAATGTGCTGTTGAGGCAAGGTTTCCTTTGTTTCTAGCCAGGTCAAGCCAACGGCTGCCATTTCGCTGCGAACCTGCCGCTGAGTCATTTTGTGCAGAGGCTTGATCGGTATCAAGGGATTCTCGCCGCGATATTCGACAAGGACAACACGCCCATCTGGTTTAAGTGCCTGGACGATCGCCTGCATCATTTCTCTTGGGTGGTCAAATTCGTGATAGGCGTCCACCATTAGCGCCAGGTCGATCAATTCATCTTTCAAATTTGGATTCGTGATGCTCCCCAGCACCGTCTCCACATTGCCGACCTTTTTTTCCTGTTTAAGCGCTTCGATAATCGCCAACATTTCTGGCTGCACATCCACTGCCAGCACTTTTCCCTGAGGCACCAGCGAACTGATGCGGAAGCTGAAGTAGCCAGTGCCTGCACCAATATCAGCGACAACATCAGTTGGTTTAAGGTCAAGGGCTTTGATTAGTGCCTGAGGCTTCTCCTCCCGTTCGCGGCTGGGGCGCTCTAACCAGCCTGCGCCGAGATGCCTCATCAATTGAGTGGTGCGACGCTCTATCGGCACCGCGATCTCTGGCATCCCCGTCATTTACAAAGCGCAACAATGGTCGCGCTTCAAAGTGATGTGGAGCCAGATTGCTCGTGGGCGGCATCCGGCTCCAACAGTCACACAAACTTATTGGGTGAAAGTGGGTGTAATACCCTGCCTGATGGGAGTTCTGGAACTTCGGAATGTGTGGAGACAGAGGTGAGTGGGTGTAATAGCCTTCCCTTAGGGGGTCTGAGCCACGCAAGGGCGAGAAATATGACTCAGGCGGAGGGGATTGCCTATATCAAACAGGTGTTGCACCAGGTCAAAGCCAGACGCCAGGTGGAAATAGCGCAGAAACGACAACAGCTGGAATGGCGCAACCAGCTTTCGCTGCCGTTTAGTGAGGCACCAGAGTAAGCGGGCGCACTTAGCCCAGCGCTCAACCGCAAGCAAGTGAGAGCGGTTCAGCTTCGCTTACCACTTTGGGCGCGGTTGTCTCTCTACCCCCCTAGCAAATCGGTCTGAAGCCTGCGAAGATCGAACCGACATAGCCCATTACTACCGCGGCACTGGATAGCCACTGATGTCTTCCCTCACTACTCCCCCTGGTCAACTGGGTCTACCCCTCTTGGGCGAAACCCTTGCCTTCCTCCGTGATCCTGACTTTGCCAAGAAGCGCCATCGGCAGTACGGTCCGATCTTTAAGACGCAGCTACTGGGCAACCCAACTGTCTTTCTGAAGGGTGCGGCGGCGAATGACTTCGTCCTGTCTCACGAAAACCAGTATTTCGTCGTCAGTTGGCCGCCTAGCGTGAAGCGACTCTTGGGTCCGCTGTCGCTGGCACTGCAAACAGGTGCGCTGCATCTACAGCGGCGCAAGCTGCTGGCACAAGCCTTTCAGCCCCGTGCTTTGACCGGTTATGTCCCCGTGCTGGCGGCGATCAGTGAGCAGTACCTGGAGCGCTGGGTCGCGCTGGAAACGTTGACCTGGTACCCGGAGCTCCGAAACTATACGTTTGACATTGCCGGTAAGCTGCTGATTGGTCTGGATAACGCTGCTCAAACAGAGTTAGGGCACTGGTTTGCAACCTGGTGTGAGGGGCTGTTCAGTCTGCCGTTGCGCTTACCTTGGACGCGCTTTGGCAAGGCTTACCGTTGCCGTGAGCAATTGCTCAAGGGCCTAGAGACGCTGATCCGGGAGCGGCAACAGGCGGGCAGTCAGGGCAGCGATGCCTTGGGGGTGCTGCTGCGGGCGCGCGATGAGGACGGTCAACCGTTGGGGTTGGAAGAACTCAAGGATCAAGTGTTACTGCTGCTGTTTGCTGGACACGAAACGCTGACTTCGGCGCTCGCCTCTTTCTGCTTGCTCCTGGCGCAGCATCCAGCGGTCAAGGACAGGGCGAGAGCGGAACAGTCCCAATTTAGAGGCGTACCGCTCTCGCTGGAAACGTTGAAGCAGATGACTTACCTGGAGCAGGTCTTGAAGGAGGTACTGCGGTGCATTGCGCCGGTAGGCGGCGGTTTTCGGCAGGTCTTGCAGTCATGTGAGTTTGGCGGGTTCCTGCTGCCCCAGGGTTGGAGCGTGCTCTATGAGATCAATTTGACTCACCAGGACAGCGAGCTTTTTCTGGCACCGGAGCAGTTTGACCCAGGGCGCTTTAGCCCGGAACGGGCGGAGGATAAGGTCAAGCCGTTTAGTCATGTGCCGTTTGGCGGCGGCGTCCGAGAGTGCCTGGGGAAGGAATTTGCGCGTCTGGAACTGAAGCTCTTTGCGGCTAAACTCTTGCAGGGGTATGACTGGAGTTTGTTGCCTCAGGATCTGACGCTGGTGACGGTGCCCACGCCCCATCCCAAAGACGGTCTGAAGGTGCAGTTTTACCGCCAGCCGCTGCAGGGTCTTTCAGCAGCGACTGACAGTAGCGTGCCGATGGCCTAACAGCCCCGCGCCGCCGATGTGCCGCTACTGAGACTCTCTTCGAGCGATGCTTTGAAACGCAATGCAAATAAGGCTTTTCAGCCCATCTGACATTTTGTGTCCGTATGTCGCCTTTGTATAGCAATGGTTGCTGTTGGCGAATGTGCTACATCTGTTTCATGCAGGAGCCAAGGCCGCAAACCGTGACACCCGAAGTTTCGGTAATGGTTCTGCCTTCAGCCAAGCAACAATCCGAGCTA